>DATIAT010000060.1:0-86063 GCA_035457905.1 Nitrospiraceae bacterium
CGGTACCGGCTGCTGTAGGCCAGCATCTGGTCGGACAATACTTTCCACTCCTCAGCCGTCATCAGATCCTTCATCTTGAAGCGGAGAGAGAGAATCTTTGCAGCCGACTGCATTCTCCGGTTGCTCGCCTCATCCAGAACCTTGTTGAACTCCTCCGGAGTTGCCGTGTAGTTTGCGTTCAACTCGTACAACCGGCGGTGGCCAGCCCGCTCCTGCTCGCGGCTTGCTTTCAATTCTGCGACAATGTCGTTCATGGCCGATTTGACTTGCAAAGCCTTCTCTTGATCCTTGACGGTTCGATCGATCAAGGACGCCATATCTTCCTGCCCCTTCTGCCAATAGGCATCACTCTTTCCTCCACCGTGCATCCCATAATGATGAGGGGATGAGCAACCAGCCAGGACAAGCACGGCAACAAATCCGAGAACATATTGCGGAATGCGCTTCATAAATACCCCTCCTGAAATATGGATGAAAAGTGCACACGCTACGCTACCCTGTTGTTACCACGACGGTTCATCACGTATTATCGATGAGAGCCGTCATGTCTAAAGCGCCCCCTCCCACAACCGATCATACCCTGGCGCTTCGAGAGGAGTTCCGTCATCACCTCGAAACGTTCTACGCCCAACTCAAGCTGGCGCCGCCCTATGAAAGTGTCGAGAAAGCCCTTCGTTCCTTCACAACTTCAGTCCACGCGTTGTCGCCGTCGGAGCGGGCGCGCCTGACCACCGATGCCACTACGCGGTGGCAGCACTTTCGTCAGGCCTTTGAATCGTCCGGACTCAACAAGAAGCATCGCGGTATCATTGCAGCCCTTGCCCGTAACCGATCCAGCCTGAATCTCCCTGCTGAGTACGATCAGTTCCTGAGCCTCTATCTCTCCTAATCTTGTTTATTTGGTCTGTTTGGTTTCTTTCGTTCAACCAAAGAAACCAAACAAACGAAACAAACCGCGCTTGTTCAAACCTGCACCCTGGTTCCTTCTATCACTTCCCGGAGTTCTTGATACACCATCATGAGCCGAGAATTCTCCAAGCGATACGCAAACACAACCGTAATAGCTCCGGAGAGCAAAAACACAACTCCCAATCCTATCACTCCGAATGCCAGCACCACTCCACCGGCTGCCGCCATTTGTCCTTCGACGAACAGTGAGGCCACGGCTCCCACCATGCCCACGACCACTACGCCAAACCAGATGGCGGTGAGAATCGCCGAAGACCAGGGAGTGAGCTTCCGGCAGAGTACGGCAAGCGTGTCGCCCTCCTGAGAGAGGGAGATTAACCCCTTCAACGGCCACAATGTTCTAAAGCCCATGGCGAACAGCCGGTATTTCTGTCGAATCGCAATCTGGTTGAGATCTCGGTATAACCGGGCTGTTCCATGCGGCAAGGTCAAAATACCACCGGCGTCAAACCGGCTGGCCAGCTGTTCCATCGTCGTATGGGTGAAACGATCATGGGAGCGGGCAATTCCGCACCCATACCGGCTTGCATCCGGAGTGAGGCGCACGAAATAGAACCAGTCTCCGAGTATGAGGCCGAGACACAAGACACCGGCGAAGAAACCAGCGAAGAGCATGCTTGTACCTATCCCATAGGGGCCGTTGGTGAATCAAGTGGAGCCCCACGGCTTTATGCATCCACCATGGGAGACTACGACGGAGTGCATCCACTGCGCATTCCCCCACAGTTTGACAACCCAGGCCTACGACGTAGGCAGATGAAGGAGCCGAGATAATCTGTTGACTCGTCGGAGCGAGTTGGCTAGAGTAGCTCCCTAGTGTTATTTAGGCGGGTCCCCTCGCTCCATTCAGGTGCTCCGCCGCACAAATTTTCCACACGTAGTTGCGGCAGTCAGCTCATCCCACGCGTGTCAAGGAGCGCAATCGCCCTTAATGTGAGGTCGGAGGTGATATGGATTTAGCGAAGATCGAGCGTGTCTATACGTCATACGCCAAGATCTACGATCGAATTTTCGGGAAAGTGTTTCACGAAGGGCGCCAGTCGGCGATCAGAAATTTAAATGTCCAACCCGATGAACTCATCCTCGAAGTGGGGATCGGGACCGGGTTGGCCCTGCCGATGTACCCCCGCCATTGCCGGATTGTTGGCATCGATTTTTCGGAAGGCATGTTGGACAAAGCGAAGGAGCGAGCGATAGAACACGGCTTGGATCATGTGGAATTGCACCGGATGGATGCCGGCGCAATGGAATTCAAGGACGATAGTTTCGATACGGTCGTCGCGGCCTACGTCGTCACCGCTGTCCCCGATTATCGGAAGGTTGTCAGTGAAATGATTCGCGTCTGTCGTCCCGGCGGACGGATCATCATGTTGAATCACTTCAGCAACGACAATAAGATCGTCGCTGCCATGGAGAAAGTGATTTCCCCTGTCACGAAGCACCTAGGGTGGCGGACTGACCTGGCGCTACAGGCCGTGTTGGATGGAACGCCGCTGCACGTCTCCAGAAAGCAGGCGGTGAATCCGTTCCGGCTCTGGGCTTTAGTGGAGTGTGTAAACGAAAAGCACCTGAACGGCAAGGCACATATCAACGGTGTGAAAAACGGAAACAGCGCCGCGGCCTTCGCCCATATCAACGGTACGCATCTATCGAAACATGCCAGCGAACAAGCAGTGATGTAGCAGGCTGTTGAAAAAGCCCGCCAGTTTCGTTCTCGCTTCGTTCAGACCCTCAACGGGGACCCGGCCGCCTCACCACTCGGCGGCGCGCACAGGCGTAGTCCTCCTTATTCGTCGCACCGTGCACCCCGGAGGGGTAGGCCTCGGCCCTTCACTCGCTGCGGCCTTGCTGAACGGTCTTTTTGAACAGCCTGCTCGTCCTCCTGTTTCCACCTTGCCTCTCGCGCATTACCCCTCAGTCGCACGTTGCTGTCCGAACGATTTCCAGTTCTGCCATTCCCCGCCTGGAATGATCGTTGTGCCGACCAGGCACTGTCCGGAAAACCGTTGTGCAATCAGATCAGCCAGGAGCGAAAGTACTTGAGCGGTGCGTCGATCTTGTACCCCACGGACTCGCAGCACCACGCCGAATCCAGGTCCATCGAGCGGCCCGTACAACATACAGCGAACCCCAGTAACGTTCGATACTCCCTGCATCGACGCCGGAACCAGATCTCCTTCCCACTGAATGGAAGGATGACGCCCGGACGACGAAGTAGCGGCTCGCCAAATACAGGGAACTCCCGCCACATCCAGCTCAGCCAAGAGCCATGTTACCGTGGGCCAATCCGGCATCTCACTCTGAAACGTCCATTGAGCTACCTGCTCCAGCGACAAGAGTTCGAGGTTCGGCGCTGCCACTTCTTCGAACTGCGCTTCCTCACACACCACATAAAGTTCGCCTTGCGGATCGAACCAGAAGCGGAGCTTCCCGTCAGTCAGCTCCGCTTGAATGACTCCCAGTGTCGAGCAATCGACCCCTTCCTGTTCAAACATCGAGAAGTCCGTCACGCCGGTCATCGTCAGTTTCGCGACACGAACCATCTGGCGAATCCGATAGCGGATCACGACCGTAACCGTGGTTCCAGCCGGCACTTCGCGGCCCGACGCTTCGTCCAACAACCGTCGTTTCGACACCTGCACATCTGTGACATAACCACCACGAAACCCGCCGGTGTGACCCAGCAGCCAGCGTACATCTTCGATATTCACAACAAGATATTTCATGGCATGATAACTCACACACTCCGAACGATCATGATGGGCTACGGAGAAACAATTTCAACTCGCTAGACCATCGATAGCCTGCACATCTAGAACAAGCGGGTGACTCCTCAAGGAGAATGCTCAAAAATTCCGTCCAGCAAGGCCGCAGCGAGCGAAGAGGTGAGGCGTACGCTTCGGGACGTTGAGCCTCTGAGCGATGCGAGAACGCCGCTGGCGGAGTTTTTCAGCGTTCTCCTAGAATAATGGGTGTTGCTGCTTCAACCCCTCCACCTGACGTTCCAGTTCATCTATGCGATCCTGCAAGCGGGCGTTGTCGAGCCGAAGCAAATCCAAGCGATCCAAGAGCTGTTCCCGCTGAATCTCCGTCCACTCCAACGTGCGTTTCAATCCCTCCAGCTCAAGCTGGATCTGTTGCCGGTCGTCCGTTGAGAATGACATGTGCCTTCTTCCCACCCCGCAGCGGGAAATACTTCGTCTAGTATAAATGTAAGGCCTGTGGGCGTCCACCACGACGTTCGACATTTTCCCGCGTCATGAGCGAGTCAGCGGAGATTTGGTGGCAAGCTCAACGAGGTCTTGCAATGAAAACAAAGCAGACGGACCGCTTTAATGTCGGATCGATCAACGGACTACTCTTTACTGATTGTCATAGGCCCTCTCGTAGATAAGGAGATGCTCGCATGCCGGAAGCGAAACCGGTTTCACTGCATCCACTGAGTTTTGATGAGGCGATTAGAGCGGTCATTCACGTCAAGGCTAAGTCGAAAAAGACAAAATGATGAGTAGAAAAAATGACGATCACCCCGTTACTCATGGCGGACCGGATTTTGACGCAAGATGGATGGCCCCACCGTTTATTGCCGCTCGAATCGTGACAAAGTCTTGTGCGTTCATATCGTTAGGGACCAGCAAAACTGTATAATTTGTGCCGCCAGACCCCTGAGCCAATTCGTTAAAGAAGCTCTTATCCAGAGGAATAGGAATTCGAATCGGTCCACCACGAATGTGAAACTTCTCGCTTTTTTGTAAGCCGGGCGAGTCTAACAAGTCGCGTTCTCGAGACCATTGGAGTGCCATGGCCATGAATTTATGAGTAGCTGTATATTGAGAATATAACTGACCATTCAAAATTGTTACTCCCGTTTCGCCACGGCTTAGCTCATCATCTGTCGGCCCCCAAGACATCTCTACCTCCGGAAGGGCGGGATCTCGTCCGGTCATTACATATGAGGCACTTATGAGTTCTAGTACGACTAACAAACCGCCGATCCCAATCATGACAGGGAGTCGTTTCTGTGGGTCTCTGACAAATTGAGTCGCGAGGTATGTAACGGGCCACATAAAAATGAGAAGAGTGCCGACACCAAAGAACAATACCAGTACCCATCTTGGCAGGGGTACCCCCATCATTGCCCCCACCCAAGAAATGATGGCCAGGCCAAAGCCAAGAATCGTACTGCCAATTTGCCATGACATCGTCAGGCCTCTCGATGACGAGGCCATTTTATTGGGTTTTCACAACAGTGCCTAGTACAACATCATCGCCCTTGCTGTCCCTACGTCGTCCGTGTATCTTCCATCTGGAAGGGCAATGAGGCTTAAGCCAATGTTCTTCATCACTTAGACACAAGGTCGTCCCAATGCGCGCAGTTTGCCTGAAACACGTTCCCTTTGAAGGGCCCGGAGCTTTAGCGACTTCGTTGGCCAAGTATGGCTGTTCGCTCGACTACTGTCTGGTGCCGAAGGATGGCTTGCCGCCTGATCCGGGAGATGTGCTTATCGTGATGGGCGGACCGATGTCGGTGAACGATTCAGATGGCTGGATCGCGGATGAGACGGCATTCATCAGATCCGCACTTCTCTCCGGTCAGCCGGTAATCGGGGTTTGCCTGGGGAGTCAGTTCATGGCGAAATCGTTGGGGGCCGCCGTCCGTCCGGGAAAAGCACTGGAAATCGGCATGACGCCGGTCCGGTTGACGGATGAGGGGAAAAAGGACCCTGTGTTCGGAACGCTGCCTGAATCATTCGAAGTCTTTGAATGGCATGGCGAAGTGTTCGATCTTCCCAAGGACTGTGTGCCACTGGCCGGCTCCGATATCGCCCCCCTGCAGGCTTTTCGTTATGGATCTCGTGCCTATGGTCTTCTCTTCCATCTGGAAATGGAGGAGAACGGAATTGAGTCGTTGTCCAGAGAATGTGCGCCGGATCTCGCAAAAGCACGGGTGACCGCGCATCACATGAAAGCGACGGCCATCCCCCATTTACCGAAACTCCACCAGATCGCCGATCGGCTTGTCGGCCACGTTCTCTCTCCTCGGCGTTGATTGCCGCCTCATTCCTGCTGTAGTCTTAGACCCCTTGTCGGAAAGTCCGCACGTCATCAAGTCGAACGTCACCGGAATTACCACGACTCATAGACTTGACGACTTTATGACTTGAAGACCCGAAGACTTTACGTCCGATTGATTTACGAAAGGAGCCGGTTCGCATGTCTACTTTTCCCATCGAAGTCGCGACTCGCATTAAGACCTTACCCCCTTATCTGTTCGCCGCGATCGACACAATGAAGCAGGCCGCCATCGCGCGAGGGGTCGATATCATCAATCTCGGCATCGGAGACCCGGACCTGCCGACTCCGATGCCGATCGTCGAAAGCCTGGGCAAGGCCGCAAAAGATCCGAAGCACCACCAGTATCCATCTTATGAGGGTATGTTGCCGTTCCGCAAAGCGGTGGCCGACTGGTACAGACGACGCTTCCATGTCACGCTCGACCCTGCGAACGAAGTCCTCACACTGATCGGCTCGAAAGAGGGCATTGGGCATATTCCCCTCGCATTCGTCGACCCGGGCGACATTGTACTCGTTCCAAGCCCAGGCTATCCGGTCTACCCGGTCGGTACCAGCTTCGCTGGAGGCGTCCCGTACCTCATGCCGCTCACGAAACAAAACGGCTTTTTGCCGGACCTGAAGGCGATCCCCGGAGATGTGGCGAAGAAGGCGAAATTGATGTTCTTGAATTCGCCGAATAATCCGACGTCGGTCATCATGAGCAAAGATTACTTTAAGCGCGTGGTGGACTTTGCGCAGGAGAATCAGATCATCGTCTGCCACGACGCGGCCTATTCGGAAATTTTCTACGATGGCAGGCCCCCTGCGAGCTTCATGGAAGTCGATGGAGCGAAGGATGTAGGCATCGAGTTCCACTCTCTGTCGAAGACATATAACATGACCGGCTGGCGCATCGGTTTCGCCGTCGGACACAAGGAGGTTCTTGCCGGACTCGGTAAAGTGAAGAGTAATCTCGATTCCGGCTGCTTCCAGGCTATTCAGGAAGCCGGCATTACCGCGCTTAGTCTGGATGATTCGGTAACGGACGGCTCGCGCAAGATCTATCAGGAGCGGCGCGATACCCTCGTCCCGGGCCTCAAACAACTCGGGCTTGAGGTGGATCCGCCTCCGGCCGCATTCTACATTTGGGTGACGGTACCAAAAGGGTATACCTCCGCTTCCTTTACCGCTCACTTGCTGGAAAAAGCCGGAATTGTCACGACACCGGGTAACGGATTCGGCGCGCCGGGTGAAGGATATATCAGAATGACCGTGTGTACACCGAAAGAAAGACTGGCAGAAGCGGTGGAGCGGATTAAGCGCGCGGGATTTTAGCGCGAATGTTAAATGATGAATGCTGAATGTTGAATTATTTTTGACCTATCCAATTCAAAATTCACCATTCAAAATTCACAATTATCGAGCACTATGAGCCGTGAGACTGTCTTTATCGGATTCGGTTCAAATGTCGGCGATCGAGTCGATTTCTGCGATCGTGCAGTGACATTGCTCAGCCTGCTCCCCCACTCGAAAGTCATGGGGATATCGCTGCTCTATGAAGCCGAGCCCGTGAACGATCATGCCCAACCCGGTGATGGTTGGTTCTTAAACGGAGTCGTACAGCTTGAGACGGATCTCACACCGAAAAGTCTCTTGGCCGTACTTCGTGAGATCGAGCGTTCGCTCGGCCGCGATGATGAGAATCGATCGGGACCCAGGACCATCGACCTCGATATCCTGTTCTATGGCCGGCGTATTATCAACGAACCGGATCTCGTGGTGCCGCATCCGCGTATGCATCAACGCCGGTTCGTCCTCATGCCCTTGAGCGAACTCGACCCGCTGTTCTTGCATCCATTGCTCCATCGCACAAGCAGCCAGTTGCTTGCCGAGGTCGGAAAGCAGCCTGAGGTCCGCCTTCTGTTTCCCCAGCCCTCGACCCGCTATGGGTCTCGCCCTGCTTGCACCCCACCCCCAGGCTCATGAAGATCATCCGTGCCACGCGATCCATGACTGCATGGAGCCAACGACTACGTCGGGAAGGTGTAACCATCGGATTCGTTCCTACGATGGGGGCGCTACATGATGGTCATCGCTCCCTCATTCGAGCCGCGCGATTGCAATGTGATGCGCTCGTCGTGAGCATCTTCGTGAATCCGACGCAGTTCGGCGCGACCGAGGACTTATCCAGGTATCCCCGTCCGATTGCCCGCGATCGGGCGCTGTGCCGAGAGGAGGGAGCGGACGTCTGCTTTGAACCCGCGGCCTTGGACATGTATCCCGAGGGGTTTCAAACGACCGTGACAGTGCCGGCACTCGCGCGTCGATGGGAGGGTGAGGCCCGGCCGCATCACTTTTCAGGCGTCGCCACTGTGGTGACGAAACTCTTCGGGATCGTGCAACCCCATCTCGCCTTGTTCGGTCAAAAGGATTACCAACAATCACTTCTGGTTCGGCAGCTTGTACGTGACCTCAATCTCGGCGTCACGATTCATGTCCGTCCGACAGTCAGGGAGCGAGATGGGCTGGCCATGAGCTCCCGCAACGTCTTTCTTAGCTCCGACGAACGTCGCATGGCTCCCTTGTTCTTTCAGGCCCTACAAGCTGGAAGACAGATGATTGTGGGAGGGGTGAGCGACGTAGCGGCGATCGAGGGGGCCATGCGACAGACCATTGAGCTGGCGCCCGCCATTCATGTCGAGTACCTCGCCGTGTGCGATCCGGAGAGTTTGGAGCCTCTATCCGTTGTTGTGACCAGCGCAGTACTCTTGGGCGCGGTCCGTATCGGGTCGATCCGCTTGATCGATAATCTGCTGGTGAAAATGCCTGGTAGAAAGAGTCGGACTATGAGTTGAGCATGGGACCGAGGCCTTGCCCGACTAGGAGCGCGAGGACCACCTGAGCCAGACGGCGATAATGTTCCGTTGGGATCTCCAGAAAACGGATCCCCGTCGATAATGGGCGCACGGAGCAGACCATCGCCGTTTCAATATGGATCGTTTCTTCCTCCACCGTCGGTTTCAGGATCAATTCGATAAAGGCCCCCTTCGGGAACCCCGTCGCCTGCAACGTGCACCCATCCATTGAGATGTCGGTGATTCGGTTGGTCTCGGCCGGCTGATTACGATCGAGAACCTGGGCTTCTATCGAAGTCTTCAGGCGTGTGTACTGGCGTCGATCAAACGCCTGCGTATTATGGCGCGCACCGGAATAGAACGCACGAAAACGATTCGTGCACAGCTGACATCGAAACGGAAATACGTTGATGCGGCTCAGAAGACTTTCAACCCGGCCCTCTTGATAGGTCGCTCGAACGAATGAGGTTCCACAAATCGGACAATGCAATTCTCTCATGAAACCGAATTAGCCTCGCGCTGAACAGGTCCCTGTTCAGCTAGAATCGGTTCGATGCGCGCCGGCGAATATGTGGCAGGCTTCACCCATTTCCCGTCTTCACGCTTATAGCCGCCGACCTTGCTCATGTTGGATCGATGGACTTCTCGAAAGACCGGATCCATATCGATACCATAGGACACCGCAGTGCCGTAGACGACGTAGAGAAGGTCGGCCATCTCTTTGGCTATCGATGAAAGATTTTCCGCCGCAACAGCCTCTTTCAACTCATCGAATTCTTCCTGAATGAGTCTTACGCGAAGCCTGCGCGTCTGCTCGTCGACGACCGTCGGAGTTGGATTGATGGTAATATCGAACGTCCGGTGAAAGGCTTCTACCATCGCCTGCTTGTCGGCCATCAAAGACTCCTTATTCGCTGTCATAGGGCAAAGCCTTGCGGGAAACGAGTTCCACCGGGTTTAACATGGGAATCTCTTTTTCCGACGACACGCCGAGTTCTTTGAACCGACGGGCCGACGGCAAAATTCTGGTTTCGAGCGACCCGATCGCTTTGTTGTAAGCCAAAACGCTCTTGCCGAGCGCCTGCCCGACGTCGTTTAAATGCTCTGTCAACACGGCCATCCGTTCGTACAGATCTTTCCCTAACCGCCCCGCTTCCTCGGCATGCTCTGCCAATCGCTCCTGCCGCCACCCGAAGGCGACCGCTCGTAAGAGCGCCATGAGCGTTGTGGGAGTCGCAAGAACTACACTTCGTAGAAATCCTTCCTCGATGAGCCGTGGATCATGTTCGAGTGCGGCTCCAAGGAACTGTTCCCCCGGCAGAAACAGCACGACAAATTCCGGCGCCTGCGCGAATTGATTCCAGTACGCTTTCATACTCAACTCGTCCATGCGGGACCGTACCTGGGCGGCATGACGGCGCATGCCTTCGAGGCGCTGCTCTTCAGTCGAAGCTTCGTGCGCATCCAGATAGCCCGCCAAAACCGTTTTGGCATCCACGATGATCTGCCGTCCGCCCGGCAACTGGACCACCATGTCGGGGCGAAGCCGTCCACCGTCGACCGTGATGGACTCCTGCTCGAAAAAGTCGCAATGCGCCACCATGCCGGACAACTCGGCCACTCGCTTGAGCGTGATCTCACCCCATTGACCGCGGATGGCCGGCGCACGCAAGGCCTTGACCAGATTGCCGGTTTCTGCCTGCAATCGCTGCTGGGACTCGGCCAGGATCTTAAGATGCTGATCGAGACCTCCATAGGCCGCTTGCCGAGATTGCTCAAGCTGCCGGAGTTGGTCGTCGTATCGCTGCAGGGAGTCCTGGAGGGGTTTGACCAAATTATCGATCGCCTGTTGCCGCTGGGCGAGATCGCCTTTGGCTTCGGCTTGAAGGGTTTCAAACGAGCTCCGTGCGAGGTTCAGAAAGGCTTCGTTGTTCTGTTTGAGGGCTTCGCCGGAGAGAGCCTGGAAGGTCTCTGCTAATTCCTGCCGGGCCTGAACCAGAAGAGTCTTTTGTTCATCGAGATGGAGCGCGGCTTCAACGGCTTTGGTTTCTGCCACCGCACGGGCGTGGGAGGCCTCCGAAAGCTCCTGCCTGATCCGATCGAGATCGGAGCGATCCTGCTCAACTTGTCGGCGCAGTTCGACCGCCAGCGATTCTGCCCGCTGCGCACGTTCACCGGTCGACAGCAATTCTGTCTGCAAGCTCGCGCGTACCCGAGAGGCAATCCACAACCCGACGATCACTGCGCCGAGGAGAACTCCAACGACAATCCCCGAGCCGAAGACCGCGCCATCAATCATGGATGACCGTCCACATCATGCCGTCGCCCTATGCTCAGCCATATTGTTGGGCGGTGCGATGAGAAACGAATGAAGATGAACAATACGTAAGCTCCATGAAAAGGTCAAGACCACAACATGGCTGGAGACATTAAGCCCTTCGACATCGCATGCGGATTAGTCGATGATTCCGATCTCACCATCAAGCCCTCTCTCCGCTATTGAACGATGATCGTTCCTCGCTCCGCATCGAGACTGATTCGATCGCCATCCTTGAGCCTGGTGGTAATGCCGGGAACGTTCGCAACAGCCGGCAATCCATACTCGCGGGCAATGATGGCCCCGTGTGATAGGGTACCACCCATTTCGGCGACCAACCCCGCAGCAATGCCAAACAACGGCGCGAGCCCTGGGTCGATAACCGAAACGACGAGAATGTCGCCACGGCAAACTCGGCTCCAATCCTCCATCGATCGGACGAAGCGAACCGGCCCCACGACCCGTCCGGGACTGATGGGAATACCATGGAAGGTTCCATCCGAAGCCACATCGAAGGACGCCTCCTGGCCTTGGACTATATCGTTCCAATCCCGAATCGTGTCTGGAACGCTCACCGCGGCCCACCGCTCTCGCTCGGCACGGCGAGCCCGAATCATCCCTTGCCAGTCACGCGACTCTCCGGCTACTAACTCGGCGCGCGCTTCGATCGTGAGGTAAAAAATGTCCTCCTGCGATGCGAGGCGTCCCTGCTCGACCAACCCCTCGCCCAGGCGAAGCAAGAGACTGCGCGTCGCTGCCGAGTAAAACATCAGATGATGTCGGTTCGCCTCCCGCAGAGCTAAAAACCGGCATAATCGTCGATACCACCAGGAAAAGACGGCCCACCGATAGAATCGCCATCGGAACCTGGCGCGGATCTCTGCAAGCGCGTGTTCCCGTATCGCCATTTGGCGCTGAAGAATGTCCGAGGGGGTGGCGCTGGTTGGGGCCAGAATCTGCGTTCGCAATAGAGCCAGCACTAAATCCGGTCGATCCGCGAATCGAGGTGACATGACGTCCGACTCACCGACCCCACGATGGCCATAGTCTTCGAGATACCGGTTAAAGGCACGGAGAACGTCGGTCCCTTCGAGCTTGCGACGAACCTCAGCCGGATCCCATCCCTCTGCGGTAAACAGCGAAGCCACTGACGGTTCACGTCGAACCATGTCCACTATTTCCGCCAACCGGACGATCTGATGCGCGCTGATCGCCTCCGCCTGACCTTGCAACGCTCCGTTCAGCAGGGCTCTCCAGTCTTCGCCCAGCCAGCGAGGCAACAAGCCACCTAACGCGTGCAAACACTGCGACACGCCACCAGCGATAGCGAAAGTCAGTTCTCGTTTATCGAGCCATTCCGCGATGGCATCAAGGCGCAAGACTACTTCTTCGCCGGAAAGAGTCCGAAGCCGATCGGCGCGATGCTCGGCCACCATGGCTTTCATACTTGCGAACCAATCAGGCCCACGACGCACAGCTTTTCTCATCTCGGCCATCATGATGAAGCTCGCCCGAGCGAGTGCGAACCAGCCGAGGGGGCGTGTCTCCGGCACTCTGACAAGGGCTTCTCCCCCCATCTGCTCCACCAATAAAGTGGGATCTCCACGCAGTTGTGCGATGAGGTAATAAAACAGCGTCATATTGATATAAGGACGCCCCTTGAACGTGCGGACCGACGAGATCCCTTCGGGAATCAGGCATCCCATACGCCGATAGGGCGAGACAATGTAGCGCTCCATGAACAGCTCGAGAAACGACAGGCCGAGCGGACTCGGTAACTCGGGAAACGTCTCTTTGAAGTTGGCACGCGACCATTCACAATCATCATTGGTCAGTTGTCGAGGCTTAGGCGGACGAGAAATGGGGCGCGCCTGAAGCAGCCACAGCCTGCGCTCATCGTAGAGCCATTCAAGATCCACTGGATGACCGAATATTTTTTCAATCCGCTTGGCCGCATAGGCCAGCTCAAACAGTCGGTTGTCCGATAATGTTGCACGACCAACCGCATCGCTCGACAACGGCACCTCACAAAGCTCCTGACCGTTCACCCGCAACATCCGAGTCTGCGCGGTGATGGTCAGTTTGCTGATCCGGATGGGCTGATCGTTCTCCCCTATCTCAACCACATATTCGTCCGGCTTGGCGTGCCCATCGACAAGGGTTGCCGCAAGTCCGGCAACCGCATTGATCAGCACGTGTGTCACTCTGCCTGTGAGAGGATGAACGGAATAGGCGACGCCGGCGGCTTGCGCCTCTAACAGCGGCTGAATGATGACGGCCATGGCGGGAGGACCTCCGCTCGATCCCAATGTCGCATGATAGTTCAGGACTCGCTCGTCCCAGATGGAGAGCCACAGATCCTTTACCGCTAACCCCAACCCATTCAGCGAGATTCCAAGGCGCGTGCGGTAGATCCCGGCGAAGCTCGCTTGAGTTCCATCCTCATTTGTCGCTGATGATCTCACGGCCCACAGTCCAGACACCGGCAGATCCAGCCGGCGGACCTGTTCGGTGATCTGAGACGTTAATTCATCGATGTCGCAATTCTGAATGATGGAGCGACAGCGGGAGAGTATCCGTTGGCGTTCGGCCCCGGAAGAATACAGGGCCTCCTGCCACTGTTCCGTCGGAGAAAAATCCTGCGCGCGGAGCGCATGATCATAGGCCTCTGTGGTCACGCAGAATCCGGATGGAACAGGAAATCCTTCTGCGAGCAGACGCGCCAGACCTACGGCCTTCCCTCCAACAAGAGACGGTTGAGTGCAGGAGGCCAAGGGAAGAAGAAGAGGGCGATTCATTGAATGGATAGTACCTACAGCACGAGGAGGAGGTAAAGGTCATTGACGTTCGTACCAGTGGGACCGGTGACGATGAGCCGATTGAGTCGCTTCAATGCCGGATGTGTGTTGTGACGCTTCAACGCGCCATTAAGATCAATCGAAAGGCGCAACGCATGCGCCATGGTATGGCCATCGACAACAGCCCCCGCCGCACTGGTCGGGCCATCGGTGCCGTCGCTCCCGATCGCCCCCACCCATACCTTGGGCAGACCGGCAATTTCCAGGGCAGCGGCTGCGGCGAATTCTTGCGCCCTCCCGCCTGTACCTCTTCCAGTGACGGTCACAATGGTTTCACCGCCGGCCACCACACAACAGGGCCTCCTCAGCGGTTTGCCCTCACTCACGATACTTCTTGCCAGGGCACCAAATTGCCGTCCCTCGTTCCGCGCCTCTCCGGTCAAGGCCGCCGTATACACGAGCGTCCGAAGACCAGCCTCTCTGCTCGCGCGGGCCACGGCCGCAACAGCCGTTGCGTTGTTCCCGACAATGCAATGATGAACACGGCGAAATAGAGCAGAGCCGGGCTTCGGAGTCTCACTCGCGAATCCCTGACATCCACGGTCAAGATGCCGGCGCACTCGCAGGGGAACTGCTTGCCAGATACGATAGCGTTTCAGTATCGCGACAGCATCCTGATAGGTTGTGGGATCTGGAACTGTTGGCCCTGAGGCAATAGCGCTCAAGTCGTCGCCCAGGACATCAGACAGAATCATTGTCACAATGGTCGCTTTGGTCGACTCGGCGAGACGTCCGCCTTTGATGCGTGAGAGATGCTTTCGAACGGTATTGATCTCACGAATACTCGCTCCGCAGCGCAAGAGCTCCTGTGTGGTCCGCTGCTTGTCGGCCAGGGTTACCCCTGCAACGGGAGCAGGCAGTAAACTGGAGGCACCGCCCGAGAGGAGCAAGATCAAGAGATCGCGGTGACCGAGTTCTTCAGCCATGGCACAGAGCCTGGCCGCAGCCCTCTGGCCAAAGCGATCGGGAATAGGATGACCGGCCTCCGCCACGACAATCCGTCGCGTCGGTACAACATGGCCGTGCTTGACCACGACAAATCCACTCTCCAGCCGAGATCCCAATCGCTGTTCCACTGCTTGAGCCATCGAGGCCGTGGCTTTCCCGGCTCCAAGCACGACCACACGCTCATAGCGACGCAGGTCATACCGGCGTCGACCGATGACCAGTTCATCACCGTTTCTTGAAATGGCGCGGCCGACCGCCTTCCGGGCATCGACTGCGTCCAGTCCTCGAGCGATGAGTCGTCTCAGAAGTGGCCGGATTGGAGAGGATGGGATCTGCATCGCACATACCATAGCCCAGCAGGCCGAAGCGAACAAGGCAGGTTGAGGTAACGGTCGCGCCTACACCTCAATCTGCTCCGCGGTTGTGGACTTTCTCGACGACCTGCTAGGGGGTTTTGTCCTGAGTGAAGCAACGTGCAGGACAAGTCTGACGGGGAACTTTCATCTGATAGGTTCCGCGTGGGAGCACGTCTTTCTTGAATTCAGGATTCAGCATCTTGAGCTCCAAGAAGTACGTTCCAAATTCCTCAGCAATGGAAGTAAGCGCTCGCTGGGATTCTTTCACATTGACGATGATCGTTTCAGTTTCCATGGGGATATACAGGTCTTTCTTGCTCAACCCCAAATACTTCTCCGGCTGCGAATAGATTTCCTTGGCGGCGATGATTCTCGGAACATAGCGCATCGTTTCACGGGGACCATGCATTTTCCAATAGTCGGTGATCTTTTGTTCCTTGAGAAGCTTGCGCACCCTCTCCTCACCGGCATTGTAGGACGCCATGGCCATAAACCAATCGTTCTCTTTGAAATCTTTAAGATACTTGAGGTACTTGACTGCCGCTTCCGTGGACATCTCCAAGTTACGTCGTTCATCCCGCACAGCATCGCTCTTGAGACGATAGCGTCGTCCCGTGGAAGGGATAAATTGCCACGGCCCCGACGCTTTCGCCTTTGAGTAGGCGGCGGCCACACACTTGCTTTCCACCAACAACATGTACTTGAGATCGTCCGGTAACCCCGCGTCGGCCAGCTGTTTTTCTACCGGAGGGAAACAGCGCCCGGTTCGCTTGGCAAGAATGATGCTTTCCCCCTGATCTTCTAAAAATTGATAGAACTCGTACTCGATGCGTTCGCGCACCTGCCAATTATCGAGCGGGACCGGTTGGCCGGCGAAGGTCAGCTTGTCGGGCAACTTGAATGAACTGAGAAAGTAGCGCTCACCTTCCCGTTTGATTTCCGGAAGAATCACAAGGCGATCTTCAGGCTCGTTGGGGCTCTCAAGAGAGTCGGGGAAGGCGGGTTCCGGCTCCCCATTGGCTCCGTATTTGGACGTGTTCTCCTTCGCCTCGATTTGCTCAGGTTGCGGCTGCGCCCCAGTGGGAACCGGAAGCGTAAATACAAGCCATACCCCGATCAACACCAGGGCCTGTAGCATTCTTGTCGCCATTCCCGCGCTGCTCCTACATGCGGTGAACGAAGTGAAAGCAAGTACGTATGCTAACAGCCTGACGAACGACCGGCAAGCATGATCGACTTTCAGATTCGTGCTAGACTGCGCGGCCATGCGTGCGCTGACTCTCCTCAACGATCGCATCACCCGTTGTACCGCCTGTCCACGCCTCGTTACCTATCGGGAAGCGGTCGCCGCAGAGAAACGAAAGCAGTTCGAGAATTGGACCTATTGGGGACGTCCGGTCCCCGGATTCGGAGACCCTCAAGCCCGCCTCTACGTGCTCGGCCTGGCGCCCGCTGCTCACGGCGGGAATCGAACCGGACGGGTATTCACAGGCGATCGTAGCGGTGACTGGTTGTATGACGCCTTATATCAATTCGGTTTCGCCAATCAGCCAGGCTCTCATCACAGGAATGACGGCCTAACGCTATCGGATTGTTATATCGGCGCTACGGTCCGTTGCGCGCCACCCAGCAACAAACCGGCGCCTGAGGAATTCAAGGCCTGCCGTCCCTATCTACGGGAAGAGCTTCGGTCGCTACGGAAGATTCGAGTGGTGGTCGCGCTCGGCAAAATTGCTTTCGATCACTATTTGAAAGCCTGTCAGGATGAAGGGCTGCAACTTCCTTCACCGCTCCCGAAGTTTTCCCATGGAATCGTCCGTGTCC
Source organism: Nitrospiraceae bacterium (assembly GCA_035457905.1). Lineage (GTDB taxonomy): Bacteria > Nitrospirota > Nitrospiria > Nitrospirales > Nitrospiraceae > Palsa-1315. The sequence continues at coordinate 17,183 of DATIAT010000060.1, forward strand.
TTCCGTGGGGTATTACCCTGATAGGCTCATACCATCCAAGCCAGCAAAATACCTTCACCGGATTATTGACCAGATCGATGTTCCACCACATCTTTGCAACAGCACGCCAACGACTCACCGCACGGTAGATACATGAGCCGGTCAGCAAGGCCGCAGCGAGCTGTCACTTCATAAGGGGGGGTCGAAGGCTGACCCCAACTGCGCGCATCGAACGAGCACAGTTTCATCGTGCACGTTCTGCGAGCAAGGAGGGCACCTGGCCGCTCCCCACCTTCTTCTTCAGCATCCTGCTAGGTCTTACTTTTTGGCTTGTGACTCCCAATCCGCCAGGAACTTCTTGAGGCCATTATCCGTCAACGGATGTTTCACCATTTGCTGGAATATCGCGAAGGGCATCGTACAGATATGACCACCAGCTAACGCAGCCTCGACGACGTGCTGAGGATGCCGCACGCTCGCCACCAACACTAGGGTCTTAAAGTCGTAATTGCGATAGATGGTCAAGATCTGACGGATCAGTTCCATTCCGTTCGAACTGATGTCGTCAAGTCGACCGATAAAAGGAGAAACGCACCAGGCGCCGGCTTTTGCGGCGAGGAGCGCCTGTGTGGGAGAAAAGCACAACGTGACATTTACCTTGATACCCTCTGCAGCCAGTTTCTTGGTAGCCCTCAATCCCTCCGCGATCAAGGGCACTTTCACAACGATGTTCTTATGGATCTTTGCAAGCTCCTTCCCTTCCTTTACCATAGCATTGGCTTCGACACTGACGACTTCTGCACTGATCGGTCCATCCACGATCTTGCAAATTTCGAGGAGCATTTCCTTAAAGCTACGTCCTTCCTTGGCGACGAGTGACGGATTCGTAGTGACTCCATCAAGAAGGCCGAGGCTGGCCGCCTCTTGGATTTCCTTAACGTTGGCAGTATCAAGAAAGAATTTCATGATATTGTCCTTTCATGTCGGAATTGAAATCTTTATGTCGATCATTATCGGTCATTCCATGAATGTACTCAACCTGCTACAATTTTTTCCCATTCCGAACCTGTTTGACAGGTCTGGAGCTGCCGGTTAGAATCCTATCATTTTTCAGTGACTCGTCTCCGCGTTCCTATTCTAATGATCGAGGAGAATGCCCGATGCAACGACCGGCTTGGATCCTCCTGTTCAGCCTGGCCTTAACCGGCTGCGGAGGCGGCAATCCTTACCTGGATCAATCACTCAAACCAGCTGAGCTTCAAGGCAAAGACAAAGCCTGGTTTGAGAAGAACTGGGGAGCACCGAGCGGCAAGGCCACGAGGTTTTTCGGGGGGGAGACCTGGACCTACTATCGAATTGCCGGCGGCAAGTCAGGCCCGCCCCTCTTTAACTACTCCCCCAACGAGTGCCAGATTACGCTCAAATTCGACAAGGAAGACAAGCTTACTGACTCTAGCTACTCAGGCTGTTAACCGGCCAATTTTTCTTGAAACTTGTGCGCGCAAGATTTACTGCAGAAGTAATAAGTCTGCCCCCCAATATCTTCCGTCACCGCCGTCCCTCTCGGAACGAACACCAAGCATACAGGGTCTTGAACCATCTGATCCTTGTTGGGAGGAAGACGCTCTGATTTCTGCTGGTTTTTAAGCCCTTGAAGAGCCTGACGCAGGAGGAAGTACAGCACTATAAGTAGCCCAACAATGAGAAGAATTCTATACATAGTGGGGTACTTTCCTTATGCCACAATCCTATGGGACAGGATCATTGCTGTCAAGGACTCCTCAAGCTGTTCTGGATTGACCGGCTGCCACATTCACTAATATACCGCGAACTCGAATGGCCTATTTGCCTCTGACCGGAAGGACCATTCCCTGTGAAAACCCAGTACTTCAGATGGATATGCTTCAGTTTACCAACATGGTAAATTGAGCCATGACAATTTGTGATAAATGCCGCGGGGCCATGTTGCCGGAACGGGCAGTGGATCTGAACGCAGGGCTTGCGATCACAGTATTCGCCTGCTTGAACTGTGGTCGTCGGAAAACGGCGGACCAAGAACCCCGACCTATCACCGCAAGACATTAACCAACCCGCACGACAGGATCGAAACTTCACAGGTACGACGAACGAAGGGCTGCTGAATCTGCCTTTCATAGGTATCCACCCAACACTGATAGGCCGGATGCCGTCAGAGAAATTCGCCCACTCTTGTCTGCAGCAATCATCGAGCGAAGAGCCCCGGGCAATATCCATCACGACAACAGAATAGCGCGGTTCAGGTGGAAGGCGCGGGAATCCGTACAGGAGAGAAGAAACTATCGGAGACTCAGAACATCCATCATATCATACAGGCCTGGCGGCTGCCGAACCACCCACCGAATGGCACGCAAAGCGCCTCCCGCAAAGGTGTCTCGGCTACTTGCCCGATGGGTCACTTCGATGCGTTCACCGATCCCGCCGAAGAGAATCGTGTGGTCGCCGACAAGGTCGCCGGCGCGGATCGTTTGAATTCCGATCTCGCCCTTCTTCCGTTCCCCGATAAGACCTTTTCTGGCATAGACGCCGACTTGATCCAGATCGCGACTTACAGCTTTCGCTAACACTTCGGCGATCCTGAGCGCCGTCCCGCTCGGCGCATCTTTTTTATTGCGATGATGGGCTTCGATCACCTCAATGTCATAATCGTCGCCGAGCGTTTTCGCCATCTCGCCGATGACCTTATAGATCAGATTGATACCTACACTCATGTTGGGAGACAACACGCAGGGAACCTGGCTTGCCAGCGATTTCAGCTCCTCCAGCTGTGGAACGGAAAATCCCGTCGTGCCGATGACCATGGCTCGTCGATATTGTGCCGCCGTACGTAAATGATGCAGCGTTGCTTCAGGAGCGGAGAAATCGACAACCACTTCGCCCCTGCCGAGAAGCGCCGCCAAATCGTCGGTAATCGGAATGCCTGCACGACCACAGACCGCCGTTTCTCCGGCATCGTCGCCTAGAGCGTGATGACCTTTGCCTTCGACGGCGCCGGCGAGTGTCAGAGTGGTGGAGTCTTTGATAAGGGCGACCAGCCGACAGCCCATACGACCGGCTGCCCCAGCGACAATCACGTTGATCATGTGAGACTTTATTCCCTACGCTTCAAACTAAATGAGGCCTGCGTCTTTTAAGACCTGCGTGAGTCGGTTCTTCGTCTCAGTCGCCATCGGACAGAGCGGCAGCCGCAACTCCGGATCGATTTTCCCCATCATGCCTAACGCGGTTTTCACCGGAATCGGATTGGTCTCGTAAAAGAGTGCCGCGAAGAGCGGCGATAATGCGAAATGGATTCCACGCGCCTGTTCGATTCGTCCGCTCAGAAAGGTCTTAACCAATTGAGCCATCTCTGCCGGGACGATATTCGATGCGACGCTGATCACACCTTTTCCTCCGACCGCCATCATGGGCAACGTCAGAGCATCATCGCCGGCGAGGACCGTTATCCGGTCGCCGCACGCACTAGCAATCTCGGAGGCCTGCTGGACTGATCCGCTACCTTCCTTGATCCCGACAATGTTCTGAAACCCGCAAAGCCGTTCAACGGTGGATGGCAACATGTTCACACCGGTCCGACCGGGAATATTGTACAAAATCTGTGGAAGATCTACGGATTCCGCGATCGCTTTGTAATGCCGGTACAATCCCTCTTGTGTCGGCTTATTATAATAAGGCGTAATGAGCAAGGCTCCGTCGGCCCCTGCCTGCTTGGCGTGTTTTGTGAGCGACACGGCTTCTGCCGTGCTGTTGGAGCCGGCTCCCGCGATCACAGGGACGCGTCGATTGACCACTTCGACGGTTAACTCGACCACGCGATGGTGCTCTTCGTGCGAGAGGGTGGCGGATTCGCCTGTGGTGCCGCAGGGCACAATCCCGTTCGTCCCGTTGGCCAATTGCCATTCTATGAGGTCGCCAAAGGCCCGCTCGTCGACTTTGCCGTTCCGAAACGGCGTCACAATGGCAATCAATGCGCCCGTAAACATACTCACTCCTTCGCGGTGGAGCCCTTCCTTACTCGAGGAATGCCGGAATGGTTTCACCCTTCACCAGGTCGTCGTACGTCTCTCTGGTCTTGATAACGTGGATCTCCTCATCTTTGATCAGAACTTCCGGGACCCGTGGCCTCGAGTTGTAATTGGAGGCCATCACAAAACCGTAGGCTCCGGCACTCATCACCGCCAGCAGGTCACCCGGGTTCACCTCCGGCAGCGAACGGTCCTTTGCCAAAAAATCGCCTGACTCACAGACCGGACCCACAACATCCACTTGATGTTTCGGTCTCTGCAATACGGCTTCCGACAAGGGACGAATCTCGTGATAGGCGCCATAGAGGCTCGGCCTGATCAGATCATTCATTGCCGCATCGACGATCACGAACCGCTTCGCTTCGCCGTCTTTCCGATACAACACCTTCGTCACGAGAATGCCCGCGTTACCGACGATGACCCGGCCCGGCTCCATGATGAGAGTGACATTCAAGTCCTTCAGCAGCGGCGACACGGCATCCGCCAGATCCCGCGGCAGAGGCGGCGTTTCGTCCGAATATGTAATGCCGAGGCCGCCGCCGATATTGACGTACAGGATATTGATCCCCTGATCTTTCAAGGCCCCGACCAACTTCACCACTTTCTTCACGGCCTCGACGAATGGCGTGACCTCTGTCAATTGCGAGCCGATATGCTTGTGTACCCCCACGACGTCGATATTGGGGAGCGAAGAAGCCAGAGTGAATTCTTCCAGCGCCCGATCCGCTGCAATCCCGAACTTGCTTTTCTTGAGACCGGTTGAAATGTAGGGGTGCGTTTTCGGATCGATGTCGGGGTTGATGCGCAGAGCGACTTTTGCCTTGGTCCCGACGGAAGCGGCTACCTCATTAAGCGCCTGCAGTTCCGCCGAGGATTCAACGTTGAACATAAGGATATGGGCCCTCAAGGCTTCGCGAATCTCCTCCGCGCTCTTGCCGACACCTGCGAAGACGATCTTTGAAGGAGGAACACCCGCTTTGAGCGCGCGAAAGAGCTCCCCGCCCGACACAATATCCACACCGCTTCCCTCCTTTGCCATAAGCCGGAGGATCGCGATATTGGAATTGGCCTTCATGGCGAAGGCGATTACATGGGGCACGCTCTTAAACGCCCCGTCATACGCCCGGAAATGGCGAACGAGGGTCGCGTAGCTGTAGATGTAGCACGGGGTGCCGATTTCTTTCGCAATTCGGCTGACCGGTATTTGTTCACAATAGAGTTCGCCATGCCGATACTCGAAATTATGCATCCTGCGAATCTTCATTGAGATGCTCGAGGCCTGCAAGCGAGAACCCCTGCAAGCCTGCGAGCGAGAAACCTTCTAAAGCAGTTTGGAAGGCATCCTTGAATTTACGGAACCGGACTCGCACGTCCGGAATCGAAATCTTCATCGCATCTGAGTCCGTCAATGCTCTGAGCGCATCGGGCGTCGCCAGCTTGAGATGCTCGAAATTGACGATGATGTCCATGCGCGCCTGATTCGCCGCCTCCTTGACCCGCTTAATTAATTCTAAAGCATTCAGGCGATCGAGCGTGCCGTCAAGATCGACGAACAGGGCGGCAAACTTGTCATGCCTCTTGGCCTTGATATGGAATGTCATTTGTTGCGCCGAGAGCGCGCCCGGCTCTAAGCGCTGCTTCAATGCATGCAGCGCACTGGGAATCAATTGCTCTTTATCCAACACCGGGAGCTTCGCTTGAAGATTCCTCAATACCCCCGCGAGCGGCGACACTGACCCCTTGGGACATGTTCGCTTGACCAATTTTCGAAACTCCCGATTCATCTCCAATCTCGGAATGAACCGTTGACTCGTGCCCGAGAGCCGTCTCCAGATTGAAGGGATGGAATAGAATTCATGATTGGCCCAGTGGAAGCCATCTTGTAGTTGCTCCACCGTCATCCGGGTCGGCTGGAACACCACATGCTTGCCGTCGTATTTTGCCCAATTTCTATCGAAGATACGACCGGACTTTTCAAAGCGATCGAACAACTGCGTTCCGGGAAGTGGTGTCAATACGTTGAAGTACGCCAATTCCACTCGGTTCTTGATCAAAAAATCGACGGCCCGCTCAAACACAGTCACATCGTCGCTGTCGAATCCGAACACGATCCCTGGATTCACCATGATCCCGTAATCATGGAACATTTTGATCTCCTTGGAAAACTTCAGGACTCGGTTAAAGGGCTTGTTCGTTTCGTCCAACGCGTCTTCATCGAGCGATTCCATCCCGACAAAGACCGACACACAGCCGCTCTCTGCCGCGAGCTTGACCATCTCCTCGTCGTCGGCCAGGAACATCGTGGATTGGCAGCCCCATTTAAGCTTGAGCGGCTTGAGCGCGGCCCAGAGCTCACGACAATAGGCGCGGTTACTGTTGTGCAAATCATCGACAAACGCGACAATGCTGCCGTCCTCGATGCCAACTCGAATCTTCACCGCAGTGAGAAAGGATTTCCACATCGGTTCATCGCGGATTCGCTCGACCAACTCACTGCGAATCCACCGTTGAACATTTCGAAGTTCCGTGATCACTTCCTTCACCGGCCGACGCCGCGTGGTCTTTCCGTTAAATGGGGACACGCTGCAGAATTCGCAATCGAAATGACACCCCCTGGTGGTGAAACTGCACTGTCTCGTCATATACGAGTCGGGGCTCAGCAATTCGACCCGGGGGCTCTTGTACTTTTCCAGAGAGGGAAACGATGTCATCTTGTACATGCGCTGCATCTTACCCGCTTCATAATCCGCGATCAGCTGCGGCCAAAGGTCTTCCGCTTCTCCGCATACGATCGCGTCGGCATGTTGAAGCGCTTCGTCCGGGCAGTAGGTGGGATGAACCCCACCCATGACGATCGTCTTACCCCGCTTGCGAAATTCTGCTGCGATCTCGTATGCGCGGGGGGCGTAACAGGTAAACATGGAAAGCCCTACCATGTCACAGGGATAGTCGAAGTCTATATCTTGAACAGCTTCATCGACCAGAGCTACGTCCCAATTCTCCGGCGTGTAGGCGGCAATCGTCGGTAAGCTCAATTTGGGAAACCATACCGCGCGGCGCTCCGAAGCAGTCAACCGATAGGGATTATCGCGGGGGTAGGGATCTACCAGCAGGAGCCGCTTGCCTGGCGCGTGCTTGATCGATACCCCTTGCCCAATGAGCTGATTCTGCCGCACGGGTTGGATGAGCTCCATGAATTGATCCTCCTCACCTCCACCAGCTACCCAGTTGAGGCCGTCAATAGGTTCGTTGAACTGTTCGGAGCGCTTCCCCTGATTGTCCTCCGCTGCCTTCTTTGTCGGAGCCGACGCTCCGCGTGCCCGGCCTAAGCGGCCGCAAAAGGCCGTACCACACCTGCAGACAAAGGCCGCACGACGCCCGCTAGATCGTGTTCGGAACCGCGTTCATTCCGCGATGGCATCTTTCGTTATCGCAGCGTGGCGTACTCTATGGAGGGAGGCACGCAGCAACATCAAGCAGGCTCCAGTATAGCGTTATCAGGCGGCTGAGGTCCAGTTCGTCACGATTTCAGCATTACCGAATTCCCACCGGCTGCAATGGGGGAAGATCGACATCCTGCCCCTGTAGCACTGGGTCTGGTTGCGGTTCGGTCGTTTCAGCGGCTGCGGCTTCCCGCTGCTTCCCTTCAAGCGCTTCTATTTTTTTTTGGCGTTCAATGGTCGGAGTCACACCGACAGTTTCAGGAGGAACCGGCGACCCCACGGTACCGCAGGCGACCAACGTTCCCATCACCACACCCGCTAGAATAGCTGTCGCACTTGGTGTCCCCATCTTCATGAGAACATCCGCTCGAGTTCTTTAATGCGTTGTTCCACTTTCGTCCTGGCGGTTCCGCCTATTTGAGACTTCCGATCGATAGATGCGACGACTGTCAGCCGGTTAAACAGGCCTTTTTCAATTCGCTCTGAGAATGTCCGCAGCTCCTCGAGCGAAAAATCTGTGATCTCACGGCCTTGATCCAATGCGGCTCGTACCAGTCGACCCGTGATCGCGTGCGCTTCGCGAAACGGGATTCCTCTGGTTACAAGATAGTCCGCAACCTCTGTGGCAAGCATACCACCAGTCCGAACCGCCTGCCTGAGAACATCCCGCTTCACGGTGAGCCGGCGCATCAGTTCCGTCAAGATCTCTACCGATGCCGTAACTGTATCGAGGGCATCGAAGAGCGCCGGTTTATCCTCCTGAAGATCTCGATTGTAACTCAATGGGAGCGCCTTAAGCGTCGTCAACAGATTGATCAAATGGCCATAGACCCGTCCCGTCTTTCCCCGTACCAATTCCGGCACATCGGGATTCTTCTTCTGCGGCATCAGACTGCTTCCGGTGCAAAAGGCATCGGGGAGTTCCACGAATTGGAACTCCTGGGACGACCAGAGAATCAATTCTTCACTGAGTCGGGACAGGTGCATCATCGTGATCGACAGCGCCGAGGCCACCTCGATCATGAAATCCCGATCAGACACAGCATCAAGACTGTTTTGCGTTACGGAGGGGAAACCCAATAGTCCGGCGGTGAACCGTCGATCGATCGGATAGTTGGTCCCTGCGAGCGCTCCGGACCCCAACGGCATGACGTTCAAGCGTGCCGATGCATCGCGAAACCGCCCCTTGTCCCGCTCGATCATTTCCACGTAGGCCAAGAGATGATGAGCGAACAGAACCGGCTGTGCCCGCTGTAGATGCGTATAGCCCGGCATAACGACCGTTCGATTCGCCTTTCCCTTCGCCACCAGGACCCGCTGAAATCGCACCAGATGCGCCTGGAGCCGACTGAGGTGATCCCGCAGATACAGGCGGATATCCAGCGCAATCTGGTCGTTCCGGCTCCGGCTCGTGTGCAACTTACCGCCAAGCGGGCCGATCAATTCCGTCAGCCGGCGCTCAATCGCCATGTGAATGTCTTCATCCTGAGGCGCAAAACGAAAGCGTCCCCGATCCAATTCCGTCTTCACCGATTCCAAACCTTTCACAAGCGTTCTGGTCTCAGCGGGAGTCAGCACTCGTGCCTTCTCCAACGTCTTGCAATGGGCGATACTGCCCTGGATGTCTTGAGTGTAGAGCCGTCGATCGATCGCCACTGAGACGGTGAAAGATTCCACCATCCGGTTCGTCTTTTGTCTGAACCGCCCGCCCCAGGCCTTTCCGCCTTCCGACGCGGCAGGACTGCGGCCCGTTGCTCGTGCCATCAGGAGGAGGCCTTCTTTCTCTGGGCTCTGATTTTCAGCCGCAACGCGTTCAACCGGATGAACCCCTCTGCATCCTTCTGGTCATAGACTTCGTCTTCTTCAAACGTGGCGATGTCGAGACGATAGAGCGAATGCTTTGACTTGCGCCCGACCAGCATACAACTCCCCTTATAGAGCTTCACCCGCGCCGTGCCGGTCACGTCTTTCTGCGCCCCATCGATCGAAGCCTGGATCATCTCCCGTTCCGGGCTAAACCAATACCCGTTGTAAATCAGATCGGCGAAGCGAGGGATCAAACTGTCTCTGAAGTGCAGCGCCTCGCGATCCATCGTCAACGACTCGATTCCGCGATGCGCCACATGGAGGATCGTTCCGCCGGGCGTTTCATAGACCCCGCGAGACTTCATCCCGACATAGCGATTCTCGACTAGGTCGACACGCCCGATCCCATGCGCGCCGCCCAACTTGTTGAGGTGCGCCAACAACGTCGCCGGACTCAACTTCTTTCCATCGACGGCCACCGGGTTGCCGGCTTCGTAGCCGATCTCGACTTCAAGTGGTTTGTTCGGCGCCTGTTCCGGCGACACCGTCATTTGGAAAATTTCATCCGGCGGTGACTGCCAGGGGTCCTCCAGAATGCCGCCTTCATAACTCACATGGAACAAATTCAGATCCATGCTATAGGGCTTGGCCTTTGTCGCCGTGATAGGAATGCCGTGCCGATCGGCATACTCGATCAATTCACGTCGCGACCGCATCGTCCATTCACGCCAAGGCGCGATGATTTTGAGATTCGGAGCCAGCGCCATGTAGGTCAGCTCGAACCTCACTTGGTCGTTTCCCTTTCCGGTGGCGCCATGCGACACGGCTTCGGCGCCTTCTTTGAGTGCAATCTCGGCCTGACGCCGCGCAATGAGGGGGCGCGCGATCGAGGTCCCGAGTAGATAACAGCCTTCGTATACGGCGTTCCCTCGTAACATCGGGAAAACATAGTCCCTCACGAAGATCTCTCGCAGGTCTTCGACGTAGACTTTTTTCACGCCGAGCTTTTGCGCCTTGGCCTTGATCGCCTGCAGATCTTCGCCTTGTCCGAGATCGGCGCAGAACGCGATGACCTCGCAGCCGTAGGTTTCTTGTAACCACTTCAAGATGACGGAGGTATCGAGTCCGCCTGAATAGGCCAGGACGACTTTCTTCACGGCACGAGTCATCGTCTCGCTCGGCTCCTCTTCCCTAAAAGGTTCGTCAAGATGGCCTTCTGCATATGCAGCCGGTTCTCCGCCTGGTCGATGATAACCGACTGCGGACCATCCAGCACCTCTGCGCTGATTTCTTCTCCCCGATGAGCGGGCAAACAATGCATGACGATCGCGTCTGGCTTCGCGCGATGCAACAGGCGGCTGTTCACTTGATAAGGGGCCAAGGCTTTTAATCGACGCGCATGTTCCCGCTCGCGGCCCATACTGATCCAGACGTCGGTATAGACGACGTCCGCCTCCTTCACCGCGATATGGGGATCGTGCCCGATCTCGATCGCCGCACCGGTTTTTGCAGCCTCGCTCCTTGCTCTGTCCACAACATGCTGTTCCGGCTGATACCCCGACGGACATCCGAGGGTGATGGTCATCCCCATCTTCGCCGCCGCCTCGATCAGCGAATTCGCCACATTGTTGCCGTCGCCGATATACGCAATCTTGATCCCCTTCAACCGTCCCTTCTTTTCCTGTATGGTCAGGAGGTCGGAGAGGGCCTGACATGGATGGCTCAGATCGGTCAGCCCATTGATCACAGGCATGGTCGCTTCTCTCGCCCATTCTTCCACAATCGAATGGTCATAGGTGCGGATAACGATCGCATCGAGATAGCGCGACAACACACGAGCCGTATCGGCGATACTTTCTCCACGTGAAAGCTGGATATCGGCCATGGGCAACACAAGCGCATGGCCGCCCAATTGGTTCATGCCCGCTTCGAACGACACCCTCGTCCTTGTCGAAGGTTTCTGGAATAAGAGCCCCAACGTCTTCCCGGAAAGCAATGGATGAGGAACCCCGCGCCGCAGCTTATCCTTCAACACAGCCGCCGAAGTCAGTAACCTCTCCACGTCCGCCTTGCTGATGGAGGCAACGTCCAGAACATCTGTTTTGCCGCTCCGCATTCCTGTCGCTCGCGCAGTCATTTCTATTATGTCCAATTAGTATACGTACGCCTTATGCAGTCTGTTCGCTGAAAACCTGTGCAAGCGTATCGAGCAGGCGATCGATTTCCAGCTGAGCGACGATGAGGGGAGGGACGAAGCGCAGTACGCGCTCGCCGGCCGCATTAATCAGAACGCCTTTAGCCAAACACTCGCTGACGACAGTTTTCCCATCCATGTCGAGTTCCATTCCCTGCAAGAGCCCGAGACCGCGCACCTCTCGCACCACCCGGTATCGCTCCTTACATTCAGTTAACCCCTTCGTGAAATACTCTCCCATCCGTCGCGCATGATCGAGCACTTGGCCTTCCAGCAGAGCGCGACAGACAGTCAGGCCCGCTGCACATGCGAGGGGATTTCCGCCGAATGTTGAGGCATGGCTACCGGGCGAGAATGCTTGCGCGACAGAGTCCGTCGCAAGGCAGGCTCCGATTGGCACGCCACCCCCCAACCCTTTCGCCAAGGTCATGATATCCGGCTGCACCCCCAACTGCTCATAGGCGAATAGCGTTCCGGTCCGTCCCATTCCAGTCTGGATTTCATCGAAAATCAACAGCACATCTTTTTGAGAACACAGATCTCGTAGGTGTTTCAAATATTGGCGGTTCGCGACATAGACCCCACCCTCGCCCTGAATCGGCTCAAGCAAAATCGCCGCGGTCTTGTCGGTCACGGCCCCTTGCAGTTCTTCAAAATTATTGAAGGTCACGTAGCTGAAGCCCTGTAGCAGCGGTTCGTAGCCCTTCTGAACCTTTTCCTGACCCGTCGCCGTCAACGTCGCCATGGTCCGACCATGGAACGAATTCTTCATCGTGACGATTTCGAACCGTCCCGCTCCATACTTGGCATGGGAATAACGACGGGCCAGTTTGATCGCCGCTTCATTCGCCTCTGCCCCGCTGTTGCAAAAGAACGCTTTGTCGGCAAACGAATGATCCACCAGCATGCGCGCCAACGCCACTTGTGGTTCCGTGTAATAGAGGTTCGAGGTATGGATCAACTGTGCGGCTTGGCTCTGGATCGCCTGAACCAGATCCGGATGTCCGTGCCCGAGGATATTCACGGCGATTCCGCCGACGAAATCGAGGTACTCCCGGCCCTCAAGATCATACACCTTCATCCCACGCCCTCGCGCGATCGAAAGCGGTTGGCGCGTATAGGTCTCCATCAAATACTGTGCGGCGGCCTGTATCAGGTCATCAGTCGGCATGGCAGACGTATCCCTTTGTAAAGTAAGGGAAGGTAGCATAGGCCTGTCAGGGAAGCAACTTGAGTCTCTTCTTTACCCAGGCGGTATCGTTATTGTGCTACTCTCTGGTGAATGAAACCCTGCGCACAGTGCCAACAACAGAACCAGGAAGACGCCAAATTCTGCTACCAATGCGGATACACGTTGACCGTCGACTCAGAACCAGCGACCACCGCGACCGCGACCAACACCGACGAACATCTCTGGCGCCAATTCATCGGCCCCCACGCTGATCGCTATCTCAACCACTTCAAAAAGTTCGGATTGGGAGAACGGCCGAGGTTTGCCTTTACGTGGAATTGGCCGGCCTTTCTTTTTATTTCTTTCATCTGGTTTCTCTACCGAAAGATGTACACGTACGCGCTCGTGTATGCCCTCGGCCCGATGGTATCGACCTACTTGACCGGTGACGTCACCGTAGGTCTCGTCTGGAGCATCATGGCCGGCGCGACAGCGAATTATGTGTATTACTGGCACTGCCGCGAGAAGATCGGCGAGATCAAGCGGGGTTCGTGGACCGATTCGACGAAGCAGGATGAGGTACTAAAAGAAAGTGGAGGCGTCCAGCCCTACGTCATCTATGTTGGTATCGCCTTCTATGTACTGTTCATTATGACCATGATCAAAATGCTTCAGGACGGACCACCGGACGGCGAACGGTTTCCCGAAAAACCGGCGAAACCGACGGCAGCGAGCAGTGTGTAAAAGAGGAGTCATGAGGGTTGAGGGCGGTTGGTCTGGGCTAGCTGGTCTGTGGGGCAGCGGGCGAGAAGAGCGCGACTGGCGGGACTGCCGCGACGCGGGGCTAGTCTGTCTGGTCTATCTCGTTTGTCTAGGTTGTTCGTTCGTCTGGTCTGTCTAGGTTATGGCCCAAGGGAACCAGATAGATCAGCGAAACCAAATAGACAGGAGAGACGAGGGCTGAAGGGCTCCCCTCAGGTCTTGAATCCGATGCGGCGGGATTTTGGCGCTGGCTCTGCCATGAGTTCACGAATGGCTTCGAAGACGATACGAAACTGGCCATCGTACTTCTTCTCCAGCTCATTGAGGCGCCGGGCAAGCCCCTTGTTCGAGGCGATCATCTCTCTGAGCTGAACAAACGCTCGCATAATGGCGATGTTCACTTAGCCTCGAATGTGGATCGAGCCGATCCGCATGTTGATGGGCCCAGGTAAGCCATTGATCTGCGTGGCTCCCTAACTCAATCTCGCCATGCTTGGCACGTAGTCTGGGTATCTCGCATGAAAAACATTGAAGACAAGGCTCTGCCGGAATCTGACGAACAGTACCGCTTGACTTGAGCGCCTGATCCAGTATGCTTTGGCCCGCGAACATATCCCTTCAGGCTTGAGAGGAACTCACAATGGCTCAATTAGTCCTGCTTCGTCACGGTGAATCGCAATGGAACCTGGAAAACCGTTTCACCGGTTGGGTCGATGTGCCGCTCTCGCCCCGCGGCGTTGAGGAAGCTAAGAACGCGGGCGCGAAACTGCTCAGCTTCAAATTCGACCGCGCCTTTACTTCTGTGTTGACCCGCGCAATCGAAACGTTACGACTCGTGCTCGAAACCATTGGCCAGACCGGTATCCCGATTGAGAAAGACAAGGCCTTGAATGAACGGATGTATGGCGAGCTGCAAGGGTTGAACAAGGCGGAAACGGCTATGAAATATGGCGAACAACAGGTGAAAATTTGGCGGAGAAGTTACGACGTGCGTCCGCCTGGGGGGGAAAGTCTGAAAGATACGGCGGAGCGTGTGTTGCCCTACTATGAACGCGCCATCAAGCCGTATCTCTTGAGAGGGAATACGGTCCTTATCGCAGCACACGGAAACAGCTTACGCGCCCTGAGCATGGAATTGGAGCAGCTCTCCCGGGAGCAAGTGCTGGAATTGAATATCCCGACGGGCGCACCGCTGCTGTATGAGTTGGACGCAACAGGGAAGGTCATCGATCACCGCTACCTGTGACAAGGGCAGGCAAGAAGTTACCCGACATTTTCCAGTAGCTGCCCGTAGGTGTCGACCGGTACGAAGTCGATCAACAAGGTCAGGAGATTTCGACGCTCTGCTTCTTGGACCAACCGGCGCTCTTCCATCAATGCAGCCGCTTCTGCACTCACCGCAATCGGACTCATCCCTTCTTCGACTAAGCGAATGTACCGACGACGACGATCCTGCCATTCGTGGAGGTAGGTTGCCCAGGCAGTCGGACCGGCTGGAACGGTCGTATTCCATCCTGCTTCTATCGTATCCAGGATGAGTTCCGACAGCGCGGACTGGTACTTCTGAGGAATGTGTGCCTCGATGGCCGCGAAGATCCAAAACAGGTTGAGCGAAAGCACTTCCTGCGTGATTGTCTGAGCCTGCTCCGTCGTCGCCTCAATTCCGTATTCTTCCAGCTGCTGGACAGATACACCGATCGGCATCGCTGCGATCAGGGCAGCCGCTGCTTGTCTCGGTGTCATCGAATTCGCAGACATGTTCATGTCCCCCAGCTGTCGATAGGCGCAGTGAGAGGATACTCTACTGTCACCGGTGTGCCCTTGCAACTTGTCCAGACCGGCCCTCTGTGCTAGAGTCCGCCGGCATGATTCGACAGATACCCCGTACATGGTCACGATGGATCTGCGCGGTCAGTCTGTTGGCTATCATGGCTACGGGCACAGTCGTGGGAGCACCTTCCGTCCAAGCAGATGAACAGCGTTGGGGATTCGGGAGCGGGCTGGGATTCACTGCCGGGACGGTCGATAATACGGTGTTCACCCTGGCATTCAGCGGCGACTACTATCTCGATCGAAATTTCTCCGTCGGACCGATGATGCAGATCAGTCCGATGGGAGACCTCTTTCAGATCTCCTTCGCCGGAGTCGGCCGTTACTACTTTCGCCTCAATAACGGCATCAACCTGGTACCTTTTACAGGATTCGGCCTGCTCCATGCAGACCTGGACCGCGGGACCGGCCCACGACGCATCGACCGAAACGACACGAGCTGGTACATCCCTATCGGCATTTCAGCGGAGTACCAGGCCACTCACAACCTTGCCTTAGCTTCGACGTTGATCGTGAATCTCCACGACATCAACCTTTCCCCGTCGCTACCGGAAAATGACACAACAAGTGTTGCCCTGCTGTTTGGTTTCCGCTTCGGCCCCTAGCAGGATGCTGAAAAAGTCGCTCTTCTCACCCGCCCAACCCCGGTGCGCCAAGATGCACCTTTCACCAGGCTTCGTTCTCGGTTCGCTCAGAGGCTCAACGTTAAAGAGAGTTTTTCGGAGGCCGGAAGCACTGGAGGGGTTTTTCCGTTCGCCAAGATTCATTCAAAGGGCGAACGGCCCCACGAAGTGCGGCATGTACCTCCTCGCCGCTTCGCTCGCTGCGGCCTTGCTGGACGGCCCTTTTGAGCATCCTCAGGCTATTTAGGCACAGGAACTTTGGCCGAACACGGCGAAGAGGCAATGCTCTGGCAAGGTACGGAAGTATCGGGGATATTGGGTAAGGGAGGGGTAATGGCTATGCCACTTTGGCCGGCTGCCAGCGAAGTCCGATGTTCAGCAATTCTTGCAACAGATCTTTATACGTATAGCCGGCTTTCTCTGCCGAATCAGAGAAATCTTCATCGTGCGCGATTTGCGGATTGGGGTTGGCTTCCAGCACGTAGACATTCCCTTCCCCGTCCATTCTCACGTCGATGCGTGCATAACCGCTCAGACCGAGTGCGCGGTAGACACGTTTCGCTAGATGTTGAATTTCCTCTGCTTTCCCTTCGGGAAGATTTCTGGCCTCGCCTGACCGGATCCCATATTTGGCTTGATAGGCGCGACTCCACTTGACGCGTTCTGTCGCAATCCGTCTGGCGTCATCCGGAAGATTGTCCAGGACCAACTCCCACACCGGCAAGACGCGGACATGCCCATTACCCATCACTCCAACATAGAATTCACGCCCTTCGATGTACTGCTCGATGAGGGCCCCGGTCCTAACGCTTGTGTGGATAAATTCGACTCGCTCCTTGAGTTTATCGTCATCCTGGACAATGGAAGCCTGAGAGATCCCGAGTGACGCCTCTTCGGTCACCGATTTGACAATTAAAGGAAATGACAGCCACTTGGGCCGCTTGACCGTCCGCCCCTGGGGCACCACCATAAAATCCGGGAACGGGATCCGATGGAACGAGAACAGTTTCTTGGAGAGGGCTTTGTCGCGCGCAAGCATCAACCCGCGCGGGTTACAGCCGGTGTAAGGCACGTGAAGGAGCTCAAGATAGGAGACGACGTTCTGGTCGTACACTGCCACCCCGTCGAATTCTTCGAGCAGATTGAAGGCGATGTGCGGCTTCCAGTCTTCTACCGCCGATCGAATCACCCCGAGATCGCTCTTGACCCCCAGCGGCATGACGTCATGCCCGAGCTTGCGGAGTGTGGAGACCACATCGTACTCCGTCTTCCACTCGGCTCCGATCACGTCCTGCCCATTGGGAGAATCGGGAGGAACTAAGTCCTTGTGCATCAAAACAAGAATTCGGAGCCGTTTCATACCGCCACCTTGTGCCGCCCGCTGCGCAAATACGTCATGGTGTGGACGGTCAGTAAAATCGTGAAATCCAGCTTCGCCTGTTCTTCTGGAAGCGGCAGTCGCAAGTGGAGCTGCCGACAGCGCTGAATCATGTCCTCCAGGACCTGGTCGATCGTATATTGGTACTCGCCGGTCCAGGCAGCGACCTTGCGGCGCACCTCTTTTCGAAAGCGGTTCAAAAAAGTCGCGGCGCTCGGTTTATCCGCATGGGCTGGGGCGTCGGAAAACAGTCGCTTCAGGTCCGGATCATAAAATGACGGTCGTTCAGTCCCATAGTGCTTGCGCTTCCGCTCATAATGCTCACGCAGCGTCTTCTTCAGATCGGACAACGGATCGATTTCCTCACTCGTGGTTACGTTGGGTGGAATATCAACCAGTCCCTTCATCAGCCCATCGACATACTGGAGCTTCTTGAGCACCGGCCACCCCTTGTAGCGGTCGGCCCATGCAGAATCGGGTGTCAGCCAGACCGCGAACGTCTCCGCAAAGTCTTCATCCGGGTGGCTTTGCGCATACCACACATCGAGGTGACGCACGAAGCTCCGGCTATAGGGCCTGGGACTGTAATATCTGGGATAGGGATCGGATGAACGTCCGAATACCTGCTGTCGGCGGCGACGGCGGCGGAGGCGATAGGCGTTTTCGATGGCGTGGCCGGCCTCATGTCTCAGTATTCGCATGCACCATTCCGGGGTCCCGCCCTCGACCTCAAGCATTTGGTCCATTTCAAGTTTCGCGAGTCGTGGGTGGGCCAGATAAAAAGGCACAGCAATCCCCGGCACACCATCAGGGGTAAACCATTCGTTGGACAACCAGAAATGAGGACGGAAGATAAGCTGTCGGGCTTTGAGTTCGGCGCAAAGTTGCTGGATCTGTTCCGACAAAAATGTCCCCTCGAGGGTGACGCCAAGGCAGTTCATGGGAAGGTCCAATAACTTTTCGTTGGACCACGAGACCCATTCCGGCTCGGTCTCACAGTCGTCGGATGCCATGATGACCTGAGGTTGTAATCGTTGCATCGGTACCAAGATTCGCGTGGTCAACCTGCATGAAGCGCTATGGAAAATATACCACTTGCTTCAAGATTGCTCCGACTATGACGCTTATTCAATAGGTGAAAAAATGTCCAAAGGAGTCCAAGAATGAACTGATGTGGGTAGGAGGAATTAGAAATCCGGACTAGCTGAGACGAGGAAGAAGCGCTGGAGCCGTGTCCCAGATCACGTCAATCACCGAACAAATATAGGCGCGGGACCGTTCAAGGTCGGTTTCCCAATCCGGTATCGCCTCGTGCAGGTCCAGAATCGGCATATCGAGGCCGAGACATATCTGATGGAACAGTGGAACGTCTCGTCCAAATCGTTCCCGGATGAAGACCTGGTGGTTTCTCCCCATTGCCACGACGAGGTCGGCGGCCTCGACCATCTCTTTAGTGAGTCGTCGTTGGACGTGACCGGATGGATCAGCGCCCTTTTCGCACAATCGGATCCGGATCCAGTCATGCATCGATTGCAGTTTGACATCGATCCCGGCCGAACTGACGACACAGGATGTGCCGGCATCGAGTCTTGCCTTGAGCGCATATTCTGCCGTCACACTCCTAAAGATGTTCCCCGTACACACGAACAGGACCGACCGAAATTTCCTGTTCGATCGATCTTCATCTTTTTCCATGAGACCCTCGATTGAAGATCGACAGCCACACGGCTGACCGCGTAGAATGCCAACCTATGTCACATTCGGCAAGTCCTTCACGCCCACGCATAAAGCTAGATGCAACCACGGAACAGCTGCAGACCAAACTGCTTCGCCTCGTTGGAGATGTCGTTGGAACGTATGGCCTCATCAACGACGGCGACAAGATTATGGTCTGCCTATCAGGAGGAAAAGACAGTTATGCTCTGCTCGACTTATTATTAGTCTTACAACGGCGTGCTCCGGTTCACTTCGATCTCGTTGCGGTGAACTTGGATCAGAAGCAGCCCGGGTTTCCTGCCCATGTACTCCCCGACTATCTTTCGCTCATCGGTGTCCCATTCCATATCGAAGAACGGGACACTTACTCAATCGTCAAGCGACTCACCCCTGACGGGCATACGACCTGTTCGGTGTGTTCCCGACTTCGCCGCGGCATTCTCTATCGCGTGGCGACGGAATTGGGTGCGACTAAGATCGCATTAGGTCATCACCGCGATGACGTCCTTGAAACGCTGCTCCTGAACTTATTCTACACCGGCAAACTTAAGACAATGCCGCCGAAACTGCGATCGAAAGACGGCCAACATGTGGTCATTCGACCTTTGTCCGCCGTTCGGGAAATCGATCTCGCTCGGTATGCGGAGTTGCGCGCGTTTCCCATTATTCCCTGCAATCTCTGTGGCTCCCAAGAAGATCTCAAGCGGAAACAGGTGAAGGAGTTCTTGCGCGGATGGGAACAACGGTCTCCTGGCTGTACCGACAGCATGTTTGCCGCCCTTTCGAACGTGGCGCCGCCGCTTCTCCTGGACCGACGGCTGTTCGACTTCGCAGGCCTGTGCGCATCCGACCAGACAGAGGAGCAAGAAGACGCCTGGCTGGACCAAGACCACTCGTGACACTTATAAGGAGCGCCCCTCTGCAGAATGAAGTGAGACCGGCGGCATCTGACATGCGCCCCGGATATCGGTCTTAGAATCGTACGACTCCCTGGCGAAACCGCCGTTGCGTTGAATTCTTGAATTCGCTATACAATGCCTCCGGTGTTAGACGACAGCTTGCGATCCGTGACATACGATCCTGAATTCAAGATGTTTGCAGAGCAACTGGTCCAGACGGCTCGGTGGGCATCTCGTATGGGCTGGGCTCCTGCAACAAGCACAAATTATAGTGTGCGCTTACCGGAAGACGCTGGTCCCGCCTATTGCGCGATTACGAGTTCGGGGGTCGACAAAGTCACTATTGAGATCGAGCACATTATCACAGTCGACCAAGATGGCAAGTCTATCGATAAAGATGGGCTGAAGCCTTCGGCTGAAACTCCCCTCCATCTGCTTCTCTATCGCATGATGGGAGCTGGGGCCGTGCTTCATACGCACTCGCTACCGGCAGCGCTACTCTCCCGTCTAGCGTGCGACGAAGGGCGCGTGTGGCTCTCAGGGTGGGAATTGCTGAAAGGATTGAGCGGTATCGATACGCACGAAGCAGAGATCTCATTGCCGGTCTTTCCGAACTCACAGGATATGCAGGCATTGTCGGCGCGCCTGGAAGGGTCTCTTTCCAGAGATCGGCCCTGCTATGGATTCTTGCTGGCAGGACACGGCCTCTATGCGTGGGGCAAGGACATCCCCGAAGCGAAACGACATCTCGAGGTCTTCGAATATCTTCTCCAATGCCAACGAGAGGTATTACTGTATGGCCACTCTGCGAATACCCGATAAGAACGTAACCCTACGCGATCCGTCGGCAGTCCGGCAGTTTCTCAACGAGAGAGGCATCGTCTCTGAACGATGGCCAGCGGACAGAGACCTCTCCTCCGGTGCCGCGAATGAACAGGTCCTCGCCGCCTATGACCACCTCCTCAGGCCCTTCATGGAAAAGGGCGGGTACCGGACGGCGGATGTCATACGTGTGGACGGACACATGCCGAATCTGGAAAGCATTCGTGAGAAATTCATCCGGGAGCACACTCACAGCGAGGACGAAGTACGGGTCTTTGTTGAAGGCCAAGGATTATTTTGGTTTCACGTAGAAAAGCGTGACGATGAAGTTTTTGCCCTATTGTGCGAGCAAGGCGATCTGATTTCTGTCCCGGCCGACACAAAGCATTGGTTCGATCTCGGCGATCTCCCGAAGGTCTGTGCGATTCGTATTTTCACCGATCAAGCAGGCTGGGTTCCTCATTATACGAATTCCGGAATCGATCGACGGTACTGCTGGTAGCCTCCGCATGGTCCGATACGTTCTCATGGACATCGAGGGCACTCTCATTCCGTTAGCCTTTGTCCGCGAAGTCCTCTTCCCGTTCGCAAAACACCGTCTCGCGACTTTCCTCCACGGGCGCCGTCACGATCCTGATGTGCTCCATTGGACCGTGGCATGCCAGGATGTGATCGAACAGGAAACAGGTAACCGCCCTCCCTATGAAAAGCTGCCCGTCATGTTGGCCGACTGGATGGATCAGGACCGAAAGCTGGCCTGCCTCAAGGCCTTGCAAGGAATGATCTGGGACGAGGGTTATCGACAACGGGCATTTGTGCCGGAACTCTATGACGATGTCCTGCCGGCATTAACACACTGGCGGGAACAAGGCATCCGACTGGGAATTTACTCGTCTGGTTCTGAACAGGCACAACGACTCCTCTTCGCTCACACGAACGCCGGAGACATGACATCGTTCTTCGAGCACTTTTTCGACACCTGGGTGGGTGAAAAGAAAGCGGCCTCCAGCTACCGCACGATCAGCGGGCAGATCGGTCTGCACCCCCGTCACATTCTTTTTCTGTCTGACGCGGAAAGCGAATTGGATGCCGCAGCGTTAACAGGATTCGGGACCGCGCACATCGTCCGGCCAGGAACCGATGCGAGTAATCGCTATCCCGTATATCCCGATCTCAGGTGCCTTCTCACCGAAGGATAGGCCATCCTATTGGGAAATTGTTCAGGAGACATCAAAAACACAGGACGAGGTCACGCCTTCAACTTCGACGCGAATTGCTTGCGGAACTTGACCACTTTCGGCCCGACGACCGCTGTGCAGTAGCCCTGGAATGGGTTCCGAACAAAATATTCTTGGTGGTAGGGTTCGGCTTCATACCATGTTCCGGCGGGAGAGATTTCTGTCACGATCGGGTCGGCATAGAGTTTCGCTTTCGTCACTGCTGCGATCACCTCTTCGGCAATCTGTTTCTGCTCAGGTGTATGGTAGAAAATTGCCGACCGGTATTGGGTCCCGACATCGTGCCCCTGCCGATTGAGGGTTGTAGGATCGTGGATGACAAACAACACCTCGAGTAATTCACGATAGCTGACAACAGTGGGGTCAAATGTGATGCGTACCGCTTCTGCGTGACCGGTCCGTCCGCTACACACGGCTTCGTACGTCGGATGATCGACCTGACCGCCCGTATACCCGGACTCAACCGCGACTACACCCTTCATCTGGTCATAGATCGCTTCGAGACACCAAAAGCAACCGCCGGCTACGGTGGCGATATTGAACGTATTCATTGTAGGAGATGCGACTTGTCCCATCGTGTTGATCTCTGATTATTCGGCTTTCGAAGACGTAGAGGGCGGATTCGCTTTCATTCAGTTCTCTTCGCCGCCTTATACCATAGGCCACCCTGACGGTGCGAACAGTTCCGTGTGCAGGTAAAGGAGTCCGTGGGGTAACGGTAGAGAGCCGACCAAACCATCTGAATCAGAGGGAGAGAAGAGAGCTATGAAAATGCCTATGCCTTAAGTTCCTCGGCGAGGTTGACAATGACTCGCTTAAGTTTTGCCTCCTCCTCAGGCTGAATCTTCATGAACTGAATTCCAAATGTATTAGACTTCACCCACCGCACTTGAGCTTCGTCGATCCGCAACGGCCAGTCAAGCCCAGGAACAAAGATGCGGCATTCAAACGAAGTTCCCACAGCAACCGGAAAATCCGTTTCGATCATGCAGCCACCGGCAGAGAGGTCTCGTGTTCGACCTTGGCCTTCTCGTTGCCCACCCGAAATCGTACTTCTGAACTGTGATGTAAATCGTGGCTGTCGGCGCTTTTCCATAGGAGGCTTCTCGACAATCATGCCAGACTGAGGGTACCTCTTTCTCGAATTCTGCTCACTCTTCGGAATAGCCATGCCCGCTCCACTCCAATCAGCAATGAACCCCGGGCTCGTATAAATAGAAGCACCGGGGTTCTCTTGAGCCTGCGACTCGTTCGGTTATTTCTTCACATTCAACAATACGTGACCGCGGCGGTTCTGCTCATAGCAGGATTCGTTGGATTCCGTGCAGAAAGGACGCGCCTTGCCGTACGACACAATCACCACTTGTTTTGGGGCGACACCGGACTCGATCAGATAACTGCGCGCAGCCTTAGCCCGCTTATCCCCCAACACGATATTGTAATCGGCCGTACCCCGTTCGTCGCAGTGGCCTTCGACCTTCATTACTGCTCCAGGATGGTCTTTCAGCCACATCGCGTCGTGGTTTAATGCCTGCATGCCCGCATCAGAAAGGGACCATTGATCATATCCAAAGAATACGTCCAGTAAGCCAGCCTCGATGGCCGCTTTCTCCTCTTTCGTAATCTCCGCACGCTGACGGGCGGCCGCCCCTGAAGGGGAAAGCGACACGATATCGCCGCCCTTCCCCAAACGCTCTTCTGAAGGATTCTTCGAGAAGCCGCTTAACCCTCCTCCCGCGCCTCCTTTTTGCGCAGACCCTGCGCTCGTCTCTCCATCCGATTGCATCCATTTCATACTACAGCCCTGGCCGACCAATAGGACCAGCCCCATTCCTGCCACGATACCCATTTTCAATGGAGTTCGGATCATGATTCTTCTCCCATTTTTTGAATAATATTTGAGCCGCTTAAATGTACTATAGCACTTGATTAAAAAGATGAAGTGCTTTTGCCCACCAGAGCCATTTCTCTTTAGTTGTCAGTCCGTTACAGATGGCTCTTTAGGCCGGTGTTGAGAGGGTAGAGGATAGTTGCCCAGCGATGATCAACCAAAAAGGGGAAGGTCTTCGGGAAACAGTTTAGAACTGAGGCGACTTACGATCAGCCCATCGAGCAGGACGCGTCACAGTACTTAACGCGGCTAGAGCACAAATGAACACTAACATGGCCAACCCGACCAGTAGCAGAAAACCAGCTCGAACGTCATGGAGGACTGCATGATTCATGATGCGACCCTCCTCTTGATGACCGAGGTCTTATTCACTCAGCCACCCACAGGAACAGATCCAGGGTGCTGCAGGATCCTGCTTGGTCAACCAGCGGCCACAGCAGGGACAGTGTCTTGTCCAAACCTGCCGCTGTCTTTGATCGAAAGATCCCCCTCTAACAAGTGTCGCAGGGCCTTGGCTAAAGCGTAGCACTTTTCGGCAACCCCTTGGATACCGCTTATGTTGAAAGTGTACCGCTGGAGGTATGAGAAGTCTATGCAACTTTGGTGGGGAATGATGTATCCTGTATGGCTCCGCTTAAAATGTGGACAGCGAGCTAAGCCAGTGGGGAGCAGGAAACCCCCTGAATTTATTGAAGACCTATAGCCGCTGAAGACAACCGAAGCTCTTTCACCAGAGAAACGAGGAAGTGCACCCCGCTGTCCCCTGAGAAGGGAGTCACGAAGACGGCTGGATTCTCTATAGAATCACTGCATCCCCTTTCAGAAGGGGTCCAAGGAGGACAGCCGGGTGATCCGCCGTGACCAACTAACTGGTGAGCTTGTGCGAAGCAAACCGAGCTCAGGAAAGTCGTGGGAAAGTTTTACGTGTGACGCTCACTTTCAATCAACGAATCCTGTCGGTCCGATTCGGTAAATTCTTCCCGATCTATATACGTCTGAGCGGTCAGAACGATGTGGTTGATTTCGGCAAACTCTTTGGCACCCCAGAAGGTCAAGAATCGGGCCGCGTTCGATTTACTGAAAGTCAAGGATCCGTCGTTGGCAAGATAGCACGCGCCAGCTTCCGTCTGCTGCTTCGATCCGGAAACGATGACGAACAGCCTTTGTGTCGTTTTTCCAGGCAAGCCGCCCTCGTCACGAATTAATGCACATTCGTCACACTTTTTCTAATCAGCAAGTGGCTTCCAGGGTGGGCTTCCCAGAGAAAATCTAGATGAACATGTATCACATATTCTTCCGGTCTCCTCCATCCATCTTAAGTAGGGTAAGAAAGCTTCAGGGCCAGGATGCGACGTGTACCTCGATGCCTGTTCAGTGAGCCAATTCATAGTCGACGATCTTGAGTAATACATCCATGCCAAATGGCTTCTGCAGGGTTCGCCGGGCCCCCAGGAGCCTCGCCCTGTCTAGGGAAAGCTCTGGGTCGTGTGTCCCGGAGATGGCAATCACCTTCACATGGAGGAAGGCGCGAGTTAATTCCAGGATCAGATCCAGCCCATTCAGCTCCGGCATGTGCAAATCGGTAATCACCAGGTCAACGGGTTGCGCTCGATAGAGCGCGAGCCCCTCGCGTCCATCATGAGCCTCCGTCACCGTATGGCCAGCTCGTTCCAGCACCGTACAGAGCAGCTGGCGGATGGATTCGTGATCGTCAATGACCAGGATTCGTGCCACGGTCACACCTCCGTGATCACCCAACCATATTTTGGGCGTTCGGTATCTCGTGACTCTATAGTAGGCATAGCGGATGCCATGAAACGGGACAGACGAAAAGGCAGGACATCAGATGGGGAGGTTATAGATGCGGCTGCTCTAAGTCCGCTGAATTTCATGGCCCGGTGACGTGGCTCCCCCGCCCGAGCCGGAGGCCATTCGCTATGGAGGGACTGCACCTGCGTGGAAGGGGTGACCGAGGAGACGGGAAAGGGCTCAAAGGGACGAATTGCGGATGCCGAAGAACCTCGCCGGAGGCGGAGTGGTTGACAGATGTTCACAGCTGGTCAGTCGTCTCTGTTATCTAAAACACGACAGTGCTTGTAGTGTCAATACGACAGAGAAATCCTCGGTGCGTCGATAGGCCTTTGATCACGACTCGGCTATATGCACCGCAGTTCACTGCTCCAAGGGGCAAAGGGCTCTGATGGCCGAACAGAACTCCCCGGTGACCGAGTTTGAGAAATGTGCACGTCTTCTCGTGCAGCGGCTTGACGAGGGGCGACCGCTCAATACCATCGAACAACTCTCGCTTGAGAATCATTTCCACATCATTCACTTGGCCTACGTCACATGGAAGCGCCAACAGTCAGTTGATCACCTGCAGCGATCAGACATATGAGGCGCGTCCACAAGGTCGAAAGAGCGGTAATCCATCTCACGGCCCCACTCTGTTGAAGGCAGCGGATGAAGGTCGCTGGCAGGGCCATAGAAGTATGTCGGTTCCTGCAATCGGTAGGCGACCTTACGATAAGAGGGCCATGTCGGCGACGGCTTACAGCATAAAGAGGGGATGAAGGCCGCCCCAGTGGAGCACAGGAAGCACCCACGGTATTTAGTCCATTTCAAAAGTCTCCTTTCCCCTGACGGAGTTCGTCTCGGGGAAGGCGTTGTGCTCGACCTGTCCCTCGGAGGGTGTCGAGTGATGAGCTCCTTTCACCTTCCGCCCGAGACC
Organism: Nitrospiraceae bacterium; assembly: GCA_035457905.1. Lineage (GTDB taxonomy): Bacteria > Nitrospirota > Nitrospiria > Nitrospirales > Nitrospiraceae > Palsa-1315. The sequence goes on from DATIAT010000060.1 coordinate 43,724, forward strand.
CCGCTATAACTTGATATCCGGCCCGATCACCACGGTTCCATTTATGTCCCCAGCGCCGTGATACGTTGGGAACAGGATTCCCTGTTCGGTCTCGAGTTCAAAGAGATACAGGAGGTGCAATTGGCCACGCTGACGCGCCTGCTCTAGACCTTGCGCGCTTGAGAGGGGCAGGTTCACGGCGCCATCGGCGTGCGGCTCGACGCGGTCGAGGAGGGCTGGCGTGCCTGCGTGTTGAGCAACAATCGGTTAGAAAAGAATGCGCTGCTGGCGGCGCAAGGGTTGAAAGAAATGCTAGGAGATCCGATCGCCTAAGCAATCGAGCAGACCTCCTTTATACTGCCTATCGGTTGTTAATTCTTTACGTTCTAACCTGCGTCGTATGAAAGATGGAGGTTAGGTGCTGGTGCTCGCTCAGTGAGTTTGGTAAGTATGACGGTGTTCACCCATTCCAGCGGTACATGATCTTCAATCCAGACCTCTGCTTGAGGAATGAACTGGTGATACAGACCTTCCCCCATTTTTCACACCAGGGCCAACGAAGTTGACCTACCAACCATCGAGAAGATTCGTCTACGCTTGAGAAATTTTGAAACAATGACTTGGGCTGAAATCCTTAATGAGGGAGGAAGAAGAAATCACATTGTCAAGGTATGCGATCTATGCAAAGAGGCCAAGGTGCGACTCACCGAACTAAATCAGGACGACGTGAATGAAATTCTGTCATTTACCTTAGCTGCCAAAGGAAGAACGTGGGGAATATTGTAGAAGAGTGTTGTGAGGCTTCTTTGGTGGGACCCTAAACACCGTGATTGCCCATCCATGAAAAAGCACACCTAGTGTCGTGATTTCCAGAAGTTGAGGGTGACGCGAATTCTACACTGATTGTACACGCGTCTTTTTCTGGCGAAGGTGAAACTCATAACTTATTGATTAACTGGTGCGCCCGGAGGGACTTGAACCCCCAACCCTCGGATCCGAAGTCCGATGCTCTATCCAGTTGAGCTACGGGCGCTTTCCGCTATTTCAATCACTTCGAAGAATACCCTGTCAAGAACCAGAGAGCGGAGCAGCTATACACTGACACGGTAAAACGATCATGGAGCGTGCTCACACAAGCTTTAGCAATATCTCAACTACTTGATCGATTGATCGATCATCGGTTGTGATAACGTGATCGGCAGCTGCCTGATATTTCGGCATTCGTTCTCGCAACACATCTTGAACTTCGTCGATGAACGATTTGGTTCCGGTCAACGAGGGGCGTTGATTATCTCCGCCGATTCGTTTCGTGATCGTTCCGATGGAGGTTTCCAGCCAAATCAACGTGCCATTCTTCTTTAGCGCCTCTACATTTTGCGCACGCAGTATGGCCCCGCCGCCGGTATCGATCACAAGTTGGTCACGACTGGCGAGTTCTCTGCAGATATCGGACTCGATGTCGCGAAAATACTCCCACCCATCCTGGGCGACAATCTCCGGAATCGTACGTTGTGCCCGCCTGACGATCTCTGAATCGGTTGACACAAACTCACGACCCAATCGTGCCGCAAGCAGTCTGGCCACCGAACTCTTACCCGCCCCCCGGTAGCCAATCAGTACGATGTTCATGAGAAGCGTGATTCCATGACGGCACGCATGACGTCGGTTGGAGCAGGCTGGTTGGTCCAGAGATTGAACTGCGCCGCAGCTTGATAAAGAAACATCTCGAACCCAGGGATTGTGCGACAGCCTGCCGCTTTGGCATCTTTCAGTAGCTTGGTATCACGAGGGTTGTAGACGATATCCATAACCGTCAACCCCGCATGGAGCAGTGCCGCCGGCACAGGGGTTTCGTGCACGTTAGGCGACATGCCTACCGGGGTACAATGAATCAAAAGATGCGCGTCTGGAAGAACCCTTCGCAACGCTTCCCCGTCCAGAAACGACTCCTGCACGATCATCTCGGTCTTTGATCGGAGATCTCGGGTCAAGGCCGTGCGTTCCTGGCTATCAACTCCCAGTATGGTTAGGCGATCTATTCCAGCCTCTGCCCCGAGTGCGAAGGCTACCGCGCGAGCCGCGCCTCCGGAACCGAGCATAACCACCCGCTTTCCTTTCAACGCAACGCTTCCTTCGCGAAGCGCTCGCAAGGCGCCGGTCGCATCGGTGTTGTATCCGGTAAAGGTACCGCCCGCAGCCACAATTGTGTTGATCGCGCCGATACGACTCGCGGTGGGTTCGATAGAGTCAAGAAATGGAACAGCTGCCACCTTATGGGGAATTGTCACGCTGGCGCCACGAAAATTGCCAAGAGCCCGCAGCCCTTTGATCGCATCACCGATTGCTTCCACACGGAAGGCCAGATAGATGAAATTCAGTCCGAGCTTCTGAAATGCAGCATTGTGAATGGCGGGGGAGAGTGAATGTTCCACTGGATTGCCGAGTACGCCGCAGAACTGAGTATGTGAGTTTATGTCCATAGCTTCGAGGGGTCACGATCTCTGTCTTATATTCCAACCACCTGACTAGCAGCAATTGTTGCGACGGTAGCCTTCACTATTGGCGTGGACATCTGATCATGAGATGGTCATCCCTCCATCGATAGGAAAGGTTCCGCCCGTAACCCAGGCCGCCTCGTCCGAAACCAGATAGAGAACCATATTGGCTACCTCTTCTGGTTTCCCAGCTCGACGGATGGGGTAGTGCGACAGGATAGGGTTCAGCTGCTCGGGGTTGCTCATGAGCGGAGCGGCCATTGGCGTATCGATGAGTCCAGGGTTCACGACATTGCAGCGGATGCCGTCCTTGGCATAGTCAACTGCAAGGGCTCTCGTCACGGCATCGAGCGCCCCCTTAGAGGCGGCATACGCCGGCAAAGCGGGAAGCCCGACCAGGCTCGCAATAGAGGAGATATTGACAATCGCTCCCTTACCCTGTTCTAGCATCTGGGGTAAAACGGCTCGTGTCATGCGGAACATTCCGTTCAGATTGATGTCGAGGACCTGCGCCCAGGTCATGTCGTCGATCTCATGGAGACGCTTTCCGAAGTCCCCTACTCCCGCATTATTGACCAAGATATCTAGACGTCCGAAGCGCTGCACAGTCCGACGCACCGTCTCCTGGACATGGGGTTCATCCGTGACTGATCCGACAACGGCAAAAGCCTTGCCCTGTTCCTTCGTGATCTCATTCACGACACGGTCCAGTTCTCCTTGTCGTCTTCCCGTAATGACGACTGATGCTCCCTCCCGCGCAAAAGTTTTCGCGATCGCTTCACCGATGCCCGCGTTGCCTCCCGTCACGACCGCGACCTTTCCGTGCAATCGGTTCATCCCCCGTGATCCTCTCGTTCTTTATACATATCAGCTGTCTCCCCCCCAATCTCACCTGCGTGAGCTGCAGGCCACAAACCAGACTCTATTTTTCTAGCCACCGTGATGAAGCCCGAATGGGCGACCATTCGATGATCCGGGCGCACACTCCGGCCCTGAATCGACCAAGTCCTCAGCAGAGTTTCAAATGTTTCGACCATTCCAAAGACCGTCGTGCGCTCGAGAGCTTCAACCGTCTGCACCACTTGAGGAATGGTGGGAACAAAGCTCAAATATATGCCACCAGAACGGAGAACTTGTGCGGCATGCGGCACTACCTGCCAGGGCTCAGGAAGATCGAGGACAAGACGATCGAAAGGCCTACCATCGTCGAGCAGACTGATCCCCTGATACACGTTCCGATGCAGCGGGATGAGATTCGGTACAGGACCCATGTATTGTTCTATATTGGTCATCGCCATCCGTGCAAAATCCTCACGAGCCTCATACGTGATTACTAACCCTCGCGGTCCCACGGCGCGCACGAGCGCCATCGTCAAAGCCCCGGATCCAGTTCCTGCCTCGAATACGCGTGCGCCGGGATAGACATCCGCCCACATAGGAATCAGCGCAAGATCCTTCGGATACAACACCTGTGCACCCCGCGGCATCTTCAGTACATAATCACCGAACGTAGGTCTAAGCGCCAACATCGTTTTATTGCCGGATAGGGTAACTAGAGAACCGTCAGGCCTTCCGATGAGGTCATCGTGGGCAATTTTGTGACCACTCAATTGAAACATCTCTCCGGCCTTCAAGGTCAGGGCATACTGCCGCCCCTTTTTGTCGACCAGATGAACACGTTCACCTGAATGAAAGAGTGACATCGGAGCCCCATTCTAGAAGTGCTGTGCGGGGTTTTCAACAAGACAACAACCCAGGAGATGGCTCTCTATAACGTGTATTGTGTGTCCTCTTGGAGGGATTCTCCGACTCGCTTTCCATACACGCACCTGTTAAGACCGGCTTGGTGGGCCGAATGCCTGACACCCTGCACTGGTGGAATACCTGCTCCGCCCATTCCTTGACAGCTTATAGGGCGAGCCGTATGATCCCAACACACACCCTTGCAGGTCGCTGGCTTCCCGCGCATGGAGTGTCAAATGCGTGGACCCGTTTTCCAACAGTTCTCCCTCTCCATTGCTGCGATTATCACCGTAGCGACAACTCTCTGCGCAGCGTCAGGCGCCGCAGAGACACCCGCCTCTGGAGGATTCGTAGTTGTTGCGACCTACGAAGGGGTAATCAACCCCGTTGCCGCTGAGTATCTACATGACACGCTGTTTGAAGCCCACACTCAGGGGGCTCGTGCCTTGATCATCAAGTTGGACACGCCTGGTGGCTTGGACACCTCAATGCGCATGATCATAAAGGACATCACCGCGGCTCCAATTCCCGTAGTCGTCTATGTGTCACCATCCGGTGGACGGGCTGCTTCGGCCGGGACTTTCATCACATTGGCAGGCCATGTTGCCGCGATGGCACCGGGGACGAGTATCGGTGCCGCGCATCCGGTCGCGATGGGCGGTGGCGAGATGGATAAAACGATGAAGGAAAAGGTTGAGAACGATTCCGTGGCCTACATTAAATCTATCGCTGAGCAACGGGGACGGAATGTCCCCTGGGCGGAAGACGCTGTCCGCAAGAGTGTCTCTGTCACCGAACGGGAAGCCTTGAAACTCAAGATCATCGATCTCGTCGTAGACGATGTGCCGACGCTACTCAAGCAGCTAGACGGCCGCGCGGTGACGCTTCAAACCGGTCCCGTGATGCTGCACACGACGGATGTTGCCGTTCGTGAGTTCCCGATGGGTATTCGACTTGAACTGCTCAAGGCGCTGAGCGATCCGAACATCGCTTACCTGCTCATGACTATCGGCACCATCGGCATCATGGCTGAACTCTACAATCCTGGTGCGATCTTACCGGGCATCGTCGGAGCCATCAGCCTCATACTGGCTTTTTACTCCCTACAATCTTTGCCGGTGAACTATGCTGGTGTGCTGTTGGTCATCCTGGGTATCGTGTTCTTCATTTTGGAAGCCACGGTCACGAGTTACGGCCTCTTGGCTATAGGCGGCGTAACCTCGATGATTCTGGGCTCACTGATGCTTATCAAAACGGACGCGGAGTTTCTTCAGCCTTCGTGGGGCATGATCGTACCGGTGGTAGCGTTTGCCTCGATTGCAACTATGTTCATCGTCGGGATGGCCATACGAGCCATGCGTCGGCAGCCGATGACAGGCAGCGAGGAACTCGTCGGATCGATCGGAGTCGCGAAGACGATGTTGGCCCCGCAGGGGCAACTCGCGATCCATGGTGAATTGTGGGAGGCTGTCAGTGAACGCCCGTTGCAACCAGGGGAGCAGGCCGAAGTCACGCGAGTGGAAGGGCTCACGCTCTACGTCAAACCCGTGCTGCAAAAAGGAGAGGCCTAATCATCATGTTCATTCCTATTGGCCTCCTGCTGTTCGCCACCCTTGTGATCGTACTTATCAAGCTGACCTTCAATGTCCTTCGCGAATACGAACGCGGCGTGATCTTCCGTCTCGGTCGCATTGCGAAAGGGATTTATGGCGGAAACGGCCCTGGACTCGTCATCATCGTGCCTTTCATCGATCGGTTGGTCCGGGTCAGTCTGCGCACCGTGGCAATGGACGTACCGCCTCAAGATGTCATTACGAAAGATAACGTCACCGTCAAGGTAAACGCGGTGATCTACTTCCGAGTGGTGGATCAAGAGCGCGCGATCATCCAAGTGGAAGACTACCTGAATGCCACATCCATGATGTCTCAGACCACGCTCCGGAGCGTGCTGGGACAGAGCCAGCTCGACGACCTTCTCTCTAAACGGGAACAGATCAATGCAGATCTCCAGCGGATCATCGATCAACAGACGGAACCGTGGGGCGTCAAAGTTACTGCCGTGGAAGTCAAGAATGTGGACCTGCCGCAGGAGATGCAACGGGCTATCGCGCGCCAGGCGGAAGCGGAGCGCGAACGTCGCGCAAAGGTCATTCACGCTGAAGGTGAATTCGAAGCCTCCCAGCGCCTCGCCGACGCGGCTGATGTGATCGGTCGCAATCCTGCCGCATTGCAACTGCGCTACCTCCAGACGCTCGTCGAAATCGCGGCAGGGAAAAATTCCACCACAATTTTCCCCATTCCCGTCGATACGATAGCCCCCTTCCTGAAAGGTCTGAGCCAGAAATAGCTGTGGCGATTGGGTCAGTAGCCCTGTCGTCATCCACACACACCTGCAGCAAGGTTGCCTCACCGTCTCTAAGGTCTCCTCATTAGATCGTTCTAATAATGCTGCCTTTTCCTCGCGATTGCGATCCGTTGCTCTCATAGACGATCCAGCACAGGACTTGCTGCGTGGAGAGATAACAAGAGTTCCGTGACAGCGAGTGGGGCAGAGTGAATCGTTTCGCGGATCACTGTCTCTTATAAGCTAGGACACAAAAGCGAAGTCTACTGAGGTCGCGAGCGTGAAGAGCGCGCACCAGATCATCTGAGGAGGGGCGACAACATGAAAAAGAACCTATTCCCGACTCCTGATCCTGAAGAGCTTGTCACAATTGTCAAGGACGTTGATGCAGATGATCCTGAAGCGAGCGACCTCTTGGACGTGATTGGACGAGACACCTCAGAAGAGGAACAACCTGAGGAGTCGATAAAGGCCGTACCTCATACCGGCTTGAGCAGCGGGCCATTCATGTTGGAGTCACTTTACTTTCGCTCTTTCGGCGAACGCGCCTTGTTGACCAGAGAAGAAGAAATCGCACTGGCGAAGAAGATCGATGATGGAACGCGCGCCATTCGGAAGGCTCTACGTCACACCGTCCGGATTTTTCATCGACTGAAGCGTTCGGACTCTGTGCTTGCGGCGCAACGCACCCTTCAGATGGTTAGAGGTTTGAGCGGACTCTCAGCCACCGCGCTCGATAAGGCCGAGCACAGTATCACTGAGATGATCCAGCAGGGGACTGGCCAGCAGAAGCTTCCGTCTTCCATCGCCAAGCAGCTCAAGGAAGCGTTGGCCACCTTGCGTTCATCTCGGATCGTACTCGAACGAGCAAAGGACGAATTAGTCCGTTGCAACCTACGGCTTGTTGTGGATGTCGCAAAACATTACACGGGCCGTGGACTGACTTTGCTGGATCTCGTGCAAGAAGGAAATATCGGATTGATGAAAGCGGCCGAACGTTATCAATACCGCAAGGGGTTCAAGTTCAGTACCTATGCAACCTGGTGGATCCGTCAAGGCATTACGCGTGCGCTGGCAGATCAATCGAGGACCATTCGCATTCCGGTTCATCAGACTGAGGCTTCGCACCGTATCCTCCGCGTGACCAGGCGGCTTGGCCAACAGTTGGGGCGCCCGGCTCGACTTGATGAGGTAGCGCAGGCCTTACGAATGAGACCGGAACGACTCCATGAAACGGTACAGGCCTTTCAGGAGCCGGTCGCCTTGGAGAAGCCGGTCGGTGACGGGAGTACGGAATTTGGAGAACTGCTCCCCGACCTGCAAGCCGTCCCGCCCGATGCCCATGTTCACCGGACGGAAATGTCACACCAGCTTGAACGCATTCTCGGCACACTCACACCCAGAGAGCAGACCGTCATTCGGCTGCGCTTCGGTATTGGCCACGATCAGGCCCGGACACTGGAGCAAGTAGGGCAGAGTCTCTCGGTAACGAGGGAGCGGATTCGCCAGATCGAAGCGAAGGCGCTCAAGAAACTGAAGACCCCCGAGATTAAAGAAATGTTTGCCGCCATCCAGTAAGCCAAAGACTCCTGAAGCGGAAAGGGGCAGGATGATTCTCGCCCCTTTTCTGCACTTCGACTTTCACAGTGAGAATACTTGTGCGACAATAGGGCCGGCTGACGTAAATGAGGCCCCATGGCAGGTTCGCACACAATACAGATAAGCTTCCTCAGCTTGCTCCGCTTCGGTTTGTTCACTGGCTCATTCCTTTTTCTTCTTGTCATCGCCTTGTCACTTGAGAGGCTAGTCGCCTATGCTGAATCCGTGAGTAGATTTTGCGAGCGTTCGTTTAGGGCTAACCGGTTTCCCACCCTCTGCCAGTATAAGATGACCAATCTCGGAGATTTTTGGCTCTCCCTCGTGCTTTCTGAAATTCAGCAGACCCTGCACTTGATCGTTCAGAGCAGGTTTGATCCGTCCACGAGTTCTCTTCGCAAGCCATTGCTAACGAAGGTTATTGCATGAGCCTCGCGCATGAGTCACACCTGATTCGAGATTTTCTAAGACAGAGAGATACCTCTCTTCTGGCATCTACCCCGCAAGAGGGTGCGCTCTTTCGGTTTTTCCATCCGATCCCCTATGCCGAAGCATGGGCACTACAGAAACAGCTCCAGGAAGGACGGATTGGAGATAGACAAACAGACGTATTGATGCTCCTAGAGCACTTACCAGTTTACACCCTAGGCCGTAGCACTCAGCCCGCCCATTGGGACTGCGGAATAGAAGCCCTGCGCGGCACAGGCGCCAGTGTCCAGTCCGTAGATCGTGGCGGCTCGATAACCTACCATGGGCCTGGACAGATCGTGGGCTATCCCATCCTCAAGCTGTCACACTATTGCTCAGGGCCAAAACAGTATGTGCGAAAATTGGAGGAGGCCTTAATCCGCACCCTCATGAGATGGGGGATAACGGGGTATCGGACCGAAAAAAAGCCTGGCGTTTGGGTACACAGGAATCATACCGATGCGAAGATTGCCTCGATCGGGGTCAGAATCGATCATGGGGTCACGAGTCACGGTTTTGCGCTCAACGTCGATCTGGATTTATCCCCTTTTTCCCGGATTATGCCCTGCGGCCTGACACAGGGAAAAATCACTTCCATGGCGGAGATGCGCCAATCTGCCGTGCCCGTTTCAGTCGTCATGCAACATATCGCGCAAGTATTCGCGCACGTATTCAACATTCGATGGACGAATCTACCGGATGACGTCATGGGACAGAAACTCCCAAAAGACCACCATCTCACATCGATATCTCCGCTCCGCACCTGACCAAAGGATAGGCCAATGAAAGAACTCGACACCCCGACATTTCGACTTGCGGTTGCACAGTTTGATCAAGCGGCCGCGGCCATGGAACTCGACCCCAATTTACGAGAACGATTGAAATTCCCTCAACGGTCGCTGATTGTAAGCGTACCGGTTCTGATGGATGACGGCCGAGTTGAGGTCTATACCGGCTATCGTGTGCAGCACGATTCTTCCCGCGGTCCTTCAAAAGGCGGTATCCGCTACCACCCCGATGTGAATCTCGGAGAAGTTGCGGCACTCGCTATGTGGATGACCTGGAAATGCGCGTTAGCCGACCTGCCCTATGGTGGAGCCAAGGGTGGAGTAGCGATCAATCCGAAACAGTTGTCACGAGCGGAGTTGCAACGTTTGACCAGACGTTATGCAGCCGAAATCTTCCCGTTGATCGGTCCAGACAAGGACGTGCCAGCTCCAGACGTCGGTACCGATGCCCAAGTGATGGCCTGGATCATGGATACCTACAGTCAGCAGATGGGGTATTCTGTGCCGGGCGTCGTCACAGGCAAGCCTTTGTCGATTGGAGGGAGCCTCGGGCGTGAGGAAGCTACCGGACGCGGAGTAGTTTATGTCACCATGGAAGCGCTTCGTCACCTCAAGATCGACATTCGTCACATCACTGTTGCCGTCCAAGGGTTTGGGAATGTGGGGACGCACACCGCCCGCATTATGCAGGAGTGTGGCGCACGCATCATTGCAGTGAGCGACGTGAAAGGCGGGATCCACAATTCGAAAGGTTTGGACATTCCGGAACTCATTACGCGCTACAAGACCGCCGGTCAATCGCTTCGTGACACCAAGATGGGAGATTGGCTCTCCAACGATGAATTACTGCAACTCGAGTGTGGCGTGTTGGTCCCCGCTGCACTCTCCGAGCAGATTACCGAACACAACGCAGCGAAGGTGCGCTGCCGGATCCTGGCCGAAGGAGCAAATGGCCCTACAACCCTGGAGGCCGATCGCATCCTTCAGGATCAAGGAGTCTTCATCATTCCGGACATCCTGGCCAACTCCGGCGGTGTGATCGTGTCCTACTTCGAATGGGTTCAGGATGTGCAACGATATTTCTGGAAAGCCACTGACATTCAAGAGCGATTGCAGGATATTCTAAGGTCCGCCTTCCTTCGAACGTTACAGTTTTCTCTTTCGAAAAAAACCTCCATGCGGATGGCCGCCCTGATGAGCGGGGTCGATAAAGTGGCCCAAGCCCATCTCCACCGTGGGCTTTACCCGTAAGTCTCTCACCTGATGAAGGTGAGGAGGCATATTTTCGGATTGACTCGGACGTCTCAGCCCCCTCTGCCTCGGAGAAACTACCCGCCACCGGTTCTGGAAGATGCCAGCCGATGACATATTCACAGAAAAGTCTTTCGGTTGATCGGATCGTACTCTCAACACGTGTCGATCATTGATCGATGTTCTAAAGAGAGAGATCGGCTTCTGATCCTGTCCGCTGACTCTCCCGCGCGCTTGCAGTCTCGCCAATCCATACGCTAGGGTAGACAAATTGGAGCCGGACAGGATCGTTGGAGATTTCTCATATGGATCGGAGTGCGGTGCTGTCTCTCTGGCAAACCCACAAGGAGGCGCGGTGGCCTCCGGTAGGAAGTCAACACGAGGGGTCCTTGATGACCTTGGATACCGTGATCAGCGGATGTGTCGTTTACTTTCTCGATAGCCCTGATGGGCTTGACGCTCAGCGGGTCAGGATCGTTGAAGATTGTATCGCCGACTTGGACAACTTGATTGAGGAACTTGACGAAGACTGTGGCCCCTACTTTCAACGGCTCCGACATCTTGGAGCACTCCTCATCGACACTCATCAAACTCTCTGACTTCCATGACCGCATCCTCCCTCGGCCAAATCATTGTTGCCGCAGCACCAAAATTCCTTGTCAGGGGCAACCGGTTCGACTTGCACACACATTCGCTGTCCTTGCAAGTTCTAAGACCGTTCGATTAAAATACCTCAAACTGCTTTGGTCCCGCCAATTTCGCCAATTAATTTCACGTACCATACAACTTTCAGAACGCATGGGTAAGGAAGAATCGATGAAGTATGTACCGCGGGCCGTTGCACTAACCTGCATGATAATAGTTGGAATCGGAGCATGGGCATCCGCCGGATATGGCGAGCCATATGAATTGAGCAAGAATGACATCATGGACCCTAAGGCCTTGAAAAGTGCAGACATTTCACTGTTTGGGGTCAAATTGGGAGATCCCGAAGCCAAAGCGGTTGATGCTCTCGTGAATGAAAAAATTCCCGGGATAAAAGTGGAGCAAGAAGCCTTGTTCATCTTCTTGCTCGATCAACGCAAACCGACCGGTCCTATGGCTGGCGTGCGCATCCAGGATGGCAAGGTCGACCTGATCTTTATCAATAATCGATTCTCTTATAAGACCAGGGGTATCTTTCGCAATGTTCTGAACAGCGAAAGCCCTGATGACCTGCGAAAACTCTTGGGGCACGAAGATTACGGAGATGAAAACGTGATGGGCGCCGTCTTGGCCTACGATAAACAGGGATTCGTCATCAACTATCTGGGCAAAGACATCAATGTGGAGTTTTCCTCACCTCGATAGTCGATAGGGGCTTGCTAATCAGCCTCATCGCGCACTTGCCTACCTATACCACTTTCTATCCTTCTTCTCGGTTGCAACGTCAATTCGTTTCCGTTCCGATCCTCCACCTTTGTTTCGCATGTTGGTACAAAGTTCCGGAGCGTTTGCCTCAGACGACAGGAGAACTAGAATAGGCAATTCGTGTGTAAGCCCGTATTGCAACGGCCTTCTGCTTCTTCCTAGAAGCATGTCCGCTCAACCGGATTTGTGAAATTCAGTGAGGAATTTCGACCGCCTGCAGCCCGTAGGCAATGAGATTCGTCGCTGTGTTCCAGCGACGCTTGGAGTTAAGAATCACGAGAAGAAGATCGCTCCCATTCTGTGAGACTTTGGCAATAAGGCACCGTCCGGCTTTGGAAGTAAATCCCGTCTTGATTCCTTCGACCCCGGGAATTCGCCCCAACAATCTGTTTGTGTTGTGCAAGACGTACGAACGCTGACCACTGACAGGCGTTATAATCGCTCGTTCTTCACGGACCAACTGGCGGAAGATGGGCTGATCGAGGGCTATCACACTCAGGGCAGCAAGATCATCGGCTGTCGAATAATGGTCCGGGTTATCGAATCCGCAGGCATTGCTGAAATGCGTATCAGACAGGCCAAGCGCCTCGGCTTTGTCATTCATAAGCGTTACGAACTGAGCTTCGTCGCCGCCCACATGTTCCACAGCGGCAAGACAGGCATCGTTCGCGGACACGATCAGCATGGCCTTCAGCAGATCTTCTAGCCTGAAGACCTGCCCGGCCTTGACACGCAAGTGAATCTTGTGTGCCCGTGCGGCAGCGGGACTAATTGTGACAAAATCATCCAATTGACCCTTTTCCAGAATGACGAGTGCCGACATGATCTTGGTGAGACTGGCGGGGGACAATCGTTTCCCCGCATCGTGTTCGTACAGCACACGCCCGCTGTTGAGTTCCTTAAGAAGGATTCCATGAGCAGGAGCAACCCTCCAAGGTGGAAACCGAGGTGGCGCGATCGCAGTTCGAGCAGGAACAGATTGAGTCGTTACACTCTTCGCTAGAGCGATGGGCGCAGTAAGTGGCTCGGCGCCTATCAATAAGAGCCCGATGAATACCCATGCCGCGCAGGCGAGGAATGGCTGTCTCCGAGATTTCTCACAGCTTCTTTTCATTGTATACACGTCGCTGATCCTCATAGGGTATATGATTCCCGCACCTTCCCCCCACGTAATCCGCTGTCGATCACCCTATGAAAAAAACGAAGCAGGTCGGCAAGGTCAATCCAAAATCCACAATTTAAACAGCGGGCATAGAGCCTCCTATTCACCAGCGTATAATGACGCTCGACCATCATAAAACCCTTACATCGCAAACAGTGCATCGATGCGTCTCTCTTCAGATTCTGTGTCTACCTCAGTCGATTCATTACTAATGCCAAGCAGCCCGCCAACAATCCTCCGCCGAAAATCGTGGTACCAAACGAAAGGTACGCGTTAGTACCACTGCCGGGAGAGGTCCCGTCGAGGAGGTCTCGCACTCCTCCCTGCACCATCAGCACCGACAGAGTAAGCAATGCGCCTATAGCAAACCACCATCTAAATGATCTCACCGGTCTCCCCGAAACAGAGCGCCAATTCTCTTGGATGCGGCTCTTGTCGGCCACTGTAGCCGAGGGTCAGTAGGCTGTCAAGAAGACGGACCTTTGTTCACATTCCCCTTCTAAGGACATCGATGGGCCTCACGGAATGGGCGCCTCTGGAGTGGACGCCGCTTTCAATCCTCGATGGAGAAAGACGGACACGCTCCCATTGCCGTTGTCCGCCGTCACGAGTCCAGGCTCTTCAGCTTCTTTCGTTGTAACGCGAAACGTTGCCAAGGCGAAGGGGCCTGGTTTTGTCCGATAGTTTCTCGGCGGGTATTCGAAGGTCCCGTCGCCACGACCGTAGAGAATGGAGAGATCGCTCGACTGCAGATTGACGATCGCCACGTCGATGCGATGGTCGCCGTTAAAGTCGCGAGCAAGCCCGAAATTTGGTCCGACGTCTGCACCGGAGTCGTGCCCGGGCTTGAATGTCCCATTCCCTACGCCAAGAAAGGTTGTAAAGCTATCCTGCACCCCGTTGATGACAAGTAGATCGCGGATTCGATCACGATTGAAGTCAGTGAAACTGACCCCGAGTGGGCGTTTTCCTGTCCGATAATCGGTGGGAGGACGAAACGTGCCGTCGCCATTCCCCATCCAAATAGAAACCGCATTCGACATCGGTCCTCCGTTTGTCACGGCCAAATCAATTTTTCCATCTCCATCCAAGTCAGCTGTCGCCACAGACGTGGGCGTGTCGCCATATTCGTATTGCATTCCATGAGCGAATTCACCGGTGCCAGTTCCCAGAAAGATCTTAATCTTGTCGTTTCGCAATGCCACTACGAGGTCCAGTGTCTGATCCCCGTTCAAGTCGTCACTGGCAATAGCAATAGGAGTCCGATGTACGGGATAGCGCGGTCCTTCTTCAAACCTCCCATCAGCCCGCCCGAAGAGTACAGCCACTTCATCAGCTCCTGAACAGGCCAAAACCACATCGGGATAAGAATCGCGGTTGAACATCCCGAGGGCAAGCGAACGAGGTTCCTTACAGGCATTCAGTTCGATTTGATCGCGGAAAGTCCCGTCACCGTTGCCCAGGAGAATCGACAGTGTATTGCTGCCGATGTTGGTGGTTATCAGATCAGTAAACCCGTCCTGATTGACATCAGTAGGAGTGACCGTTGTCGGGTTTTTCCCAACTTTATAGCTGGCAAAGTAGTAGAAAAGGTCCGGCGGAGCGTAGGGATCTTGCTTGGTACAGCCGTCCCCTGTAAACAGGAAGACACTTGCCGTCACGACCATAACTTCCCAGGCTCTACGCCTATGATGGCCGTCATCGCGTCTGCTCACACATCCTCCCTTTTGCGCGAGGAACTGGCGACGTGGCGAATGATCCATATATGCACGCGCCCTTCAATAAGCCACTTTGGCCGACGCGAGCGTGGCCAGTATACAGACCATCACTTTGTCCTGGCAATCAATCCAACCGCAACGACCTCAACACAGAGTTCCATGCAATCCTACCCCCCTTCAGCGACGGCTTTGAAAACGGGGAGAGTGTTGAGGTACAATGCGTTCCTTGTAAGGAGGTCTCCATGAGCAAGATGATAAAGATTGAGTTGTCGATGTACGGAATCGCTGAAGTCCTGCATTGGTGCCACGACCGCAATAAAGGCCGTGTCCCAGGAGTGGACACAGCAGGTTTTAATAAGATGAAGGTGCTTTTGGCTGAGAAACCCCAGTCGGGCGACTATTTTACCCTCGATCAGTTCTGGAAAAAACGTGTGATCTTGGAGTTGACAGAAGAGGAAGTGGCAACGATCGATCGCTGTCTATACGATATCCCGAATTTAGATAACGAACCACTTCCTCAAATCCGGCACAAGTTCTGGCCACAACAGCCGGCTGCCGTCTGAGAGGCCAGGAACCATCCCCAACCGGCGAGCCTCTACCTCATAACGGTTCATCTGACTCGATCAGCCGAGGTGGAAGGAGAACGGCACGAAGAATTCGTAGGATTCGTCGGAAGTCAGTGGGAAGTCATCTCCGAGGAGACCCGAGGCAGAAATGAACCTGCGTTTTGGCTTCGGTGGGGATTTAACAAACAGACCTATGATCTCAAAAGTCTTCATGGCATCAGGCTAGAGCGTTCCTTCTCCCTTAAGATACCTGCGAAAGCGGTCCATCAAATCGGCACCGAGTGTCCCACCTTCCGGTTTTTTTGTGTCCGGATCGGCAAAATGCCCGCGAATTTCCTGGAGACGTTTTTCCGCCTGCTCATTCCCCTGCAGCCGCTTGGTTTTCTCCAACGCCGTATCAAATGCCTTAAACGTCAACTCGTTGTATCCAAAAGACCGAATCCGTTTGACGGCTTTCATCATAGCCTGATTTCGGAAGGTTGTCAGGTGATCCGAATCGATCTCTTTGAGCCCAAGCTTCCGCGCCCTGCGTTCAGCGGCCTTACGGATTCCGCTACGCACGAAATCCGGAGATGTCTGCAGTCGTTTCCAGGCCTCATCAGTCCATGCGACTTGTTCCCTCGGGGCAATCCACAATTCAAGCAGCATGGACTCGTCGATCCGCGTCACACCCCTCTCTCTCGCCAGATCTTCGGTGTCTCGCTTCAACATGTCGGTCACGAATTCGATTGCGATCGGCGGAGACTGTTTCAATTTTTCGTGAAGTTTGGCCAACGCCCCCTCGCTCCACTCCAACGGAGGCGCCGTGGCCTCACGGAGATCTCCCAGCGCTTCGACCTTTTCGAAAAGTTCGACATTCACCTCAAGGTGGCCTCGCTCTCTCGCAATCTCTTCAGCAATTTGCCTGGTCATGCCGCGCATGAATTCCGGAACCGTATTGAGTCGGTCCTTGGCAGCAGCGGTCCAGGGGAGATGGCCCTGCGCCATTTGCTTCGCCGCGTCTGCCATGCCGGACTCGCCGCCCATACTGCCCATCATTTGGTGTTTGAATTGATCGAGAATTTCCCCTGTAATCTCCGTATACCCAAGCTCTCGGGCCTTCTTCTCGGCTAGACGCTTGACCATTCCACGCAAGAATAGCGGTGCCCGATCCAGACGCTTGGAGGCCTCGTCCGTCCAACCGACATCTATCTCGACCGCATTGTGGGAGTTTGGCTCGTTCATAGTGGTCGTATGGCTATGACTGGTTCAGAAGTTCCTTTAATTCTTTGCCGGCTTTGAAAAATGGGACCTTCTTGGCAGGAACCGCGACGGTCGCACCGGTCTTGGGATTCCGCCCTTCTTTCATTCGGCGGGCCCGCAGCCGAAAGCTACCGAACCCTCGAATTTCCGTTTTGTCGCCGTTCTTCAATGAATCACGCACACAGTCGAAAATGGTGTTGACGACGACCTCTGCCTGCCGCTTCGTCAATGTCGTGATCTGTTCCGATACACGCTCGATAATTTGGGCCTTCGTCATAATTGACTCCCCTTTCGTAATGAATGAATCGACCTGCACGCTGATTCGAACGCGTTAGAATGCCATGAGATATTTCAATCCGATCCCGGGGTTAAAATCCAATTTGGGGAAAAGAACCGACAATCGCGATTCAAGCAACTCTCTGATCGAAAACCGCCGGCGCGGCTCTATGACTTTCGGCTCCCCCTCGATGCCGGCCACATCCGCCGCAAGTCGAATTGCGGCCTCAAGATCACCGAGTTCGTCGACAAGCTTGGAGTCTTTGGCTTGACGACCCGTGAATATTCGACCGTCCGCCAGAGCCTGCACAGCCGCCACATCAAGCCCTCGCCCCTCTGCTACCGCCTCAATAAACTGCTTATGGACATCATCCATGACGGATTGGAGCAACGCCTGTTCTTCATCGCTCATCTTCCGGAGGGGCGATCCTACGTCTTTGAATCGCCCACTTTTGATCACAACACCTTCGACTCCGATCTTTTTGAGCAACCCTTCGACGTTAGCCATCTCCATGATGACCCCGATGCTCCCCGTCAACGTCCCTGAATTGGCCATGATTCGATCTGTCGCAACCGCAATATAATATCCTCCTGAGGCTGCCACCGTACCCATTGAGGCTATCACCGCCTTGTTGTTTTTGTTACGAATCCGCTGGACCGCATCATGGATTTCCTGTGATGGCACAACCCCGCCGCCGGGACTGTCGATTCGAAGGACGATCGCTTTAATTGAGGGGTTATCGGCAAAGCGCTTCAACTCACTGATCGTGGATTGCGCATCCACAATGACCCCTTCGATCCGAATCAGCCCGACTCGATCCTCCATCGAAAGGTCGAAATCAGGAGAAAACAGGTTCACTAGAAAAAGTAGACCCAGTCCGATGCCGAGCACCCAGAGCACACGGCGCAAGATCCTTCGCTTGGCTGGCCTTTCTGTCGTTTCGTCACTCATGATCCTGCTCACTTACCACGCCGGGATATGGTCCTGGACCTTGTTAGTTTGCGCGCCTCGAATCTACTTATCATCTTCCGCTTGACCGCGCTTCCGGTTCTGCTTCGCCGCACGACCCAAGCTTTGGTCCAACGCCCCTTGAGTAGCGTGGTATTCCTCGACCGTTCGACGATCGGAATCGAGCTGATGATCGCGCAAGCTGAGCGCGATCTTTCGTTCTTCACGATCCACCTTAATGATCTTGGCCGTTACTTCATCCTGCAGCTTAAACTTCTCTTCGAGCTTGGCCTGAGGATCCAGACCAGCCTCGCTGATGTGAATCAGCCCTTCAACCCCTCCATCCAATTCGACGAAAATGCCGAAGTCAGCGACCTTGTTGACCTTTCCGACTGCCACACCCCCGACAACATACCGGCTCGGAATTTCGTCTTCCCACGGATCATTCTTGAGCTGCTTATACCCGAGCGACAGCCGTTCCTTCTCCTTGTCGATCCGCAAGACCACAGCCTCTACCTTCTGTCCTTTCTTGAAAAGCTCAGAGGGATGCTTGATGTGTTTTGTCCACGACATGTCCGAAATGTGGATCAATCCGTCGATACCTTCTTCGAGTCCGACAAACGCGCCAAAGTCAGTGAGGCTCTTTACCTTCCCCTCAATACGTGTGCCAATAGCATACTTCCCTTCCACCATATCCCATGGGTTCGGTGCAGTCTGCTTCATGCCAAGAGAAATCTTCCTACTGGCAGGATCCACGTTCAGCACCGCCGCTTCAACCTGATCCCCGATGGACACGACACGAGACGGATGACGCACCTCGTGCGTCCATGACATCACGGAGACATGTACCAATCCCTCAACACCAGGCTCGAGTTCGACGAACGCGCCATAGTCGGTCAAACTCACCACGCGACCTTTGACGCGGGTACCGATCGCATACTTACTGGCCACGCCCGTCCAGGGATCCGCGCTCTTTTGTTTCAAGCCAAGCGAAATACGCCCTGTCTCTCGATCGTACTTGAGAACAGTTACTTCCACTTTGTCACCGATATTAAACATTTCCGACGGGTGGCCGACACGCCCCCAGGACATATCCGTGATATGGAGCAGCCCGTCGATGCCGCCGAGGTCGATAAACGCCCCGTAATCCGTGATGTTTTTCACCACTCCTTGGATCAACTGTCCTTCTTTCAGGGTGGAGAGAGTTGTCTTACGCTTCGAATCCCTCGTCTCTTCCAAGAGCACGCGCCTGGACACGACGACATTGCCGCGCCGGTGATTGATCTTGATTATTTTAAGAGGAAACGTGCGGCCGACCAAACCGTCAAGATCCCGCACTGGGTGAAGGTCGATCTGAGAGCCCGGCAGAAACGCTTTCACGCCTATATCGACCATCATGCCGCCTTTGATCCTCGCCACAATTTTGCCATCGATGCTTTTGCCGTCATTGAAGAGTTTCTCCAGCTCTTCCCAGATCTTCATCTTATCGGCTTTTTCTTTGGAAAGAACCAGATTACCGTCGGCGTCTTCACATTCCTCAATATAGACTTGAAGTCGGTCACCCGCCTTAATGTTCTGAAGCTCTTCGGCAGAGAACTGATCGTTCGGGATCATTCCTTCAGACTTGTAGCCGATGTCCACCACCACCTTATCTTTAGTCAAGGCAACAACACGACCCTCTGTAATGGTGCCCTCTTCGAGGTTCTTGAATGTCTCTTCATAAAGGGCTGCTAAGGCCGCTCGATCCAATTGCTGGTCGCTCGATGACGAAACCACACTCATAATGTGCATCCTACTCTTCCGACTGAAGTCGGGTGCTGATAGTTATTCGCCGGCATTCACTCAGCGTTGCGAATGCCGGTAGTGGACGGTTGGACCGGAGGCTCCACGCCGCCTAAGGAGGCGATGCGATCCATCACGGTACGACTCACCTCCTGATAAAATTGCTTGGACTCTACAGGCGCTCCGTTCCGAGAAAACGTGAGCGCTTCTCCATAAAAAACGGTTACGGGGCAAAACCGCGGCCACATTGTCCCCGCCGGCAGCACATCATACGTGCCCTTGAGATAAGCCGGCACCACAGGACATCCGGTTTGCGCCACAATCACACCAATTCCCGGTTTAGGAGATTGTAACCGGCCGTCCAGGCTCCGACTGCCTTCGGGAAAGATCACCACGACCTTTCCTTCCTTGATCAGAGTGACCGCCTTACCGAATGCGTCACGATCCAACCGGCCGGTCCGCAGAGGGATCCATCCCAACCATTGACAAATCGCTCTAACACCTGGAACCTGAAAGAGATCGCTCCGCCCCAAAAACCAGGCCCGCCGCCGCATTCCACAACCCAAGAGGGGGATATCCAGGTAGCTGGCGTGGTTCGCCGCAACGATGAATCCACCGGTCTGTGGAACTGCGCCAACGACTCGATAGCGAAAAAAGAGCCAACCGATGGTCCTGGACACAATCCACAGTATTCCATAGAGGACTGAACTCACAACCGGGCCGCAATCACGGCCATCATCTGGTCCACCACCTCCGCAACAGACAATGTCGAAGTATCAATGCGCAGGGCATCCTCAGCTGGAACCAGGGGGGCAATTGAGCGGGAACGATCTCGCCTGTCGCGCCCGGCAAGGTCTGCTGTTGTTTCCTCAAGTGCGCCGGAATGACCTGCAGCAACGAGTTCACAGTGTCGGCGCTGCGCTCTGACAACCGGGTCCGCTTCAAGAAAAAATTTCACGTCAGCTGTAGGGAATACCTTTGTTCCCATATCCCGTCCCTCAGCCACCACCGACTCGCCTTCTCCAATTTGTCGTTGGATGGGCAGTAACCAGGCCCGAACCGCAGGAATTGCTGAGACTACCGAGGCCGCAGATGACACCGCAGGAGTTCGGAGCTCGCCGCTTACGTCTTTGCCATTGACTAACACCGTCACAGCTCCGTGATCGAACTGCATCTTGAGCGAAAGAGTGGGCAATAGAGCGACAACTGCTTCGATATCAGCCGGATCTCGCCCAGACGCAATGACAGTCCATGCCATTGCGCGATAGAGGGCACCGGTGTCAAGGTATAAATAGCCCAATCGAGAGGCTAATAGCTTGGCCGCCGTGCTCTTGCCGACACCGGCTGGACCATCGATCGCAACGACCAGTCGTCGTGCTCGCTTTTCCTCCTCAACACGCCCCACGTCGTGGCTCCGTATTATAGCCGTCATCGGCGTTCAGTCAATAATTCCAGCAGGGTGTGATGAAACGCCGGAAATGACGTCTCGATGCATGCCGTCTCGTCGATTGAGGTTGGCGTCGCAGCGGTCAAGCCGGCAATGGCCAATGACATCGCCACTCGATGATCCCCATAGCTATGGCCTCGCGCAGCCTGCAATCGACCGTTTCCTTCTGGTGTACCAAGCCCTCGAATCACCATCCCGTCCGGTTTCTCCGTGATCTGAGCCCCCATTGCGCGCAACTCCACCGACATCGTCGCAATTCGATCGCTCTCTTTGACCCGCAATTCCTCGGCACCGGAGATGATCGTTTCCCCCTGGGCAACAGCAGCCGCGACACAGAGGACGGGGAACTCATCGATGGCCTGAGGGATCGAATCAGGCCCGATCGTGACTCCGTGTAACCGTGCCGACTTCACCCGGATATCTGCAACCGGCTCTCCTGCTTCTTCCCGCCGATTGAACAATTGAATGTCCGCGCCCATTCTCGTCATCAGATCCAACAAACCAGCTCTGGTAGGATTGATCCCCACTTGTTGAATCGTCACATCCGAGCCGGGGACAATAGTCGCTCCCACGATGAAAAACGCCGCAGCAGAGAGATCACCAGGGACGATCAGTCGGGGAGCAGCATTCCACCCAACCGACGGTCGCCCATCGATAAGTAAAGCGGTCCCTTCTCGTCGCAGCGGAATACCAAAAAACTGGAACAATCGTTCCGTATGGTCTCGTGAAACACGCGGCTCTGTGATGCGAGTCGTCCCTTCGGCAAACAAGGCCGCGAACAGCAACGCCGACTTGACTTGTGCGCTCGCCACCGGCGAGGCATAGGTGATCGCACGAAGTCGGCTACCCATCACTGCCAACGGCGCAAGTTCGCCGCCTTTACGCCCTGCGATGGTCGCCCCCATTTCACGCAACGGTTTGACGATCCTGCCCATTGGGCGGCGGCGAATCGATTCGTCGCCTGTCAGTATCGTAAAAAAGTCCTGCCCCGACAGCAGACCGGTCAGGAGCCGGATGCCCGTCCCGGAATTCCCACAATCAATCGATCTGTTCGGCTCGGTCAGTCCCCAGAGTCCCTTGCCATATACACGTAACTCATCCACGGAGGCATCGATGCGCACGCCGAGATCCTGGAATGCCCGCATCGTATTGAGACAATCTTCGCCTCGACAATAGCCCACAACTGTGCTGACCCCGTTTGCCAGGGCTGTCAGGATGATGGCACGGTGGGTGATCGACTTATCGCCCGGGACAGAAATCATCCCCTGTAAAGGCTGGCCCGGTATGATGGTTAACGATGACATGGGTGTGCTAGGCGGAAACAATCGGTTGCGCAGAAAACCTCTCCCGCTCCTGCTTCGCTCGCTCAAGCTCCTTCTCGATTCCTGCGGCATCGCCCACTCGAATAAGCTGCTTCAATTGGCTTAGCGAGCGCTCGTATGCCTCAATGAACGTGACCACATTGTCGCGGTTCCAAAGAAAAATATCGCGCCACATTTCAGGCGAACTGGCCGCAATTCTCGTCGTATCCCGCAACCCGCCACCCGAGTGGCCTGCCAGATCGAGAGAGGGAATTTGTTGATCGCGAATCTCTGCCAGAGCATTCATCAAGGCAAAAGCAGCCACATGAGGCAAATGACTCACTGCTCCAAGAATCTGATCATGCAGATCGGCATCCATCGTAAGCACTAACGAGCCGGTTTCCTGCCACATCGCTCGAATCTGTTCCAGCGCCTGCGGGTTCGTGGTTTTTGTCGGGGTCATGATACAGCGCGTGCCTACAAAGAGCTGGTCCGACCCGGCTGCCACCCCCGTCTTTTCCTTTCCGGCAATGGGATGAGCTCCGACAAAATGGACACCGGCAGGCATGGCTCGCTCAGCCTGTTCTACGAGCAGGCCCTTCACACTTCCGACATCAGTCACAATCGCGCCTTTTTTCAAAGAGGACGCCCATTCCTTCAGATGCCGATCATAGGTATCGACTGGAGTGGCCAACACGACAAGGTCGGCATCCCTCACTCCTTCTTTGGGATCAATGATGTAGCGATCGATCGCACCCAGCTCGACCGCAGTTTTCAAATTCTCGACACGTCTCCCAACTCCGATGACCTGCGCCGCCAATCCCTTTCGGCGAAGAATCATGCCGAGCGATCCACCGATCAGCCCAACTCCGACAATCGTGACCTGGGTAAAATGCAGCGTCATTCTTCAAGCTGGACTGATGTCATGTCTCAATCCTGAATCCTTCCGCACAGCCTCTCTGATCACAGTTCTCGGCCCACGGCAACTGCGATCTTTCGCATGTCGTGCATCAATTCCTTGAACTTGCCCGGCTTGATGGATTCCTCACCGTCGCACAGAGCACATTCCGGATTCGAATGGACTTCGATCAGAATGCCGTCAGCCCCCGCAGCCACTGCAGCTTTCGACATCGGCGCCACCAGATTCCACTTGCCGGTGGCATGGCTGGGATCGACGATCACGGGCAAATGCGAAAGCTCTTTCAAAGTCGGGACTGCGGCAAGATCGAGCGTATTGCGATATTGTGTCTCGAAGGTCCTGATCCCCCGCTCGCACAACATGACGTTCTGATTCCCCCGAGACATGATGTATTCTGCCGACAGGAGAAATTCCTTGATTGTGGCCGAAAGCCCTCGCTTCAACAGCACCGGCTTATCATAGGCCCCAACCTCCTTGAGGAGCTCAAAATTCTGCATGTTGCGGGCGCCAATCTGGATAATATCGGCCTTTTCCAGAAACAATTCGATGTCGCGGGTATCCAAAATCTCGCTGACCACGGGCAATCCGGTTTGTTTTCTCGCCTCAACCAGATAGTCCAATCCTTCACGCCCTAACCCCTGAAAAGAATAGGGCGAGGTACGCGGTTTGTAGGCGCCACCTCGCAAAATGCTCGCTCCGGCAGCCTTCACCTCATGGGCGATGCCGACCGTTATTTCGAGTCGTTCCACCGCGCATGGACCAGCCATGATGACCATCTTGTTTCCGCCGATCTTCACCCCGCCGACATCGATCGTCGTACCTTCGCGTTTAAACTCCCGGCTGACCAGCTTCCACGGCGCGAGGATAGGCAGCACACTTTCAACGCCTGGCAAGGCCGTGAGCGGTTGGTTATGCAGGATCCGATCGTCCCCGATGACCCCAATAATCGTCCGTTCCTGACCTGTCGATAATTGTGACTTCAGTCCCAGTTCACGGAGCCGATCAATAATGTGATCAACTTCCCGTTCGCTTGCCTCTGGTTTTAATACGATGATCATATTGTCCTCACCCTGTGCTCAATGTGGGCGGATCACCCGGTTGAGCGCAGCCAAGAAATCTCTGTTTTCTTCTTCTAGGCCGATGGTCACTCGAACCATACGCCCCTCGATATGACGGATAATGACGCCTTCCCTCAGCATGGCTTCAAACACAGCGTGTCCGTCTCGTCCGACATCCACATAGACAAAATTCGCCTCGCTCGGAACCGGAGCAAGCCCAAGCGCGATCAATCCCTTGACCACCTGCTCCATCCCCGCCGCATTCACTGCCCGACTCCGTGCCACATGTTCATCGTCGTCGAGGGCGGCAAGGGCGGCGCTCTGTGCCAGGCTGTTGGCGTTGAAAGGAGGACGGATTCGGTTCAAGAAATTCGTGATCTCCGCCGTGGCCACGCCGTATCCGATCCGCAATCCAGCGAGACCGTACACTTTCGAAAACGTTCGCAACACAATCACGTTCCGCCCCTGCTTCACATAGGCCATGGAATCCGGAAACTGCTGGCTTCGCACATACTCGAAATAGGCTTCGTCGAACACCACAACGACATGAGCCGGCACACGGGACAGCAGACATTCGACCTCACCGGCTGACACCATTGTTCCAGTTGGGTTATTCGGGTTACAGAGAAACAGAAGCCGTGTCCGATCAGTAATGGCATCCGCCATCGCCTGAAGATCATGCCGCCATTGCGTCAGCGGAACGATGACGGGCGTTCCATGGGCTGCCGTGACCTCCATCTTGTAGATAACGAAGGTCTGATCGGCCATGACGGCCTCATCGCCAGGAACCAAAAACGTACGGGCGAGCAGCCCCAAGATTTCATCCGATCCATTCCCAAGGATGATTTGATCCGGAGTTACCTTCCATCGATCCGCCAGAGCTTCCCGCAAGCGAAATGCGCCGCCATCCGGGTAGCGATGCAGGGTTGCGATTCCTCCGCTCAACGCGGCAAGTGCCTTCGGAGAAGAACCCAACGGATTCTCATTGGATGCTAACTTAATGACGCGTGCAAGACCCAATTCTCGTTGAAGTTCCTCAATCGGCTTCCCGGGGACATAGGGACTGAGCGAGGCGATATCTGAATGGACCTTCAGTGACATGGCATCAACTGTGCGCCGGATAAGATCCGAGGACTTTCATGAATAGGCAGCGCCCTGTGATTTCCTCGACGGCTCTCTTGACACGATCTTCCTCAATATGCCCTTCGACATCAACGAAGAAAATATACTCCCAGGCCTTCCGTCTGGAAGGACGTGATTCAATCTTCGTCATATTAAGACCATGGGAGGCAAAAGGCCGTAGCAGATCGTATAGCGCTCCGACTTTGTCTTTGACTGAGAGCATTAATGAGGTCTTATCCTTCCCCGTCCGCTCGGGCGGCTTCTGAGACAAAATGAGGAAGCGGGTCACATTGTTCATATTATCTTCAATGCGGGATTTGATGACCTTCAAGCCGTACAACTGAGCCGCCAACTCTGAGGCAATCGCGGCGACAGAGGGATTTTCCATGCATAGTTCTGCTGCTCGTGCCGTGCTTGCGACCTCCGATACAGGCACATCAGACAAGTTTGTTTCCAACCAATTCCGGCATTGAGCAATAGCATGGGGATGAGAGTAAAGTTGTTTCACTTCCTCCATCGCACCCGACTTCGACATCAAATGATGGGATACTTCTTGGAGAATTTCTCCATAAATCAAGAGATTGGAATCAATGAACATGTCGAGCGTGTGGTTGACGACACCTTCGGTCGTGTTCTCGATCGGGACCACGCCAAAATTGGCTCGCCCCCGCTCAACCTCACTGAATACGTCCTTGATGCTATTGACAGGAACATATTGGGCGGACGACCCGAATTTTTGCATGCAAGCCATGTGAGTAAATGTCGCTCTGGGACCAAGATAGGCTACCTTCTGAGGTCCCTCAAGAGAAAGGGAAGCCGACATGATTTCCCGATAGACCGGCCGAATCGCATCAGATGGAAATGGTCCGGAGTTTTGTCGGACGAGACGCTCGATTATCGCTGCTTCCCGCGCGGAGGTATGGAGGTTGGCCTCGGCATCCTGCTGCTTCTTGAGCTTGCCGATCTCGATCACGCTTTTGGATCGCTCGTTTAGCAGGCGCAAGATTTCGTCATCGATACGATCGATCGCTTTCCGGTACTTGGAAAAGTCTCCGGACATAGCCGACCTCCTCTTCCCAACCCTGTGGCGGAGGCCCTTCCGTCGGTTGGAATGTCACGAGCTAAGCGAGAAATGATACAGGAACCGTTCCTGCCAATGCAAGAAGACCCTAGACGATTCACGACCTTGCGTAATGATCCGCCTCTATTTTCGTCCACTGCAAGAATGAAATGAGTTGACAGGTCCAGACGTATTACGAAAAGAGGAAGGAAGGAGGTCTCTTGAAATGATCGAATGCCAGCTTCGTGGCTTGGCGGCCACGGCCGGTTCGTTCGAGGAATCCGGCTTGAATCAGATATGGCTCATGGACATCCTCGATGGTGCCTTTGTCTTCCTGAACTGCGGCGGCAAGGGATTCCACCCCGACCGGTCCTCCGGAGAACTTGTCGATGATGGTCAGAAGAATTTGACGATCCATTTCATCAAACCCCGCTGCATCGACACCCAACCAGGCAAGCGCCTCTTGGGCCACAGTCTGGTCAATTCGCCCATCCGCCTTGACCTGGGCGTAGTCGCGCACCCGTTTGATAAGCCGGTTGACGATACGAGGAGTTCCTCGAGCACGACCGGCAATTTCTTGCGCCCCCTCGGAATCGATCGGGATCCCGAGTACCCCCGCCGAACGTGTCACGATGGTCCGCAACTCCTCCGGAGAGTAGAATTCCAGCCGGTGGACGAGGCCGAATCGGTCCCGAAGTGGAGAGGTCAGGGCGCCAGCTCTGGTTGTGGCGCCGACCAGCGTAAATCGAGGCAGATCCAATTTCACCGTTCTGGCTGCCGGCCCCTGGCCGACGACGAGATCGAGCTGATAGTCCTCCATCGCTGGATAGAGCGCCTCTTCGACAGAGGCAGGGAGCCGGTGAATCTCGTCGATGAACAAAACATCATGCTCTTGGAGATTGGTCAGAACGGAGGCCAAGTCGCCTGCATGAGTCAAGACGAGGCCTGATGTTGAGCGGAGCGTTGCGCCCATCTCACGAGCGATGATATGAGCAATGGTGGTCTTCCCCAATCCAGGGGGACCATAAAAGATCGTGTGATCGAGCGCTTCGTTCCGTTGCTTTGCGGCCTCGATACAGATCTGCAGGGATTCTTTCATCCGTTTTTGGCCGACATATTCTTCTAATGTCTGCGGGCGCAGCACGGTTTCAATGTTTCGCTCTTCATCCGTGATCTGAGCACTGACAACTCGTTCGGCCATTATGACGGGACCTTTCGACTGTGATCTTATTTCTTTTCCGGCGTCGGAAGATACTTGGGTGGCGGCGGCAAGGCACCCTGACCAGGCGTTGCTGTACTACCGCAATCCGGCGGGCAGATCTTACCGCCTTGGGTCGGGTCCGGGAGGTTCAGCTCCATCTTCTCTAATTGACATTGCGTGACACGTCCTCCCTCTAAAGTTCCACAACGAGCCGGCACGGTCGAGTTGCCTATTTCACGATAGCCCTCGGGACAGAATCCGCAGACGGACAGCATATTGGCCCCCAGCGGGACACACTGAACGAGTATGGGATCTCCGTCTTTACAAATTTCTTTCGATTCGGTCACGCCGACAGTTGCATAGCCTTCAGGACATTTACCGCAGGTCTTGCGAATACTTTTGGGCTCGCTCGACTCTTGGGCTTGCACAGGCATGGCGCCCAACCCCAATAAGAGAGCCGCTAGGCCGATGGATAATTGAGACTGAACTATTTGTTGAATCAATCTCGCCTTCATCCTTACCTCCTTGCGAGCTCCTTCAAGCATTCCCGAATCATGTCTTTGAGGGCGATGTGCTCAGCCGTGGATTTTTTCACCTGCTTCAGGGCTTCTTTGGCGTCTTGCGAACGATAACCCAGGTTCACAAGTGCCGACAGTGCATCGGTGAAAGTTGTGTCTTGGCCTTGAGAGGGCAAGTCACTGACAGACGCGAGGCCAGGATGGAGTTTTCCGATTTTATCCTTAAGCTCCAAAACGAGACGGCTGGCCGACTTACTGCCGATTCCCGGAACCGTTGTCAGCTTCTCGACATCTCCCGACTGAATGGCTGAGATCAGATTGGATACCGGAAGAGCCGACAGCACACTCAGAGCCAGCTTGGGTCCGACACCGGACACGCCTGTCAGCAGCACGAATGCATCTTTTTCGTGCGACGTCAGAAAGCCAAAGAGCTGAATCGCGTCTTCTCGGACGTGCGTATGCACGCTCAGTGAGATGCTTTCCCTGAGATTGGGCAAGCCATAGTAGGTGCTGAGAGGAATGATCACTTCGTATCCGACCCCATGCACGTCGAGGATCAGGTGGGTCGGTGCCTTGAAGGCCAATTGGCCTGTCAATAAAGCGATCATAAAGTTATGAGTTTTAAGTTGTGGGTATTGAGTTCGTTGCAACTCATAACTCACAACTTAAAACTTATAACTCGTCGTCATCCAGCTGCAGCAGCGGCCACTTTCTCCATCACTTCGTCGGAAATATCGAAGTTCGCGTGCACTTTCTGCACATCGTCATGCTCGTCCAGGATTTCCATTAACCTGAGCATTTGCTCGGCGGCCTTTTCCTCCAGCTTGATCGTATTCTGCGGAACAGACGTGACTTCGGCAAGCACAGTGTCGATTTTCGCATCGGCGACCGCTTTCTTCACCGCTTCAAAGTGGTGCGGATCCGTGATGACCTCAAAACTTTTCTCTCCCACCTTCACGTCCTCCGCTCCCGCATCGAGTACGAGGGAGAGCAACGTGTCTTCGTCGACGCTGCCCTTCTCAATCGTGAGCAGTCCCTTCTTGTGAAACTGCCAGGAGACCGCGCCGGCTTCCGCCATATTGCCATGATTCTTTGTGAGGAGACTGCGCAGTTCTGCGACGGTGCGATTGCGGTTATCACTCGTGATTTCCATCAAGAGGCCGGTTCCGCCCGGCCCATACGCTTCCAGCGTAAACTCTTCATAGGTTACGCCGGGCAATTCTCCCGTGCCCCGCTGAATGGCTTTTTTCAATGTGTCGCCCGGCATGTTGGCTTCTTTGGCCTTCTGAATGGCCAACCGAAGCCGAGGATTACCGTCCGGGTCAGAGCCCGAACGAGCTGCAATCGTCACTTCGCGAATGATTCTCGTGAAAATCCTTCCGCGTTTGGCGTCCTGAGCGCCTTTGTGCCGCTTCACCGTCGCCCAATGGCTATGTCCACCCATGCTCACTCCATACAGCCGGACTTAGAGAAGCCGACCGCGCAACAACACCACCCTAGGCATGAAGATTCGGTACTCGTAGCACAGGGTTTGGAAAGGTGTCAATTATGCTGGGAAGCATCCTGCAGGCATAATTACTCTGAATAGATCAGTAACTGTATCCCGATGAGCAGAATCAAGGCGGCCCAGAGCAACTCCCACTTGGAGAAACCTGCGTGCGACGGGGAACGGAACCAATCAGACAGGAGTTTTGACGAACCAGCTGTCACTGCCATGGTTCCCATAATCGCGTGGTCAATAGCGATCTTATGAGCTGATGGGTGGTCGCCGTGCGAATGGCTGAATAACATCAGCCCCCCGATGATGGCGAACAGAGGCAGCGGCGCGGCCCAGGCGGAATGACTGGGCCGTCCAAGCCTGCGGAACAGCTCGGCGGCCCCAACCGCTATCAACAACATTCCATAACCCTTATGCTGAAAGATTTCTGGATCACTGCCGAAGAAGGTCTGCATGAAACTGAGTGGGCCGATCGGCCATGCATTATGGTCGCTCCATACAAGGAGAAAAGTGCCCATCGTGAACAAGGCTCCAGGCAGAAGAAACCTGGTCCAAGCCCAGAATGGTAGGGCCAATGCTTTGCGCAGTTCACTCAGCCCGATGATGAGCATCAGCATGCCGGTGAAGTGATGATTGAATTCAGAGTAGGCGATGCCCGCGACGGACCCTTCCCATGCCGCTCGATCACCCGTAGCCGCATGATGTTCGTGGTCTGTGCTGACCTGTTCCTGAACCGACGACTGACCATGTCCATCATGCTGCGCCCAGAGGGGGACAGCTGACAGGAGCAGAAAAACCAGAACGGTGACTCCCACCCAGCCACTTCGGTGCGTTCCCTGCAGCACGCTGCCATTACGACTGTTACATACGATAAAGGCCCGTCCAGCTGCCCGGACGGGCCTTAATGCCATCATAATAAATATGACCCTTACTGGTTTACATGAACTTCATAAATTTATCTCTTACGTCATCCATCACTTGAGCCGTAATGGTCACCATCCCGCGTTCCTTGGCAACCCGTTCGACCTCTTTTCTGGCCATGGGGCGGATGAAATCCGGAATATTCTCAAGCCGTTTCTCAGCCTCAGGCGTCCATGCCATCCCATTACTGGAGTCACTCTTGGAATCGTCCATCACTTGCAGCGTGATCGTCTGGTATCCCTGCTTACGGGCAAAGGCCTCCACGCTGCTCTGCACCATCGGCTTTACAAACGAAGGAAGGCGGTCGAGTTTCTCTTTTGCATCGGGCGACCAAGAAAACTCCGAGGTCACTGCTCCGACACTGCCGGGTTTACCGCCTGACGTGAGCCCCATTTCCGCCACCATTGCGGAGAAGGGACATCCGCTCATTTTCTCACCAGTCTTCGCGGGCGACGCCGTTTCTGCGGAGACAGACGGCCCAGCCGCGGTTTGTTTATTCACAGCGGCAACTGCTCGGCCGCCCCCCGCTAAAGCCCTCAACCCTTCCATGGACGCTGCCGGTTCCGCGCGTGCTCCCAGTTTCAGGCCCAAGGCATTCATCATGTTGGTTTCGCCGGAATTGGTCACCATCGAGAACTTTGCCTCGCAGGATGGACAGGCGAAAAAGACCCCAAGCGACCCTTCCTCCGGTTTCTCCACCTTCTCGAGGATCATATAGGTTTCGCAATTAAGACAGACAAATTTCATAAAGACTCCTCTGGCAGTGGCTCCGCAGCGATTAGTCGAGAGGATACGCTATCATACGGATTTTCAAGGAGTCAAACCGCCGGAGGGTGGGGGTTGAGACGAGTAGTTCCACCTGATGTTAGGAGTTTGAGATAGTTACGTGACGTATGCTGCGCCAGTGTTTGGGGTATTTGGGGTAACGGCGATGGCCGAGGTCTCTACATTCCGCGAGTGTCGTTTCATGTCGACCACTCATGTCGTCGATTATCATACCTGTGCCCAATTTCCACCTCTAACCCTCGTTGCGGCTGGCTGCCGTGCGATGCACCCCGTTGTTTGGTTGCTCCTCGAAGAACGCGATGGTGACTTTGTCTGGCGCCGGGTGGCGAAACACGACTCGCATTCCACAGAGGTTTCACTGACTCGTTCTATCGAAACGGGCCCGCTGCCGTAACACGTAAAAACGTACCTAGCCAAGTCCCCATCGAAACCAACTACGAAATCGAGCGTGCCGCAGTCGGTCAGCGAACTGACGTTGAACCCATCGATAAACTCGCCGGTGTTTGGATTGAATGTTAACGAAGCGGCGACTACGTGAGTGGGATTTGACGCCTGAGCCAAGGACCCTTCGATCTCCGTGACGCGATCATCAGTCAACTGCTGCACAATGAACGGGAGACGGTTCACTTTGTCCTGCTCAGTTTCAGACCACGCCGATGCCGCTGCACTGAAAACGCCTCCTATGTAAGGCGTCGATGACAAAAGGTTCAGAACGAACCGAAGTGCTTTCTTGGTGCTGCCGCCCGAGAGCGCTTGCCTGAGTTGGTCGGCTGGATCCATGGGCATCACAAGCAACCTAACAGTGTTTAGGTGGATCCGCATAACAGCTGGACCTGCCAATTTCTATACGCATATCACGCCATCGGTTCTCCCGAAACATACGCGACAAACTTTCCTATTTCAGCCGGTGGCAGCTCTTCTGGTAGTTGGCCCAACAGGATGCTCAAAAAGTTCGTCCAGCAAGGCCGCAGGCGAATCGAAACCGCAGGCGTACCCTCAGGGGTACGTTGAGGATTTCGATGAGTCGAGAACGAAGCTGGCGGGCTTTTTCAGCACCCTGCTAAATTGAATACTGAAAGATCGGCTTCGCCCCAATCGCCTGAGCCAGAACTCCACGCCGTTTGAGCTCCTCAAGAATTCGCCGAGTGGCTGCATCGAAGTCTGTCGGACCTGACAACACGATATCCGTATTGGGCGGAACTTCTTCCGGCGCTTTGCTCATGTGAATGGCGATCACCGGGACTGGATGGACGAGGGTCCGAATAATCTGCGCCGCTTCGACATAGGCCATACCGAAGGGATTGGTCGTCGAGACGACGATCAACCCGGTATCGACAAGCAGGCGTGCTACCTCCCCATAGCGGCGAGCCATCTCGGTCGCCTGTCCTCGCTCTCCTTCAGAAAGGTCTGCGTCGAGTCCGCGACGGAGATTTTCTCCGTCAAGCAAGTAGGCATGGCGACCATCTGCCACAAGCCTGGCTTCGATGGTCCTGGCAAGGAAGGACTTCCCTGTATGACGCCCCCCGGTCACCAACACGATCGCAGCCCGGTGACCATACTGTTGTGCACGATCCTCGACGCCGACCTCACCTTTGACCCATGCGAAATCGCGCTGCCTGGCTTCTTCCCGGAGAAATTCCTGATCATCATGAGCCTGTTCTGTCACAATACCGCCACCGGCAATGTCATACTCATCCACAAGGACAAATCGGCCGGTCGACTCAAACGAGGCCGAGAGGTCGAATGCGACCGGTGCTTTGGTCCGAATCGTCAATTCAGCCACCTGATTCTTATTCACCACATTACTGCCTTGCTGCTGAGCCAGATCCATTGTATCGATGATTCGGTGAATGGTGGCCACTTCACAATCGACCTCCTTCGTCGCCACTCTGAGCTGATACCGTCGTCCCCGCTCCAACGGCTTCCGGCCCAGCCAGAATACATTGGCTCGAAAGGCCGTCGACACCAACGGGAGTTGTTCCTGATGCGAGGCAATTTCTCCTCGTTCCACGAAAATCTGGTCATCGAGCGTGATACCGACTGACTGGCCTGCATGGCCCTCTATTGGAGGAGGATCGATATTGAATGCTTCAATGGACTTGACCGTCGCCCGTTTGTTCGATGGTGAAAAAACCAGAGAATCGCCGATTTTCAAGCGGCCTGCCGTGACGCGTCCGGCGATGATCCGGCGTGCATCGAACTTGTACACATCCTGAATCGGCAGCCGAAGCGGTTGTTCGGATCGTCCCGGTTCCTTCCGAAACGCACTGAGCGCATCCAGCACGGTCGGGCCGCTGTACCACGGCATCTTCTCACTTCTGTTGGCGATATTATCTCCAAGCTTGGCGCTGACAGGAATGATCTGCTGCGGAACGGCCTTGAACTGCCCGAGGAATTCCCGATATTCCTTTTCGATCCCGTCGAACACGTCCTGCCGGTAGCCGACCAGATCCATCTTATTCACAACGACGGCAAACTGGCGCACGCCCAGGAGTGATAAGAGATAGCCGTGCTTCTTGGACTGTTCCTTCACTCCCTCCAAGGCATCGATCAGCAACAAGGCCCCTTCTGCCCTCGCCGCCCCGGATATCATGTTCTTGAGGAACTCCTTGTGCCCAGGCGCATCGATAATGATGTAGTCCCGACCCTTCCAACCGAAAAACGTCCGCGCTGTATCGATGGTGATCCCCTGTTCCTGTTCTTCGAGAAAGGCATCGAACAGGAAGGCGTATTCGAACTCCTTTCCCTGCTGCCGGCAGATGGCTTGAACCTTTTCAAGTTTGCCATCCGGCAACGATCCGGTGTCGGCGTAGAGACGTCCCAGCAAGGTAGACTTCCCATGGTCCACGTGCCCGACGATCACGATGTTCAAATTGTCAGATGATTTCGAGACTGTTTCTGTCATTTTCAGACTCCAGAATGTTCAAACAGGCAGCCCAACAAGGCCGCAGGGGAGGAAAAACCGCAGGCGTACCCTCTGGGGTACGTTGAGGATTTTTCCGACCCGAGAACGAAGCTGGATGCCTGTTTCAACATTCTGCCGTTACATGTAGCCGTCTTTGCGGAGCAACTCCATCCCGCGCCCCTCGTCCTGCGCTCGGCCCGATCGTTCTGCGACCGTCGTATGCCGTAACTCATCGATGATGTCGTCCACGGACTTGGCCGTCGATTTGATCGGCGTTGTACAAGGCGCACAGCCGAGACTGCGATAGCGGGTTCCATCCCCTTTGTCGAGATAGAGATCCATGAAGGGAATGTTCTCGAGCTTGATGTATTCCCAAATATTGATTTCAGTCCAGTCCAACAGCGGGTGGATCCGGATGTGCGTTCCCGGAGGGAACGTCGTTTTGAATTGATCCCAGAGCTCCGGAGGCTGATCTCGGAAATCCCAATCACCATGCTTATCGCGCGGCGAAAAATAGCGCTCCTTGGCTCTGGTCCCTTCCTCGTCTGCTCGCACACCGAGGATGATGCCCGTGTACCCATTTTGCTCAATCAGCTGCTTCAGTCCATTCGTCTTTAATGCGGTACAGCAGGTAACCCTGCCCAGCGTATGATTCATCCCCGCTGCGAGCGCTTCCTTATTTTGCCCCACGACCAGTTTGAGGCCCCACTCACGGGCCACGCGATCTCGATATTCGATCATGGCGGGGATTTTGTAACTCGTGTCGACGTGCAGCAGGGGGAACGGGACATGACCGAAAAAGGCCTTTCTCGCCAGCCACAGCAGCACGGTCGAATCCTTCCCCATCGACCACAGCATGGCAAGATTGTCAAAGTGCTTATAGGCTTCCCGAAGAATGTAGACGCTCTGGTCTTCTAATTGCCGAAGATGTTGCACGGACTCAATCCTTTTTTGGTTTACCCATATGGATTCTGCCGATCATGCCTGAGCCACAGGTTCCTGAACCAGCTCTTCAAGCTTGCGCGCTGCTGCCCCCCCTTCAAGCGCGCGACGTGCGAGCGGGACGCATGACGCCAATGTCACCCCTCTGCCTGCGGCATACAAAATCAGCGCGGCGTTCATCAATATCCAGTTACAGGGCCCGCCCTGCAACTGATTATTGAGGATCCGTCGGAGCAGATCGGCTTCCTTGTCCTGCTGATTCGACGGAAAACCCGCCATATCGCGTTGCGTACCCATCGCCAACCCGATATCCTTCGGCGAAAAAGAAAAGGGCATGATCTGGTCGTCTCGCAATTCCAGCACCCGTGTGAGCGCGGCAATTGACAGCTCCGGATCGCCTTCAACACCGCTGACCACTAGAGCTCGCGGGCAACCTAGCATCCGTAACACTTCAGCCGTTTTTTCAAAGTGAGGAGGATGGGACAGTCCGACGACTTGCGATGTTGCTCGAGCCGGATTTAAGAGTTTCGCGACAGGATGAAAGACGTTCCGGACTCCAAGCTCTTGTCGCATTTCAAGGAAACGATAGACTGGAGGGTGATAGAGCGCGATGTCGAGATAGGCGAATCCATGCCGCGTCACCGTCTCTGCTGCCACTTTCGGCTCCATGTCGGTCGGTAGACCCAGAGCTTTGAGTGTCCCGGCAGTTCCCGTGCGACCAGGAATCCCGTCATACCCATGCATCAAAACCGACGCGCCCGCCGATGCGGCCACGATGGCAGAAGCCACGAGAGCATGAAAGGTTTCTTGTTTTTCCGCATAGCTGGGAAGGTCGACGACGTCAAGTTCCCGCGGAATCGGCACGGGAGCGACATAGGAGCGCGCAGCTGCCGTCAGGGAGGCCAGTTCCGTAACGGACTCCAGCTTGATCCGAAGGGCCATGAGAAAGGCCCCTGTCTGCGCCGGGGTGGCCTCCCCTTCGATGAGCGCCTTCATTGCTCGTTTCGCTTCATCCCAGGTGAGGTCCTTGCCAGCCTTTGGCCCCTTGGCAATCTTGACGATAAAGTCCTGCAACGACATCACGAAGCCTTGTGTAGCCCGCACTCGGTCTTAGGAAAGTTTTTCCATCTTCCCGCGCGAAAATCCTCGCCGGGCATCACGGGACTCGTGCAGTGGGTGCAGCCAATGCTGGGATAGTGACGGTCATGTAATTCGTTATAGGGAACTTCGTGGACACGAATGTAGGTCCACACATTTTCCCATGTCCACTGCGCCAGAGGATTGATTTTGACCAACTGGAATTTATTGTCCCACTCGATCAGCTTCGCATCGGCTCTTGCGGGAGACTGGTCTCGTCTGATCCCGGTGATCCATGCGTCGAATCCCTTGAGCACTCGAGCGAGCGGCTCCACTTTCCGCAACTCGCAACATTGGTCAGGGTCGCGTGTCCACAGCGCCTCGCCATGCTGAGCCGCCTGATGCTCCGGCGTCATCAACGACTTCACCTGCATGACCTGCTGCGGTCGCAACCTATACCGCTCAATCACACGGTCGCGCGTGGCGTAGGTCTCTGGAAAGAGAAACTCCGTGTCGAGATAGAAGAGCGGCACGGATGGATTGATGCGGTGAATCATGTCCACAAGCACCACATCCTCCGCCCCAAAACTGCAGGCGAGCACCACCTTCGGTACATACCGCTCGATCACCGCCGCCAGTAACTCTTGTGGCGATTTCGTCTCGAACGACTCACTCCAGTTCTTCAATTCTTCTGATGAGATATTTGCCATTGGGTTCTTATTTCTTTCACTTACACTTCAAGCGGCGAGAGGGGTGATTTCCAACTGCGCGCGTCCAATGAGGGCCTTCTGAGGCCGCGCGTTGCGCGAGCAAGGAAACACCCCTCCGCCTCGCTATTCCACTTTTTCGACCAGAATCCGATAATGAGCCGCTGCGGCTTCGAGTGGTTCTTCCAGCAACAACTTGTGCCCGTCGTTTTTCAAGCTCAGTGGTACGTTCTTGATAGGCTCACCCGCATCGAGCCAGACTTCCAATCGCTCGCCCGCATCCATCATCTCCAGTTTCAGCTTGGTCTTTACATAATTCATCGGGCAGGCCACGCCGCGCAAATCATAGACGGGGGCGCTAGATACAGAAGGCGCAGCCGCAGGAGCGACAACAGGCCTGACCTCCGGCGTTGAGCTGGTCGTAACCGCCGCTGCCTTGCCCACCGGCGCTAGTTTGAGGTCTTTGCCCATCTGATCCGTGGCGGCACGACAGGCGTCGACGAATCCCTTGGCAAACGCCATCTTATCTCGAGCCGATTCGCTGGTTGTCTCTTTGGGCCCTAAATCACCAACCTGTTTTCTCAGTTCCCGATAGATCGACGGAACGACGCCCTTTTGCGCGATTCGGCTGTCAAATTCGATGAAGGTTTCTGCATCAGTCGAAGGTTCAAGTCCTTCTGTCACAAGCAAGGCCTTGGCAGCGGCAAGCACCGCGCGATAGGACTTATTCACCGAAACGGAATACTGATGGTTATCGACAAGAAGCTTTGCCTGGTAGAGCTCTTGGTCGGCTTCAAGAATGCCGTTCTCGATCATTTCAAGCGCGCCTCCCGCGCACTCGCCTGGACCGAGATCCTCCAGCACAAATTCCTCTTCACCTTCCCAGTCGTAATAAAACGTCGCGTCGTCCCGAAATGACGGAACGATGGTGTACGGAATCAGTTCATCCTTGAGTTTCATCTTGCCGACACGATCAATGAATGCCGGCAGCCCTTCACCAGTGAAGCGATCACGCCGATAGACCTCGATCAGGTGGGTGATTGCCGCCAACACACTCTTTGCCGGCAACTTCACCACCATTTGCCCTATTTTTGCCGTCCCATTGACCTTCCCGCCCAAATGCAATTCATAGAAGGGCGCGACATGTTCGCCAATGCGCTTCCCCACTCCATGCAAGCCGATCGTGGCGATGTGGTGCTGCGCGCAGGAATTGTGGCATCCGCTGATCTTGACGCTGACATCTCTCAGATCCTCCGGAACCCGCCCTGCCGGGAATACTTCTGCCAAGGCTCGTGCGAGCCCTTTTGAAGAGGTAATCCCCAAGCCACACGTATCGGTGCCAGGGCAGGCAATAATATCTTCGACCAATTCGGCGCCGGGATCGGCCAAGCCCTGAGAGGCAAGATCGGCATAGAGGTCGGCGATGCGTGACTCTGGGATCCATCGAATAATCATGTTCTGATTGATCGTCGTTCGAATGTTCCCGTTGGAGTAGCGTTCCGCGAGATCGGCAATGAACAGCATCTGTTCTGCCGTGAGATCGCCCATGAATAACTTGATTACTGCAGCAACGTAACCTTCGTGCTTCTGACGCACCACATTGGTGCGTCGCCACATCTCGAACGGTGTTTCCACTGGTGCACCGTTGGTGTGACCAGTCGTGTGAACCGCCGCCTGCCTCGATCCATTCGGCGTCGGCATAATGAGGGGAGTGGGTTCATCCTGGTGCGAAAGTAGCTTGATAGGCCCTTGAGTCGGGCGAGCATGTCCCATCGACACATAGGCCTCTTCCCAACGTCGTTTGAATTCCTCAAAACCCAGCTTTTCTATCACAAACTTCATTCGAGCCTTCGTGCGATTCTTTCGATTGCCTAGGGTATCGAACACCCGAATCACAGCTTCCACACTCGGAATGAGCTCATCCATCGGGGTGAACTCCCGCAGTACCTGCGCTAGGCGAGGGGCTGAACCCAGACCGCCACCAACGACCATTCGAAATCCGATGGCTCCATCCGCGCGCTTTGCTGCGAGTAACCCGATATCGTGAATCGGTGTAAGCGCACAGTCATGTTTACAACCGGAGAAGGCGATTTTGAACTTGCGGGGAAGACTCTGATTGAGTGGATTCCGCAACAGATGGAGGGCGACGGTTTTCGCGTAAGGCGTCACGTCGAACACTTCCTCCTGGCAAACTCCTGCAAGGTGACAGGCTGTCACATTGCGGACCGTGTTGGCGCAAGCCTCTCTGGTAGTCAAGCCGACTTCAGCCAGCCCGCGCATGATGGTCGGCACATCCCGTAATTCAACAAAATGTAGCTGGATATCCTGGCGCGTGGTCACATGCCCGACGCCGGTGGCATATTGCTCAGCTAATTCTGCAACCCTGCGTACCTGATTTGCCGTCAGTCCACCGAAGGGGATTTTGATACGGACCATTTGAACACCGGCTTGCCGTTGGCCGTATATGCCGTATTGGAGACGGAAAGGCCTGAACAGATCGGCTGAGACCTCGCCCGAAACCATCCGCATTGCCTCAGCCTCGAAGGTCTCGATCTCTTCGACAACGGCAGGAGGAATGGGCTCTGTTTTGATCGGTACAGGGTTGAGAGATGTGAAACTCATAGGTGACCTCAAATGTGGTACATCAATGCCCGCTCTTGCTCAAGTATTCGTTGCTGCCCAGCTAATTCTTCCACGTTTATGGCTTCAAGCACATGTCGTTCTGCTTGATAGACTTGCTCCCAAACCTTGCCAAGTAGGAGTTCCGGTTTGCTGAGTCGTCGGCCCTGTGCACGCCCGACGCCACCATTTATGAGGGAAAGCGGACCATCGAGCGCCTCAAGAATCTCTGCAATCGATAGTTCAGACGGTTTCTTGGTAAGCACATACCCTCCTTGCGCTCCTCGAACACTTGAGACAAGACCGGCCTTCTTCATTCCATGAAGGACTTGTTCAAGAAAGCGAGCAGGGATGGCTTGTCGGCGCGCAATCGATTTCGCCTGAACAGGCCCTGTCCCGAGGCGCATTGCTAGATCAACAGCTGCCATAATTCCATAGGTTGCCCTTAGCGATACTTTCATACATGAGTATTCCGGTAGGAATTATGATCTGAGCGTCACCTTATACCTTATCCAAGACGCTAGTGTCAAGCCTTCACGTGTTGGAATGCTCATGCGGGTGGCCACAATCGGACACATAGCTGTCTCGCTGACGTCACAAATCATGGGACGTGAAACGTGCGACTCGCGGGAAATTTTCAATCGGTAGTTCAGGGTTTGACGTTCACGGTTTCACCCCCCGAATCCGCGCCATTCACTCCACCCCATCAGACTCACAGCTCCATGAGTTCATGTGGTTATTCTCTTAAAGAGTACTCCTTCTATGCCGAACATGGCCCTCCAAAGAGGATCCGCGTACTGCGTAGGTAGACCTTCGATTTCTCGCGGGCCACCATAAGCCTTCCGGCAGCCCACTCGAAAGCTTTGACTCAACGAGCTGAGTACGAGTCTGTCGAGAGAGCTGCTGCACACTCTTACAGGTTCAAGCAAGGTTGACGTGGCACGCGTGCGGCCAGCCCCATGGGGGATGTCTCACTCATGACATCAATGCCCTCTCGCCGAGGTAAGACCATCCAATCAGGGAGAGAAGAGCATCCTATTTCTCCTATTTCTACTCTCAAGGCCTGTTTTTTTATATTTTCTTGGTTGACATCAAATTGGCCCTGGGCAATAATCCGCACCTCTTCATCGTTTTTCCCCTGGAACCTTCATGGCGCTTACATCAGCCACCTTCAGCATTTTGTTGCTTACTAGCGACCCGGACATCCAGAGTCGGTTCAAGCACACGTTTAAACATGCTGCTGTGACTGTGGCAAAATACGCGTCGGCATTGCCTAAGGACATCGTGAATCGCACGTTTGATGCTGTCATCGTCGAATTGAAACCAGGTTCATCCGGCGGAACCTCTGCCATACCCGCTCACATCGATCTTGCGCACACATTGGTAATCACCGGTTCTCGGACTGTGCTGAAACGCGCCTCTAAATTCGTGCAGGTGATGGCGCGGCAGAAGGCTGCGGAAGCGAACGGAAAAGAAGCCCTCTCTCTTGAAGACTATCTTGAATGGAAGATGGGAGAATTTGTAAAGGGCATGCGAAACGGTTCCGGACGAAACCTGCACCCCATGTTGATCAGCGCCATTGAACGCCCCTTGATCACCAGAGCGCTGCAAGAAACTAAAGGCAATCAGATCCAGGCAGCAGAACTATTGGGGTTGAATCGCAATACCCTCAGGAAGAAGATCCATGACTTGCACATTCCTATGAAACGAAATCGGACCACACAGACACGAGAGGCCTGATATATCTGAGCGTCGTCTCGGAACGGGTTAATGAGGTGCGGTGACAATGTTGGTGACATGCAGTAGCGTAGTTCAACTCAACCTAGGAGGGGTACGATGACGAAAGAAGAGCTGATCGCAAAGATGGCATCATCCGCTGGTATCACAAAGGTCGCCGCGGGTACCGCGTTACAGGCCTTCACTGGAGCAATAACAACGTCGCTGAAAAAGGGACAGCGGGTCTCGCTTGTAAATTTCGGCACCTTTACGGTGGCCAAGCGGAAAGCCCGTCTCGGACGCAATCCGAGAACCGGTGAAGCGCTGCGTATTCCCGCAGCCAAAGTCCCGAAGTTTTCGGCAGGGAAAATATTGAAGTCAGCTGTCAGGTAACTTCCTACGATTTTCAGATCGCACATCTGACGAACAAGAGAAGAGGGTGCACACCTGCTGTGGCGTGCACCCTCTCTTTTTGATCCTTTCCGTATGACATTTCATTAATTGATCAGATTCAACTCACGGCAACTTCACCATCTCGACTTGTTCGGAATGAGACGAGGAGATCCTGCCGAGCAAAAGCGGGGAACTAATGGTGCTGATGTCGGCGGGTGGGTTCATCGCGGTGAGTGAGGCAGGCGATCCCACGGAGCATGATCCGCACGTCGGCTTTCGCTGCGCCCAAGACGCCCCCGCGCTGTCCGAGGCCAGCCACCCCTAGCGTTTGGGACTGCCGGCCATGAGGGGATAGAGCAGGCCGGCGATCGCCCCCCCGAG
>DATIAT010000061.1:0-35616 GCA_035457905.1 Nitrospiraceae bacterium
GCAGACTATACCCGGCAGCCAACATACGACGGAGTTCTTCACGCTCCATAAGGGTCAGGCGTTGGTAGAGTCCCATGTGCAACTCCTTCGTTCCTGGATGCCCCAGGATACTGGTGTTGCACTAGAACCTTGAACTCACACACCACCACAATTTGTGCGTCGGTATTTGTGAGAAGGTCTTCATTGGCCGCCACATAGGGTGACATCATGATCGGATGGGGTTTCCGTCCGCCCGTGCGTTCATAAGCCGTCACGACATCAGCAACATGGTTCTGCCAGGCAAACGTCGGGGGGTATCCCTCATTTGCGATTTCCCAAATGAAGCCGTCGATGTCGTTCAACGTGTCTATCATCTTCCGGATATAGGCGTCTTGAAAGGCGGTGATTTTCGCTCCAGCTTTCCCACTTGCGAGGGTATGGGCTTCTTCGACTCTCCCATTCATGTTCGTATCGGCGTTAACCCCGTTGACATTATTGCCGGCATAGTAGGGGTGGCCAATCGCGGAAAACGGGGTCCTGGCATCGTCATCCACAAAGAGGAGGACGGCTGGGACGATGCCGCGCGTGCGGGCTGCGAGGACTCGTGTACGCATGCGGTCGAAATATGCCTGATTGAATCGGGACAGATCATAGATGCCCACCGTCACGTTGTGACCAGTCGTGGTATCGACCCGCGTGTCCGTGAGAAGGTATGCCATTTGATCGAGGGGGATGTGAACCGCCGTGCCCGCATCGTAGTGGGCTTGCGATCCGAAGGTCGTGTTTTCCCAATTCCAACAGCGGATGAAGTTGAGGCCTGTGGACACGAGGGTATCGAAGGCGGCCACATAGTCGTTGACCGAGGGGGTGGTGCTGGAGACAACATCTTGGAAACAGCCAAAGGCAGCGCTGGGGTAGGTTTGAGCCCCATAGAAGGTTTCGTTCATCCCCCCACTGATGCCGGTCAGATAGATCGCCTCGCCACTATCGTTCGTGAGCCACCGAGAATTTGAGGGGTGGACGCGCAGGCTGGCCTCGGCACCATGATCTGGCATGTCATTGCCACTGCCACAGGATAAGAGGAACGACAACAGACACATCAACGCAACCATGTGGCCTTCCCGTACAACGTGAATCACCTGTCTGACACGTAATACTTGATCGTTGGGTGTACTCATAGGAAGTTCCTTCGGGGATGATGCCCTTGTGTAAGCTTTATATGAAGGTCGACACCGGCCGTATCGGATCCTAGGAGCAGGGCCCGGCTAAGACGGTGTACAATTCAGTGAAATCTAGAAGAGCAAAGGGGGATCAGTCTGCGAGAGGCTCGACACATACCGATGCTGCTCTTGGTCGAGCAGAGTATAACTTCGAGCTGAATTCACGTCTGGACCTGACTTCATAACTAAATTACAGCAGAACTCTTTGCACAGAGACTCTCTTCGGTTTAGCCGTATAGCGGCTGAGCCATCAGCGGCAGCGTTCCCCCCGAAGCCGAAGGCGACTATGCTTGCTACGGCAAAAGCCCCACCCAAGCTTAGAGTGGG
This sequence comes from Nitrospiraceae bacterium, assembly GCA_035457905.1. Taxonomy (GTDB): domain Bacteria; phylum Nitrospirota; class Nitrospiria; order Nitrospirales; family Nitrospiraceae; genus Palsa-1315. The sequence continues at coordinate 1,527 of DATIAT010000061.1, forward strand.
ATGTATGCTATTGTCGCTTCACACGTGGTGTCAACACCAGGTTGTGCAGCACTTCGATGGTATCGCCATCGAGGACGGAGACGCTGGGGCCGATGAAGGATGTGAACGCTCCTACTGGTAGGAGCAAGAACAGCAGCAGGCAGACAGTGAAATATCCTGCCAGCCACCACTTCTCCATTACTTCTGATTCGCCACGATTTTGCAGTTGATATTTTCAGAGGTCGTTCAGGAGACAATAAAGGAGCACCGGTGATACTTACCGATGCTGATCGATCCATCGCTTGGCCTTCCTGAGCGCCAAGCTATCAGCCTCTTTGCAGTTCTTACAGCTTTCCGATGATTCACCTCAAACGGTGTGGATCAGTTCTGTGGTTCCCACTGAGTTCCAGATTAGGGCCAGCGGCACCCAGCGGTCCTCCTGAAGGCTTTGGGAGCAGACTCTGATTTTATGATCGCTGTACAACACCCATTCTACAGTCATCATGTTTTCCTATGCGGCAATCTGCGTTCAGTGGGTTGGCTCCTCGGTGCTCTCTATTCTCCCGGTGAGGTAGTCTTCCAGCTCATCGCGAGACTCATCGTCCGCCACGAGTGTTTCAATGCCGTACTCTTCCTCATCTGGCACCCATCGTACGATGCCGGCCGCCACGTAGACGAGCTGGTACGGCGGCAAGGTCACGGTGAGCGAACACACCTCCCCGACTCGCAGCGGCAGATTGCCGGAAAATCGCCAGCCTCTCCGGGAGAGATTCCAGACCGTGCCGTGGCCTTCAAAGGAGCCGCACTGATATGTGAGAGAGCAACAGACAGGAAAACGTCGGTACGGACGAACGAAGAAGTGCATAGAAGTCTCACAGGCGCAGCGTTCAGTAGGGGGGCAATATCACCAAGGGCTACTATGCCGATCCCACCAGCTCGATGGGCCTACCACTCCCAGTAGGCACCATCACCTGTGGTGAGGGAGTCGTGAGTGCTTGGCGTAGTCCTGAGTGGATAATCTTCATGAGGATTCCGGTACGCCTGGTCGTGCTCGTTTTTTCAAGAATGTGTTTGAAATACTCCTTGACTGTCTGCTCTGACAGTCCCATTTCGTTGGCGATTTCCTTATTGGTCCAGCCTTTCAAGAGATGTTGCACGACCGTTGTTTCGCGTGCGGTCAGGTGAAACTTCTCCTTCGCATGGACGATAACCTGGTCCTGCCATGCGTCGATCCCGACTTCACTTATCACGATGAGGATTCGTTTTTGCGCATTGGTCTGATCAATAAAGGCCGTGCCGAAAAGGAGTAAGGAGCTATGCAGAGTGTTCACGACGTGTCTGAGTTGAATCTGCTCGCAGTCCTTCGGATCGGTTCGGACTTTGAGGGTCCTTTGGATTTCATCGGCGAGACTCGCGATGGCTGGCGGGAGCACCCCGTTTGCCATTTTCCCGTCCTGGCATTGAATGATTTGCTGGCACAGTTCCCACGCCCGCCGATCTTTATAGAGCAACTGCAGGGAAGTCGTGAGCAGCATGATGCCGGGCCCCGCGTGCAGGGCCGCCATCCTTTCCTTATGGTCGACCGAGACATCATCTATGCTCTCTTCCACGAGATCCTCCTTTCTCTTTCTTTGGCCGCAGCAACGAGTGAATACAATGTCGCCGAGCCCACCTCTCCACTAAGCTGGACTATGTAAGCAAGATAGTGGCCTCAGGAAAAGACGTGGGGTAGAAAGGCAGGGTACGAAAGCGATTTTAACTAGTTAGCAGCACAATTGCGATTTCGGATAAACCTCGGCAGCAGCCACCGACAAGACAGTTTGTCTTGTGCAACAACTGAACATTATTCGGAGTGCATTGATAAATAAGACGTCGGGTGAAGCTGGACATGTTGTCCTCGGCAGACAGTGTGCGCTCGATTTCGCAGTGTACTGCCCCAGTTAATTCGTGGACAGGTTTTGATCATTGCTAATCATCAATTTTACAGAGAATCGAGGCTAATTCTGTACTGGATTTCAGGTCCCGATGATGGCGGGATTGGACCTCTCCAACGGCCAGTCAGATCGGCGACCGATGTGTCCTGGGTAGGCCACCTCACTGCGTGACAGGCTGGCATTTATGTCTCCAAGGGGAATTCGACCTAATCTCCACAGAGTCGATGCAGCTCTTGGTCCTGAGGAGTCACACCAAGGAATTCAACCCCGACCCATTCCCCTTCGACCCAATTCACTCTCGCCAAATCAGTTCGAACCGCCGCCGTCCGGTCATTCGGGTACACCATGAGCGTAATGTACTGACCGCATCTCAGGCGTTTTTTCAGCCGCAGTCCGCACCCTCCAGGGGAAATATTTGTGACCTCTCCGCTGGCAAGGCCTAGTTTGTCCACAATGATTGCATGGAGTCCCACCACCTTCCGAGCATCTTTGCGTGGGTCTATTGCATGAAGTTGGCACTCCTGTTCTGAACGAGCCGGCAACGTAATTTGCATGGCGAAGTCCTCCTTCACACGAGCACAAGGTCAGCAAGCCTCGTGCCCAGAAAATACCGCCACCAACTGACGCAAGTTCCTGAATTCTGAGTGGGGACAATCTGTCTGAGCGACTAGGTGTATTAAAACCCATACGGAGGGGAAAGCAACCATACTGACGTGAGCCTAAGGGCTCGTTTCCCACCACCAGCCGGCTTTGACCAGCTCGTGATTGACATTGGTTTCCTCTGGTAAGAGCACGCCTGCCGATGTGCGCCGGTATTTGTCTTGACCGTGGGTTTGGAGGACGACATCTCGTCGCAAGACCAACGTGGATAGCGCCTACTTCCCTCGGGTACCGAAGGCATGACCTTTCTCGGGGCAGTCGATGCCGCTGAGGCGAATACGTTCAGGGTAGGTATTGTGGAGCACTTCAATGGTGTCGCCATCAAGCACGGAGACGACGGGGTCTGTGAAATCTCTGCGGCCCCCAGGAGACTGCATGGCAAGATACAGCCGATGAGAAGCCTGGCTCCTTGTCCAGCAAGCGAGTCTATTGTTCACAAATAGCCGTCGTGGTGAGCATCCTGCACAAACTGCAGTAGGGTTGCCGTGAACGCGTCATGCTTACTGGCGTTCAACAAATTCACCCATACGAATGCGATTAGTGGACCCCAGACCAGGAATTGTCGCCTAAACTGATATCGATACGTCTTTACTTGTTCTCTTATGTTCATAAACCCCGTAGTCAATCGTATACAACTCAACCTCGCCAGATGGTAAGACCAGTAACAACGGACTGAAGGCCCCAGGTACTTCTTGGGCATAACTGATTTGCACTGAGCAATACCGACTCGTTTCTGGAAGCGCGTCTGGTGCACCGGCCACAATCGAGATGCCTACTTGTGCCATAGCCTCGACCACCTTCCTGCGATCAGAATCATAAGGATCTTCCGGTTTAGACACGTAGAACGGAAGAGACGCTTCTTTCGTCAGAACGGACGGGGTCTGAACAGCCACCTGTGGGAAACCACTATGCGATACGGTACAACCGGAGAGTCCGGCTAGCAGTACGGGAAAGATACGTCTACAGACTCTCGAAGTTAGCCAACGGTCCAGCATGCGGCACCTCCTTTAGCGTGATCATTGCAGAATCATGTTGTCGCTTCAGCAAGGAACGCACCACGGATAGCCAGGCAGCGCGCATTCGCCCGAAACGCTTGGCATGAGCACTTTTTGAGTCAACAGGGGTGGAGAAATAATCAAGCCCAGACTCTGAACGGTCGTTCAGAGGAAGTGAATCACCGTGCTCAATTGAGACGAGTCGAATTCTGAAACATGTTCAGGAACATTCGATATCCAAACAGGATCGATGCCCCCCATTCGCAACGGCAGATCGCCGGACATTCTCCAGCCGTTCAGCGAGAGATCCCAAACAGTGCCTTGACCCTCAGACAAGCCTGCGTGATAGGTGACAGGGCACAGCACAGGAAAGAGACGATGTGGGCGGATGGTGAAAGGCCTGGCCGCCTCGCAGGGAGGCGTATTGTAGAAGGAACACGAAGGATGATGCAAGAAGATGACTGATCGTCGGGTCGATGCTAAACACCTTGGGAAAGGCTCGTTACCATTGACCCGGTAGACGATTATTCCTTTGAGAATAGGTCCACGCATGGACGGCCCGTCTCTGCTGGAACACTATCTCACTATTCTTGGTCTACCCCTGATCGGGCTGGCGATTGTCCTCCTACTTATCGTGTTTGTGCTCTATACATGGTGGTTACACCGGCGGCGACGTTAGGCCAGTGACCTTTCGATCTCGTCGTTGTCCAACTTTACTTTTCCTTATTCCCGCCTCACCGTGGCACCATGCGGACCTACGCCCCGCCGGCGGGCCATGGGTGAGGGCCGGTCAACCGAATCCTCGGTTCCTTGATGCCACGCGCTCCAACGAGCCGGTGCTGGCGCGATCAACCTTAGGCCATGCCTGCGCCTAAACTCCTAAGTAGGCTCCCAGCTTTGCTCGTGCATCAGGGAGCGCGGCTTCGAGTTCCCGAGCGTGCACGAATACACGCTCCAGCCGGTCATCCCCTGACGGACTCCTGTCGGGATCATCTACCACCATCCCATTGAACCTCCAAGTCTAGGCATAGGCCCCATACATCGATTGGATCACGGCCTGGTCGAGGTCCAGAATGTCGCCCTTAACGGTCTCCCACGCCTGCGTCGGCAGTTGGACCTTGGCGCGCCCCTCCGCACGAAGGTTGTACCGCTCGAGATGTTCCAGATTGTCGATGAGCTCCGCCAGGAGCCATCGGAGGTTGCGCCGTCGTGCCGCGGTCGTCTACTCGTGCTCGCGCTACCCCGTCACCGCCAGCGTGAGGAGTGTTCCCACGATCCCCCCGAATACCACGAGCAGGAGCGCCCCTCCCACCGATGATTCAGTGAGCCAGTTCATACTGGACGATCTTGAGGAACTCATCCATGCCGAAGGGTTTCCGCAAGGTCTGCCGGGCCCCCAGGTGCTTCGCCCTGTCTAGGGAAAGCTCTGGGTCGTGTGCCCCGGAGATGACAATCACCTTCACATTCAGAAAGGCGCGAGTGAATTCCAGGATCAGGTCCAGTCCATTCATCTCCGGCATGGCAATGTCGGTAATCACCAAGTCCGTCGGCCGCTGGCAGTACGTTTCAAGCCCGAGCCGGCCGTTGGGCGCCTCCACCACCGCATGCCCTGCCGCTTCCAACGTGGCCCGAAGGAGTGCCTGGACGGGCTCTTCGTCATCGATGATCAGAAATGGTTGCCATCGGAACGACATGTCCTCCCTTCAGATCGGATTCGTTCGCGTGAAGACGGGGGCGCTCCGCTCTGCCATGTACCAACCGACGCTTCATGCAATCGGCGGTTGGCCTCTATCACGGGATCCGCCACATGCCCACAGTTCACGCACCGCCAGCCTTTCATCCACATGAACCCTTGGGTCCCCTGGAAATCAAAAAACTAGTCTTCCACCATCAAGCCCTGGCAACGTAGACATTCCATGCGATCGCCTCCTTGTCCTCCAGCCTACGAGCGTGCGCTGTCTGAACAGCATGGCGGCAAGGGGCGAGGGGGAAGAAGACCCGAAGGAAGTACCTCGGAGGTGTGAAGAGGGCGTCTCCACACCGGGATATTCTGGAGGTCAGAATTCCGAAGACGTGGTCCGCGTCCTCTCGCGAGCGTCCTCGCTCCGTGGTCTGGCCATAACTCGTAACCAACTTCCCTCTCCGGATGCCGGGTTGTCGGCTCGATCACCTGGCGATTCCGCCAGTAGCCACTCGGCCTTCGTAACGCTATGCTACGCGAAGATAAGAGGTGCGGGCCTGCGACTGCGAAACGAATCGAGAAGGTGATGGACGCCACCGTCAAGCACCGGAAGCACCCACGGTATCCAGTCTTTTTCAAATGTATTTTTTCCACTGACGGTGTGCGTTTTGAGGATGGTGTCGTGCTTGATCTGTCCCTCGGAGGGTGTCGATTGATGAGTGAGATGCATGTGTCTTCCGGTATCTCGTTAGTAATGCATATTCGGCCCGATCAACACTCCGCCATTTATATCCCCCGTGCCGTGGTCCGTTGGGTCGGAGATACCGTGTGCGGTATGCAGTTCACCGACGTACCTGAACCCGAATTGGCCACGCTGACACGCCTGCTCTGGACCTTGCGCGCTTGATGGGCAGGATAGTTCACGGCATCCTCGCAGCGAGTTCGACGTTGTAACGGAACGGCGGCAAGCCTCAGTGCTGGACAACAACCGGGCAGAAGGGAATGCATCGTTGACGGGGCAGGCACGTGGAGAGATCCTACGCCCTCACAAGGGCCTGGTGTCCAGTTTGGTCTGAAGAAAACAACAAAATGTTGTGGGCAGAACCAGCTTGAAGACCTGCGGATGGCCGCCTGATAGGGAGTTATCCAGATTATCGGCATATCACGAAAGGGCATTGGACTTGCGGTATCAGCCAAATGGGTACGGTCATGCTTCTGGAAATCTCCGTGAGAAAGGGCTCGAAGGCCAATGGCGACGATCCTGCTCATTGATGACCAAGAGTCGATACGGTTGCTCTATACGGTCGCGCTTGAAGGGGCGGGTTATCGTGTCCTGACTGCCGAACATGGGAAGCAGGGCCTGGGTCTCTTGGGGCAAGAGACGGTCGATGTAATTCTGGTGGATATTTTCATGCCGGAGATGGACGGCCTGGAACTGATCCCCCTGCTGCGCAAAACGAGACCTTCCTGCAAGATGATTGCGATCTCTGGGAACTCAAATTATCTCAACATCGCGAAGCATCTAGGGGCAAACGACACGCTTCGGAAGCCCTTCAGTGTGCAAGAGTTGCGGGATGCGGTGTCCGCTCAACTGAACGGAGGACCCCCGCTTGAATTCTGCCATACCAACATAACTCCTACCGATGTGGAGGAACGCAAGACGTACCGCCCTCGTGCAGCAGAGGCGGCGTCTAGCTCGTCTGGTACAATCAATGAGAGGAGTCCCATGGAGAAACGAAAGTGTCCACGGTTTCCCGTCATGTTACCTGCCGTGTTTGCCGGCGAGCGGGCCGGAGGCGGAATGGTGCTTGATGTGTCTTTGGAAGGCTGTCGCATCCGAAGCGCCGTGCCAATGCACAAAGGCGATTATATCCGGATACGGATGGATCTCATCGGAGAAACCCTGACTGGGGACCTGGCTGTCGTCCGCTGGTCGAGGGAAGATGTGTTCGGTGTGGAATTGATCCGAATGGCGTCGGACCAACAAGCGCGCCTACACGGATTTATCAATCTATTCAGCCATCACCCGGCTTGTGACCCCTCGGCTCCGGATGTCCAGTGAGTAATGGCGCTCCGTGAGCTCCTAAGGCTCCCGACGACCCGCCCGGGGCAGGCAACTTCGAAACCAGCTCCTCCACCGCATGCTCTATTGATCGTGAACAGAATCAATAATCCACTTCAGATACCTGACATGTAGGAAAACGAAAATGTGTTGCAGGCCTACATGAATACACTATGCTAAACGAATCGCACTCCCTATGCGAGGCACTCAAAGCGGTCGCTTCGAAAAAGAGGGGAATACACTTGCGATCCGACCAAAACGATCAAGAGTCTGTACTTTTTCGGACCCCTGTGCGCCTGGACCGCTACCGCGCACAAATCCTCATTCTGCAGAGTCTCGTGTCCATCGTGCTCTCCTATCAGGTTCTGTATACTCCGGAATCCGTTCTGGCCCGTCCAATCCAGGAAATTCTGGTTCTAGGGCTCTTATCTCTACTTGGAGCAGCATTCTTCCTGCCGTTCCGGTTGGTCGAGAGCCGGGCCTTCACAATCGTACTGCTTCTCATCGATACAGTGATCACCTCCAGCATTATCTATACGACCGGACAACAGGGCTCCGATCTCTACCTGGCCTATTTCTTAATCATTCTCATCTCTGCCTCGATGCGAACGCTCCGGATGAAGATCATCTGCTCTGGGACCATCGGCACTCTTTACGGCGTCGTGCTCTACCTCTCGCTGGGAGGTGCGCTGTTCCTGGAAGGCTATCTCATTCGGATCTCAATGCTCCTCATCATGGGCGTGGTGTATAGCGTGTTGAGTGAGAGTTTGGAACAAGAACGCAAGGGTAAACAGACGCTCATGGAAGAAATGACTGAACGTCGCCGGGCCGAAGAAGCGCTCAAGGCGAGTGAAGCCCTCCTGCGCGCCCTCCATGAAATCACAGTGGATACTGGCGATTGGACGTTACGAGTCCGCCGGTTGCTAGCCTTGGGCTGCAATACCATGGCGCTATCCACTGGCATGGTGACACGGATTGTTGGCGATCAGTATGAGATTCAACAGGTCGTGAGCCATGAATCGAAACCCCCACCGGAAGGGCGATATCAGTTACGCGGAAGTTATTGTGAATGGACGAACCAATCTCGAGAAGCGATCACCTTCTCGGCTCCAGATCAGTCAGACTGGAGTCCACCGGCCAAAGATCCATTGGGGAATCCCCAGGCCTTCGCAGGCATCGCCATTCATGTGAATGGTGTCCCGTATGGGACGTTGAGCTTTTCAAGTCGGGAACCACGGGCAAGACCATTTGCAGGATATGAGAAAACGTTCTTAAAGCTTACGGCGCAGTGGATCGGACACGAAGTTGAGCAAAGGAATGCGGAAGCCAACCTGCAGCACGCGAAGGAACGGGCTGAAGCTGCGAATCGAGCCAAGAGCGATTTTCTAGCGACTATGAGTCATGAAATTCGCACACCAATGAATGCCATGATGGGCATGGCCGATTTACTTTCTGAAAGTGCCTTATCTCCTGAACAGCACGCGCAGGTCGGCATTTTACGAAGATCCAGCACCACTCTTCTTGAGTTGATCAATGACATCCTCGACCTCGCGAGAGTCGAATCAGAACAATTTGGTTTAGAGGAGATCCAATTCGACCTAGAGGAGGTCTTGGATAAGGTGACCGAGCTCATGGCACTCAGATCACAAGAGAAACGGCTTGAACTCCTGGTATCGACCGCCCCTGACGTGCCTATCGGCCTGATCGGTGACCCGCATCGTCTTCGACAGATCATTGTGAATCTAGTTGGCAATGCCATCAAATTTACTGAGCGAGGAGAAGTCGCAGTCCGAGTCATCAATGACGCCGGCGCAAACGCACCAGGTACCTTACGATTCACGGTTTCAGATACAGGAATTGGCATACCCCCAGATCGGCTCGATAAGATCTTTGAACGATTTACTCAAGCCGACGGGTCTACGACAAGACTCTACGGGGGGACCGGCTTGGGCTTAGCTATCTCGAAGCAGCTCATCGAACGTATGGGGGGACGAATATGGGTGGAGAGCTCTTTGGGCAAAGGCAGCGTATTTACTTTTACGGCTCGTTTTAGCCTTCCGCCCAGCGAGGCTGCCGCTGAGGCATCGCTGGGCGTTGAGTTGAGGGGCATGCACACAATGGTGGTCAGCCCCAACGAAGGGAATCGTGAACTTGTGAAAGAGGCATTGCAATCCTGGGGAGCAACTGTTTCCGAGACCAGAGATGAAGAGTCGGTGCTGACCGACCTGACCGGGGCAACGGGCGGAGGAACCCCCCGTAGACTGTTGTTTTTAGACCTCGGGGATGTAGGCTTAGAGCATACTCCAAACCGTATGAAGGTGATCCAGGCGGCAAAAGACTCTGGAATCACGGTTATTGTTTTAGTGTCGGATATTCGAAGCTCAAATATTCATTATACCTACAGCCTCGGGCTTGGAGGCTATGTGGCCAAGCCAGTGACGAAACGAAAGCTGCAGCAGGTAATTGGAAGAGCGATGAACCGAAGGGCGACTGTCCTCAGGCACGATTCACCAGTATCCACCGGAGTGGATCACAATGCCTCGATTCTCTTAGCAGACGATTCAGCGGACAATCGGACGCTCATTCAATCCTATCTCAAGCAGTCCGGCTACCAGCTGGACATGGCTGAAACTGGAAGTGTGGCCGTTGAGATGTGCAAAACACGGAAGTATGATTTGGTGCTGATGGACGTCCAGATGCCCATGATGGATGGACATACTGCCACCAGAATGATTAGAGACTGGGAAAAGGATTCAAACGTGCACGCTATTCCCATTATTGCGCTGACAGCTCATGCCTTTCCGGAAGAAATGCGCAAAAGTATAGCGGCTGGCTGCTCGGACCATCTGACGAAACCTATCCGAAAAGATATTCTGCTGAATACTATGCAAAAATGGATCATGCAAGGTCCCAAGAAGCCTCACCAGCAGCTGAATGCCAAGATTGGAAAAGCCCTGGTAGCTTAAGAGTCGATTCTTGAGCTTTGCCGTGTCGATCGGTTACTAGTTGAGCGGTTACTTCCCCTTCGGCAGCAATCCCTTCTTCTGCATCCTGAACGTGTGCCTAGCTCATCTCTTTGATCTGCGCTGCCAGTGACCTTCTCCCACAAAACTAGACCAGCGAGAGCTAGAATTTTCGATTCGACTGCGGCCCTCAACCAGGAAGGCCGCATGAAGCAGAGTACGTATTCAGAGAGCCAGATTGCGACGGCCTTGCGGCACGTCGAGGCCGGCGCGCCGATTGCCGAGGTGACGCGCAGCCTCGGGGTCAGCGAAGCCACCTACTAGCACTGGCGGAAGAGATTCGGGCAGATGGCCGTCGCGGAGATCCGGCGGCTCCGGCAGCTGGAGGAGGAGAACCGCAAGCTCAAGCAATTGGTCGGGAACCTCACGCTCGATAAAGTGATTTTGCAGGAGGTGCTCGCAAAAAAGGCCTAACGCCCACCCGCCGGCGCGCGTGAGGGCTTCTCCAATTGCCGCGGGCGTCCTGGTACGACCGGGCCCATCGGCGGGATGACACGGGGTTGCGGCGGCGGCGCCGGGAACTGGCACAAGCGCGCCCGCGGGTTGGCTCCCTGCGTCTGAACGTGCTGCTGCGTCGAGAGGGCTGGTTGATCAACAAGAAGCGGGTGCATCGCGTGTATCGGGAAGAAGGACTCACCGTGCGGCTCGCTCGCCGGCGCAAGCGGGCGAGCCACCTACGGGTCGTTCCGCCGGCTCCGCAGCAGGCCAACGAACGCTGGAGTATGGATTTTGTGGCGAACGCCCTCCTGGATGGCCGCCGGTTTCGGGCGCTCACCGTGGTGGATAATTGGAGTCGCCATAGTCAGTTAATGGAGGTGGATTTGACGCGGACCGGGGCGAAAGTGGTGAGCGCCCTGGAGCGTGTGGCCAAGCAGCGGGGCTACCCGTGAATGATGACGGTGGATAACGGGAGCGAATTCGCCTCGAAGGCGTTGGATGCCTGGGCCTATGCCCATGGGGTGAAGCGGGATTTCATCCGGCCCGGCAAACCCGTGGAGAATGCGGTGATTGAGAGGTTCAACGGACGGTTTCGTGACGAGTGTTTGAACGCACAGGTCTTCAGCTCGCTGCAGGATGCGCGACAGAAGATCGAAGCGTGGCGGATGGATTACAATGAGCACCGGCCGCATCGTGCACTCGGGGACCTGACGCCTCGGGAGTTCGTCGAACGCGCGGCCAAAACCGGGCTGCAGGAAGGAGCGAATTTCCAGTTTCCAGCGGTCTAGTTTCCGGGGAGGTCTCAACACAGGAGTTCACTTCCTCAGCTTTGGTGTAATAAACGGGGGAAGGTCAGTAGCAGATGCGGATGACTAAGAAAAACCTAGCCCTCCTGAGGAGTCGAACCCAAGGCCGAATGACACAAAAATTGGCAGAGCCAAAACGAGCTGCAGATGAGAGCACTGGTTCAGGATTTGTCTTTGGGAGAATCCTCACTCTGTTTTAGCCAGAGTTCGAGCAGTCTTGTCTCGCGTTCAGACTGGGAAATGTGCTCCAAAGCGAACGCACCCGTTAAGCGATCTTCATAAAAAGAGCGTTGCTTCGCGTAGGTTTTCTTAAAGGCTTCGGTCTTGAGGGCTTTCCAATTGGCATCTGATATTCCAGCATGTGAACGCAATAGGTTGATCTCGATGGCTTGGAAAGCAAAGACTTTAGCTAGAATCTTAATGACCGTTGCATTAGAAATTACTTTGGGAATTTTATCAGCCACGACTGATCGTTTCGGTTAAGCCAAGGCCAACAAGTTAATCTTCGCTTCGTATATCATCCGCCAACGCTATACCAACGGCGTTTTCAGCATTCTAAACGTGGCACGGTACCTCGAAGTAACGATCAGTTCCGCACGCCGCTCCACACTTTTGCCGGATCGATAGCCTTGTCAGGATTGAGTTTCTTCGCCTTGTCCAGCAAGACATCTGTCGTTTCCGGATAGGCAGGGTCAGAAATGCAGCAATTGTCGACCGGACAGACCGCCGCGCATTGAGGTTCTTCAAAATGTCCGACACACTCGGTACAGCGGTCATGAGTAATCACATAGATGCTGTCTCCCACTCCCTGGCCGTCTCCCACATGATTTCCCTTCGCTTCCGCGTCGCCGCGAGTTTCGAAGATGGCCTCGTTCGGACATTCTGGCAGACAGGCTCCACAGTTGATACATTCGTCGGTAATCAGCAGCGCCATTACGTTCCCTCCTTCTTCTCGACCAGAATAGATCAATAAGATATCTAGCGCCCAAAGGCACCGGTTGGTCAAGTGCTATTATCGCGCCTGTAATAGCTCAATGAGGCATCAGATGCAGGTGGAGGTGCATGCGACCTGCGGTTTGTTAGTTTGCTTCAATCCCTCCAGCATGGTAGGTAAGCCCATGGGGCAACGATCGGCCTCATGAACCGATTGGCGGGCGTTCGCTGGCGCCCGCGCCTCCACCCTTCAAATCCAGATCATCGACAGGAGAAGGCCCACGGTGAGTACAAAACCGAAAAAACGTCCAGATCCAATTCCTTTTGTCCTGGATTCTGCTATTAGAAAGACAACCGATCGCTCTCTTCCGTCATCTTTGGATCTGCTCCATCGAATCATAGAAGCTCTCGTCAACAGGATGGCGCTTGTCGAATCAAGACGCAACAGACCGCGAGAAGAGGCACGTATCAGGATCCTGCTACATATGCTGGCAGCTATTGAGCAGATTCGAGCAAAAACACCATGCCAGATGGTTCGGCTCTTTACCTGGTGGTCAATAGTGATCTCACCAATGAGATTCCTGAAGAAAGTCTGAACGCGTATTCTTCATTTCTTCTCAACGCACTTTCCCGCCCGAATCGCTCCAAAAGACAACACCTACTCGTGACAATTCACCTCCAGCGGTATTTCTTATTGGATTTCATGGCTCACTACGGCTATCAAAACCTCTCCGACAACCGACAAGAAGAATGGTTTGAGAACACCCACGGAGAGCATTTGTTTTCAACTCTCACAGCTTACCCTTGTTTCTGCTCATATCCGAGGACACTTAAAAAGCTACTCCATCCGCCGGCTCCACGCGACCCCCTTAGCGAATTTGATGAAAGAGAGGGAAAGTATTTGGCCCCAGCAGGCAGCACAATTAATTATCTTCTGTCTATCCTCCACCACACCACACCACACCACACTGGAACAAAACCGTAAACTTCTAAAGAAATCTCTCGAAAAAGGTCCGCCGATTTTCCTCACCTAACTGTATATAACTCTTGATATTTATAGCGGGACAGTTGATAGCATCAAGTGTCCCAGTACCACTCCTCACTGATTTCATCAAAATCCTCCCTGTCAAATATTACTCGAACCCGCTTCTAGAGCCACTATTCCAAGATGATCAATCCTGCATCTTTATGTTGGGCACACTACAGAGTACAAGGATACAGCAGGGTAAGTATAAAGCCACTTCAGTTTATGCGGTTGTGGCATGGGAGATAGGAGGATTGAATTGCTAGCGCTGCAGTGGCAAGACGTGGATTGGCAGGGTCGATTTATCGAGGTCCGGCGAAACTTGACCCATTGGCAATTGACCAAGCCGAAGAGCGGAGAAAGTCGACGAGTCGATATGTCTCGGGAATTGGCCCAGACGCTCAAAGACCTGCTGCTTGAGCGTCAGATCGACGCAGGCGCGACAGGTACCGAGGTCCCTCTCTGGATTTTTCCGAGCAAGACCGGAGGCCTACTGCACCCCCATAACATCCGAGATCGTGTGTTCTATGGGCTGTTGACGAAAGCCAAGCTGCGACAGGTGCGCTTCCATGATCTCCGTCATACGTTCGCCTCGCTCCTGCTCCAGAACGGCGAGAGCCCGGTCTACGTCAAAGAGCAAATGGGTCACTCCTCCATCCAGGTTACAGTGGATTGTTACGGGCATCTGATTCCAGGAGGGAACAAACAGGCCGTAGACAGGCTCGATACCCCGATCGCCCGGTCTGTTTTTGAGGAGGAATCCGCAACCCCCGCGCAACCAAGCAGGGAAGCGGTTCGGGTGAGTGAACGAGAGAACGTAGTAGATCAAGCAGTTATGGCGAGAAGGTATGGGGTGAGTGACGGGTTTCGAACCCGCGACCTCCGGATCCACAATCCGGCGCTCTAACCAGCTGAGCTACACCCACCATACGGAGAAGTCACTCGACACGGGTGCTGCAGTGGGGGAAATCTTAACAAACACCCAAGAAGACCCGCAACAGGGCATAGCGTCACCCTGTCAACTAAGAAGATCCTTCTGCCCGACTCTCATCTCTCGACAAATGACATATGACGATCGTCAATCTCTGGCATCAAAGGCCGTCTGCATTTCCGTAAGAATATCGGCAACAGCAGCAGCGGGATCTACTGCATCTCTGATGGGCCGGCCTATCACCAAATAGTCGGCTCCCGCCGAAATTGCCTGAGTCGGCGTAGTCGCCCTGGCGTGATCGTCGACATCTTTACCGGTAGGGCGTACGCCAGGTGTGACAATCAGAAATCGTGGACCGACCTTAGGACGGAGGATTGCCGGTTCTTCGCCTGAGGCCACCACTCCGTCACAACCCACCTCAGATGCCAATAAGGCGCGCGCGGTGACTAAGTCCTGGACGTTCCGCTGAATGCCCATGTCACGGAGATCCTGGCTGTCAAAGTTAGTCAGCACCGTCACAGCCAACAGTTTCAGCATAGAGCTTCCACGGCCTTGAACAGCCGCAGCCAGCGCCTTCCGGTTTGCATGAATCGTCAAGAATTCCACGCCCATAGCCGCAACCCGCGCAGTGGCACGACGAACTGTTTCCTCGATATCCAGGAATTTGAGATCTAGAAATACCCGCTTGTCCCGCGCGATCAGGCGTTGAACCATCTCTGGTCCGGCAGCAGTATAGAGTTCCAGGCCGACCTTCACGAATACAATCTGACCCTGTACGCGGTCAAGAAGCCGGTCAGCTTCGTCGCCGGAAGGTACGTCGAGGGCCAAGATGAGACGATCGCGAGCAACGACAGATGACACGGGCTTATCCTTTGGATGAATGGCTTATCTTGACGCTTCAAAGAAGCGCGTGGTACAAATACGCTCTTTTCTAGAGGAGTCTACTATGCCGGTTGTACATAAATCGACAATTCGCCGAGCTCGCCAGGCTGTAAAACGACGCGACCGGAACCGTGCAACGCTGAGCGCTCTCAAGAGTCTTGTAAAGAAAGTCCAATCGGCCGTGGCTGAGAAAAAGGTCGAGGAGGCCAGAGTATCTTTACGCCAAGCCACGTCGGCCCTCGGCAAAGCTGTGACGAAAGGCGTGATGAAACCGAACACGGCCTCGAGACGGATCGCTCGCCTCACGCTTCACGTTAATTCCTTGTCTGCTTCTTCCTCGTAATCGTTCGCACGTTCGATATGGTTCTCGCCTTCCCTGGCAGGGGCGTTCCGGTGACACGACTCGGTGAGGATGGACGCGCTTTGACTTGCGCATGAGCGCACAACCGCAGCAACAGGTCTTCAAGAATTCGGACAGGGCGTCCACCACTTCCGCCCTTCAGTTTGGCATCGGCTTCCAGGAATAACCGAAACGCCTCATGTAAACGGGAGTCAGGAAACCGCTCGAGAAACGCCCGCACCTTGTAGGGATCCATGCGCAGGGTCCGAGCAGCTTCTCCCTCTCGCCCCCCTTGCCGAACAACTTCCTTGACCTTCCATAGTCTCCGGTATTGCCAGGTCAGTGAGCCGAGGATTCGCAGTGGAGCCTCCCCCGCTTCCAGGTTTCTCGCCAAGATTGCCAAGACCCGCCCGCGGTTGCCCTCGCCGATCGCCGATGTCAAATCAAACACCGAGGCCCCGGGTTCCATTCCGCGCAGAGTGGTCACGTCCGCGACAGTGGCAACCCGGCCCGGCGAGACATAGGCAGCCAGTTTCTCCAATTCACGCCGAATAGAGTAGAGCGATCCGCCAGAGCTCTCTCTGAGGATATCAATCGCCTCTTCGTTTAGGCGCACCCCGACCCGATCGGCATCCTCTCTGAGCCAAGGAAGCCATTGCGCCTCTCTCAGAGGAGAACAATCGATCGTCACCGCCGCCTTTGCGAGAGTTTGGGTGAACTTGAGTCGTCCATCAAGTTTCGATGCAGCGAAGACCACAACCGTGGACTCATTCGGCTCCTTCAGATAGGGAAGGACCGTGTCGCATTCCCTGGCCGGAAGTTTATCCGCTGCTTTTACCACCACCATTCTCCGGGCTGAGAACACGGCTACCTCGGAGGCACAGGTAACAATCTCCGTCCCGCTCACATCGTCGCCGTAGAACACATCGCAATTGAAGTCGCTCTCGCCCCCTCCGAACAACGCGGTCTTCAGTGCGCCTAGCGCCATATCGCGCAGCAGATCTTCTTCGCCGACCACCGCGTATAGCGGTGCGACTGTTCCCTGAGCAAGCTGCGCTCTGAGCTGGGCATGAGAGATGGCCGACGCCATAAAATGGGTATCCGATTTATTTGCTGGGGCTGTCTACGTCGTCTGACGTTTGGCGAGCAGGCGGGTTTGCCAACTGCCCCGATTCCAACTGGAGCAGAAATCGAGACGCCAGGTCTTCGGCAATAAATTGACCGGCCTGTTCCAAGGCCCGGTTCTGCAACACCCGGTTAAATTGCAGGTCTTGTGTCACAAAGAACTCCGACGTGCCCTTCGAAGTTTGCGCCCACACGAGACGCTGCGTCCTCGTTTCTTCCACCTTGACGACCACGACAACCTCCGCGCGGCTTTCGAGTGTGGTCGTCTGGCTGAAACTGAGCGTCGGAAGCACGACCGAGAGAATCTGCCCTGACAGCACGAGGTCGGCTGCTTCAGACTCCGAAACGATTTGAGCCCCGCTACCGGATGAGAATTCATGCCGAAGATAGTTCGTGTAGCGGACTTCCAAATTCGGCTCAAAGGTTCTGTTTTCCAACGTCCGGACAACCAACCGCGGCGGCGGTGAAGCGGGAGCAGAGGTCGCCGCCGCCTCCCCGATCGTGGGCCCAATTCCTTCCACACGGAACTGATAACCGCAGCCGACCAAGAGCGCGAGACAAGCGAGAGAGATGAGACAGGCATATACCCAACCCCGCGAAACACATTGTCTCAGCCCGCCTCGCGTTTCTCGCATGTCGTGCCTTTCGCGCTCGTTTAAACCACAAAGTTCATCAGCTTTTTTTCAACATACACAATCTTCTTCGGCTCTTTACCCTGCAACCACTCCGCGATCTGCGCACGAGCCAACGCCTCGACATGCTCGCGAGTGGCATCGGCCTCCACGTCGAGTTTGGCCCGTAGTTTTCCGTTTACCTGGATCGGGATGATCAACCGATCGCTTACCGTCAGGGACAGGTCAAAGATCGGCCAGGGCTGCTGAGAAACACTCGGCTCGTGACCCAGCAGTTCCCACAATTCTTCTGCAAGATGCGGGGCGAAAGGCGCCAGGATCAGTACGAATGGCTCAAGCAAGGCCCGCGAACGCGGTTCCGTCTTCGTCATCTCATTGGTGAAGACCATCATTTGGGAGATCGCAGTATTGAACCGCAGCTCTTCGATATCCTCCGTCACCTTCTTGATTGTCTGATGGAGCAACCGCTGGTGTTCGAGCG
Source organism: Nitrospiraceae bacterium (assembly GCA_035457905.1). Classification (GTDB taxonomy): domain Bacteria; phylum Nitrospirota; class Nitrospiria; order Nitrospirales; family Nitrospiraceae; genus Palsa-1315. Next base: position 19,453 of record DATIAT010000061.1, read on the forward strand.
CAGGAGCGACCTCAGCTACGGCGCTCGACAGACGGCCCTCTTCATTTACCATGAGTCGCCACACCCGTTCGAGAAACCGCGTGACCCCTTCTACGCCTCTTGTGCTCCAGGGTTTCACAGCCTCCAGCGGACCCATGAACATTTCATAGAGCCGCACCGCGTCGGCCCCGAACCGGTCCATGATCTCGTCGGGATTGACCACGTTGCCACGGGATTTCGACATTTTCTGGTTGTCCTCTCCCAGTACAATGCCTTGATGCACCAGTTTCTTGAACGGCTCAGGCGTACTAACCACCCCGATGTCGTAGAGAACTTTGTGCCAAAAACGCGCGTAGAGCAAATGCAGCACGGCATGTTCGCTGCCGCCGATATAGAGGTCCACCGGCATCCAATAGCGTTCCTTTTCTGGATCGACGAGCCGGCTCTGATTCTTCGGATCGATAAATCGCAGATAATACCAACAGGAGCCGGCCCACTGAGGCATCGTGTTGGTTTCGCGACGCGCCGGCGCCCCACTGATCGGGTCGATGGTTGCCAGCCAGTCGGTTAAGTTCGCGAGCGGACTTTCGCCGCTTCCGGACGGTTTGAAGCTGCTGATCTCCGGCAACAGCACGGGCAACTGTTCTTCCGGAAGTGGAAGGGCTTGCCCATCCACCCACACAATCGGAAAAGGTTCGCCCCAATAGCGCTGACGGGCAAATAGCCAGTCCCGCAACTTGTAGTTCACAGCTTTGCGACCCTTCCCCCGCGATTCCAACCAGGCCGTAATTTTTGGAATCGCGTCACTCGGCGTCAGCCCATTAATGGTAAAGCTCCCATCAGGCGTCGTGGAATTGACGACGGTTCCGCTCTCAGTCTCGACGAAGGCCCCTTGTTCGACCTGACCGCCCGAGATCACTTCACGGATCGGCAAGGCATAGGTCTTCGCAAAGGCCCAGTCGCGCTCATCGTGCGCAGGCACGGCCATAATGGCTCCGGTCCCATAACCCATCAGTACATAGTCGGCAATCCAGATCGGCAGCAGCTCCTCGTTCACCGGATTCACCGCATAGCCGCCGGTGAAGATTCCTGTCTTATCTTTTTCCAGTTCCTGCCGTTGGAGATCGCTTTTCCTGGCCGCCGCCGTGCGATAGGCCGCGACCGCGGTGCGGCGGTCGGCAGTCGTGACGACCTCTACTAACGGATGCTCCGGTGCCAGCACCATATACGTCGCCCCGAACAAGGTATCAGGTCTCGTCGTAAAGATCCGGATCATGCCGGGGAGACCGGCCAAATCAAACTCGACTTCCGCACCGATCGACCGACCGATCCAATTCTTCTGCATCTCCAACGTGCTCGTCGGCCATTCGACCAACTTCAAATCTTCAAGGAGCCGATCGGCATAGGCCGTGATCTTCAAGACCCATTGGCGCATCGGTTTGCGGACGACCTCAAACCCGCCAACTTCGCTCTTCCCGTCGATAATTTCCTCATTGGCGAGCACCGTCCCCAGCGCGGGACACCAGTTCACCGGCACTTCTGCTACATAGGCCAGCCCTCGCTCGAACAGTTTCAGGAAGATCCACTGCGTCCAGCGATAATAATCGGGGTCGATCGTGCTGATTTCGCGTTCCCAGTCGTAGGACAGACCCATCCGTTTCATCTGTTGTTTGAACGTCGCGATATTCTCGGCTGTCGTGACGAGCGGATGAATGCCAGTCTTCACCGCGTACTGTTCCGCAGGAAGCCCGAACGCATCCCACCCCATCGGATGCAGGACGTTGAGTCCTCGCATACGCTTGTAGCGTGACACGATATCCGTCGCGGTATAGCCCTCGAGGTGTCCGACGTGGAGGCCCGATCCGGAGGGATAGGGGAACATATCCAGACAGTAGAATTTCGGCTTTGCCCGATCGTCAGCTACACAGAACGTCCGGTGCCGTTCCCAATAGGCCTGCCACTTCGCTTCGATGGCGTGGTGATCGTATCCTTTGCGCATGGTCTCAGGAGCGGGTTCAGGAGAGGAAGGACTCTAACATAGACGTCTGAGGCTCAACAAGATTTGCGGGCGCCGTGAGAATAGGTCTTTGTTATATTGCGCGCAACGATGGGACTCTATCGCCACCACGTTTTCCCCCGACAGTCCCCAGGCTCGGAGGCGAAATGTAGCGAGGTACGGCAACCCCACCAAGTTAGATCGCAGGCCGCTCACTGAGCAGGGGAGAAAAACCAGCCACCGAGACGAACCGGGCGATCGGGATGGGAGGCAGCTGAGAGCTTGACTTGGCACTATGGATCAGATGGGCCACACCAAACTGCTGGGCCGCATTCAGACATTCCTCGTCATCGTCCATGAAGAGGGACCTTGCGGGATCGAATCCCAGCAACCGCTGACAATTGGGCCAATACTCGGGATGCATTTTTAGATACCCCACCTCAAATGCGTTGACGATCCGATCGACATGCCGATCAAGTCCGGTCTTGGCGATTTTGATGGCCACGCCGGATTCATGGGCATTCGTCACGATCGTCACCCTCTTCTCCAGCTGTCGAAGGTACTGCAGAAACTCCTCTGCGCCGGACAGGAAACCGATCATGTGATCCAGTTCTTTCGTCATGGCCACGACGTCGATGCCCACTCGTTGCGTCCAATAGTGAAGATCGGTCCAGGCCAACTCACCTTCGACCGAGCGGTACATCGCCATCAGTATGTCGCGAGACTCTTCGACTCGCAGGCCATGGAGTACGGCATATCGACGCGGCAACTCCTCTTCGAAAAAGAAATTGTCGAAATGGCGATCGAGCAGCGTCCCGTCCATGTCGAGCAGGACGTCATCAATTTCGTTCCAGTCGACGACATGAGGGGTGAAGGGTGAGGGGTAAGGGGTCACGAATTGAGTATAGCGAATGCCAGGGACGAACACGAGAGCCGTTGTCTTTGTCGAAACCCCTGTGATACGGTCCAACGCGAATTTTCATTGCTTCGTTTTTCCAGCTTTACCATGATTTCCAACCCCTTACCCCTTACCCCTTACCCCTCACACCCTCCGATCGTGGCCATCATCGGTCGCCCCAACGTCGGCAAATCGACCCTCTTCAATCGTATACTCAGCAAACGAACAGCCATTGTGGACGACGTTCCTGGTGTCACCCGTGATCGTAACTATGCCGATGCCACCTACCGCAATCGGCCCTTTCGCCTGGTGGATACGGGAGGTCTGGACCCGTCGGCCTCGGAAGGCATGCTGGCACTCATCAAACGTCAATCGGAGCTCGCGATCGCAGAAGCGGATATCTTGATTCTCCTGATGGATGGCCGGACGGGGCTGACGACCCCGGATCAAGAAGTGGTCCGTCTCCTGCGTGGAACGCCGAAGCCGTTATTTGTTGCGATCAACAAGATCGATACGCCCAAGGTCGAAACCCTCATGGCGGACTTCTATGCATTGGGTATCGATACGCTCTACCCTATCTCTGCAGAACATGGCATCGGCGTCTCCGAACTTCTGGATGCGATCTATCCGCTTCTCCCGACCCTGGATGAGAACGCTGAGCCGACGACGATGCCCCGCATTGCCGTCGTGGGACGGCCGAATGTCGGCAAATCCACGTTGGTGAACACGGTGCTTGGGGAGGATAGAGTGGTGGTCAGCGACGTGCCGGGAACGACCAGGGATGCGATCGATTCGATTGCCCTCCACCAAGGACGGCGTTATCTCTTCACCGACACTGCCGGTATCCGCCGGCGCGGAAAGATTGATCGGGGAATCGAAGGCTATAGCGTAGTCCGTTCACACTTGGCTATCGGCCGATCCGACATCGGGATCTTGTTACTCGATGCCAAAGAAGGCGTAACGGAGCAGGACACGAAGATTGCCGGGATCATCGTCAAGCAAGGGAGGGCGTGTTTTCTCTTGGTCAATAAATGGGATCTCCGTGAAGGGGATAGTCAGGCCCGCCAAGAAATGGAACAAGAACTTCACCGGCGCTTTCCCTTTTTGACCTGGGCCCCGGTCCTCTTCGGATCTGCGGTACACCCCGATTCACTCAGCCAGCTTTTTCCTACCATCGATAGGGTCTTCTCAGCGTTTACAAAACGGATCCCCACAGGAGCGCTGAACAAGCTCCTCCAGGAAATCCTCGCCACTCACCCTCTGCCGGTTCGGAAAGGCAAACCGACGAAGATCACCAAATCAGCTTTCATAACTCAGGTGGCGACACAGCCACCGGTCTTTGCGTTGTTCGTCGGGCACCCCGACAATATCACGCCTGCCTATCTCCGGTTTCTCGAAAACCAACTCCGCGAGGAGTACGGGTTCGAGGGAACTCCGATTCGCATGCTGGTTCGGAAGAAGTAGCCGGTTCAATTTCCGCCACCGAAACACCGTCTTTGTGCACAACCTGGCTCCAGAGGGCGCGTTCTGGTCAGTATTCGCAGGATAATCGCGCCTCCCCCCCATCTTTCGTTTCGGTTCAAGCCTTGCACAGTGGAAGGCGACTTCTCGAAAGGATACTCGTGGCACGATCATCTCTTCAGAAACGCCTTAGCTTCCCCCAGAACGATGCGGCCGAGGCAGAGGAGACAGGCCATAGAGGAACGGGCGCAACGCCGCAAAGCCTCCTCTATTCCCCTGAATCAGGCATGATCGTGTTTTCCTCATCCGCTCGCGTCCTGTACATGAATGGACCGGCCCGTGCACTGATGGCGTTGTTCGGTAAGTATCATGAACGCTGGCCGCAGATGGCTCCGGAATCAATGCCTTCTATTCTCACGGAGTTCTGTTGCGAGGTGCTGGAACAACTCCGGCGTCGAATCGAGGCGCAGGACTGGGTGCAATTCGAAATCCGCCGTATCTGTCACATGGTTACACCGTCCATTCTGATCACTGGGTTCGGGGTGCCAAATTCATCGAACCGGGAGATCAGAATCATCCTGACCCTCACTCCCCTGCTGTCCCGCCCACGCACAGTTACGGATTCACGGCATTTCCACCAATCAGCCGAGACACATACTCCTGCCAGCGCGTAATTTCGTGAGAGCGGGCTTTCCCCGTCACTGTCGTGACGGCTTTCGCCTTGACTCCTCACAGACATCATGATATTCGCTCAAACCGATGATGCTTTCCGCACTTACAGAGTCTCGTCCGACTGCGGTTTGTAACAATCCTCTGGTCGGCGTGATACACAATTCATACCTTGACAGCTTGCAGCGTCGTGCAACCCACACGCTCTGCGTTGTGACGGTCCTTCTTACCCTCTTCGGACCCACCCACGCTGAGGAGACGCCTGAACCGGCCGAAACGTCCTTGCTTCCAGCGACTGAAACCGCTGCCCCAACGCCTCCTGTTGACCCAGTTACGGTCGACCCGTTTATAGAGCTGCGAGGGGCAGTGTGGCGGACCAAGGCCGGCATCGTCTTTCTCAAGACTCCTGTCGGACTGCTGACCCTCACTTCCAAAACAACATTGAAAGACCTTAAGGCCTCGCAGGAAGTACACTTTTGGGTGCATGAGCGTCATTTCGTCGTAGAAATCCGAAAGAGAGCCGACGGATCGTTGGTCCATCGCTATCTCAGCGGACCAATGACGTCCGGGCCCGATATGCCGAAAACGTTACGCTGGTGGGGGCCGGGCGGTGACCATGTCGTTCATATCGACACACAAGACGAACGCCTCACCAACTATCGTGAGGGAGATCCGCTGACCGTTGAAGTCGATGAAACGAATACCATCACCGGAGTGCATGATCTACAATTCGACATACAGGTAAGCCAGGCCCCACCGGCCGGCGCCGATGTGCAACTCCTCCTCTCTGGCACTGTGTCAAAACTCAAGTCCAACTTCGTCTTTGTCCGCACGCCCATCGGCCTCGTCATGATCAATTCGAAGATCGGAATCCCTCGTGTAAAGGTGGGACAACCATTGACGTTGCATATCGATCATGAGCATGTGAGCGTGACGGTCCCATCGACTGAATCTCCGCCATCCCGGAACAACAGCGCCTCACCAACTCCGTAACTGGCAACCATACACATTCAGCAGACACCCGGGTTTGCTTGACAGGCCTTAGCCAACTCCCTAGACTTCGCGCCAACCATGCATACTCCTTCCTCAAAAAAGCCTCCCCACCGCCCAGCCATGCAAGAGCCCGACGAATTTGATAGGCTGTACCGAGACCATGTTGATCTAATCTATCGATACGCGCACCGCTTGTGCGGTGAAACGGAGGCGGCGAAGGATCTCGTCCAGGAAACCTTTCTCAATGCCTATCAGGGACTCAAAGACTTTCGAGGCGAGGCGCGGATCTCCACCTGGTTGTACACCATCGCCTCGAGGGCCTGCATGCGTATGCGACGCAGACGCAAAGGGCAACCGGAACACGAGCTGTCGATCGAGGAGTTCGTACCCTCCTCCGAGGGGGAATTTCGCCTCCAGATCCCAATGGATGGGCTCAGCCCAGAAGAAGCGCTTCAGAATAAGGAACTCCGGCAGGCTCTCGACCAGGCGATCGAGAAACTGCCCCCAAAATATCGGATGGCTCTCGTGCTCCGGGATATGGAAGGCCTGAGCGCCAAAGAAGTGGGAACCATTATGGGGTTGAATGAGCGAGCCGTAAAATCTCGACTTCACCGGGCACGTTTGTTTGTACGGCGGGAGCTCAGCGCCCGCGGCATTACCCATCACGATGACCACACGTCAGGAGACTCGCTCTCATGACCAAGAAAAAGACCTCGGCGAAAAAGAAACAGTCCAGACCATTGCCACACCGGCATAACCATGGCCGAGGCCATTGCGTTGATCTTCTCCGGCAATTGTCCGCATACATCGACAACGAACTCCCGTCCGACATCTGCCGGGAGATTCGACAACATGTGGGGGCCTGTCCGAATTGCGAAGTCTTCGTTGCCTCTCTCCAGCACACCATCACACTCTGCCGACATCGCCCGGCCCCGCAGTTGACCTCGACCGACCGGATGAACATGCGCCGCGCCATTCTCGATGCGGCTCACGCACGGTGAGAAGGACGCTCGGACTCAGCTGGCTGGTCTTGATGCTGATCGTTCCAGCCTATGCACTTCCAACAGAGGCTGAGGTCGATTCGGTCACCGTAGAGATCCGATCTCGGATATTTACTCCTGTGCACGTCCGCTTACATCACAATCGCAAAACCGTGTTGCGGTTCCTTAATCACGATACTGAACTCCATGCCGTAGTAGCCAAAGAACTCTTCCTCAGCGCCGACCTTAAAGTGGATGGAAACGGAGCTCAGGAGTTCGGCCCAGAGGGACTCAAACGCGTGATCATTCCGCCTGATGGACTGGTTGAATTTCAATTCACACCGGTACGTACCGGAACCTTCTCGTATCTGTGCGACATGCCGGGTCATAACATGCATGCCGTGATCGTGGTCGAATAACCAGGAGACTGTCCGACATCATGCGCCCGCAGATCTTCCACCGTGGCCGGCTCAAGACCCTCCTCTTCGTCGGGGCCCTGTCGGTTACCACCGCGGTGACACTGATCGAGACCTCACCGGTATCGGCTGCCGCCGTTGCGAAGAAATCAAAGAAGGCCGTCACCGCTGCTGAAGCGACGGCTCGCAGTTACGCCGAAGCGATGGGAGCGGGAAACAAAGTGAGCGTCGGCCGGCTCGACTTCGCCTGTCAGTATCCCCTCGTAGCTGCATCCCCGAATGGTATCAAGTCCTATCCTGTCGATTCCGACCCCGCCTACGACTCCTGCTGGCAACGTCTACGGGAGGCGCATGCTCCCGCCATGGTCAGAACCGATGTCGGAATGGAAGTCTTGTGGCCCAGTCATGGCGATCTCGTCTTTTTCACTGAAGACCTGAATCGTTATCCCGCCTCGGCCTTCGTGACCGATTCTCTGGGGCTTACTCCGCCGGGAACCGGGCTCCATATTCGCGTTGTTGAAAGCAGTCCGCTTCCTTCAGCTTCGTTCCGCCTTCGCCCGAATAGCCCCGTCGTAGCTGTGCCGACCACTCTTGTGAAATTGGCCGTCAACTACCAGGATCCTCTGACTGCTCCAGTGACCTACGCGGCCGGCTCGGTCAAATGGACCACCACGATCAAGCGCACCCGCCGTGCGCTGAAAGAAGTCACCACTCAGTGGGTTGTCCTTTCCGGGCTGAAGAAACACGGCTTTGCAGGCGATACGGCGGTCGTGAATCTTGCCGTGACCAGCGGGGCCATCTTCGGAAGCGGCGCTCAGGAAAAGATTCCCTTTGCTACAGAAACTAGCCGTGCTCTACCGGACTCTCTCGTCTGGTGGGGGCCAGATGATCGCCCGGGCCTCCTGGTCGCTACAGTCGCTCGCGCAGCCAACTTTCCGGAACTGCGTGATCGAGTCGCCCTGTTGAATCGTGTTCTCATCATCGATCCCCATCAAGCTGAGGCTCTCACGGTCTTGAGCCGGCACCTCTATGCCACCATCCTTGGCGAGGCCATTGCATTTCACAAACTCCCGGTGGGAGACCCCGCACTCGCCTTGGCGGTGAACGAGCATTTTTGGAACATCTATGCCCAAGGAGTACGCGTGGACCTGTCCCTGGGGATGGAGATGGGCGGATTCGACAAACCGACGACTGCCGACTTCCTCTACCGAATGCTCTCAGCCATGCAAACCTTAGCCGCCGTACGACCGGAACAACTCGATAACCGATTTCGGTTAGGCGTGGCCTTACGCTGGAATAACGATCAAGAAGCTGCGATCGAGACCCACCGATCCCTGGTCAAAGCCATCCCGCCCGAGCGAAGAACCGCCAGAGCCGAAGCTTTGCTTCAGCTGGCCTGGTCGCGCGTAAACAAAGTTGCCTGGAACCGCAATATCGACGACCCGGATATCCGGACAGCCTATCAGGATGCCGGCGAAGCGCTCGTGCTCGCCGACCTTCCGCTCGATAAATTCATGGCTGAGTACACCAAAGCCTATAGCTTGCTGTTCACTCCTGATCGGGACAACCGCGCGATGTTAGAGCGACTGACGGAAGCCAAACGATGGTTTGTTGAAATTCCGGGGCAGACTCCGGAGATTTGGAACTTTTTCATCGGAGCAGAGTCATTGAAGGCAGTGGTGGACGCCGATCCCATTTTCCAACCTCTGCTGGCTCAGACAGATGAAAAGAAAGCGTGATGGCCCGGTTTTGATCCCGTGGCCATTTTCCACCACGTCGCGTACCGTAGCCCAAGATGTTTGTCTTGAATGTAAACGGGCAGGACCTGAGCTTTCCACCTGTCGAGCTGGCTTCGCCCGAAGGTCTACTTGCCGTCGGGGGAGATCTGAGACCTGAGCGATTGCTCGAAGCCTACCGGCACGGTATCTTTCCCTGGTACAGCGAGAATCAACCGATTTTGTGGTGGTCGCTCGATCCCAGGACCGTCCTCTTTCCCGATAAGCTTCACATCTCGCGCAGCCTGAAGAGAAGTCTTCGCCCCGGCTTATTCAGCGTCACGCTCGATACCTGCTTTCGTGATGTGATGCAACATTGCGCAGAACCACGGTCGCAATATTCAGACGGCGGCACCTGGATCACTAGAGAGATGTTCGAAGCCTACACGCATTTACACGAACTCGGGTATGCCCATTCCGTTGAGACTTGGCGGGAAGGACAGTTAGTCGGCGGACTCTACGGCGTGGCACTTGGGGGCGTCTTTTTTGCCGAGTCGATGTTCACCCGTGTTTCCGATGCTTCCAAAGTTGCGTTAGTCTGGCTCGTGCGCCAACTGAAAGCCTGGGGCTTTCACCTCATGGACTGCCAGCAATCTACACCCCACATCAAGATGCTCGGCGCCGAAGACATTCCGCGCCGAGAATTTCTCGATCATCTGGCCGCGGCGCTCGCTCTCCCCGAACGGCGCGGGTACTGGAAATTTGACATCCCATAACCATCGGTAACATTTTTCAGCACGGAGGAGTTATGGATTCTGTCTATGTAACAACGAGGGGTCGGATTGTCATTCCAGTTCGGCTTCGTCGAAAACTTGGCATCAAGCCAGGCACCAAGGTGCGTTTCATCGAGCATGGGGGTGACATTCTCTTTCAGCCAGTCACAAAACAATACATCCGCAGCATATGTGGCATGCTCAAGAGCACAACATCAGCGACTGCAGAATTGCTGATCGAACGTAAGAAGGATAGAGAACGGGAGCAGGCCAAGCGAAAAATACTCGATACACCTTTCTCTTGATAGGGGTGGCCAAGGCTGCCCTTTACTGCGCGCATCGAACGAGCACTTTCTGAATGTGCGCGTTCTGCAAGCAAAAAGGACGGCTTGGCCGCTCCTTACTTCCCCATCTTCGCAAGTTCAGAAAAATAATGTGCGAAGGCTTTCATTCCGCCTGAGGCCTGGCCCCAATCGAAGTGTTCGTTCGGTGCATGGTAGCCGTGCTCGGGCAGGCTCAGTCCCATAAACAGGATCGGCACTTTCCAGGCTTTCTGCATCGTGACGACCGCGCCGATTGATCCGCCTTCGCGGATGAAGGCCGGCTCTTTGCCGAATCCGGCTTTCACCGCCCGCTTCACCGCTTCGACATAGGGGCCTTCAAACAGTCCTTTGAACGGCTGAAGCATGCCTTCACGCTCCACCTTTACATCCGAATTGCTCCTTGCCACGTGGCGCTTGAGCAACGCAAAGGCTTTTTCCGGAGTTTGATTCGGCACCAGCCGCATACTTATTTTTAGCTCACCATGGCCAGGCACGACCGTCTTCACTCCTGGCCCGTGATACCCGCCGGTCAGGCCATGTATCTCGAACGTCGGCGCTGCCCAGATTCGGCGCATGATCTCTGCGGGATCGTTCGTTCGCAACGTGTGAAATCCGTACGCTTGCTTGAAGTTTTTGACCTGGAACCCTGACGCGAGAAAGCTTTTAATCTCTGCTTTGGTCGGCTCGACCACATCCTCATAGAACCCGGGAATCTTCACTTTGCCGGTCTTGGCATCCACGCAGGCTTGTGCTACTTCCATCAGTTCCGCCAGCGGATTCCGCGCCGCGCCCCCGGTTACGCCGGAATGGGCATCTTTCGTTCCAGTACGAAGCGTCAGGCGCGCGCCCAACAGGCCGCGCAGGCCATAGGGCATGGCTGGCTTTCCTTTCGCGAGCCAAATGGTGTCCGACACCACAACTGAATCCGGTCGAGGAATCGCCGTCTTATTCTTCAGCCCGGTCGCAAAATTCGGACTGCCGATTTCCTCTTCCAGCTCCCAGAGAAACCTGACGTTGATCGGCACGCCTTGCTCAATGGCGTACCGTGCACCGAACAGGGCTGAGAGTGCCGGTCCCTTATCATCCGTCGCGCCACGGCCGTGATACAGCCCGTTCTCGTTCTTGAATGCAAAGGGTGCCTGCCGCCATTCCGGTTCCTGAGCCGGTTGCACATCCATATGGTTGTAGACGGTCACCGTCGGGTGATGGGCTCCGATCCTCCATCCGCCTGATACGATCGGGGATCCGCCGGTCTCTACAATTTGGGCTTCGGCTCCCAGGTCGGTTAGGACCTGTCGCGCGAAGTTTGCCATGCGTCTGATGTCGGATGCCTGGGCCGGGTCCATGCTGATCGATGGAATCTCCACCATCCGGCCAAGCAGATCTTCAAACCGATGGCGACTGTCTGTCACATACCGTTCAAGCCGCGCACAATCGATCATGGGCGATTCTCCAGAAAAGGTGGGCGGATTATAACGAGTTCGTCGAAGGGGCGGAAGGGACTTCTGCGACGACCTTCTGTAGAATAGAACCGTGATATACGGCCGCGCATCTTCTGGACGAACGGTTGTGACTTTCCTTGCCCTCGTCTGGCTGGTGTGGTCGACAGGCGGCGCTTCCTGTGCTTCAGCCGCGGAACCAATCACCATTCGCGAAATCGTCGACGACCCGAAGTCCTTTCACTTGAAGCAAGTCACGTTGCAGGGCATTGTTCGCAATGTGACGCCGCTCGACCCCTACAAGGTCCAGGCCGGCACGATGTGCTACGGAGCCTACTTGTTCTATCTGGAAGATGACACATCGTCGATCAACGTCGCTGTCTACGGACGCTGCGGGATTCCGACCGTCAAAGACCCGGACGTCGAAGACGGGCAGCGGATTGAACTCACTGCCACGATCCAGTCGCCGAGTCACGGGGGCTACTACTTGAGTTTTCAAGGAGTGAAGGTGGTGAGAGAGCGAGAAGGTATCATTCAGGCGGTGGCGGATCGAATCGTCCCGCTCGCCGAATAATCGGGCATGTGAACGATGGCCATTCAACCTGCCATGCCGACGACAACAAGGATTGAATGGATCGGCGCCGGCATGATTACCCTCAGCGGATACGAGGCAAATGCGGTTACGGCGAGAGGCGTCGATAGTGCTTTAGAAGAAGCAGCCCCCCCCACGCGAACGAACCCAGCATCAGCAGAATGCCGAAGTTGTAGACGAGGTGAGCCAGACGCTGGTCATACTCCAGCCAACCCAATATCGTCAGGAGATTGTTCCAATCATGCCCGTCGGTTTCTTTCCCCGTCACCCCACCAAGCAACATGAGATCCATCGCCCGTGCATCATTGATATAGGGAGCGATGTCCATAAAGCTTTCTGCCGTCCACCAGAGGGCCACTGAGCCGGCGAAGGGATCGCGTGTTTTGACTATAAATGTGACAAGACAGACCAGCGGCATCAGGATCTGGCCGAGAGTCCCTCCAAGAATCGTCATGAAGCGGCCGAACGGGATAAATAGAATATGGCCCGCTTCGTGGAACGGTAAATTGATCAGATGGAAAAACGACTCCCCTGTGTAGTTCGTTTCGAGCGGCGTGAAGATAAACGCTCGACCCCACCAGAGAAGCAACAGAAACACTACGACCCGGCCGCCAAACGTCAACGAATCGGTCGATGTGTCTGAATCAACGAGCCATTCTCTGGCATAGGACATACAGCGTGCATGATCTCCCGACACAGGCTGCCGCTGTATCGAGGCGACCGGCCGATATTTAGCAAAGATAATCCCACATTTCCCGCACTCAGTTGCCCCATCAGGCTGTTCAGCCAGGCACTTTGGACAGGAATGTGTCGACGTCGCGCTGGATTCCATAGGCACACTGTATGGCCGACCGTGCAATCCGACAAGAAATTCTCCGGATTGATTCGGACCACTGAAAGGGATTGCAGATCTTGGACAACAGGAAAACACACACGGGATGCTCAAAAGGGCCGTCCAGCAAGGCTGCAGCCGATGAAAGCACCGGAGGCGTAGCTTCTGGGCTACGTTGAGTATGCTTTCGAGGGGAGAGCGAAGCATGGGAAAAGGCGCGTCTCGGCGCGCCAGGGTCGGGCGGGTGAGAAGGACGACTTTTTCAGCATCCCGTTAGTGGAAGGAGAATGGGACAGGCGCAAACGTGAGCACAAACACGGCAAGGGCAATCCAGCCGACAATGATCCGTTTTGGACCCAACGGTACGTGAAGATCACGCACGGGCGGATGTCCGAAACCCCACAGTCCGGCCATGAACGCCCAGATCCACCAGCCGGGCCAGCCCACAAACCCCAACACGATGAGGACCGGCAACATGATAAATGCCATCGTACGTTGGCGCTTGCCCCATAGGGCATAGGCCACATGCCCGCCATCGAGCTGACCGATGGGGATCAGGTTGAGTGACGTCACAAACAGCCCGAACCACGCAGCGAACCCGACGGGGTGCAAGACGATGTCGGTATGGGGAGGAAGAGACCCAACGATCACCCAGGAGATGAACTGCAACAGCAACGGTTCACCCAACTCCAACCCATGGTTTGACGTTCGATCTACGATCGTCGACAGGTTCAAACCGATAACCAGCGCCACGACTGCAGCCAGAAAGCCGGCAAGCGGGCCGGCCACGCCTATGTCGAACAGCGCTCGCCGACTCACAATCGGCCCGCGCATACGAATGATCGCCCCGAACGTGCCGACGAAATGGGGAGGACCAGGGATAAATAACGGGAGCGATGCCGGCACCCTGTGGATGCGGGAGAGCACATAATGGCCGCATTCATGGGTCACCAGAATAATCAAGAGTGTGGCGGCAAAAGGAATACCGCTCCAGAGCGTCTCGGGATGTTCGAGCAGGAAATTCACCGGTCCACGGATCGGTCCGCTGTAGGCCTGATAAGCCCCGGCCCACAGTGTGGTAAAGATCGTCGCCACAAAGAGGCTGATGGGCAGGATCCACTTTGAAAACGGAGCCTCTTCGAATTGTTCATCCGGAGAGAAATTACTCTCCTCCTTGGATGGCTCTGCCACGACCGGCAATTCTCCGCTTCGGATCGGTTGGTCGTCGCTCCGCTGATCTAGATTCATGAGTAGTCTTCAATTATCGACGCCGAAAGGGTTATGGTCGAGTTCTTCGGCGACTGTCGTGGCCGGTCCGTGGCCTGGCAATAACCGATATTCAGACGGCAGACCGAGTACGACAGTTCGGACCGAACGCAGCTGAGTCTGATACAACGTGCTGGGATTCGACCGGCCAATGGATCCCGCAAACAGCGTATCGCCAACGAAGCAGGCGGAATGCGATCCGACATCCACTCGATAACAAATCCCGCCAGGAGTATGGCCCGGCGTCGCCAGGCACTGTACGCGCAAGCCCCCGACCGAAATGGTGTGGCCATTTTCCGGCTGCCTCAGCAGTGCGCCGGAGGGTCGCCAGCTGAGGAGGTCGACATCCTCCGTTCCGAGATACACCGGTACCTCATGATGATTCAGAATCCGGTCAATCCCGTCTGCATGGTCCGCATGGCCGTGCGTCAGACAAATCCCCACCAGACGCAAGCGGTGCCTGGACAAGAACTCGATCATCGCCGGCGCATTGTATGCCGTGTCGATCAGGACCGCCTCCCCGCCGTCATGGATCACATAACCCTGCACACCGTAGCCGTTGATCGACCCCTGTATCGTCTCCACCCAGGCTGTCGGATGTTGCGCGACCGGTTCCCATTTCTCAATCGCGACCTGTTCCAACGGACCAGAGCGAAGGCCCAAGGCTTTCGCCAGCGCCTGAATCTCATGGCGATCAGGCGGGCACACGCCGCGCTCCAGCGCTGTGATGGTGCTTCCGGGCAACCCGGCCATTTGCGAGACATCCGCCACGGACCGTCCCTGTCCGACGCGCGCCTTTTTGATAATGTCACAAAACTCGTCTTCGAGCGGCATTGGTAAGCCTTCAGCTATCAGCAGTCAGCGCTCAGCTCCGAGTTCGCTCTTAGCTCAAAGCTGATAGCTGTCGATTCTCTTCCGTGCCTGCGCCATCTTAACCCAGGCCGCTAATGATGCGGCGATAGTCATCTTCGGAGTAAGCTCTAAGGGTCGTGGACCGCACATTGCCAAGCGATCCCAACTTGAGGCAGAAACTCGCCACCCTGTCATCGTTCGGCAGGTCAACGATAAGGACAAGGTCATGCGCGCCCTGCGTCATATAGAACCCCTTGACCTCGCCCCCCAAATCCTTCGCGAGCCTCTTGGCCCCATCAAGCCGCTTCGGCGACTCCTTCACATTCTTGATCCCCTGATCCGTCCAATTAAGCAGCATCACATAGGTCATCACGACGACCTCCTTTCTACTCCCTCACCCACAGCTCCGGAAGCTCTCATTCCTCAGGGTAGATGGCCCGCTGTTCTCCCACTGCGCGCAACTTTCTCACCCGCCCACCCACTGGCACGCCGAGACGTGCCATCAGCCCAGGCGAGGGCATTCCAATCTTCTTCATCTCTCGTTAAGGGAGTGGCCAAGGTTGCCCTCTACTGCGCGCATCGAACGAGCACAGCTTCATCGTGCGCGTTCTGCGAGCAAGGAGGGCGCCTGGCCGCTCCCTCCTCATCCTTCTGAGGTAGCGCGTTGCGCGAGCACAGGAGATTAATAAGCTACCTGGCCACTCTTCCCTCAGCCTTCCGGAGCCAACTTTATCTCTTTGACATCCCCAAATCCCGACAGCAACTTCGGCAGAGCTTCACCGGACCCGACTGCAACAATGTGCAGGCGTTCGGGATTGAAATGTTTCTTCGCCGCCGCCAGGACCTCCTCTTTTGTCAGTGCGATGACGCGAGCACGCAGCTGCTGGAGAAAATCCTTGGGAAGCCCGTCATATTCCAGTTCCATCAACCGTGCCACGATCGCCGATGAACTGGCGAAAGAAAACACAAACGAGTTCACA
>DATIAT010000062.1:0-20874 GCA_035457905.1 Nitrospiraceae bacterium
GATCGCTTCGATGTGCACCATCTGAATCTTTTCCAGCAGCGCTTTCTGCTCGGGCGTGAAATGGTCCCGGTACGCCGATGAGGGAAGAGCGAAAAGCGCGGCAACCGCAAAAGCCAGAATAGAGAGTAGAACCGTCACGCGCACTGCGCACCTCTTGGCCGCTATACTGACGATGAAAGCCCTATGGTCTGTCATGATTATACTAGCCATTGCAGGCCTAGGCCATCATGTGCAGGATGATGACAGAATCCATCTGCAAAGCCGGATCGGAATGGACCTGGCCCTTGAGTGATAGGCCTATGAAGAAGTGTTTAGTTCGATTCTGCCGCGCACAAAGGAAAGTCTCGATAGGTCGTCTCGATACTGTAAAAAACCGGCGCATCATAAATACGCAATGTTGCGTTCTGTCTCTCGCTCAAATACGGACACAATCCCTCCGCTCCTCGTCGAAACACATATGATTCCGGATAAACGACAAGTTCGAACTCATGGGCCGTCCAGTCGACTAATGGGAGCATGCGCACGCGACCGGCTAACTGCCCCAGATTGTTCGGTAGGAGCCCAATGTTTTCGTTCTGAGCAAGAATGACAACCGCGCTTTTGGTGTTGCCTGAATAAAGTTTAAACGCCGGATAGGAATGCCCCCACCCGAAAAGGGCAAAAGCTGGGGCGATGGAAAATATTACGACCGTTGCAAACGTGAGCGCATCGAGCCGGAACTGCACCTTACTATCGGCAGAGGCAGACTGAGAGAATAGCGCGAGTACGAGCAGAAAGAGGTAGATGTTCCATGGCCATACAATGATATTCCATGCAGAACCGTCCAGGCCAAGAGAGCCGAGCACTGTGACGAGCATGATGAAGGCCATCATCGTAGCGAGCCTCCTTCGCCTCGGAAAAAACAAAAGCAACAGTCCAATCGTTGCCTCGAATGCGGGCACAAGAAACATCACGAGAGCCAAAACAGCGGCAAATAAAGACGGCTCTTCGGGAAATTTGTAGAGCGGCGCGATAAACCCTGGAAAAGTCTTGAGAAAAAACGTCGCGTTGAGCTTGTGAAGCCCTCCCCAACAATAGATGCTGGCTACCATAATTTTCAGAGCATCGATGCTGCGTGATCCGAAAAATACCGCCGACACAATCGTGAAGACATACATGTATGTGTACGGTTGAAAACGTAGCAGGTCCTGCAGTACCCAAAACACCGTGCAGGTCACTACTCCGAAGGCCGGCGCGCGTTGCAACGGCCTCATGACCAGCCAGCCCAAACACCCGACATTCAGGATCAGTATGATCCAATCAAGCCAGACGGGTGTTGATCTCAGAATTTCAACGACCGGCGATAAGGCAAAAATTCTCAAGCTGGGAATATAGGCGCGCCAGGATAGGGCCAGCGTCATGAGAAAAGCCACGCACGTGATGCGCACGATTATCGTGCGCATCCGAACATACTCATTCTCCGCCGGTTCTTGATCAAAAGTCGGACCCATGAGTCGGTCTCCGATATCGGCACGCACACAACGTTGGCAAGCCCTCCAACGCCCCGTCACAGAGACTATAGCCAGCAGCCAGCATACGACTCAACTGCGCTCGTTCGAGGATGCTGATCCGTCGATACGGTCATATGTCTGTTAGAAGACGGTTCTTGAGTACTGTTTTCGCCTGCAGAACGTGATTCGGTTGAAGCGAAGGCTACCGGAGAGGTTTATCCGTGCGCATTAATAGAAGAAGAGCGCACGGCACGCGCAAGCGAGGTTTGGTAAGGAACGGATCTGCTGAAGGTTTTTATCCTCCCGCCTTAGTAGCGATACTGCGATTCCGGAATCACGGCTTGAGTGCGCGTAGTCTTGAATCGATTTCTTCGACGAACACGTGTGAAGCATGACACGCTGGCATTCAGGCCTCCAAGGATAATTCGAACTGCTCCGTGCAGAGTCGATGAAGCTCATGGTTCTGAGGAGACACAGAAAGGAATTCAACCCCGGCCCCATCCGCTTCGACCCACTTCACTCTCGCCAGAGTAATTTCAACCGCCTTAGTCCGGTCCTTCGGGTACACCTTGAGCTTAAGATACTGACCGCGCGTCAAACGCTTCGTAAGCCGCAGCCCGCACCCTCCATGAGAAATATTCATGACCTCTCCATTCGCAAGGCCTAGTTTGTCTGCAACCGTAGTACGAAGTCTCACCACTTTCCGAGTGTCCCTACGAAAGTCTGGAAGTACCGGCAAGGAACTTTTCATAGCGAAGTCCCCTCTTATCATGAGCCTATGACCATGAGGTCAGCAATCCTCATGCCAAAAAAATCTCGCCATGTCGTTAGTCAGTCATGGGGAAAGCTCATGCGCGTTGTAATTCTGTATCAAGACTCATACGGAGGACGATTGTCTGGTCTAGGCTTTGGTGTGTGCTAGCTAGCTGAATTGATTATACTCTCGTCTCGGCAATCGTGAAATTTCAAGAAAATCTCTGTTGAAGTTTCGTGAATCGCGAGATTTCGTCGCTCTCTCGATCTCGCGAAGTCTATATAACTCATCGGTTTTCTTAACACGGTCGCATCGAATGGCCATGGCATCAGCCGTGCACAAGCGGTCCTGCATCGTTGGTTAGATCCGAAGGAGAACAGACGCGTGACGATTCCAGGCCGACGAGCGCCTGCCCTGCTGAGCCAGGATCACGCGGCCAACCCTGCCGATGCCTCGGCAGAGGCACTGCGAGAGCGGTTCAGGTATTGACCGATATTCGACATCGTGTTACCCACCATGCCGGTGTCGGTCTAGATCGAGACGTCGTGAAAGGTGCCCACAGACATCATCAGCTATGCACATGATTCGGATGATGCGCGACAAGCGCATCGCCGGAGCAATCGTTGGGAGGGAGTTATGATCAAGCGAATTTCAGCGTTCATCTATGGGTCGGTCTGCTATGGGATGGCTCACCTCACCATCACCACCCAGCGGTCCAACCAATTGCATTCCGCGTTCGGAAGGAGGCACGTAATGAAGTCAAGTCACATCATCGGATTCGCCGCGGCTGTTCTGCTCGCCAGCGTCGCCCCCAGCTCGGGCACAGAATCGACGGTAGCGCCCGCGCCGACGACGAGCCTTTCTGACACGGTCCCGCTCTACACGAACCTCGGCTCCCACCACAAACGCATCTCCACCCGAGTCCCTGCCACACAGCAGTACTTCGACCAGGGCCTGCGACTCGTCTACGGATTCAATCACGCGGAAGCGATCCGATCGTTCACGCGCGCCGCAGAACTCGATCCCACCTGCGCCATGTGCTACTGGGGGATCGCGCTCGCCTACGGCCCGCACGTCAACGCTCCAATGGACTCGGCGAGCGGAATTGCCGCGTACGAGGCGGCGCAGAAAGCGCTGGCGCTTAAGTCCCACGCCACGGCGTCTGAGCGGGCGTATATCGAGGCGGTCGCGCAGCGCTACGAGGCAGTTCCACCGACCGATCGTGTCCGGTTGGACACAGTGTACTCACGCGCGATGGAGCAGGTCGCCAAGACCTATGTCAAAGACCTCGATGCCGCGACCCTGTACGCTGAATCGCTGATGGACCTCCGCCCGTGGAACTACTGGCAACCCGACGGCACTCCCTACCCCGGCACCAAAGAAATCGTCCGCCAGCTCGAGAGAGTACTCTCACGCAACCCGAACCACCCCGGCGCATGCCATTACTACATCCACGCGGTCGAAGCGGTGAACCCGCAGGCCGCAGTGCCGTGCGCCGAACGGCTCGCTCGGCTCATGCCGGGCGAAGGGCATATGGTCCACATGCCCGCACACATCTACATCCGCGTCGGACGGTGGAACGACGCCGTGCAGGCCAACCAACACGCTATCCACACCGACGAGGTGTTCATCGAAGGCCAGCACCCGACGGGCGTCTATCCGCTCGCGTACTACCCCCACAACATCCACTTTCTCGCCTTCGCCTACACGATGGCGGGCCGCAGCGCACAGGCGATCGAGGCGTCCAGTACACTGACCTCGAAGGTGAACCTCGATGCCGCGCGCCAGGTCGGGCTACTGCAAGAGATGCTGCCGTACCATGTGCTGACGCTCACGACGTTCGGAAAGTGGGACGACGTACTTACCGAACCGCTTCCGCCAGAAGACATCCGCTTTTCGTATGCCATGGCATACTACGCCCGCGGTGTCGCGCATGCAGCCAAGGGACAGTGGGCGGAGGCACAAGCCGCGCTCGACATGGTGACGGAGATCAACGCCGCGACGCCTGAAGGCGCCGAGGGCAAGACGGCCCTCTCGATCGCCGTGCACGCGCTGTCCGGCGAGATCGCCACCCGCCGCGGCGACCTCGATGAGGGCACCAGCCACTTCCGAGAGGCGGCCAAGATCGAGGACGCGGGACTCTACTTCGAACCGCCCAAGTGGTACTACCCGATTCGGCATTCGCTCGGCGCCGTGCTGTTGAAGGCGGGACATAATGCCGAGGCGGAGAAGGTATATCGCGAAGACCTCCGGCGCTTCCCCGAGAACGGCTGGTCCCTGTTTGGGCTCACACAGGCGCTCCGGGCGCAGGGGAAGAACACCGAAGCGGCCGCAGCGGACGCGCGCTTCCGTCGAGCGTGGGCCAGCGCGGACGTGACGCTGACGGCATCGAGGTTCTAGGCCCCGTTTTGCTCACCAAAGTATTTCCTGTTTGTATGCCTCATGTGGAACCCCACGGCTTCATCCACCCTCCGTAGCGGACTACTGCAAAGGACGGGCAGCCGTAGCTTCCTGCGTAGGCGGGTGAGGTTTCACAACGACTCATATAGCACCCTCATGTTAGCTGGCGAGCGTAATCCATGGGGCCAAAGTCATAGTTCATGGGGTCAGGGTGAGGTGGCCCGGATTTGACAGACACCTTTGAACAGGGCAATACTTTAGCTTTGATTTGGTCGGCATGATTTTAGATTTAGCCGATGCGAGGATTCCCGTGCGCCTCCGTACAGCAACCATCCGGAACTGATACGTGTGAGATGGAACAAGAACCGTTGAAGCGCATGTAAGAAGGGAGAGAGCCATGTCGAAAGGGAGAATCTTGGTGGTGGACGATGAAGAAGAAATCAGAAAGTCCGTTCGCCTAATCTTAACGAAGGCCGGCTATGATGTGGTTGAAGCAGAGAATGGAGAAATAGCAATCTCACGACTTCTCATCAATGATAATCCCTTTAAGGTGGGTCTCATTATTTGTGACATTCAAATGCCAAAAGTCAACGGAATGGAGGCTATTGCCTATTTCCGTCAAGAGTTCCCTTCCACGCCCGTTATTGTATTAACCGCGCATCCGGCATTAGCCGGAGCAGTTCATCTCTTCAAACAGGGTATTATCGACTATCTGGAGAAACCGATTTCACCAGAAAAGCTGATTCAGGCCGTGGAGAAATCAATCCGAGGTCACGTTTATGAAGGCAATTTTTAGGTGTGCACCGGTGAGCCGGAGACGGTATTGACCAGCCCCCGTTGTTAGGCCACCGTTCAAGTTCCTTCACGCCGACCAGTCGGCTGGAATCCTAACTCCAGATCCGACCTGGTTTAATAGGAGGCAGGTCATTTGGTGCGGTGGAGACAAACGGGCAACGGGAGTTTGTGGTGCAGTTGAAGATCTAGGATCCCAACCAAGAGCTCATGAGTATGTGATACAAGATATGCGGCTGCCGAGCCGCACCTCTTCCTCGAAAGTCGGGATGTTTGTGAATCCGAACTGGTGTATTGTCCATGTCACATCATTCCGAGCGAGCCACAGCAATGACTGATCGTAAGATGCTGGGTTTGGTAGCACTGTTTTTTATGCTCTTCGCAGCGCTGGCTTTGGCTCTTGCTGAAGACCGCCCCTCTACCCAAAGGAGATCACTGGATCCGATGAATCACCCAATGGACGAGTTGGGCGTGACCGGCAAGGACGACACGCTCTGCAGCGACCGCTGGTACAGCTGCACCACCTACGATCGCCAGCAGTTCGATCAGAAATATCCCGGCCAGCCCCTCAAGGATTTGCTCCGCTTCGGCGAACCGGATTGGCCGGACCGACCGCGAGACGGGCGGGAGGGGCGAGACGGTAAAAAACTTCCAGGCTTGTTTTCCTGGAACTATGCGACTTGAAAAATAACTCCTGGACTAGAGCAAAGGGCAAAGCCACACGTCTACTGCGGCTCACCGCACTACACGCTGATTAACATTCAAGAGGCTCACGTGACCATGACATAAACCGTCACCAACAAGAGCCCGACGATGGCGGTCAACACGACCCACATGAAGGATTTCTTGACTTCGGCCTCCATCTCCTGTCTAGACTTATCAAATAAATCCATAAGGCACCTCCTCGCCCCATGGTGCAGAAGCGGGCTCCCTGGATTTCAGTAAACCACCAGTTCCGTTCTCGATGTAGTACGCCAGCAAAACCCTTGAATTTAATATATCAGTTCTTCGTTACATTTACTCGATCGGACTTTCGTTTTCATGCGTCACTGGGAGGACAATGGGAGGGGAAAACGCGGATGGGCTATTTTCTTTCGAAAAAAAGAAAAGGTACCGGGAGTCTTTTCGAGACATTTGTTCTCTCTGGATCAAGAAGTGGTGTCAGGCTTTGCCGATCGCTCAGGAGACGTAGTACCTGCTCTTGTTTCGGCCGCAACACAATTGTCTTTGGACCGGCACGTGCGTGGAGATGCTGAATGCGATCCCACAAAGAGGGCTACGCCCGAATAGCCGCCGGCACGCGCAAACGAGGTGTGGTGGGCCGTGTAGGGGTCGATCCTACAGCCCGCTGATTACGAGATGCCCTGTTGCCGAAACGCCGGGGACTCAGGAGCATGTATCTAAGCAGAAAAACAAGAAATCGGACTCGTCGATATTGAGCAAGATAAGCCTAGGTTGGGCTCTTCCGGTAACAGTGTGGTAGTAGCCAACCATAAAGATCTTGCCTTACATGCTTACATGAGGTCCCCCTTATACCCGTTGCCAGATACGGTTTTTCAACCCTGCTAGTACTCCGTCCCACCTTTGTAGGCATTCCTCCTGTCTCTGTGGCCTTTCGCTTCAGGCAGCCTTGTCCCCTGACAGAGCAAAGAGCTCGCCTCTCGAGGACCCCAAGTCAATAAAACAATAAACGGCCGGCCACGTCTTCTCCAGCGCCACGGGATTACCTGAAAGTCAAGGTACAGTCTGAATCTCTCGCTTAACGGTTGACGGCTCTCCTGAGATCTCCAGCTGCGAATTGGATTTCCGTCCGATGACCGTTACACTATCCGGTCAGGAACGCGTCTTTGCCGCCCCTCTGGCACTGACTGATGATTCTGTCGTCCTCGCCCCTCAGCCTGCCCTAAAAGGTGGCTGACGCCGATCTACTCGACGTCAGCCACCGCTGACCATAGCCCAAACCTTAACGGGACTCATGTTGATTCGCATTCTGATCCGGGAACATTGACTCTACGTGATTCTGATCATCCACTTTCGCTATGATATTATCTCCAGTAATCACCCCGAGGGGGTTCATTTGCGTGTTTTTGTCAATACGCAAGCGTACCTCTTTCCCATCTTCCTTGTTCTTGACAAAATAATTCGGCCCTTCACTGCGCAGCACTGTTCCTTTAATGATCTTGCCGGATTCTCTGTCGCTCATTTTCTCTGAAGACAACGCGACATTGGATAGCCCAGAACCTGCCCACAGCAACAGACTACACGCCACGACACCGACGATTGGACGAATAGATAACATACGGGCCTCCTTGATAAAGGGTTAAAAAATAATATGGGAACTTAGCGTTCCACTAATTCATCGAGTTCAGCGGCTTACTTCTTATAAATTGTTCTTCATTATTCACCCCTACTACTTATTGCGTTGGTGTCTAACATGGAACAATGAGGTAGGGGGGGCTCATAGACCCCCTACCACCTAGTCTCATGAATCGTTCGATGTTTAAGTAAGCAGTGCATTCCATGCCGACCAGATCCCCAGACCGATCAATCCCGAAAACAGAAGACTGGCTGCTTTGATCGACCGGTTCATCCTCCCTTCTGTTTCGTCCTCGATCATCAGGGGCGCACCGGGGCTCTGGATCTCGACCTGGCGAGGTTTTGCCTCCTCACGTTTCGGGCAGGTGATCGTAAGCATCCCCTGCTCATAGGACGCGTGGACCGCGTCACGATCTACATGAGCAGGGAGCTGGAACGCGCACGTAAACGTCCCTTCTTCCAATTCTCGGACATACCAGGTTGTGCCTTCAGATCCCTGGCACTTGCGTTCCCCCTTCACTCGCAGTGTGTCGCCTTCAATTTGTGCATTCAGCTGGTTCACGGACAGACCTGGCACGGCCATTTGTACACAGAAACGGCCGTCATCTTCATAGACGTTGCACTTGGGCTCCCAGGCGGAAGAGCCACGGATTGCGTCGTCGAAGAGTCGATCGACATTGGCTTCGAAAGCCTCCTTGCTCCCTACGGGCATTTCATGAAAGACAACCATAGCACCACCCTCCTTCCATCTAAGAGACGAGACGGATGTGATTTCTGAATTACGGCGAACTTAGAAGGATGGTCAGAGGGCTAGGAAGAGAACTTGCCGATTCACCGCTAATCCAAATAGTGTGGCCCTCCACCAATCCATCTAGTTCAGCGGTCTATGTGAACCACAAAATAATACCGGTCGACAAAAAGTCAAGGGGGGCAGTGTCCGCTCCTCCTAGGTTGCTGTAGCAGCCAAGGCAATGAGCGACCGTGGATGACATAGCCCATTGTCCCCTACTGGACCGGCGGTGTGCACTGGGAACAATCCTCATTAGGGGTATGGAGGCGCTGAATGGCGTGGCGCTGTACTTGAGCTAACGATTCTTAGTATCGCCACGCCGGCTGCAAAACCGTTGGATTGTCACGGAAACGGAAAGGCGCGCAAGTGGCTTATTCGCAGATCAAGAAATCGTCCACCAGTTCTCAGGTGGACCGAATGACTATCTGTCGGAGGTTGTATCATGTCCTAGCGCTGTTCTTTCTTGGGTAGTCGTCCGCGCTGCGATCTTGACGGTCATCCGGCTCACATCTACGGATTTTACGCCATGAATCTTCTCCAGATCGTTCGCGACTGCATAGGCGTGGCTCAGGTTGTCGATCGTGCCTTTCAACCTCACCACGCCATCCTTCACGACATAGTCAACATCATCGATGTTCACAAGGGAGGAGGACTGCAGGTAGAACACCACGTCCTTCTCGATTTCATGATCGGGCCGAGCATGCATGACTTTAAGCAAGTTCACTACACTGACAAGGCCGGGAACCGTTCTCGCCGCGAATTCCGCGGCATGACTTTGGCTTTGTTTCTCCACAGTCCCCTTGAGGAGAACGACACCATCACTCACTGAGACCTGAATGTCACTCGTCTGCAGGACCGGGGTGGCCTTAAGCGCTTCTCTGACCGCCTGTTCTACAGCTAAATCCTTTGTCGGAGCCGGCTTCACGGTCAGTTGATTGTTGACAGCTTTGACACCGTACGTGCTCACCACGAGGTTCTCGGCAAGTCCTTTTTCCATGAGAGTTTCGACCGTGCCGGTCAACATGACCCTTCCGTTATCAACATGGATGTGAATGTTCGTTCTATTCATCCGTCCATCCATGGCGAGCCGCCGCGTAAGCGCAGATTGAATGTCAAAGTCAGAAATCGTCGAGGGTTGTCCTTGGAAACCCATGACTCCCACCAGTGAGATCACCAGAAGTGCGCAAATCTTCATTTGAGGAGTCTTCATACGTTCCGCTCACTATATTGTGCTGCTTTAGCTCCGCTGCTTTCTCGTGACTCTTCGCTGCCACTCTCGATTGAGATTTCATGGCGGCGCTGTTTACTTTCTGGGACTTCACGTTTTTGTACCGACCGGCTGAATGGGAAGCTTGCTGGCCCTTTTGCAATTTGACCCTGCCAACCACTCTCCTTGTCTCTCTTGAATTTGTCATCCACGGCAGGCTCCATTTTTGGTTTGTTAGATGCAGAAAAGTGATCATGCGCGCCCGGGCAACTCAATGAGTACGAGGAAACATCCCCAGTAGTTTCCATAAAGACTTTTGCCCCAAGCTACGACTTTCATGATCGAGGCCTCACGCCACCTTCTCGTGGCCGTCTTCCTCCCCGATGTTGTGACTATCCTCTTTCGCTTCCTCTTTGAGTTCTTCTTTGCCTTCTTCTCCCCAGATCCGATACATCAGGGCATAGACCAGCACGCCGAAGCCTATTAAAACACCGACTATCAGCATCACACTTAAGAGACTGAGGAGCCCGCCTTGAATCATCCCAACCCACTGCTCAATACCAACCTTATTTTGATCACATAAACTCTTTGCTCAAATTCCTTGTGCAAAACAATAATCATTTTTAAAAAGAATCAAGAGCTAAATGTTCATAGGGGCCTTGGCCTCAAAGCCTTTGACAGTGACTATTTGTCCCTTGACTCTACCCAAATCAAGATTATTGAACGGACTATTAGCGGCGATCGGGGTCGGCGTGGGGCGGCTGCTCTCAGTCGCCTGCTCCACCAACAGTTACCGCAAAATGAAGCGGGACAATGATCGATCTACAAAATCCTGGAGGTGAAAGGCTTCATTACGAAGAATCAGAAGCCGAAACGGAAGATGGAGGTCCCGGCAACGGTCAATTTTCTGGATCGAGCGGGGGATCTGGTTGTTCGCGTTCTGAGTTACGGGCTCCTTCTTGCTATTGTCCTGATCGCCCTCTATTTTACGTGGCATCGTTGAGCGCAATGGACAATCAAGAAAGGGCGAGAAGTGCCTCTTTCCCCCGTTGATTGCGCTTCTCCCCCCATCTGACGTCGAAGAGCCGGATCGTGGGATGCTTAAGGCCAATGAGATAAAACCAACCGGCCGGAGAAAAGGTACCGGGAGTCTTTTTCAGTCTCAATTGGACCGGCACGTGCGTGGAGGTGCTGGATGCGATCCCACACTCTGTGAAACCTCAAAAGCACGGCCTCTGCACTATATTCCAACCATCCAGTTAGGTCGCCGCCCTGCCCTCGCACCCCGGCCAAGGCTTCATAGTATTTCGGACGATTCTCCCAATAGACTTCGTCAACAGAAAACAGGGGTTTTTCCGGCGGCGACAATGAAGAGGGCTACGCCCGAATAGCCGCCGGCACGCGCAAGCGAGGTGTGTAGGGAAGAGAAGAACTACTAGAGGGGTTTATCCGTGCGCATTAGTAGAAGAATAGCGCACGGCACGCGCAAGCGAGGTGTGGTGGGCCGTGTAGGGGTCGAACCTACGGCCCGCTGATTAAGAGTGACGGAAGGCCATTTATTCGAACAGCTCGATGTTGCGAAGGTTTCCCCGTTTCATCGTGAAATTCGAGGAGTTGATCGGTTTCTACTGGTTCTATTGGATTCTATGGATTCTGTTGCTCTTGGAGATTTTTAGCACCAATTTAGCACATACGCGTGGGGTGAACCCCTCCGGTGAGACACGAAAATTAGCACACTCCAATTGGTCGGTTGTTCTTTTTCATACTCTTTGCTCCCTCAGATTCAGCGCCCTCGGCTGTCTGAAAAAACTGCAGAGTCGCGGCACCGGATAGATGAACGGGGGCTACTACCTGCTCGAACTCCTCCGGCGGGCGATAGCCCAGCGCGGAATGGAGGCGCACTCGGTTATAGTACTGCTCGATGAAGGCCTCGATGTTCTTGCGCAGGTGTGCGAGATCCCGATACCGGTTCGCGTCGATCTCCTCCCGCTTCAGCGTCTTCAGAAAACTCTCGCAGCTGGCGTTGTCGTACGGGTTCGCCGGCCGGCTCATGCTCGGAATCATGTGGTGTTGTTGAAGGAGCTGCACATACGCGCCCGAGGCATACTGGACGCCCCGATCCGAGTTATGCACCAGGCCGGGCGACGGCTGACGGGTTGTGATCGCGTGGTGCAACGCGCTCAGCGGTACGCGCGCCGCGAGCGTCTTGTCCAACGCCCAGCTCACCACCTTGCGCGAGTACCCATCCAGGAGGACCGCCAAGTAGGCGAATTCCGTGCGCAGGCGAAGGTACGCGTGATATGGGTCACCCAGAGCTGATTGAGGCCGGTCACCGTCAGGCGACGGGCCAGATTCAGGTACACCTCCGGGTCATGCTGCGCCTCGGTGGTGACCACGAAGGCCCGTGGCTGGACCGCCAGCAGGTTGTCTTCCCGCATGAGCCGCGCTACTCGTTTGTGGTTCACCAGCAAGCCCCGCCGGCACAGTTCCGCCGTGATCCACCGATAGCCATACCGGCGCCGATGCGCCAGTGCGATCTGTTGAATCTCGGCCCGCACCAGCATCGCTTCCTCCACGGGCCGAGCCTCCTGCCACGACCGGTAGAATCCTGCTCGGCTCATCTGGGCTAACTGACACATCCGCTCGATCCGCAACCCGCCTTGCCTCGACATCACGACCCGGATCTGGGCGTAGATGCCTGCGCGCCAGCTTTTCCGGTCCGCTGGCGTCGCGCCTCGACTTGTTGCAAGGCACCTTTGAAAAAATCCACCTCCAAGACCTTCTCGGCCAACACTCGCTTGAGTCGGCTGACCTCTTTCCGGAGCGTCGCCTCTCGCGCATTCGCTGGTGGTGCCCCACGGCAGTCCAGCGCCTCCAGCTTCTCGCGCCACCCATACAACAGCCGTCGACTGATGCCGAGTTCCTTTGCCAACTCCACGATGTTCTCGCAGTGGTTCAGCCGTTCCACGGCCATCTGCCGAAAGGCCTTCGGAAACTTGCCCACGCGTTTCTTGGCCACCTGCTACCCCCTTCGTGTGTCCAGTGTGCCAATTCGTCGTGTCTCAATCTAGGGCGTCAGTCCATGGCTCTCTGATCTGTATCCTTTGCACCCTCTCAGTTTCCAAGCCTGCTCGACCCGCGATTTACGAATTCCCGATAACCCAACCTCAGACAACCTAATCCCACAAGAAACCACATCACAGGATGCTCTCGACATGAGGCCTCACGGAGCTGGTTTGTCCTGTTCTGGTAGCGTGGAAGTAGCAAAGATAGGAACAAGAGTGCTGAATATTGAAATCCAAGACACGGTTCACTCTAGCGATGGAACCAAGTAGCAAGGCTGGCTGGCTCATCGAGATTGACCGCGACCACAATTCTTCAGCCGGTGCCGACGTGGGGATGGCAGAAATCCAACGGTAGTGTGGGGGATTCCACAACGCAGGGCGATCCGTTTAATCCGATGAATCGGGAAGATCCGAGGGATCCGGCAAGTTCAATGAGTCGTGAATTCTACGATGGCCGTTTGTGTCGTTACGGGGAGCAGGGGTAGTCGAGGGGGACGGATAACGGGTGGGCTGGTACGTGTTCGGCTCGCTGGGTGGATGATCCCAGGCCAAGGTTTGGATGCCTGACTCAGTGAGTACCGCGCGGATGATCTCGACCATCGCCTCGACTGTTACCTCGGTCCATGGTCGGAGGTCCAAGACCCGCTCCTCCGGCCTGCCGGGCGGAGGGCTCTCATGAATGAGCATCCAGCATCGGTTGAAGATCGTGGCGCGCAATACCTCCGGCACATTGAGCGAAGTCAGGCGGGAAGTGCAGAGTGCCGTCACCAGCAGGACGAACTGAAGATCAGGCATGCCGGGACGATCAATATCGAGCGTTTGCATGGTCGTCGTCTCTCCACATAGCCTCAGGACACCTTCCGGCGGTTCCGGACCTCGGTCAAGGATGGTGTCGTTCAGAGTTCGGTATAAATTTTGACAAAGCATCGACACTGTCCAGTGGCGAGCTTTGACCTAGGCTGTTCGTGTCCGCCTTCTCCCGAACCTTCCACCCACGTTTTTTACGCCTTCGCGAGCGCCGCAACCGGCTTCGGGAGAAATTCCTTGTAGCCATACCGCTCGGCCAGGTACTCCTTGGCCTCGTCACTCGTGTACTCGGTAAATTTGTAGCGATCATCTTCGACGGTCTTAGCGTCTTCCATGACCTTGTCGGTCGGGATCGCATACTCGATATTGCAGGACGTATAGGCCTGAATGTAGGTCGGACCGACTTCACGGGCGATCAACACCGCCTTCTTGATGCAGCTTTCCACCCGTCGTGGATTATTCGGCACGACTGTGGCGATATAGGCGCAGCCGGCGATTTTGGCCATACTGACCATGTCCATCTTGTCGAATTTCTTTCCGATGGGGGCCATCTTGAGCACCGCTCCTCTGATCGTCATCCCGCTTTCCTGCCCGCCTGTATTGCCGTAAACCTCGTTATCCAGCATGATTGTCGTGAATCGTTCCTTCCGGAACCAGGAATGAAGTACCTGCTGGAATCCGATATCGGCGGTTCCCCCATCACCCGCGATCACCACGACATCTTTGGGTTTGTCGCCGAAACGAATCCGCAACCCGCGCGACAATCCACTGGCGACCCCGTTCTGGTCGCCATAATTGCCGTACACGAAGGGGATCGCCGCCTGGGAAATCGCCAGCCGACCGCAGCCAGCCGTTCCGACCGTGATGGTGTCTTCGGGATTCGGGAACGCGATGATGGCCAACCGGATGAACAAGGTCATCGCACAACCGGCACACATGGGGTGCTCTTCAAGAATTTCCTTGAAGCTTCCCATCTGCGACACCGTCACCTTTTTCCCGAATGGCCCATGCTCCACCATGTCGCGGTATTCTTTGGGCATGAACGTTTCAAATCCGGGTGAAAACTTCACATAATTGAGACTCATCTGATACCTCGCTCTTTCTCTGTTAGCCGCGGTTGCGGCGGTGATACTTACGCCTCTTGCAACACCAACTGCTTCGCAGCATCCTTCTTTTCTTTCGCCTTGGCGGCGATTTCAGCCAGCAGTTCCTTTGCGGGCTCGCTGATATATTCCTTAAACGCAAAACGCCCGGACGGCTTTTCAGCATCGCGCATTTCCTGTAACCCTTCCATGCTGTCCTTGCCAATCTCCAAAATGCACGGTGTGTAGAGCTGGAGATAGGTGGGCCCGATTTCCCGCGCGATCAAGACTGCATTGCGGACGACTTTCTCGACGAGAGATGGCTTGCTCACCGTGCAGTTCACGATGTAGTGACAGCCGGATTCCCGCGCGATCTCAGGAAGGCGCACTTTATCGAAGAGTTTTCCGACCGGAGCCATTTTGGCCACGAACCCCTTCTGCATCAGACCACTCTCCTGTCCGCCGGTATTGGCGTAGAGTTCGTTGTCAAAGCAAATGGTGGTGAACTTTTCCTGCCGGAACCACGCCTGGAGTGTCATGTCTAGGCCAATGTCCACCGTTGCACCATCGCCGGCCAGCACGACTACGTCCTTGACGCGATTCGGGAAGCGGACTGTCAACGCCCGCTTCAGGCCGGAGGCCACCGCGTTCTGATTTCCGAATAGCGAGTGGATATTGTGGATGGCGACATGCGGGAAGACTAGGCTGGTGCAACCGGTCGAACCCACCATGACGGTGTCTTCAGGATTGGGAAGCGAGGCTAAAATATAGCGAAACGCCATGGACTCGGGACATCCGGCACAGAGCGAGTGCTGTTCAATGAGCTCCTTAGAGGAGCCAATATCCTTCCAGCCACGGTCTTCCTTGCCATAGGTGGCATTTCGGACCAGGTCCTGATAGTCGAACGGCATGATGTCATAGAGATCCGGAGAAATGGTGATGCGCTCCTTGCTCATGGTATCTCCTTTCAGCCCAACTGAGGTTCATTAGATTCTGTGCGAGGTTGTACAGTCGTTGTACGTTGGTTTCCTGTTCAACTCCCGCGTCCAGCCAGCGTTGTGGATCGCATACCGATCGCCTTTTTGATTTCCTCCACGATGACTTCTGGCGGCAGGGTCATACCGCCGCAGACGCGCGGTCCGGCGACGACTCGCTCGCTGGAGGGGATCGTGGCTTTGATTTCTCGTGCCATCCACCCGATGACGTTGAACTCCGGCACAATAATGTATTTGGCATGCTTGGTCGCGTCGCGAAGTTCTTCCGCCGGCCACGGGCGCAGTGTCTTAATCTTCACCAGTCCGACACGAATTCCATCATCAGCCAGCAGGCGGATGGCTTCCCGCCCCTGGGAGACGGCGGTTCCCGACGTGACGATGAGGATGTCGGCATCACCGTCTTCGATATCAATCAAGCCGTCCAGCCAGGCGATCGTGTGCTTGCGCGACCGTTCCGCGGCGGCCCAGACTTCCTGTTGCCAGCTGGCGTGAGTGGCGTAACTGATGTAGTTGCTCTTCATCACGAACGGGTCGCGCATCATCCGGACCGGCGGACATTCCATATCCATGCAGGGCACCGGAGACCGGTAGGGGTCATATGGTGGCAGGCACAAATCGGCGGGAGTCAGGTCGACGACGTCTTTCGTATGGGTCACGAAGAATCCATCGCAGCACAATGCCAAGGGGAGATGCACGTCCGGCTCTTCCGACACCATGTAGCCCTTGAGAATCCAATCATAAAAGTCCTGAGCGGTTTCCGCGTGCCAGACCAGCATGCCGGTGTTCAGAAGATACGCAATCTCCAGTGTGTCTGGCTGGATCGATAGGGGTGAATTGATGCCACGACAGGTGACGATGCATTGAATCGGCAATCGTGCCCCGGCCCACATCGGGAAGTTCTCCATGGCCCGCATCGTGCCCGGCCCCGCGGTCGTCGTAAAGACCCGGGCCCCGCCAAACGCGGCACCGGCGCATTGAGACATTACGGCAAATTCGCTCTCGCCACGGAAGTAATCTTTGATGTACCCTTCAGCGAACAGCTCTCCACACAGAGCGGCTGCCTCGCTCTGGGGTGTAATGGGATAGGCCACCATGATGTCGACATTGGCGCGCTTGACGGCTTCCTTAATGACTTCGCTTCCGGTAAAGAACGACGGCGTGCGAGGAGCCTCGTTCATCATCACGAGTGGATCGGTGACGACTTGACCTTTTCTATTTTTCGTTCCGATGATTGCTGTGGTTTCCATTGACTCATTCCCTCCTTATCCACTGTGGCGTTCAGAAATCTGACGGCACACCGTGATGACGCTATGCGCTGAATGAACTGCCGCATCCGCAAGTCGTCTTCGCTTGCGGGTTCTTAATCGCAAAGCCGGAGCCTTGCAGCGCGTCCACATAATCGACTTCGCAGCCGCTCAGCAGCGGGGCGCTTTGCGAATCCATGATCATTTTCACATCACCCTTTTCGATGACCGTATCGTCGTCGCTCATCTTGGATTCAAACGACATGCCGTACTGGTAGCCATGGCAGCCGCCGCCTTTCACGAATACTCGCAGACCGATCGTATCCTGCTCTTCCTGCATGAGTTCCCGAATCTTCTCTTCAGCTGCCGTCGTCATTGTAATCATGACATCCTCCCCTTTACTGAGTTAGAGACGTGGGCCGCAGGTCTCCCCTGACTCGCGTGTCGAGGAACCTCTCCCACCCAGAGGCACAGTCGCCTCCGGTTATCGGAAGTTAATACAAGTGTTGCGAAACACTCTCTGGCGTAATAGCGGTGGAGACCCGGGAATCAGTCGCGCAGGAAGGAGAGAGGAAGCGCGAGGGATAGGACAGTCGGCATGGCTTAATACGTCATGCACTCACGCTAAGCGCAATAGGCACCATAGTCAAGCACTATAAATAAGGCGTGGATAGTTCAATGATTCTGCGGGTCCTCAGAGGCCGCCACGGTTGACCAGCGGAGATTCGACACCATGTCGGGTCAAAACACCGAGAGTCACCGCCTGGCCTTGCGCTCGATTTTCTGATGAAATCGGGGTATTCTTCTCGCGGGTCAGGAGCAAATACTTATTGAAGCCAATTTCAGAGAGGATGCTGACATGGTCATACCCTTCTTTTCTCTTCTGATCCTCATCGGATTTCCCCTGGCGGCCTTCGCTCAGTTTATTGATAAAGGCGATAGGGTTGAGGTGAGGAAAGGAACAAAATTATGTTCTAACGTGACAATGGAACAGGCAAAGGGATCTCGGGATCCAGGTCGTACATTATTTTGGGTGGTGAAGAGCAAAATGCGATCAAATGGCACTCAGTCTGTCGCCACGTTTGTCCTTGAGGAAGTTTATGATACCAAAAGTGGCGACACGTCGATCAAGGAGACCTCATATCAAGAGGATTATGCCACGTTCTTTAAACGAGACCCGGAGCATAAGGGGATGCTTCTCATGATCAGTCCCCAAGATGGCAGCGTTGAAGCTGTTGTTGCGGTGTGTGAGAAAAAGAAGTAGTTGCTTCGCGCAGCTCCACTCCAATTTAAGGGTGAGCCCTTGCAATCCCATATTAGTGTACAACGGGATCTTTGTCACGTCATGATGTTGCTGACCCTGCCGAATGGTGCCAGCAGAACGGTGAACTTTCTCGCCTTCACCCCGGCGCCAGAAGTCAGCAAACTCAAGCTGCATCTCATGGGTTAGCACACACACCCTCCACATTAGTGACCTGTCACGTAAGGCGCCACAGCACGTCTTCCAGCCGGACATCGGAATGATTCAGGAGTTGCTCGGCAAGGTCTCAGCCAAGCTCCCGACTCATTTTCACTATGACTGTTGGGTTCTGGCCGATGAGGTGCCGAGTATCGTGCAATTCGAAGGGTCCTTGCAACTCATGAGGCCGATCGTGCGAATCGAACTTGTGAGCCCCCGCTTCCGGGCAATGCCCGAAGATAAGAAGATGCTTTCAAATTACGTCCGGGACACAATTACGAGGACCTTCTGCTATTTGGGCAACCTCTCTCCAGGAACTCGTTAGGCTATCCTTCACTTTGCGCGCCGTAATGTGCCAGGATCATTGATCGATCTAGGTCCGCATTATATTGCTTGACTCCTGTACTCATTGTGCCCAGAGTGATGGTGCGAGGTGTGTGAAGCTCGCTGACTGTCCCATCTCTTGCGCTTCCTGCTCCTTCCGAGCGTGACCGATTCTTCAGTCCCAACCACTCCGATGCCAGCGTTTCTCTGAAGGGCTGCATGCCTTGTGACCTGTGCTGCTGATGAAGGCAGCCAGGACACCGGCCTCCGGAGACCTGTTCAACGTACGCTCGAATTCCATAGAAAGGAGTGAGCCATGCCAGACTATGTGCTCGTGTTTCTGGTAGTGGCCGTGATTGCCGGCGTTCTGAATGTTGCCGGGGTGCCTGCGACCATGATGGTGGTCGGGATTTCCTGGATTCTGTTCGTGATCGGGATCATGTCACTCCCGATCCATATGGTGCGGGGAAAAAGGTGGCCCTGATGACGTAGACGGACGCGTGGCATGAGAAGCTGACCCCAAAAGCGCGGAAAGGAGGAATAATCACATTGAATGAATGCAACTCACGAAAGACGCCTGACGACACACTTTTACAATTCCGTTAAGGAGAAGATCATGAACACACGCAATGTCCTGACACTCTGCACAGCTCTGGTTGTAGGCGGAATACTCCTTGCCGGATCGGCGCATGCAGTCGGTAAGGCTGACGAGAATACGGCGATCAATGATACGTGGCTGACGGCGAAGACCAAGATTGCGCTGTTTGCCGATGCCCGGATTAAGGGGAGTGAGATTACTGTCGAGACCACCCAGGGCTTGGTAATTATCCGTGGCAAGGTAGATTCCGACGCGGCGAAGCAGGCGGCGGAAGGGATTGCCGCAGGAATCGACGGCGTCAAAAGTGTGAAGAACGACCTCCAAGTTGTCGTCCCATCCAAACGCGAGGCGATCGATGACAAAGATGAAGCGATTACGGCACGGGTCAATGAGCAGATCGCCAAAGACTCCTCTCTGAAGCATGCCGGAATTCGTGTCCAGACGAATGCGGGCGTGGTCTCCCTGAGCGGCGAGGTTGCGAACCTGATGACCAGTGCACAAGCATCCTGGACGGCCTGGCAGGTCGCCGGCGTGAAGTCGGTGAAGAACGATCTCACGGTAAAGGAGAAGGCCTAAGGTCTTACTCGCGAAATACACGAGCTCTCCGTCCGTCGAGATCCGACCACCGTGGGTCGACGGACGACAGGGCTGCTCACTCAGTCAACCCTTAACAAGACGAGAGCGTGAGGAGGTATACGATGATCAAGGAAACTGTTTCAAATCCCGCGACGCCGATCATGTCAGCCGGCCCGCCTAAGTTGAGTCCGAACAGTGTGCAGGCTCAAGACCGCATTGCGCTGCGCGCGTACGAACTGTACGAGCAACGGGGTCGACAAGAAGGCCGGGCCTTGGAAGACTGGGTGGAGGCAGAACGGCAACTGATCGGCGCATCAGGTAAGTCGTGAAACGGAACATGAGGGTACTGAACGTTCACTTCTATGACTAAAAGGAGATGAGGCCATGAACACACTCTTACGTTGGAACCCTATCAGCAGAATTCAATGGTATCCTTTCAAGGATCGGGATGAATTGGAAAGCCGGTTGGCGACGATGTTGGCCATTCGGGCGACGACGGGTGACGGAGGCAAGGAAGCCATGACGGTGGCCGAGTGGTCGCCGCTGGTAGACATTATAGAGGATGAGAAGCAATACATCATCAGGGCGGAATTGCCGGACATGAAGAAGGAGCAGGTCAAGCTCACGGTGGAGAACGATGTCCTGACGATTTCTGGCGAACGAAAATACGAGAAGGAAACCACCGGACACAAGCATCATCGGATCGAACGTGCCTACGGAA
The DNA here is from genome assembly GCA_035457905.1 of Nitrospiraceae bacterium. Taxonomy (GTDB): domain Bacteria; phylum Nitrospirota; class Nitrospiria; order Nitrospirales; family Nitrospiraceae; genus Palsa-1315. The sequence goes on from DATIAT010000062.1 coordinate 20,621, forward strand.
GCTTCATGCGGAGCTTTTCGCTTCCGGAGGGTACGGATGGGAGCAAGATGTCGGCCGACTACAAGGACGGCATGCTCACCGTGCGTCTTCCGAAGTCCGAGAAGGCGAAGTCGAAAGCCGTCGAGGTCAAGGTGGCCTAGGGTCCTTGTGTTGAGCTGGGATGGGGAGCGTCAGGGTAGGCGTTCTTACTCTGAAGACGATACTGGAGTTCTCCTGACGCTCCGCCCCCGCCGCGTCCCTTGTTGCTTCCGTTT
>DATIAT010000063.1:0-8434 GCA_035457905.1 Nitrospiraceae bacterium
GGGGTGGTTAACTCATCTTCAGCCACATGCCCTCTCATAGATTTCTCGATGATGTTCTGCTCAATTTCCTTGGCGATCACTCGGGCCAGTTGGTCTGCCGACACGGCACCCATAGGAAGGTTATGTGTGTCTTGATAGAACGGGTCATCCGGCACCGCTGTTCGGTAGGTGTTGACCAAGATCGTGGCAGGTTGAATCGTCCGACCAGGCGTTCCTACAACCACGGCCTTCTCTTGAGGTAGCACGCGGGTTCGCGTGGCCCAATCACGCTGATCGATCTTGACAAAGGCGACGTTCCAAATCGTTCCATTCAGCAAACTGCGCACCGCTTTAGGAGTCTGCGTCATGAACCATGGCTCCTGGACAATCTTCTGTAACGCTTCACGGACTCGAATATCGTACAGCTTTGTGGTGGAATCCGGATGTGTTGGCTGAATCAACGATGTGGCTCCCTCTTCATAGTATGGTTGGCCATCGAGACTGCTATGCTCATCCACGGTATGCAAATACAGGCCTAGGAGTGCACCAAGCGACTTCAGGCGCTCCTTGGCCGACATTGCCACAATTTCCTGATCCGTATGGATCGGAACCTGTGCAAAATCATTCCTATTCGACCGCGGCTGAAGCTTGGGTTGTGTATCAGCTTTGCTGATCACCCATTGAAACTCTCTGGCCAGGGCAGGGACGAGCGACTCGGGATGTTCTAGATGCCCCTGCGTGCGTACGGATTGCGCACTGATAAGTAGCCGAACCTTGCCGGGTTGTGAAGTCCGAGCAACAAGAAAAGGGAATGACTTTCCCTCCTGATTACGCACCACTGGCTCGATGACGACCTCTTGGATTAGTTGCTTTTTTACACTTTCATCGAAGCGGGGATACTCGGTTCGATGGTTCAACATGAAGGTGAGCGCCTCGACCACTGTCCGCGCAGTAGCCTTCCCAAGTTCCTCGTCAGTGGGCTGGGTCTTTCCTTCGCGCAGTATCACCGGAAACGAGGCACCGGTCACTTTATAAACAAGGTCTTTCGACTCGAGCACCGGCTCTTCCGCATGGTGTTCATTGGCTTTATGACTGGCCAGCGTCTCGACTGGTATGACCGACGTCAAGGCGGAAAATTGGAGACATGCTGCCACACCAGTCAACCATTTTTGGCGAGCGCGCGAAACGACACATCCCATTGTGTCCTCCAAACAGCATCGTGATCATTGGTCGAAATTCATAACAGGGGCGATAAATCCCACGTAGCGTATGCCGTATCCAAGATGCGCGTCAATTGTAGCGAAGGTCATTGATACATGGAGACTATTATCCCATTTGCTCTTCTGATGGTGGCCTTTTTCTCCCCAATCTTGTGAGAGAAAGATGAAATACTTGATGAAACGATTTTGGGCGGTTGGCATCATAGCTGCTATTATCATAGCTGCTATTGAGGAGGCATAACATCCGGGAACTGCGTGCATATGGTTTTCATGCCCTTCACGATTGCCACTTCCCGTCCTGCTCTTCCACATGCTTACGGTTCAGGTATCTGGTCGCTGATCATCATCCTGCGAATATGTGTTGCACCTGCGTACGCTGAATTGGTGGACGTTGGTGGGAAAGTCGAAGACGGGATAACGGTCTACACTGTCTATATAGATACAGAGAGTATCCACCGTAACGGGGATATCGTGACCTTGTGGGCGTTGTACGATTACATGACCATACAAAGCATAGTGGGAGGGCCATGGTTATCGAGCAAAACGCGAAGGGAATATGACTGCGTTGAGAGGAAGGTCCGGCTGGTTGGCTATATGACTTTCACCGGCAATATGGGAAGCGGCGAAGCCGTATATAGCAACTCAACTCAAGGCGGCTGGGAGCCAATCGCACCTGAGAGCATTGATGGAAAGGTATGGGAGGTTGCCTGCAGATTCTGAGTTACGCTCCGCTCCGTTCAATGACGTTTGCCACTGCACCGGTCATGAGGGTTTCGGGCCAACATTTCAACTGGGTATCGGCATGCCAAGCGTCGGCAAGAGCCTGCTTCATTTCCTCGAGCGGCGCATCGATGGTACGTAGGAATTCGCCATGTGATCGATCGCGTCGGTAGTCTGGTTGCCGCTTGGGTTGCTTCAAATATTGGGAAATAGTCTCTGCATGCATCCGGTAGAGAATCGTCCCGTGAAAGAGAAGGGCTTCTTTTGTTCTCCGCTGTGCGCTCCCGCATATCTTCCGTCCATGGACGGCCAGATCGCTGATGCCTTGCACGGCAATGGCCGACTGCCATCGAGAGAGGGGTTCTGCAATACGCGATAACACAAACCTATAGGTGTGACGAATGTCTCGTAAATCAGCATAGAGACCGATGGGAAGGACGAGGGCATAGGAAAGACATCCGGGGCCTTGTAAGACAGTACCGCCGCCACTGGCCCGCCTTAATATAGGGATGTTGTCTCTTAGGCAGGCGTCGATATTGACATCCTCAGTGACGCTTGAGGAACGTCCTAGCACGACAAAGTGATGATCGCTTTCCCACAAGCGAAGGACAGGGTTGCCTCCATTCTGCACTACGTTCTCGAGCAGGGCTTCATCGAGGGCAAGATTCTCTACAGGAGACGGCAGGGTGAGGTCGAGCAGACCAAATGAGATCACGAGTATATCCCAATTAATTCTATTTGAGCACTCGTACGAGCACCTTGCCCATGGGCCCCTCTGCCAGCCGAGTGAATCCTTCTTTCACATTCTCGAAGGGTACAGTGGTGTCTATTTGTGGCCGTCCTCCAGTGGCTTGGAGCCGACCGACGATCTCTCTCCATATGGCTTGAGCCTGCACGACGCTATAGTCACCCACGGCGACTCCGCCCATGCGAATGCGGCGGAACAAGAGAGAGGCCGTATTGAACTCGGGGACAGGCCCTCCACTTCTCCCCACCACGCTGATCCGGCCGCCATAGTCGAGTAGCCCTATGAGCTGAGGTAATGATGGGCCGCCGACGCTGTCTATCACGAGGTCGAGTTTTTTCGGCGCAATAGCACCGAGGATCTCCTTCCCCAGATGCGGCTCGTTCGGATCGAAAACGAAATCGGCTCCGAGTTCCTTCAACCGGGCTCGCTTCCGCCGGCTACGCGACAAGGCGAACAGGGTAAGATTCATCGATTTCCCTAGCAGCACCGACGCGACTCCGACACCGCCTGACGCGCCTGTTATGAGGACTTTGGATCCGGGGGGTGGAGGAGCCGGAGGATCGCTCCATTGAGTGAGTGCCTGCCACGCCGTTAGGAAGACCAATGGCGCGGCAGCCATCTCTTCGAAAGACCAGCCTTGGGGGAGACGGACCACGCTCTGAGCGGAGACGACGACTTTCTCGGCCAACGTCCCCCAGACATCGACACCGGCGTCACAGCGTAAAATGCCGACGGTTTCTCCCTGTCTAATGTCCCGAACGCCGGCTCCAACCGCCACCACGTCGCCGACTCCATCACGACCCAAAATGTGGGGAAGGCGTGGCTTGGCCGGGTACATCCCGGAAGCGAGAAATGCATCGGCGGGGTTCAGCCCGGCGAATCGCACGTTCAAGAGAACCTGCTCAGGACCAGGACGAGGATCAGGCACCTCTCCGAACCGAAGCCGCTCGACTCCTTCAAAGGAGTCCATCAGCCATGCGCGCATCTATTCTACGCACCCATGTTCCACAAGACAGGCCGTCAGACGGTGGCGTGCTCCTGCTTGTCCGGGTCATGTGCAGGAGCGTGTACTTGCATCCGGTAGTCTTCAAGGTTGCGCTCAATAATTCCCTTGGAGAGGGATGGATAAATACCGCTGAGTGCTTTTGTCCCTAGGATCGTCGGCGGGGTGTCATGGTTAAGAAGGAGCTCTCGAATCTGATGTTTGACCCGCAAGCTAGCCTCACGAAACACTTCCTCAGCAAGATCCCAGACTCCCGTCCCGGCCGCGCGTTGTTGTTGCTGCGCATAGAGACTGGTCACTGCGATCAGGAGGAGATCTTCGCCGACCATTTCAATACGGCTCTGCCGCCCCTGCTCGTCTCTGAGCGCCTGCCGGTGCCAAAGCATGGTGTACAACACGGAACGTGCGAGCCGCCGGCTGGCACGCTCGACAAAACGAAGGTGGGAACGCACCTTTGGGTGCTGAAGGAGACCCTGAGACGGCAACCTTCGAGGCATCCATAGCCTGGCATACCAGAGCACGTAGAATCTGATCAGCCGCGCCAGTTCCGACATTCGCCGGGCAGGGCTCATCCTCTCGTCGAGATAATCCTTTGCACGCTCCAGGTGCATGTTGAGAGCCTCGCGCGCGACGAACGGACGTAATATATCGGTTGCACCTTCCCCGATCCGATACATCTCAGCATCGCGGACCAGTTGTTCGATGCCGAAAGCCGGTTCACCACGAACCCGCTTGGAATCTGCGGTCTCATACCCCATGCCGCCGAAGATCGTCTGGGCGTCTTTCAGGAACTGGATCGTGGTTTCGGAAGAGAAAATTTTGGCGATTGCGGCTTCGATTCTTACGTCATAACGGTGTTGGTCCGCTAGGCGCCAGACGACGGAAGCGAGCGCCTCCATGGCGAAGAGTCGTGCAGCCATCCGGCCAACCCGCATCCGTTGTGTCTGCCACTCGGCGAGAGGTTTTCGAAACGTGACTCGTCTGTTGGCTTGGTCGAGCGTCGGTTGCCATGCTTGCTTCGCCATACCCAGGCAGATCGCCGGAATACTCACGGCGCGACCGACATTGAGGATTGTGAGGGCGTATTTGAGTCCACGTCCCACTTCGCCGATCAGATTTGAGGCGGGAATGTGCACATCGGTCAGCGTGATGTGCGCATTTTCGATTCCCCGGCACCCTTCGAATTGACATCGCTGCCGGATCTGCACTCCCGGAGTCTTCATATCAAGAACAAAGGCGGTATGGACTGATTGTTCTGCGTCTTTCCCTTCCGGGACAGGAATCCAGACGCTGTGGCCGCCTTGCTCCTTCCGTCTCGCGGGCACACGAGCGATGAGGGTGATATAGCGAGCGATGGGACCGTTCGTACACCACAGTTTCTCCCCATTGACGACATAGTGCCCGTTCCCATCGAAGACCGCTTCGGTCTGGATGTTCGCCGCATCCGATCCGGTAAGGGGTTCGGTGAGGGCGAATGCAGAGACCGCTTCGCGTGCCACGATCGGCAAATACCGCCGTTTCTGCTCTTCCGTTCCAAACAATAGCACCGGCATCGCGATACCAATCGATTGGGGGACGGCGACGGTGAGGGAAAGAATATTGCTCCATCCAGCAATGAGCATCAGCGCGCGCCCATAGTTCTGATACGAGAAGCCCAATCCGCCGTATTCTTTGGGAATTTTCATCCCGAACGCGCCGATCGAGAACAGACCGGTAATGACGGCATCCGGAATCTTCGCCGTCCGGTCAATTTCGTCCGGATCCACGTGGTGGATGAGAAAATCTTCCAGCCGGGGCCTGAACTCTTCCCACGCCGCTTTCTGTTCAGCAGGTTCGTCCGGGGTGGCGAGCAGAGAGAAATCCGGGTCACCGGCAAAGAGCCCAGTCATGAAGCTGTCGCCGACGAGTCGTTCGCGTGCTTCTTCGATCCGCTCCAGTCCTTTGAAGAGTTGGGTCACGGGGATCTCCTCAGGAGACGGTTTGCCGCACAGGACTCGTATGCTTCAACTCCTCGAATCGAGCCGTAAAATGACGCAACATCGGCGCCTCATACGTCATCGCGAGACCGTAAATGCTCTCACGACGGCGATAGAGGTCGATGATCGATTCGGCCACATAGCCGATCTGCATGTTCGTATAGACCCGGCGGGGAATGGCGAGCCGGACCATTTCGAGCTCCGGATGGAGAATACGACCGGTCACGGCCTCTCGTTTTCCGAACATCACGGTGCCGATTTCAACTCCACGGATGCCGTACTCACGATATAGTGCGACGGCCAGCGCCTGGGCGGGAAATTCGTCCTGTGGGATGTGTGGAAGAAATTCCTTGGCATTGAGATAGACGGCATGTCCTCCGACCGGCTTGAGAATGGGCACGCCTGCTTTATCCAGGAGTTCCCCCAAATATCGCACCTGCCCCACGCGGAAGTTGAGGTAGTCTTCATCGAGCACTTCCCGCAGTCCTCTGGCCATCGCTTCCAGATCGCGGCCCGCGAGCCCGCCGTAGGTCGGAAAGCCTTCGACGAGAATGAGCATGTTCGTGATCTCCATGGCCCACTGGTCGTCGTTGAGGCTGAGAAATCCACCAATGTTCACGAGGCCGTCTTTCTTGGCGGACATCGTGCAACCATCTCCATAACTGAACAATTCTCGTGCAATGTCCAGAATGGACCGGTCGGCGTATCCCGGCTCCCGCTCCTTGATAAAGAAACAATTTTCCGCGAAACGGCAGGCATCGAAGAAGAGAGGGATGCGGTAACGATTCAGGAGCGCGCGGGTCTGCCGGATGTTCTCCATCGAAACAGGCTGCCCCCCGCCACTGTTGTTCGTAATCGTCAGCAACACCAACGGGATGCCGTCCCGACCTACACCGTTTATGATCTCGTCGAGCCGCGTCACATCCATATTCCCTTTGAATGGCGATTCATCATGGGGATCGTAGGCCTCTTTCACCACCGCATTGAGTGCTTGAGCGTCCTGATGCTCAATGTTGGCCCTGGTCGTATCGAAGTGAATATTGTTTGGGACACACATGCCCGGTTTGACGACGGTCGAAAACAGCAGATTTTCGGCCATGCGGCCTTGATGCGTGGGAATGACATGTGTGTAGCCGAAGATCGAGCGGACCGTCTCTTCAAAGTGATAGTAGTTCTTACTGCCGGCATAGGATTCATCGCCCAGCATCAAGCCGGCCCATTGATGGTCGCTCATGGCAGAGGTGCCGCTGTCGGTCAACAGATCGACGTAGACGCTTTCCGCGGGGATCCGGAAGAGGTTGTATCCCGCCTCGTTCAAAAGGCGGTCACGCTCTGCGCGCGTGGTACGGCGGATGGGCTCCACGACCTTGATCTTGAACGGCTCGGAGGGAAACTTCATGTGAACGATCTCCTGAACCTCGCCAGTTCTCCTTGGAACGCCTGAGAGCCTGAATACTCAAACACATATCGCGTCATATCGAACAGAGGGGCGGGATCCAAATCCCTGAGCAGTTCAGGCTTCCATGTAATCTGCAATTGGTTAATCATCGTAATGGGTGTTGGGGTCCCGACAACGCCGAGTTCGACCTGGCCGTATGACTGAGAAAAAATAAGAATCTCGCGGTCGAACATCGCGGCGTTGAGGTCTTTTGCCGCGCCTTGGCGCTTATAGTCCTCTTCAAACCGTCGAAACGTGGGCGAGCGATCGAGTTGCTCCCGGAAGCCGTAGAAGATATTGATACCGGCACGGTGCTGATCGTCCATGACCTGTACCGCGTCGCCGGCCACCACCTCTTGCTGCATCTGCTCCCGGGTCAGTACCAAGAGTCGGCGTATGACGACTCCTCGCTTGGCTGCGGCCTGGTTCTCCAACAGGTAATTCGGGTACAGCGCCTCGCCTTTTTTCCAGATGTTCCAGCGCTCCATGACCGCATCGATGGAGCGGTCCGCCGTTTTGACCAGCCGGACCGCTTCGGCATTCGCCTCCGCTCCTTCGTAGGTCAAGGTTTGGGTCTCGAGTTGGCGCAGTTCCCGCCCGATCGCCTCAACTTTCCGCGGGATGTATCGTGGCGTCTTGGGGACGTGGAGCATGACGTCAACCGCCGTCAATGCCAGGGACCAATATTGTTTGGCGGCGCTTGGTGCCTTGGCTTTCTGCGCGATGAGCAAAAGCTCCACGGGGTTCTTATCCAAAAGCTTGGCGATCTTGATGCATATCTCCGGTTTGGGAATCTTCAGTCCCCGGCGAATCAAATTGGCATCCGGCTGCGCAATGCCCAGTTTTTCGGCTAGCGCATAATCACTGCCGAGATCATATCGCTCTTTAATTGCCTCGAGATACGCGGATATCTCAGACATCCAGTTCCTCTTGGCTGACCGGACCCACAGGCGCCATTATGCGGCGTGATGATACAGGGATTGGATCGGGCGGTCGGGGAACGTTTGCCGCTCCAGACCCATCCAAAATCCCTCCAAATAATCGAGGACTGCGAGTACGCCGGAGCGAAAATCCTCCTTGTCGTGGTCCGAAAGACCCTGCTGACCGGGGCCTTGAACCGCTTCCACGGCATGCTCCATCGCCTCCTCGTGAGTACTTTCCAGCTCTCGATGAAAAGTGAAGTAGGTGATGTCCATTTGAGGATAGCGCGTGTTTTTCAACTGTGTGAGGCCTGGAATCAGGTGGTCCCACATCGTGATCGCCATGTTTTCAAGTCCGAAGGATGCACCAAGCGCCTTTGCGTGATTGCCGTCGCTATAAAGGCGTTCCATTCCCTCGATGTAACTGCGC
>DATIAT010000064.1:0-13303 GCA_035457905.1 Nitrospiraceae bacterium
CAACGAGAGGTGGATATCTCCCAAGACGCCCACCTCGACAATGTAATGCTCGTCGACTTCTGCCGGCGACACATCGACATGCACGATGCGCTTGTCGCGGCGTGGATTCAAGAAACAGGGTGCATATTCCACGAAATCATAGCCGATCGCGATGACAACATCGGCCTGTTCCATGACTACCGCCGCATAATCGCGCGCCTGAAGGCCAATCGTATAGAGAGACAGCGGATCGCTATCCGAAAGGATCCCCTTGGCCATGAACGTGTGCAGGACAGGAATCTCCAACTGCTGCGCAAAAGCTCTGACCGCTTCATGCGCATGACCACGAATCACTCCGTTCCCGGCCAGAATCACAGGATACTGCGCGCCGGCGATCGCCTGAATTGCCCGCGCAACCTGACCCTGCGACGGCTCAGGCGTCACCGGCGCCTGAACGAAGAGCGGCTCCAATTTGCATTCATTGCCGATCTGTTCCTCCGCAACGTCTTCCGGCAGTTCAATATGGGTCGCACCAGGTTTCTCCGTCTGGGCGATCTTGAACGCCTTCCGGATTGCTTCGGGAACGACCTCCGCCTTCGGGATAGAAGCATTCCACTTGGTCACGGGCTTGAACATCGAAATGACATCGATGTACTGGTGCGATTCCTTGTGCCGGCGATTCAGCGAGACTTGCCCGCTGATCGCGACCAACGGGACGCGATCCAGATACGCATCCACAACGCCTGTCAAGAGATTGGTGGCGCCGGGCCCCAGCGTGGAAAGGCAGACTCCGGCCTTCCCGCTGAGTCGCCCATAGACATCGGCCATGAACGCCGCACCCTGTTCGTGCCGCGTCTCGATAAATCGAATACGAGAATCCAGCAGAGCATCCATCAGTTCCAGAGTTTCCTCGCCCGGCAGACCAAATATCAGCTGGACGCCTTCATTCTCCAAACACCGAACAAGCAACTCTGCCGCCTTCATGCGAGTCACCTCGTCAACCCGACAGAGCGAATCGCACCACACCGGATATGGCCCATACTCTGCAGAGCTAGGATTCTCTGTTTACACATTTTCCGTTGCATCGCTCTTGTATCACGCCTTGAGCCGAACTGCCGGGACACCGACGGGGAAAAGGAACGGAGGCACTCTATGTTCCCAAGACGGTCTGATCTACGTTGACATGCCGCACCGAGTTTATGGGACAGAGCCGGCGCTATATCTCTTCGCTTGACTGCTCGATCAGCCAGGCTTCGAAGGCTTTACGGAGCATGCGTTTATGGCGAGGTTGATACCCGGGGATACTGGAGTAGTCTTCCAACTCCAGCATCTTTTGAATCATGCTGACAGTATATGATGCACCTTGCGCTTCATGATCCTTGTGCCTGACGGCAAGACGGCTTTCGGACTCGTCGGTCCGGCTGTCATCAAAGACGTGCCAATCACACTCCCGAGAATATCGAAGGTAGGCCATGGCGTCACTGTTGATCTACATCACCCGTGCCTGCGGACAATTTTCGCACTGTTGAATTGGAAGACTCAAGGACCGGTTCCGCAATTCTCAAATTTCATCTTCGCGGATGGCATAACCGGCTCTCTCCAATACCCGGTGTAACGTATCCATCACTTGGGGACTATCAGAGTGCGGCAGCACGTTCGGTTCCGGTGCAGCCTGGAGCTTGGCTAACAGCTGCGCGGCCTCACACCCGGCCAGTTCGTCGCAGGTTTCATACAAGCCCCCAGGCCCCTCCTCCAAAATATTGTGGTCTTTAAGAATGCCCCGTATGCTCGCGACGATGGCAGTGGTGGGAGTCGGCATAAGCAGTGTGGCGAGGGCTCCATGATCGAGCCGGAGCTTGGAGGCGATGGGAAGAGGGTCTCCGCCTCGAAGACGCTGGGCAGTGGGCAGGAGAATCTTTTCCTCCATGCCGATGTGGCGAAGAAGCCCAGCCCGAAATCGATCATACGCTGCCTGATCGACCTGGTCGGCATGAGCCACAGCCTGTTGAAGCAACGTTTCAAGTCGCTGGTGGTCTTTTACTAGAAAGTCTGCGACAGGTCTCACGTTCTTGTTCCCCCGCAAGTTCATCCGTTGCCTGCGATTATATCCTCCCGATGCCCTGTCGAATCAATTGCCTTCTCCACATGCGAAGGAAGCGAACAGAAAAGTCGTATGTGACGGTCGTGAATTTTTTGAACCGCACATGGACGATCTGTCTGGAAGGGACAAGATGTTCGCAGCCCGGATATGTTGGTAGATCAGGGAGTTGGAGTGCGTTCCATTTAGCGTCCGGACATGCTGTTTCCGTGTTGCAATCAAGCTTCCGATTTGAAGCTCGTGCCCAACCTCCCGAAAGAAGAGCCTTATCCTCGATTCCGTGATCCATGGTCTGGGGTATGCACATCTTTCATTTTATATGGAGCTCAACATGAGCACGGTAGCGAGACACCGGGGCTGCTGGGGTTGTCATAGGGGGATAATCTCTATTTCCTTACAGGCGCGAGTGCAACCACCTTGTTATCGCTCGGAGGTGCACAATGAAGAAACGTAGGATCGCAATCACGACAACGTGTCTGCTCTGTGCTGCAATCGCGACCGTTCTCACCAGTGAGGCCGCTACCACCTATGCAGGTGCGATCGTTGGTATTGATGAAGCCCAGAGGACGATCACATTCCAGAAGACGGACGGGCGAACCTGGACGCTACCGGTGACCGACTCCAACATCTTGAAGCAGAAGCAGATCGCCAAAGGTGATCGAGTCAGGATCGAGGTCGAATTGAACGATAACGACTTTAGCCAGAGAATCACAAAGATTACTAAGATTCCCGATCAACCCTTGCCCGAATCAACCCAATCTCTCGATGTGATCAGGCCATGACATCCGTAAGCGACTGATCGCCTGCATCTTCTAACGAGAACGATAGGCGAAATATGGAGGGAATCATGGATGTCTCTCGCCGCAATCTGACGGGCATCGTGAGCCTGGTAACCTTGCTAACGTTCGCAGGGCTTCTCGTGAAGCAAAATGTCGAGGCAGAGCCACCACGAATCATCGATGGCTCAAACGTTACGTTCCTTTACCAGATCACCGTTCCCGGCGAATACGAATTCGACGTTCGAGTGCTCGGTCACTTCGTTCAGGGGCTACATCAACTGCCGCCGACTTTAGAGCGGATGTTCAGTGGCATGAAGCGCGGCGACGAGAAAAAAATCGAACTGACTGCAGAGGAAGGCTTCGGGAATTATGACGCGGGGAAAAAGAAAACCATTCCCAGGAGAGATGTGCCAGCTGACACCAAGGAAGGAGATGTCTTTCTAAATCTCGTCGGCCAGAAGGCAATTGTGACTCACTTGTCAGACGAGTCCGCAGTGGTGGATTACAACCATCCTCTAGCGGGAAAACCCGTCGTTCTGACGATTAAAGTCTTGCAAGTAGATGATCCCGGGATATCAGTTCTATATTGAGGAGGTGCGCCATGAATTGGAGCAGACCCGCTGCCGTAGTGCTGATTGTGACTTTCATAGGCTTGACCGTGATCCCGTCGAGATCGGCCTTGGCTCAAGATCAGGCTTCCGGCACGAATAGTTCAGAAGACACTGGGATACAAGTGGCAAGTTGGTTGCTTACGATTCCCTATTGTGCCGGCAAAAGCGCATTCGCAATCGCAGGCAGTGTCGTCGGTGGTCTGGGATACGTTTTTTCCGGGGGAAATGCAAAAACTGCAGAGTCTGTCTGGGCCAAAAGCGTCTATGGAACATACATCCTCCGGCCACCTCATCTGAGAGGTGAGGAACCGATCCATTTTCTCGGCAACTCCGACGATGACCAAGGCGATCACATGAAACGCGCTTCAGCGACATCTGAACCGCAGAAATATTGATAACGTCGCTCGTCGATTATGTGAAAACTTTGCACCCGAGGTGGCGGCCGACGAGGCAATAGTCGTCTTTCAGTCGATCCAGACCTCAGTGAAGACGCCCCAGGAGAGATGGTTCAATCGGTGCTCGGTCGGCCGCGAAGTGTGCCGATTCAACACAACTGAGGGAGGTTGTCATGACCACGTTAGTAAGACCGGGGGTTCCTGCCGGGGGATTTAAAACTGTCGGACAAATTCATGCAACGAACAATCTGGTGTTTCAACGGAACCAGAATGCCATGGACATTGCCGTCGAATTACTGTCCACGCATACCTCGGGCGCACCGGTGGTGGATGAACGAGGCGAATTCATGGGGTTCATCAGCGAGTTTGACCTCCTTCGTGTGCTTCTCGAAGCAAAGAGGGATTTGAACCAGTTGACGGCAGAGGATGTCATGGCCAAGGAGCAAATCTCAGTCAAGAATGAAACCGGCATTGGCGAGGCAGTGAAGATGATGGAGGAGAAACGACTCCTGAACCTGCCGGTCCAAACCAACGGCAAAGTAACCCATTCGATTACTCGGCACGACCTGCTGCGGGCCTGGATCGGCCTTGGAATGAACGTCGAAACCCATAATGCCTAGTCTAGGGTGTGTCTGTGCGAACAAGACTCACCCCTGTTGAAAAGGTTTTAGGCGAAACGAAACGATTGCGGGCACCGTTTTATGTCTCAATATTTTCTTTCCACATACCGGTGTGTTCATGACGACTTAGAACTTCTCAACACCACAAAGGAGGTCCAGCCATGCAAGCTGCAAAAAAGCTCGACCGCCCTCACACCATTGACAGCCCCGTGTACATTGCGCCCAAACCTAATATTGATGAAAAGGAGCCCGAGTATCCACCCTGGGATATCAAGATCGGCAAGATGATCTTTTACCTGACCGTCGCGGTGGCCGTCTGGTTCTTCTATTGGTTTAACGGAATCCAATGACCCTGTTAAATCATCAATGGAGCGATTCACGGAATGATTTGGATTTCAGAAGTATTATACGGTGAGCGGCTTTCGGGACTGAGACTCTGATCAGACTGTGTTCCGAAACCTTGGAGGGATTCGATGAACGCCACGACGTCGTTCAGCCGGGTCCTCACACTCAGCCTCATCAGCACATTCGTCGCTGTCGTGGGGACCGCGCCAGCACATTCTCAATCAGCCCCTGCTCCAGTATCGGTTGGATCGCATCCCGGCGTAAGGCACGAAACTCCCTTACCGACCAAGCCGAGGGCGCCTCGCACCGATGGGGCGATGCGAAGCATGCGACCCTCTGAGATGCCTGGCCAGACGACGCCGCCAAATGAGCGGATGCGGGCACTAGAGGAGCGGCTGCGAAGTGGTCAGATGGACCGGCCGATTGCCCAAGATCAGGTAAGTGATCGGTTGGAGCAGTTGCACAGCGGATCAGCAGAGCGCTCAACCGGTGACACATCCTCCAGGCAGTCGGTTCAGGGGGATATGCCGTATTAGGTGGGTCACCCGTGGCGGGCCATCAACACGTTGACTGCGCTTTAAGCAGCCAGCTCCTTCTTCCGTCCCCTATGAGCCGGGCAATTGAGCCGCTTTAATTGATGGAGCCGAGCGTTGTAATGCATTTTGGGCTTGTGTCTGACTGCCTAGGTTCATGAGTTCTGGAGTTGCTACGGCCAGGACCACGCCGAGTGCAACGGCGCCTTGGAACTTCATCACGACGCGGACCGCTTTAACAACGTCAATAGATCTCCACTTGTTGATCTTCTCCATTGTGATTTACTCCTTATATGGCAGGAATACACCCCGAAGGATTGGAAGCGATACGGTCTCGTTAATAGTTAATAATCCCTGTGGACGGCATGTCAATGCCTCCCAAGGGAAAATTCTTTCCTGGGGCAGGGATATTTGAGCGAAGTATCAGGCCGGCTTGGTCAACTGAGTAATGGCGGCATCGGGTGTTTCGGCCTGCACGGTACCGATGAGTTCGTAGCCTCGTTTGGATAAGCTTGCCTCCAGCCATTTGTTGCCTTGAAAAGGTGGAATAAACCACAGGGCAAGGTACGCAACAATGAGGAAAAGATAGACCATAGACTGTTCCCCGCCTGCCTGTGATTCAATTGTTACTGCTTCTATGAACGTACACAAGACAGTCGCTCCGAACCAGAGGCCTGCCCAACCCCACAGCTTTTTGGAAACCATCCAAATGAGGCCAAGGGCAAAAGCAGGCCACGAGAAACCGACCTTCACGGCCTCGAGGCCTAGCATTGGATGTTTGTAGACGTTGAATGTTTTCATGTGGCGCTCTCTGAAAAAGATTGCCTAATTCTGCACAGCCCGCTTTTGCATAAGACACCAATTGCCTGCCCATGCACAGTACCGCCCCTCTCATATCATCTCAGAGTTGCAACTGAAGGCCTAGTAATTTATGCGGACTTCCTGCAGTTTCTTGTAAGACCCCGCCCCCTGGGATTCTCCGATACACCTCTCTCCTCGATCCTTGCGCCACCTTTCGCTCACCTCCTACAATAAGCACACTCGCGAGGCCCGCTATGACTTGTGTCCTGCATGTCTCGGGGCGCGTTTCTCTTCCATGCTCTGTGACGCGACACGCAGGGTCTTCCTTTACACAGCCGCTGCTTTACCTTTCGGCTTCCTGCGTACTAATCCTACTCCTGTCACTGGGCGGTGTCCCGGCATATGCCGGGTGGGTGGCAGTTGAGAAAGACTATCTGTCGCCGGGACGACAGACCCTGTACTTCGATCCGGACACCATTCGCCGAGAAGGGAATCTCGTCACGCTGTGGCAATTAATCGACTATAAGTGGATGCAAGGGAACCAGGGGATAGGCCCTCTCGGGTATGGACCTCACCGTTATTTCTCAACCAAGACCCACAAGCAATTCGATTGCGCAAAACAGCGCCTTCGATTGCTCGCTTTCACGGAATTTTCACTCCATATGGGAGCCGGCACCCCGGCTAATGGATACGTAGACAGCGGCAACTGGCTACCGGTTGAACCGAGGAGCATTAATCAAGCTCTGTGGGAAATTGCATGTGGCAAGAACTGATCGCCGAGGCCCGCGCCACGTTCGAGTCAGTAGATATCTGACGAAGAGGACTAATATACCATCACGTGATCGACCAAATAGCGCCCGCCTTTTTCTATCATGATCATTTCTGCCACGAACTCCCCTTCTTCTTTCGTGAACCGTTGCTTCCAGACGATCACGATCGATTGCGGCCGTCTGAACACTGAGACAAACTCCCGCTCGGCAAAGTACCCTTTTTCTCCCTGATAGTACCGGCACACTTTGTCGAAGTGTTCCTTCGTCATGACCGCTTTCAACCGATCCGTAAAGTCGGCCACATGCCGTGCATGGTCGATCGTAGTGGACGCAGCCATCAAATTGTCCATGATTGGAATCGCGATCTTCAGGATCTCCTCATCGGATTGGCGGGCTAATTCCATGACATGACCTCGCACAAGTGATCGATGACACCTATCGCGCTCAAAACACCATCAACGGCGTTTCTTTCACCGTGACTTCACCCACCTACGCAGGAAGCCATGGCTGCCCGTCCTCCGCAGTAGTCCACTGCGGAGGGTGGATGAAGCCGTGGGGCTCCACTTCGAGGAAACATTACGGTGTGGTCACACTTGCAACTACACTCGATGACCCCGTGAAATTCACTAACGTTCGCGAACTGAAGCCCAAGACGTCTGAGATGCTGAGGACCGTCGAGCGAGAAAACGCGGCTCTCGTCACCCGCGCGGGCGGCCGACCGCGATGCTTGTCCCCGTGACAGAAGATGATATCTCGGACGCGCTCCTAACCTACAGTCCAAAATTGCGGAAGAAGATCGAAGAGGGCCTCAAAGACATCCGAGTAGGCCTGACAATGTAGCTATCCGACTACAAGACCAAGCGGAATAAAAAAACGTCCGAAGCCGTGTGACCTTCCAGGTTTTCCTCTCGGAGAAAGCCCAGCGTGACCCCGAGGGCTTCTCCGGCAAGATCGCCAATCAAATTCTCGCCGACCCCCCGCCTCGCGAACAACCCCATTCAGGACGGAAAGCGCATCAAGAAGTTGCATGGATATACCCAAAACCTCTATCGGCTGAGAGTCGGCGGCTATCGAAAAGTGCCTGAGAGCGTGGTAGGTTCCGCTTGATTGTGTCATAGATCCTTCTCGAACGGACTTCGTCGCCCATCACGCCGACGCGAATGATCACCTGAGATCTGGAATCCGAAACCGAGTCAATATCGATCCAGATATGAGTCCCATCAGAAAAGGCTGATTCCATATGGGCGGACAGCTTATCAACCTTGTCCTCCGCCACCTTCAATTCCAAATCCTGCATAGCGGCCACTGCGGCTTCATGCACAACAGGCACCGGGTAATCGACCTCGTCCTTCAGTTTGCCCATCACATAGACTGCGCCGGCTGCTCCGCCCGCTGCGCCGACCGCAAGGGCGAGGCAACCGGAACAGAGTAGGCCAACGAGCACACACAACGCCCCGTCGGCAATCCTGAAAAAACTTTTGGCACCTGGAGCCTGAACGCGTGTCGCTAAAAACATGCGCGCATGGTCGTTCATGAGCACGAGCCTCCCGTCGTGACCATTGTGGTCTCGTTTCAAAATGCTATTCAATCGAATTCGTCACAAGACAAACGGAACTGAGGAAGGTGTCAATCACACGGCAGGAACTGCATGCATCATTGTCGGAAGAGGTGGATGTACGCTTCCTACAAAACCTATTCCACTTTGTGGTCGATCCCGGCCTTGATCGTAAAGAATCGTCTAACTCCGACCCCTAAGAACACGACACCCGTCACCAAAGACACCACACCGAGTGCTTGAATGCCGGGCTGCTCCAGCCACCAAATGGCAGGAATGCCGACGATGACAAACCCCAGGGCGGTCCGGATGTACGCGAGTAGGGTACGTTCGTTCGCCAGCATGGTCCGTTGCCGAGCCAGCTCGTCTCGAACGAGTGTGGTCGATTCTTCCGACATGGGAGATCTCGGAATCCTCGTCGAAACGATACTCTATCAAAAGGGTGAAGCTCAACAGAAATGAGGATAAGTCCAGGCTAACACAGGAAGCTACGTCGCACGGATGTGCCGAAAGCTTTCTGACACGGCACCTGTCTATCCAGTGCCCAGAAGTTTAGCTGCTTTTTTTACATCCTTCGCCTTCACCCACAGAATGGCGCCGAAGCGTCCCTGGCCGGCAGCTACGCCGGTCACTGCAGTTATGCTGATCTTGGCCGAACCAAGTCGGGAGGTCAGATCCACCAGCGCTCCTGGACGATCATCGCCCTCCACCAAGAAACACGCTTTTGGACCCTGCACCTTCAACTTCAGCTGCTTCGCCACATTCTTGAATGAAGTAGGATCTTCCGGCACCACATCCACCTGAGTGCGGCGGTTCCGAGGAAACGCGTGCACCGCTAACAGATTGACTCCTGCTTCGTGGAGTGGAGCCAGCATGTGAGCTAACGTCCCCGACTTATCGGGAATGGTCACCTTGAAATACTGCGTAGTTCGTATAAGATCTGCCATGGCATCCTCCTCTACCCGCCCGCATAGCGGGTATCATCCGGTAGAACAAGCGTAGCGCTGAACCTACCTCCTCAGCCTCGCAACGACGAGATGAAATACAGCAGCTATAGCCTAGGCGCAAACCCTGAGGAATGCAACAAGGCCAAGGCGGCGCTTTCCAAGCCAGCGGCTTCCAAAGTCAGCTTGGCTAATCAACACTGCGCTCGAACGAGGCGAGATGGCAATGGAAACACTTCCTTTTTATCAATCAGTGGAGAGGATTTGGAATCCTCCACTGACTAGGTTATGCTGACATCGTGAAAGTTGGCGCTGAATAGGATCTTTCAGCAGGAGGGCTGGGAAAAAGAGCGACCTGATATGCGGTACGCAGTGGTGATCGAGAAGGCCCCATCAAACTACGCAGCATACGTTCCGGATCTGCCCGGATGTGTTGTGACCGGTGCCACTGTTGCAGAAACAGAATCCCTGATCCGTGAAGCCATTGAGTTTCATCTGGAGGGCCTCAAGGCGGATGGCCTTCCCATCCCGCCTCCCAACAGCCACGTCGAATACGTCGACATTCCCGCATAAGCGAACAGTAGAAACTCAGAACAACTCGTCCCTCCCCCGTGCGTCCGACTCGAAACGGTACTGACATCTTTCTCTGTTCGGCTTAACCGACGAAAATTGAACGTGCTGATTAACCGGCTGGCGAGGCTCGGAGAACTGTTAATCGTGAATCGTTATTCGTGAAACGTGGGGAAACTTTCGGACGACACCGTCACATCGTCAAGGTGCATGATCTTGCATCACCTAATGCCCGCAGACGAGTCGAAACTGTTCCTGACACCGGTTTCTTATCCACGGAGGGAGGAACTTTCGTTGGATCAGAACTGAGGTGCAAGGAGCGTTGAACTCTGCCCCGGAGACCTACCAGGACGAGAAAAAGCGCTCCTCTTCCTCTGTGGTCCTCTCCACGGCGGTTCCGCTCCCTGAAATCGGCGGGGGATAGGGCTCAAAAACAAGAGCTGGGCATGCGAGGTCACCCAAGGCGATCCATCGGAAGAAACGACACGGAAAGGAAAACACCTGGAGCAAGGAGGAAAACCCTGACGGAAAAAGGTCGGCGGCAAGGATGACTCCGGTCAAGGGGCGCGCTGTCTGGGGGAAGATTGCCCGGACCAGCGACTCCTCTTCTTTCAACCACGCCAGATCCTGCAGAGCAGCCAGCAGGACCTCTGATGGCGTTGCCCCCACCCGGATCGTGTAGACCGTATCCGCGTCGAAGCCGACGACCACCCCGCGGCTCCCGACTCGTTCACCGATAAGGTGTACACCTGGGATCGCCGCCTCTCCCCGAAGCAGAAGGTCCAACACAAGTATAGGACTGAGTGAACCCGCTTTAAGCAGTTCCATGGAAGTACGGTTCCGCCGGAGAATCCAACTTTAGCCCTACGATCCCCTTGGCGCACGTTGGAGCCGTGGTTCCGAAATTCAGGGGGCGCAGCCTGAGAAAGACGCACAGTCCTAAGCGGAAACGATCCAGAACAGCGACCGCCGCCTCGCCCTCCCCAGCCGCGAAAAGCCCGACGGGGAGATCCCGTCGCTGGATCAGAACCCGTTTGGCTGATCGATAGGCTCCAATTGCCTCTCCCCTTTCTCCAGGGAGGAGGAGGACGAGAAGATTGAGCAAGGGGAGCAGCCGAGGCAGCGACGGGATGTCGGGGTGCAGGAGAAACAGGAGGAGGTCCGATGCGCGCTCTTCGCGGCTCAGCTGCTCACTGCATGTCTTCCATTCGGCCAGAGGTCCTTCACGAAACCCTTCCGGTCGGACCGCGATGACCTCCGCTCCATCTCGCTGGTAGTCGCTGCTGAAAAGCAGAATCCGTTTCCCCTCACGCTCCAGGCTGGCGGCGATGGCCATGCCTGCCCGATGCAAACTCGGACCCAAGCGCAGTAGGCCAATCCTCGGTGGGGGAATCACGGAGAGGAAATACGAGCCGATCAGCTGCACTCCTTTCCCCCCGTTCTCAGACGACATGTGCCACCTGCGGCTGCTCCTCGACCTCACACATCGAATCGAAGCCCTCGACGGCGGACTCGACTCGGTTTGGATTGTTGGAGTCCTCCATCCAGACTCCGTCAATCACCCACCGATAGCGATACCGCCCGGGGGGAAGCTGGATGAATTTTATCGTTCGCTGCGCGTCGGGGATCGAGCAGATTTTCCGATCGGGAACCCACTCGTTGAAGTCCCCCGCAAGGGTGACCTCCTTCCCGTCGCTCCGAGGTCTCCAGAAAAACACTCCTTCGGCCGTTTGCAACGGTTCCTTCCCCATGGGAGATTCCCTAATCGCCGACGGCTCTTCGGCCATCACCTCACGGGCCAGATGCTCGAAGTCCTCTGCGCCGATGGAGTTCGGCGCGTGCGATATGATTGGCTTTCCGCAGGCCGCCGCTTCGCGAAGCCGGACCGTCGGCCGGATGCTCGTCTGATAGCGCGCTGTCAGCTCCGACTCAAGACGCCTCAGGACCTCGTGGGCAAACCGCGTCCGAAAGTCGAACATAACCAGAAGCGCCTTCAGCGACAGCGCATGCCGCCCTTCGCGGCGGAGGAGCTCGACCATTTCCATCAGGCGCCCCAATCCATGAATAGAAAGGAACGACGGATCGAGCGGAACGATCGCCTCGTCGGCCGCCCGCAGCGCGTTGAAGGTGAGGAGACCCAGGCTCGGGGGAGAATCGACTACGACATAATCATATCGTTTTGGGATTCTTTGCAATGATTCCAGCAGCCGCCGCTCTCTCCCTGGAAGCCCGCTCAAGAACTGCTCCGCCGCCGCGAGGGGGACCGAGGAGGGGAGTACGTCGAGTCCGGGGAAGTGGTTCTGCCGAATTGCCTCATGAATCGGGAGCGTCCCGCCCAGGACCTCGTACGTGGTTGCCGGACAATCGGCGGGGGAAAATCCCAAGGCGATCGTCGCGTGCGCCTGAGGATCGAGATCGATGAGGAGGACGCGGCGTCCTTGTGCTGCAAGAACTGCTGAGAGGTTGACTGCGGTTGTGGTCTTGCCGCATCCACCTTTTTGATTGGTTACCGCAATGATACGCATGTCCGACCTCCTCCTAATTGAACAATCGGAACAGTCCGGAACATCCGAGGGTGGCCCGATCATCGCCCCTATATACTATATCTGGTAGAGTTGTCAAGTCTAAGCTCCCATATATTGGATAGCCAGAGAAAATGAGGCCTCCTCTTCGATTCCCCTTTTTTCAAAGAACACCAAGACACACTCGTTCCTGACTTTTGTGAGAGACCCTCGGTTGTCTTCTGCGGCGATGGGTAGCGAATAAACTCAGAGAGTTTCCTTGCGACCACCTGACTTAGCCACCTGCCCACAATTTAAGTGGGGCATGACACTTCTGGCGTGAGCACATTAGTAATGCTCACACAGTTCTCAGACGGTTCTCGCCCTGAGGAGACACTGGGGGATGACTTGGAAACCTGCGGAAAGTGGTGGGCCGTGCAGGGGTCGAACCGACGGCCCGCTGATTAAGAGAAAACGGCAGGTATACTACAGGGCCTCCGCTTTGGCGTAGAGACGAGTCGGCGCTTCTGGAAAATACAGAAACAGTGCCGGACAGAGCCAGCCTTCCCCGTGGTCGTCCCACCGGTACCACACGCCTTCATATTCTTCCCGGACCTTCTCCAGCGTGACCTGATAGCCAGGGAACGGCGCTGAGGCAAACAAAAGCCGAAACCCCTTTTCCGCGTTGGGGATATTTGCGACCAGGGTGTCAATCATCTCGGGACTGCCGGACACAAACGGCTCTTGAGAGAGTCCCACCCGTGGATCGTCAAAAACCCAAGTTGAAGCGTGCCGGTACGGC
>DATIAT010000065.1:0-3644 GCA_035457905.1 Nitrospiraceae bacterium
CGATTGGCAACATTGTGAATCTGCTTTGTCCTCGAACAGCTAGCTGCTATCGTTCCAGTGACAGGAGGCAGTCGATGGGTTTCAAACGGAAATCATCGCGGGTCGATGTGGGCAAGCCAGGCCGGTTGCATCGTGGAACTCTTTCAGCGCCCTGCCAAGTGATGAATGTCAGCGAGAACGGAGTAAGGATCCAAAGCCGCTTGTTCGTTAAGAACGGCGATCCGCTCCAACTGTCAATTGAACTCGATGGCGGCCGACTACTAAACTGCGAAATACAGGTGATCAACGTGCGCGCCCCTCATTTTGGCGCGAAGATTCTTTCGATAAGTCCCGAAGACCGAGAGCGGTTAGCCCATATCCTCGACGATCACATGCAGAGTAGTTATTTCCGCGGATAAGCGCGGAATCTATATCGGCCACTCCCCTCCATCGCCCCTTTTGTAGCCAAACCGAGCCAGTCTGGAACAAGAAAAAGGTGTAAGAAACTAATATCGCGGCGCACCGCGGCTTTTTGTTAACACTTCCTGTATAATCATCGGCCACGACCATTCACTTATCCTGGCCATTGCCAAAAGGAAGGAAGCTTGATGACTCCACCAAAACCCATCACTGAACGCATCTTCGAATTTCTCCGAACTTCCCCTGATTGTGACTTCGACGCCCTGGTGAGACGCTACCCGGAGTTCACTTGGAACGATCTCTATCTTGAAGTGTCTCGTCTGCAGCGCCACGGCCTGGTCACAATTACGAGGGGAATCGGGGTTTTTAGGATCAAACAAGCAGCCCTTTCCTGAGAGGCACGGGGACACACGCCTCCTCAGCGTCGGTTCTCATCCCAGCGCCGCCGCGATTGCAACCTGCCATGTCTCGCCATAAGGTACTATCGATGGACGCAGTCCGATGGGCATTGCGTGATTGACTCGTCCGTGTTGCGTCAGCTCAGGGAGAGCCGTCTGTTGGATGGAGAGGCCTATGCACATCGCGCAATCTGTCACCTTGTTTCTCATTGCGGGTCTGTTTGAGATCGGAGGCGGCTATCTGGTTTGGCAATGGTGGCGTGACCAGCGTCATTGGAGCATTGGGCTTCTCGGCGCAGCCATGCTGTTCTTGTATGGCATTGTGCCAACGTACCAACCCGCCCACTTCGGTCGCGCTTATGCTGCATACGGCGGCTGGTTCATCGTACTCTCCATAATATGGGGATGGCAGGTGGACCGCATCACGCCAGACCGTTTCGATCTCATCGGTGGCCTTCTCTGCCTTTCGGGAGTGACCCTCATCATGTATTGGCCTCGGTAGCGTAAGGACGGGAGCGAAAGCCATGCTACGCTGCCGCATGTTTCACCGCTGGATTCTAGGCTTCTCCATCATCGTCTGGTTTCATCTCGTCTACTCAGTTCCATTTCATCCCGCGGCCTCCGAACGTCTTGATGCTGCGGTGGAGGATCTCCCGGCCTCCAGCCTCATCTACGTTTCCGATTATTTTTCGTTCGTCGGAGAGGACGATCAGGGGCATGTTGCCTTTGCGCTCGACAACAATCGAGGCCGAGACGGCGACGCCTATCAAGCGGAGCACTTTCTGGTGTTGCACGACGAACGACACGGCTGGGTGAAACTGGCGGGCAACGGCCTTTTCCAGAATCTGAAACGTGAACTCCGCACGATTCCCGATTCTTCCTTCTTCCGGTTTCAGGGTACACCGCGAACCGGTCTAACCATCACGAGCGACGTGAATCACCTCACGCTTCGGATCGATCCGATTCCCGAACGCACGACCAACCGGCACAACGGCGCCACGACCTGGATGGGGTCGGCTCGGGCTGTTCTGGTGTGGAACGGACGGACGATTCCAGGACGCGTGATCTATGAATATCTCATGATGCCGGAGTTCAACCGCCTCACCCGAACTTACTGGGGCATGTGGAAGGAATTCCAAGGGCTCTATCTCCTTGCCGATCATTCCAACGACATCTATGTGCACAGTCAACTGAGCGAGCGCATCGCCCCACTCGTTGGCAAGCTTCTGGGTTTCATTGCTATCGACGAGAAGACAGAAACGATGAAGAATCTGAAGGTCGAGGTATTAGAGTATGATCTGGCCCTGGGTTTTTACCGCTATCCGGCGGCCTGGCGCATCACTTGGATCGGCTCCAAGGGACCGCTCACACTCTTGCTCTCAGTCTTCGATCGCAAGGACATTGCCAACTGGATCATAGGCGGATTTTCGATGGGTATTCTTCGCGGTGAGCTAGACGACGGCGGCACAAAATCTACAATTTACGGTCTTGCCGAGCTGATCATGTAAAAGCTTCCGTTCGCCCTCGCCTCATACCATTCGGAAGTGGCCGAATGGATGCATGATCGCCGGTGCTTAGGCGGTAACAGTCGATGATTGACCCCTCCCCCGAACGAGGAGTAGCGTAAGTGCAACAGAGCGATTCGGATTGCCCGGAATCAACCGGACCAGCTTACGGCTCCTACAGACGCCTAGCCGGCGGGAGGTTTGTGTTTTTGAGGACAAAGGTGGAGGCATGTCATGAATGCGACAACGGCGTGCCCATACATCATTACATTGAGCCTCGTCGGCATCGGCGTACCGACACAGATCCCAGCCACTGCGGCCTCAGGATCGGGTGCACAGGCATCGGCTTCTACTGAGACTCATGAGGCAACGAAGCCGGCGACTCCAGGAACAGCGAACCGCGATGGGACGATGCGAGGGACGGCACCGGCCGGCAAGACGAAGCAGGCACCAATGCCGTCTAATCGGGCACAGGAAGTCGAAGAGCGCGTGCGGTCTGGACAGATGGAACAACCGATCGCTCAAGGTGAGATCAGCGAGCGGTTGAACCAATTAGAAAGCGGCGCGAGAAGCTTATCTGACGAAACAGCTAGCGAACATTCGAATCGGTGAGGGAGTTGGCTTTCCATCCGGACAGAACACAGCGTTGAGCGACCAGAGGCACGAAGCTCGGGACATCCTCCGACACGGCCATCATGACCTCATCGGCAAGCGCGGGGTCCTCAAAACACTCATACACGTCGTCGAGAAACCCGCCGCGCAACAACGGATCGTGCAAAAACGCGCGTCCGTGAGCAGCGGCGACTTCCAAAGGATATTCGTTGATGAGGACGCGTTCGAAGCCGAGCTTGTGCAGCCACCCACGACCTTCCTCAGCAGACGGTCGTTCAGCGATATAGGTTTCAAGCCGGCGTCGTTCGGCACGTAATTGCCGTACCGCCATTTCCTGATCAACTCGCCGCCACAGAGAATCGAACGTGCCGAGCGATGGAAACGTCAGTACGATTTGCCCGCCGGGTTTCAGGTGTGCCGACAAACCCTGTAGCGTGGCGAAGCGATCGGGACGGAAGAACATAACCGACAGGTTCCCAGTGATTCGGTCGAAACTGGGCAGGTCGGGCGGTAGCGCGCGCACATCAAGACACTCGAACCGTAACCATGGGAGCTGCTGCCCTTGAATCATCCTCGCACTCTCCACCTGACGCGCATTGACATCGATAGCCAGCACCTGTCCGGAAGGACCGACCTGCTCGGCAAGATAGAAGGCGGGAATTCCATGTCCTGACGCCACATCCAAAATCGTCGCTCCGGGAAAGAGATGGAGGTGCCTGAGCAACGATTC
>DATIAT010000066.1:0-3381 GCA_035457905.1 Nitrospiraceae bacterium
AGGGAAGTACGCCGACGAGGCGCTGGCACGACTGAACCGTGCCATTGAGTACGATCCTACGTTCGCCGAGGCCTACCTGTTAAAAAGCTATCTCAGACTTGAAGTCCTTCCTCAACTCGACGAGGCGCTCGTTGCGGGACAGCAAGCGGTCAAGCACGCGCCTGACGACGCCGACGCCTTCTATACCCTGGGGCAGGTGCATGAAAAAATGGGCCACTATGAAGAGGCGGAACACGCATATGTCCAGGCAGCAAAACTGAACACAAAAAATCCGGACGTGTATTTTTCCTTGGGCACACTAAATGAAGACCAGCTCAACGATAACTCAAAAGCAATCGAAGCGTTTCGACGCTACCTCGACTTAGGCGGAGCCCACGCTCGCGCAAGAGCGGCTGTCAGTCTAGCGGATTAAGCGCGGTGGTTGACGCCGGCAAACAGCGCCGCCCTAAAGAGTGGTTTAGGCGGTGTCCCCCGCGCTAAGCAATAGACCCCGGAATGCTTCGCCCTGCTATCACGGGACTAGGGACCTGCCTAGTAGTCGACGAATACACCTGCCGGGGTGAAAGAAAACACAAATGTACACGAATGATGGCAACGCAGTGGAAAAACCGACGTACTCCGGTGAAATCTAGGACTTGTCGTATGCCGTACAGGCTGGCGTAGAGTTTGCTTTTACGATCCCGCATGCCGGCTAAAGAACTTCATCGGTATACCGCCAGTCCTTCGCAAACTGACCCGCCACGCTAGCTTCGTACAAACCACGTGCTGCCAAATCCGTTTGGTCCACCAACGAGGGGCGGTTAACTCATGATCTCCCGAGGGAGTCTATGTGAGGTGAACATGAATACCATCCAGCCAGCGTTGAACCTTCACGAAACGACGGGCTTTAGCCGTCCGTACGGGTCGAGCTTCTCTACAACGTCAACGACGCGCGTGGACGCCTGTCTCATCGCCCGCATCGGGTGGTGTCACCGGCAGGCCATGAATGCGCTGACCACGGAGGAGATGGAAGAGTGGTGGGCTGAAGAACAGGGTCTTATTGACGCCCTGCTTCATCGAGATTGTACGTATGAGTACGAGGGACGACCTGTCCTTTGTGAGCGATACGTGATGGGGCTGGCAGATGGAAGGGCGTTAATTGAAACGGCAAAGGTGAG
The DNA here is from genome assembly GCA_035457905.1 of Nitrospiraceae bacterium. Lineage (GTDB taxonomy): Bacteria > Nitrospirota > Nitrospiria > Nitrospirales > Nitrospiraceae > Palsa-1315. Next base: position 1,158 of record DATIAT010000066.1, read on the forward strand.
ACCCACTTGTCATCATCGATATAGCGCATCGTGAACCATCTATCTAATTCCACCACTGCTCGCAGTCACCGTTCTCAACGGCTTCAGCGCAGACAGTGATGAGGACATTAAGGCCTAGCTCAAATCTCAACCTGTCTCCATCGGCGAAGGCTCCGTCCAGGACGGCTAGGCAGTCCTGAAACATGGGCTGCTCTTTCACCAGAGTGGGGACGCCATCTATTCTTGTCATTGCAAGTTGCCACCCCCGCTCCCACTCACGGACAGTCGAATGGGACCGCTGTTTAATGACGATGCGCCTTTTCCTCATTAGTGCCTCCTAAAAAGTGGCAGGCTTCACTTGAGGTCAGTCTATAGTCCAGTACGCCTCTTTTGTAGTTCTTTTGTTTTTTCTGCATCGCGGCGGATTGGCTTCCTGATGTGAGACGTCGCCCAAAAAGGTCTCGCGATAATTTTCCAGTTGCCAAGAGCTACACTCTGCGCGCAGACTACCGCCACCCTGCTTCGAAGCGGAATTGTCCGCCCATCAAATAGAGCTCCGCAATAATTCGTGGCATGATCTACGGGATGAGAGACGTGTATGTCGACGTTCGATGCTCGTAACTGCATCATTGAGGAATCACTTGGCTACCCACGGTCTCATTAAGACGAGATGAAGCTCTTAGTAGCGGCCGCTGACTCACGGAACGGTGAACGAGCCACCACATTCGTCAACGCATGGCTGCCTCGTAAGAAACGTTCTCTCTATGTGGTGCATGTCATCGAGCCCCCCGGCGTATTACGCGATCTCGCCCAAACCATCTTCACTGACTGGAAACAACGGTCCATGGCGAAGGGCCGGCATCTCGTGGATCGGCTGGCGGCGGCTCTCGTCTTTCGAGGGTCCACGGCGCGCGGGGTCGTCTTGGAAGGTCACGCAAAAACCACATTAGTGCAGTTCATATGCGATCACGGAATCGAGACGACGATTGTGGCCCCTCGTACCACGTTCCGTGCCAAACGATTCCTGCTCGGGAGCGTCAGCGAAGCCATACTCCATCAGTCGCCGACCTCAATTGTTATCGTTCGAGCGGCCCCCAAAATATCGAAGCGCCGAGCGATCCTGATCGGGATTGACGGATCAGCGGATGCTCAGAAGGCGGCAAAGTTTGTACTGGCCCTTCAGCTTCCTCCTGCATGTCTGATCATTCTGGTACATGTGGAGGAGCCGCCTGACTCCGTGCTCGATCGCATGAGCCGCTCGAGCCTGGATATCCCCCTTGCCATCCAACGTGCAAAAGATGCCCGCAGGCGGCGGGTTCGAGCGGATCTGAATCGGATAGGAAAGCTTTTCAGCATGCGGGGACACCCCGTGAAGCAGGTGATCATCGAGGGATCGCCCGCCGTGCAAATTCTTGCGCTCGCCAACCAATATCACACAGATCTTGTTGTCGTCGGTTCCCGCGGCCTCAGCGGGTTTGAGCGCTACGCCTTGGGTAGTGTATCCAGCAAGGTGGCGCGCCATGCGGGATGCTCGGTTCTCGTCGTGAAATGACTCGAGATGACAGTGTGACCCGACTCAGGATATGGAGGTGAGGCATGAGAGAAGCCGTTATGAAGCCACTTCATCGCCTCGACGGCTATCTGCCGATCGAAGACCATGGTCTGATCGGAGATGGTGCAACGGCAGCCTTGGTCGGCCGTGATGGGCGGATTGCATGGCTTTGTCTGCCACGATTCGATTCGCCGGCGATTTTCTGCGGCCTGCTGGATGCCGCTCGGGGCGGTCATTTCAAGGTGGCTCCCGATCGAGTAGAGGAGTCACGCCAATACTACGAGGCCGATACGGCGGTCTTGGTGACCGAGATGAAAAATGCCCAGGGAACGGTGCGTCTTACCGATTTCTGTCCGTTGATGGCTGGAGCGGATCTTTCCGAGGACGTCCCGGCGACGCGGCGGGAGCTCGTCCGAACTCTTACGGTTGTGGACGGCACCGTGACCGTGCAGATCGACATCGAACCGCGAGGAGAGTGCGAAGTCACGCCTCGAAACGGCAGTGTGCGCATCCGGTGCGTTTTACAGCCGGATCTGATGCTGTACCTGTCTTCTGCCCTGCCGCTGACCGGATTGCGCACGAGGCTCACGTTGAAGCGAGGTGAGTCCGTACATCTTCTCCTACGATGGCGGCAATTCGATCAGCCTGGCCCATCGTTCGACGCGAGCCGACTCTATCACGATACGGTGTCCG
>DATIAT010000067.1:0-13806 GCA_035457905.1 Nitrospiraceae bacterium
CGGCTTGATGCGGTCGACGAACTCATCTCCGGCGTCGATGTTCACGCCGGCTTCGCGATAGGTGGTCATGGCCGGGGACGCATCTTAGCGGAGGGTTGGAATGAGGTCAAACGACCGTTGGGTCGAGATTGGTGATACCCGCTCCCGCCTGTCCGACGTAGGGCCAACTCGCACGTATTTGGCCTGTGCGGCAACACGGCCGCAGGGGTGGCTTTGCCGCAGTACTTGTGCAGAATATTTTTGATGCCTGCCTCCCCACTATTGTGGGTCACACATCAAGATGGGCTTGATGCGTAATCAACCGATGAAGGAGGTGAAAAATCAAAAGCAATTAGGGTGTCGCTGTAGTTGATTGGACAATGTAGTTGAATCGATTTGTAACAAGGAGGAATCAGGATATGAGAACAAGAAAGAAAGTGCCGACGTTGCTGTCTGCACTGTTTGGTGCTGCTCTAATATTTGGAGCTGGGACAACGGCGCATGCGCTATCTATTACGTATAGCGATGCGACTGGTTGTGGTGGGTCCACTTGCTTCGGTTCCGTATACACACTTGATGTTCAAAGCGTGGGTGATAACCATACAGTCACCTATACGGTCGATACGAGCGGATACACTGGAGCAGGGACGGGATTGTATGGCATTTCATTCAAGATAACCGACCAGACGACTAACATCCTGAGCACCTCTATAATTTCGCAGCCAGCTGGCTTCAGTGATCCGCTTATTCTTGGCGGATTAGCGGCCGGCGGATGTTCTGGCGGTGGTGGAGGGTTTATCTGTAGCCAGTCAAGCGCTGGACTTGCAGTTCCGAATGGCACACCTTATGAATTCAAGTATGGTGTAACACTGGCGAGTGGCACGCTATTCGGTGACCCGAATCAGTGGTCGCTTAAGGCCCTATATGCGGTTGGAAGTGACCTTCCACGAGATTCACGAGGGTTGACATCGGCGCAGGGTTCAGTGCCCGAACCTGCCACCTCGCTCTTGCTTGGCGCAGGCCTGGTACTCCTTGGTGGTGCACATCGCTTTCGCTCTAAGGCCGGTCAACAAAACCTCACGGCCTAAGCGTTGTACTTACACCCCCTATTTGAGACTACCACTCGCCGTTAATATCGACGGCGAGTTGGTTAGTCTCTACCCATTAACGCGTGGACGCTTCTTGCCGAGAACCAATGGAGTATCAAGGCAGTTGTACGTCCATTAGGACGGCAAGCAGGCGGGCTTCACATCGGTAAGTGCCCCCGAGGCGACATCGTTGATGCTGCTCGGGGGTGCCTTAGCCGGAGTGGGGATTTGGAGACGGAAAGGGCTCCAGGTCTAAGTCGGCTGTCGCAAAATCGATCGCACCCACAAAGGGCCAGCCTCCGAGAGGGGCTGGCCCTTTGTCTTTTTGTCGAGAGGCGAAATCTAGGTGCTTGAAGAAGGGATGAAGCAATAGGGGTGTGAGGCAGAACTCGGCTGACGCCCCGCTAACAGGGCTTCGGCGCTCTTAGTCCCTCAGGCAGCGCTCGAGGTTTGCCGCACGCTTCATCGAGCTGGTCTTGCGTCAGGAAGGTATTTTTAAAACTGGCCCCCTCAATCCGCGCACCTTCCAGGAGAGCCCCCAAGAGATTGGCCCCGTCAAATTTTGTGTTAAGCAACTTGGCTCTGCTGAGGTTTGCCCCCAACAGCATCGCTTGCGACAGATTGGCATACTCGAGATCTGCCTCACGCAAGTCCGCACCGGCAAGCATGGCCATCTCAAGATTTGCCCCCTTGAGCTTGGCCTTTTTTAGACGTACCCCGGCCAGCATCGAATGGTGAAGATCTTCGTTTTCTAAGGCGGCACCATCCATGCGCTGCCCTGGCCGGAACTTGTCGGGCGGCCTCTCTTTCACTACGGGTGCGGGTTCTGTACGAGCAAATTCGTTCCAGATTAGCAAGGGCAACGAAAGACTGACCCAGAGCACCGTAAACAGGATCACTCTGACATACGTGCTCGTCATATTGGGCTCCATGGCAAAGAACACCGTAATCGGTTAAAGGCGTTCTTATCATCTACTGGGTAGCAGAGCCAAGCAATGCCACGGAAGAGGGGTGAGAGTACTTAGGCTCAGTCAGATCATGAGTTAGTATGTCGGCCTACCTAGGTGAAACCCTGGGCTAAGAGGCTCGTCGTATCGCGGCTGTAAATCAGGAGTTCGACCATCATCCGGTTCGCCCGTCGCTTTTCGTGTAATCATTCTCCTCACAAGACGAGGTTTCACCGCTCTGGCATGCCGAAGAATTCTTTCCTGCCGCCGCTCTATCGCCTGGGTCGCAGTAGACTTCGGTCCTGGGCTCCCCCATGGAAAGAAAGTCATTGACAGGAGGAGAATCATTAAGTACAGTCGCGCGCCATTGTAAAGTTAGGAACACATACAATGGTGGTATTGAGTATGTCTCCATGTAAAAGGAGGGAAGGATGGCTCCGTGTCTATTCCGGTATTGCCTGGCCGCGGTACTGATCTTGGTCGCAGCCGGAACTGCTCTGACGGTGGGGGCCGAAGAGCCGATTACGCCAATCGGCATGCTGCTGGTCAATCCGAGCGCCTTTCATCGCAAACTGCTCAAAGTCGATGGCGTCGTCAAAGAAGTCCGGCCTTATTCCAAATATGAAGTGACCTCGATCTGCGGTGCCAGCTTCAAAGTCACCGACGAGACCGGGACGATCGAGGTGTCTTTTCGGCAGCTGTGTCAGGTCGGAAAAGAGCAGTCGACTTTTGTCAACGAGGGGTCACGGGTCATCGTGGAAGGCACGATGGAAGCGCCGTCATCGGTGGTCCGCAATCCGGATGGAAAAGAAAACGAATTCGCGATCTATGCAAGGGCGGTGGTGCCTGCGTCGACAACAAAATGAGGGGCGGCCTGCCACTGTATGCTAGAGCTGCTAATAGGTGAAATAGATGGGTAGATATACCTAGAATTAACTTTGCTATCAATGGAGATGGCTTAAAATAATCGTTGACAGATTAGCAACTCATTCGCTACATTCGCCTCCCTGCAACAGTTAGGAATGCGTAAAATGGTGGTATTTCCATTTTTCGTTACCCCTCCACTCGCTCCCAAGCAATTAGTTCCTCGAACAAAGGAGTCCGTAAATGTCTGAGACCAAGGACAAGGTCCTCGCGCTTAATGTGCGTTTGAAAGCCGGCGAGTCGTCGGCACATTCACGTGCGGCGAATTACACCAACGTTGCTGCTGCGCAGGGGATTGCCTATCTCGACTTTGGCTTTATCGAGCCTTCACTACTTGGCGCGATTGCGAAAACCTCGAAGGATGGTCAATCAGCACCCAAAGGCATCGAGGGCCAATTGGTGACCCGTGTTGCCATGGGCATCGACGTTTTGGCTCGGTTACATCAGCAGATCCAACACGCCTTAGTGAGTGTGCATGAGTCGCAGAAAGCGAAACAAAAGAATTAACGATTATGAACGCACATCACAGATGAGCCCAAATTTTGCCTTTGTTCTGGGTCCGCTTGTCGCACTGATCTGCCTACTGTGGGCTGGCTGTGTAGAGGGGAAGTCATCGTACGCCGTGCAGGATACAGCTCTGCATGCAGAAAGGGGGATTGAGTTCGTATGGTTGGACGACCATCGCGTCAGGTTTTATGGCTATCGAGAGGTTCAGATCAAAGCAGGCGATATTCACAATACGCCACAAAGGATTGGTGCTGGCTATTTCATCTGGGATGCCAATGCCAATCAAACTGTGATTGATCCATCCCTTGAAGGCGCTATGCGTTTGTGTGTCCACGGAGACTATATGACCTTTTTGAGGAAATCACCCACTGATGAGAAACATTCATTGCTAGTAATAAGGAATGAAGGACAAGAAACAGTTATTCCGCTAGCCAACACTGAATGGTTCAATCGTTTTAGCTGTCGATATTATGGAGAAAAACCAGAGTGGATGATCATAAACCATCAGACTTTACCGCTCATAGATGGTCATGGATTTCTGGATTGGCCACCATCTGAAGGCCCCAGCCCAGTACAGAATCAGCCACTGAGATTTCATCCCAAAAGCTCGTCAGAATGGATCGAACTACCGATCGGAACAAGAGAAGTTTGGCGCATCGATGTGCGCTATGCCTCATTCAAGAGTTCATATTTTCTCCACCCTATCACTTACATTGATCCTCAGACTGGGAAAGAGGAGCCGATCGGCCCTTGGCCGGAGGGCAAAGCAGTTCCAGTATGGTGGCTTTCGCCCGACGGGTCGGTGACGACCGAGACTGTCCCATACATGCGATTTATGCGTGGCGGGTCGCGAGGATACTTTGCTACCCGAAAGGGAATTTTTATTTACACACACAAGACAGATGGTGCGGGTAAAGCCGGAGACGCTGGTGGATATTTGGCTCGGAATGGCCGAGTTACGAAACTCATAACGGGTCTGCTAGACAGCGTGTCCATTTCTCCTGACGGCTGCCGCGTCGCTTTTATCCACGACCCCTACGACACAGTTTATGGAATCGAACGTCTAAATAGGATCAATGTCAAAGTGCTCAACGTTTGCCAGGAGGACAGCCATGCGGGTTAGTGATGATCTCAGCGACCTCAGCAAACTTGCACTAGTCGCGTGTGATGCATCGTATTTTACGACCATCAATCCTATTCCTCCAAACAGTCCGCTTGTCCCGCTGGACGAAGGAGATCCCAGTATTCTTCCAAGGTTTGATACTCCAGCAGGCTTTTTCGAAGTGGAGAAATTTACAGACCCTCCTGGCGTCCAGACGGGCTTTAAGGGAATTGCGTACGAAAGACAATTGTTGGGTGAGCCGATCGAAGTCATTCTCGCTTTTGGTGGCTGCGATGGCGGACTTATCTCCAGTCCAACAGACTGGATTTCAAGTACACAGCATCTTGGCTGGGATCAATGGAATGAGAGCAGGGCTCAGATATTTCGTTATTTAAACGATCTACCAACAGATACAAGGATCACTTTTACTGGTCAAAGCCTGGGTGGAGCTTTAGCGCAGTATGCGGCGTATGAATGGGTCAACGAACAGAAAGCAATTGCAGCCGAAAATAATGCGACATTTGATATGTCTCGGATTAGCTTAGTTACCTTTAATTCTTTGGGAGGATACCTGGGCTTAAAGACCAACCTAGCATACGATCCATCCATTCTCGCTGAGTTGAGTCCAAATCAAAGTGCCCATTTCGTAATCACTGGCGACATAGCGAGCCGATTGGGTGGTGATCCTTCCACAGGAATTGGTCATGTGGGTGGGCAAATGTATCTCTTAGATTATCGTACCGTAAGCTCTACCACGGGAGAGCTGGTGAAGCTGGATCTAGTCGAAGGTCACCGGATTGAAACAGGCTTTTATGCAGGCCTACATACATCAGATGCTTTTACGGTCGCGACGCCACTGTTTGAAAGTCAAACACCTCAAGAGTGGTATCTGCCAATGGCTTCGTTACAGAACACCGCCAGCCTGTTGGCGAACATTTTTAACGGTCGAGACGTGGGTCGAGCCGATTCTTATCCGCGTTTACTTGCCGGACTCATGGCAGGCATGACCTTCGGGAATCAACAAGAGTGGAAAACGTTATTCCAAGCCTATCTGACTAACCAATATGAAGCTGGCAAGATGTCCCAAAGCACGTATTCATTTTACAGAGCGACTACGCTGCCAGTTTCTGTTGCGGGGAAGCCCGTAACAACCGCCATCTATGCAGCCTCACTGATTTTAGCTGGGCTAGCTGAGTCGTTAGGACTTGGCTTGGCAGCAATTCAGACAGGTTTAGCGACGTTGAACAGTTATTTAGGGCTTTCTTCCGGACCGGACGAACCTACCACCATGCTCCCGGGGGAATTCTCTGAAAAAGCCGCACTTGTCCTTGCGGCAACCGGTGCCCACTCTGACTCAAACCCTCTGCGACAGGAATTTCTCGCCCACGATCTTAATCCTGATGAGTTTGCTCGTCAGCTTCTAGAGATGAGCAGTAGCGCTTGGCGAAATGACGCGTTAGCGTACCTGCGCGATCAGTTATCTGATCCCGCCGATAAAGTGCAAGCCAATGGTTTGGCTGTAGCATATTTTGACGCCTTAAATTCCACGCCAGATCTTGCTCCCAGTGACGTGCTCTTGCTTGGTCAAGAGCGCGATGCCTTCATTACGGATATGGGTTCCGGGTTTGCAAATGCCGTTCAGGATTTCACGCAGAAGATTGAGAACGTCGCCTTTGACTTAGGGCAGACTCTCGGCAGCTTTACTGAAATTCGGTTGATTGATGAGGCTTACGCCGCTGAGTTGAGCGATGCACGCTTATCTTCGTCTGCGGCGACAGTGATGGAAAAGGCCCATGAGACCTTTCGGTATGCAGGGCAAACGATTGTCGTGCAGTCAGGGATCGGACCGAATCCATTCGACATGCCTGGATTCGATCCAGCCATCGCACAGTTAGCCATAAGCACGCTCGAAGAACAAGGAGTGCGCACATTCACGGCTTATTTGCCGTTCGCCGCACGTACCGGCGGACAGGCCATGCAGATCGAGTTGAATGGAATGGGCAACAATGCGATTAGCTTACTCAGCGCTGGACAGGAGCTGATACCGGTCAATGGCGTGGTGACGTTGGTGATTCCGGAAGGAGATAGAGAAGCACAGTTTGCGTTGCGCGCGCTGGATCTTGCCTCCACTGTGACATTCTCACTCAACGCCCAGCTGGTTGATCTCGTGAATGGGACGGCGGTTGCTACACATTTAGAACATCAAGAAGCCACAATATCGGCGGTCAACACGCCCGCTATCAATTATGCTAACGGGTTGAGCAGTCAACTATATACTGGCACAGAATCGGACGATGTCCGCGATCTCCTCGGCTCATTTAACTACGAGGCGCATGGCAACGGGGGGAATGATCTCATCTTTAGTCTATCCGGGAATGATCAGTTATACGGGGATGCGGGCAATGACAGTCTGTATGGGTTTGTCGGAGATGACCAATTGTATGGAGGCCCAGGTCGAGATCTGTTGATAGCTGATTTCCGGGACGACTATGTGGCTCCGACTGGAATCGTTGCGGGCGAGGACATTGTTGATGGGGGCGGCGATGACGATGTGGTTGCGGGTGGCGGCGGCGATGATCAACTTTTTGGAGGCACCGGAAACGATCATCTGTGGGGGGACAATCTCGTTGAAGGCAATGAGGCGGTGGCTGGTGATCCGTCGAGCGGACTTCGAGCCACTTATCTCTTTCGTGACGCAAACACGCCCGGCAGCGATTATTTAGATGGCGGCGACGGCGACGATCTACTTCTCGGTAATCTTGGCGATGATGTTTTGCTCGGAAGTGCTGGGTCCGACTTGCTGTTTGGCGATCAAGTTCCCGCCGATTCCGGAGCCCCGGTCTCGTTTGCGGTATTCAATGGGGGAGCCGATTTCCTGGATGGAGGAGATGGGAATGACCTGCTGCAGGGAGACGGTGGGGATGACGTCTTGTGGGGTGGGGTGGGGAATGATCAGCTGTTTGGAGATGACCGGGTCGCGGGAACCGTTGTCGCGGGTCATGATTGGATCGAAGGTGGAGCTGGGGACGATCTGCTCGCCGGCGGTGAAGGCCATGACTTCTTGGATGGCGGCGCCGATAACGATCAATTGTTTGGAGAAGAAGGCGACGATGTCCTAGCCGGTGGTGCCGGCAATGACCAATTGTCAGGGGGTGCAGGCGATGACGACTTATATGGAGGTGCAGGGGATGACATCCTTGCCGGACATGATGGAGCCGACGTGCTTCTTGGCGAGGATGGTGCTGATCAAATAGACGGAGGAAACGACAACGACCAGCTCTTTGGGGGCGCCAGCAACGACTTATTGGTCGGTCAAGCCGGAGACGACCTTCTCGATGGAGGAGAAAACGACGATGAACTCCAAGGTGGCACTGGGAATGACACTCTTGTGGGCGATAGCGGCAGTGACCGTCTCTTCGGCGATGCTGGTGCCGATATGCTCTCGGGTGATGACGGCGCCGATCAGTTAATCGGCGGAACCGGCAATGATGTTTTGGACGGCGGCGCCGGCAGCGACACCTATGTGTTCGATATCGGCGATGGACAAGACGTCATATTCGAGGAAGACAGTCTTGCCGATGTGAACACGATTCATCTCGTTTCGCCTCCAATAGTGCCCGGTTATGAAGGCCCTCCACTTGGAATCACCGTGGATATGCTGACCTTTACCCCGAATGAGGCGCAACAGACGCTCTTGATTCAGGTGGGCACAGGCGGCGATTCGATTCTCGTAAACGGATTTAAGAATACCGGTGTCAATGGAACGGGTGGGATACAGGATATCGTGATCGGCGGAGTGGGTTACTCGTTAGGTGAGCTTGTCGGACTCCCGAGTGGACAGATTTCAGGAACAAACAGCAATGACATCATCCGAACCGGCAGCGGTGACGATATTGTTCAGGCAGGCCGTGGGAATGACGATGTGACGAGCAATGCGGGTAACGATCAGCTCTTTGGCGGCGACGGCGACGATATTCTGACCGCCGGAGATGGCGACGATGTCTTAGTTGGTGGAAGAGGCAACGACCAACTCTTAGGAGCGGCGGGCGAGGATACCTATCGATTCAACAGTGGGGACGGCAGCGACGTCATTGTCGATCAAATCGGTGAAGGCAATCGCTTAATCTTCGGATCAGGAATTGCTCCGAATGACCTTTCGCTCGAAATCCGCAGCGGCGGTTTTCTTACAGTTCGTACCGGCGCAGTGAACGATCAGATTCAGATAGTGGACTTCAATCCGGTAAATCTGTCGGTCGCTCATCCTCTTGGATCTTTCGAGTTTGCTGATGGGACGGTGTTGAGCTATGCACACCTTGCAGCACGTGGATTTACGTTCTTCGCTTCTGAAACGCAAGGCTCTGTCATCAACGGCTCAGACTTTAACGACATGATGTTCGGCGGACCATATGCCGATACCTTTTGGGGCGGAGGCGGAAATAATCAGGCCTATGGAGGTGGCGGCCCTGATGAACTCGTTGGCGACATCGGCGATGATCTCTTAGATGGGGGCTGGGATAACGACCTGCTGTTCGGGGGAGCCGGAAGTGACACGCTCATCGGAGGAGACGGCAACGATTATATCGTCGGTAATGGGGCCAACGCATCCGGTGACGGTAATGATGCATTCGATGGAGGCGCCGGCAACGACTTTCTCGCTGACGATAAGGGCGCCAATACCTATATCTTCGGTCATGGATATGGCCACGATGTGATCTCAAGCATCGATGATTTCCCCGGCCAAGACATCGATACGCTTAGGCTGATTGATATTCTTCCTTCGGAGATCACGGTTCAGCAATGTCAAAACCCGTACGTGCTTAACTTCGGGGATGTTTTCGACCTTGAACTTTTGGTCAACGGCGGAGCGGACAGTTTTATTTTGACTCGATGGATCGATTTTCATCCTTCCGAAACTGTCTTTAACCCCTATTATCAGGTTGAACGAATTGAATTCGCCGACGGCACTGTGTGGGGAACGGCTGATCTAGTCGCGCATGCGCAGGGTGTGACACGAGTTGGCACTGAATCCGATGATCAAGGGTTTGGAAGCCGGCTCGATGGAACGGTGTTTGACGATGTGTTGATTGGATTGGCCGGCGATGATGAATTGACGGGATTCAAAGGAAACGATTTCCTAGACGGGGGGGCAGGCAATGACCTCCTTCAAGGAGACACTGGCAGCGATGTCTATATATTCGGACAGGGCTATGGGTCAGATACGATCTACGAAAATCTGTTTTGGAGCGGAGACATGCCCATGCCGGACGACCGCGATGTCATTCGGCTTGATGCAGGTATCCTGCCCGACGACATTACCTTGGTCGCGACTCCCAATGACAATTTGATGTTACGAATTGGGGAAGGTTCCGACCAACTCGTGATTGATCGATTCTTCTTTGATGTGGCGCACGAAGTCGAAGAGATCGTTTTTGCGGACGGAACGGTTTGGGACTCAACAGCGATCCATGCAAGGGCAATGGGCCTTAACCATGCGCCAATGGTAGTAAGTCCATTAGCCGATCATACCGTGCCCGAAGATTCGCCGTTGAACATCCAAGTGCCGCCTAATACCTTCGCCGACGAAGATACGGGAGACGTGCTCACCTACAGTGCGAGTCTAGCCATTGGAGATGCGCTGCCTACTTGGCTCAGTTTCGATCCGGTGACACAGACGTTCATCGGCATGCCGGACGATGCCCAAGTGGGCAGCCTGGATCTGCGTGTGACCGCGACGGATGCTGGCGCGCTCACAGCTTCCGATGTGTTCACACTCACTGTGCAGAATGTAAACGAGGCGCCGACAGTCGCAATGCCGATTGCCGATCAGCAGGAGATTGAAGACACACCGTTCAGCTTCAAGGTGCCGACTGATACCTTTGCCGATGTCGATGCGGGCGACAGCCTGACGTACATCGCCCATATGTCGAATGGTGATCCACTGCCCACGTGGCTTACTTTTGATGGGAGCACCAGCACATTTAGCGGCTCACCATTGAATGAGGATGTCGGCAATCTCAACATTGTCGTGATCGCAACGGACCTCGATGGTCTTAGTGCGACCGCGCCATTTGCCCTTACTGTTCAGAACCTCAATGATGCTCCGATCGTTGCTAATCCGCTTTTCGATCAAGGAGCAGCGGAGGATTCACCATTCAGTCTCGTGATTCCGAGTGCCACCTTTTCGGATCCAGATGCAGTGCATGGGGACCGATTGACCTTCAGTGCTGCACAAGCCGATGGCAGCTCATTACCGACGTGGCTCTCCTTCGATCCGTCCTCCCTGACGCTGAGCGGTACACCTGGACCCGGTGATGCGGACCTGTTGCAGATTGCTGTGACTGCCATAGACACAGAAGGAGGCAGTGCGACGGATCAGTTTGCGCTCACTATCTCCGGCCCTCTTCCGAAAGTCCTGACGGGAACCGCTGGGAATGATGTCCTGATCGGTGGGCGGGGTGATGATGTGTTATCTGGACTAGCTGGTAACGACCAATTGAATGGTGGGCAAGGAAACGATCTGCTCGACGGTGGGCCTGGGGCCGACAGCATGCAGGGTGGACACGGAAATGACATATATGTCGTTGACAACTCCGGGGATGTCGTGACCGAAAACGCGAACGAAGGTACCGATACGGTGCAAAGCAGCATCACTTACACACTGGGAGCGAATGTCGAGCATTTAACCCTGACCGGGACGTCGACAATCAACGGCACCGGCAACGCCCTAGATAACATTCTGACAGGCAACAGTGCCAACAACCGTCTTTCAGGTGGCGCCGGCAATGACCGGCTCGATGGTGGTTTGGGCAGCGATACGATGCTCGGCGGCACAGGTGATGACAACTATGTTGTGAACCAAGCTGGCGATGTGGTCACCGAGAATTTTAACGAAGGGATGGATACGGTCGACAGCAGCATCACGTATGCCCTGGGCTCAAACGCCGAACATCTCACGTTGACAGGCACAGCAAATATCAGTGGTACAGGGAATGCGTTGAACAATATCCTCATGGGCAACATCGGGAACAATGCGCTCGATGGCGGCGCCGGCAACGACACTGTCGACGGGGGCGCTGGCAATGACACGCTTCAGGGTGGGAGCGGCGATGACACACTCATCGGCGGCCTAGGTGATGACATCCTGAGTGCGGGCAGCGGCAACGATGTGCTCGACGGCGGCGACGGCATCGATATCCTGGATGGTGGCGCCGGTGATGACATCCTCCGAGGCGGCGACGGCAACGATATACTGGCGGGCGGCAGCGGAGCCGATCGGTTCACGGGCGGCCTTGGCAACGATATGCTGACCGGTAACTGGGGCAATGATCTTTACAATTTCTCCCGCGGCGACGGTCAAGATACGATCATCGACTCCGACCTCTTCCCAAGCAATCAAGACCGGCTACTCTTTGGGACGACGATAAACCCTCTGGATCTTGTGATTTTGCGCCAAGCCAACGACCTGCGCCTGGTAATTCATGGGACAACCGATTCCGTGACGATTCGAAACTGGTATCTGAGCCCTCTCACCAACCAGATAGAAGATCTTCAAGCCGGCAATGGGCAGCATCTGCTCAATACGCAGGTCGATCAGTTGATCCAAGCGATGGCCTCGTTTAGCCAGCAGAGCGGCCTGACCTGGGACCAAGCGATCGATCAGCGGCCGCAAGAAGTGCAAAACGTCCTGGCGGCGAGCTGGCATTAGTCCGGTCGCCTAGGATGCGTACTCAGACGTCGCCTGAACACCCTTCTCTCTCATCCGTTCCGTCGGCTGCCGGGATACCGGTGGATACGGGGCTGATGTGCCTCCTTATTCTTGCTCGGTTTCATGATCTTCCCGCTGATGCTTCACAATTGCGGCATCAGTTCGTGTCGTCCGAAAAAACTTTCTCGGATGTCGATTTGCTACGAGCAGCCAAGCATCTGGGGCTCAAGGCAGGTATGCGCACAATACAGTGGCGGCACTTATCCGGTACCCCATTTCCAGCAATCGCGAAGCAATCGGACGGCCGCTATGTGGTGCTTGCCAAGATTGACGGCGGAAAGGCGCTCATTCAGGACCCGGTTGAAGGTCGACCGCTCATGGTCTCCCGTGAACAGTTCGAGTCGATGTGGACAGGCGAACTCCTCCTATGTGCAAGGCGTGCGCATCTTCGCCCACAAGACCTGAAGTTCGATTTCACCTGGTTTATCCCGGCCATCGTCAAGTATCGGAGGTTCCTCGGGGAGGTTTTCCTGGCCTCGTTCTTTTTGCAGTTGTTTGCGTTACTCACGCCCCTCTTCACTCAGGTCGTCATCGATAAAGTGTTAGTGCATAAAGGTTTCACGACCCTGCACGTGCTGGCGATCGGTATGGTGACCTTGGCCATCTTCGATGCGACGCTCGGTGGCCTTCGCACCTATTTGTTTTCGCATACGACGAATCGCATCGATGTGGGGTTGGGTGCTCAATTATTCCGTCATATCCTCGCCCTTCCGCTGGCCTATTTCGAAGCAAGGCGTGTCGGCGACACCGTCGCGCGTGTGCGTGAGTTAGAACACATCCGGCAGTTCTTGACGAGCCATTCCGTCACGGTCGTGCTGGATCTGCTGTTCACGGTCGTTTTCCTGGCGGTCATGTGGTTCTACAGCCACATGCTGACCATGGTGGTGATGGCCTCATTGCCGTTGTATGCCCTGCTATCCATCGTCATCACGCCGACGATCCGTGCGCGACTGCGCGAGAAATTCAATCGAGGAGCCGAGAACCAATCTTTTCTGGTCGAAGCCATCAGTGGGATTCAAACCGTCAAGGCCATGGCCGTCGAGCCGCCGCTGTTGCGCAAGTGGGAAGAGCAATTGGCGGGTTATGTGCGAGCCAGTTTCCGGGCGACGACTCTCATCACCGTGGCCGGGCAAATTGCCGGTTGCATCCAAAAAGTGACGACCGTGGCGGTGCTGTGGGTCGGAGCCTATGGTGTGATTGACGGAGATCTCAGCATTGGCCAACTGATCGCTTTCAACATGTTGTCGGCGCAAGTGACAGCGCCGCTGCTGCGACTGGTTAATCTCTGGCAGGAATTCCAGCAGGTCGGCATCTCGGTCCAGCGATTAGGCGATGTGCTCAACACGCGCTCGGAGCCTTCGTACCAGCCAAATCGTACGACGTTGCCTCACGTTGCGGGACAGGTCGTGTTCGACGAGGTAACGTTTCGCTATCGTCCTGGCTGTTCGGAGGTCCTCAAAAAGGTGTCGTTCGCTGTCGCACCGGGAAAGATGA
>DATIAT010000068.1:0-13375 GCA_035457905.1 Nitrospiraceae bacterium
GTTCGAGGCGACGGGTTTCGCGCCAATTGTGTTCGAGGCGATGGAGCATTTGGGAAAAAACGGCGTCTTGATCCTCTCCAGCGTGACCGGCGGGGGTAGGAATGTTCAGGTTCCGGCGGACATGATCAATCTGGGATTCGTTCTCGGCAACAAGGTCATGGTGGGGACTGTCAATGCGAATAGGGAATATTTCGAGGCCGGTGTATACGATCTGTCGCGTGCGGAACTTGAATTTCCTGGCTGGCTCTCCAAACTCCTGACACACCCCGTGACGGGGCTCGAGAACTATCAAGACATGATGCGGATGCTCACGACTGAAAAACAGGCGATCAAAGTCTATGTGACCGTCGGGCAGATTGATGAACAATGACTATCACAGGAGGAGGAATCCGATGAAGACAACGATGATTGGCTTGGTTACCGTGTTCTGTTTGGCTGGACTCACGCCTCTGTCATTTGCCGATGAGATGGGCAAGATGAAAAATGAGATGAAGGGCGATGCGATGGTACACAAGGATGCGATGAAAGGGGAGACGAAGGGGAAGTCAAACGACATGAAGGGGCAGAAGGAGGCAATGAAAGCCGAAACGAACGCCAAGCACGACGAGATGAAGGGAGAAATGAAGTCCAAACACGATGAGTCGAAAGGCGAGATGAAAGGATCGATGGGCAAGTAAGACCTCAGCCGGTCTCCACTCATGATGGCCTGCGGTCCTATTTTGATCGCAGGCCATCTGCTTTTGGGCATTCGGATGCCTGTAAGAAAGATCTCCGCTCGACGACAATCTCAACAGAGGGTTTTAGCGAGAGGAGATCGCTATGACATCACTGATTGAGAACGGACCAGACACACACATTCCGGCACCTGACGCTCCTGTACTCTCGGATCAGGTATCTACGCCGGCGCTACCTCCAGCTTCCGCACTCACGAAGGAACGAATCTATCGGCACAGATTCCCCGTGCGCCTAGGCCATTGGCTCAACGTGATCTGTTTGTTCATTCTCATCATGAGTGGGCTGCAGATTTTCAATGCCCATCCAGCACTCTATTGGGGGGATCGATCCGATCGCGATCGTCCACTGCTTTCGATTCGTCCGATCCAAACGGGAGATGGCGATATCCGCGGTGTCACCACGATTGTGGGACATACTTTCGACACGACAGGCGTGCTTGGGTATTCGAATGGTTCCGGCCGCGCCTTCCCCAGCTGGGCCACCATCCCAAGTGCCAAATGGCTGGCGATGGGTAGGCAGTGGCATCTGTTCTTCGCGTGGGTGTTCGTCATCAATGGGCTGATCTTCACGGCCTACGCGCTGATGAGCCGGCATCTCACCCGTGATCTCGCGCCAAACAAGAAGGATCTCCGAGAGATCGGGAAGGCGATCAACGATCATGTTCGCCTGCGCCATCCCCAAGGGGACGAGGCCAAGCGATATAACGTGCTGCAGAAGCTGACGTATCTCGGCGTCCTCTTTGGACTGGCACCATTAATCGTATTGACGGGTCTAACCATGTCTCCCACGATTGATACGGCGTTTCCCTGGCTGCTGACGATCTTTGGCGGGCGGCAAGCCGCAAGGACAATACATTTCATTGCGTGCTTTTCCTTCGTCGCCTTTATCGTGATCCACGTGAGTCAGGTCATCCTGACGGGGTTCTTCAACAATATCCGGTCAATGATCACAGGCTATTTCGTTGTGAGGCATGAAGGAGCTCAACCATGAAGCGGGACACGGCTATGATGCGACGCCAGTTCATAAAAGGAGTCGCAGGAACCGCCGGATTAGTCGCTTTGGCGGGTTGCGACAATCTGACGCAGAGCGGGTGGTTCCCGGGCGTTCTCAATAAAGCAGAGAAGCTCACGGAGCTAGCGCAACGGGCTGTCACCCCTGCCAACGCGATGGCGATGGAGTACAGCGAGGTGGACATTTCGAAAGTCTTCCCCGCCAATGGCAACACCGATCCGGGCACACAAGATTATGATGACATGCTGCGGAACAATTTTGCCGGTTGGGAAGTGACGATCAACGGCCTGGTCTCCAAACCGATGGTGTTTTCCCTGGCAGCCATCAAGTCGATGCCGGCCAGGACACAGATTACCCGTCACGACTGTGTTGAAGGTTGGAGTGCGATCGGGAAATGGACCGGCGTCCCTCTCGGCGACCTCATGCGCAAAGTTCAACCCTTGGCTCAAGCCAAGTATGCCGTGTTCCATTGCGCCGACGTCGACGACGAAGGCGTTCCGTATTATGAGAGCATGGCACTCCAAGACGTTTTCCATCCCCAGACCATATTGGCGTATGAGTTGAACGATACGCCGTTGGACGTTCCGCATGGCGCGCCTCTGCGGCTGAGGTTCGAGCGGCAACTCGGTTATAAACACGCCAAGTATGTGCAGCGGATCGAATTGGTCGAATCCCTCGCAGGCATCGGCGGTGGGAGAGGGGGATATTGGGAAGATCAGGGGTATGAATGGTATGCCGGAATTTAAGTTCGTGAAGCGTGAAGCGTGAAGCGTGAAACGTGAAATGGCTCGGACAATTCTTCTTGGTGCATTCTTTGTCAGCAGCCTTTGCGGCTGTCTTTCGCCCATTGCCATGCACCGAGCGGTCCTGGAGTACGACCGTACGGTGAGCCAGGTCGAAGCGGAGTTGCTCCTGTTAAACATTGCGCGGGCACGCCATCATCGGCCCGTGCATTTCACTGCGGTGTCGAGTGTAGCAGCGACCTTCGATTTTCGGACGAATATCGGCATTCGAGGCGGCATTGGACCATCGACCGATTCGACCGAACGGCCGCTAAATCTCGAATACGGCACGAGCGTCGCAGAGAATCCCACCGTCACGATCGTGCCCATCTCGGGTGAAGAATTCACTAAACGGATTCTGCGTCCACTGGAAGAGTCACATTTCGACTTTCTGGCTCATGAAGGGTTCGATATCAACATGATTCTCCGATTGATGGCGAGAGGGATGATACTGGATGACGGGGAGAAGGGCCGGCTGGTGCTGTTCAATGCGCCTGCCCGCCACGATGAATATGCCGCGTTTCGGCAGCGTCTCCTCCATCTGGCATCGTTGCAGCAGGCGCGTGCGCTCTATATTGAACCCCTCTCCTACGAGGAACCGTTCCCGGTCGCGATGGATCGCGTGCTGACGCCGGCCGAAGTCGTGGCGGCGCTTGACAAGGGCTATCGCTCGAGCATGAAGAACCTCAACTCCCAGATCCTGACTCGCAAGGTTGTCGGGCGTCTTGCCATCACGAACTACGAGCCGTGGCGGCTCAGCAATGAAGAACGCCATCGCTTAAACGAGGAGATCGAGCGATTTCCCGTTGATTATGTGTTTGTGGACATCCGATCAGGACACCCCGGCGGTGAATGGCCCATGCGCGGGGTCATTCAGTTGAGAAGCTTCAATGCCATTATCGGGTCTGTCGCACGTGGAATCTCAGAAGAACCAGCGTTTCATGTCGATCCCGATCCACGGACGGGGCCCGTATTCATGAATCCCGATCACGTGCTCGAAATCGAGGAGACCGGCTCCACACCGAATGATGCGGAGTTTACGATAGATTTTGAAGGGACCCACTACTCGATCAGCAAATTTCCTATCAGCAGAGGGATGGTCCCGAGCTGGAACCAGGAGGCCTTTGCGGTGCTCGCCAATCTCTTTCAAATGACAGTCACCGACGTCTCCAATGCGAAAACACCGATCATCTCCATACCGAAAGGCGGGTGAACCATGCTGCGAAAACTTGCGACGGCGTGCGGAACCATCCTGATCGTCATCTTCGTGATGTGGGTCGTGGTCAACGCGGCGGTGGGCATGGCAGCGCCGGACATCACCAGCCAGACCTGGCTGAACAGTGACCCGATTCATCCGGGTGACCTCAAAGGCAAGGTGGTGATGGTCGAGTTTTGGACGTTCGGTTGTTACAATTGCCGCAATGTTGAACCCTATGTGAAACAGTGGCATGAGAGGTACGCAGCTCAGGGATTCGTCGTCATTGGGGTCCATTCTCCGGAATTTTCCTATGAACGCGATCTCGATAAGGTGGCAAGCTATCTCAAAGAACATGACATCAGATATCCTGTCCCCATCGACAATGATTTCTCGAATTGGAACCGCTATGGGAATCGGTTTTGGCCGGCGCTGTACCTCATTGATAAACAGGGCACGATTCGCTATGTCAGAATCGGCGAGGGGGGCTATCAGGCAACCGAGCGACTCATTCAAGCATTGTTAGCGGAGAAGAGCTGATGTGATGCCGTCACTCTCGCGTCGACATGTGCTAAAAGCGTTTGGATCTGCGACCATACTCTCTTTCCTGCGGCCGCCTTCTGTCGGTGCCGGCTTGCTCGACGGATTATTCGGTCACCAGGCCAGAACGCCGACGCCACCGATCACGCCCAACGAAGAATTCTACATTACCTCGTATAGAAGCCCGCCGACGATTCGGCTGAGCGACTGGGCATTGTCCATCAAAGGACTGGTGGAACGACCTCAGACACTCACATACGAGCAGTTGATTGAAAGGCCGGCCGTCATTCAAGTCGTGACGCTCGAGTGTGTCGGCAACACGGTGGGGGGCGAATTCATCGGCACGGCTGAATGGACCGGTGTGCCGCTGCAAGCGTTGTTGCAGGAGTCGCGTCTTCGCCATCCGGCTTACGATGTGGTCTTGCGAGCGGCCGACGGATTCTCGGACAGCATCACGGTCGACCGCGCCATGCTCGGCGATGTCATCATTGCGCATCAGATGAATGGTGTGCCTTTGCCGGCAGCCCATGGGTTTCCAGCCCGAGTGATCGTGCCGGGTCATTATGGAATGAAAAGCGTGCAATGGCTCACGGAGATTGAAGCCGTTCCTAATGACGCCAAAGGTTATTACCAGCAGAAGGGATGGACAGAAGAGGCCATCGTCAAGACGATGTCGCGTATTGATGTGCCTGGTCATGGCGCCACGGTGAAAGGACTGCATCAGAAGATAGAAGGGCTCGCCTTTGCGGGATCAAGAGGCATCAAACACGTTGAGCTCAGCATGGATGGAGGGGATCATTGGGAACCGGCCAACCTCGCAGCCCCTCTTTCTCCCTATGCCTGGAGATTCTGGAGCTATGACTGGACCGTCCCGACTCCCGGTCGATACACGCTGGTCGTACGTGCGACAGACGGGTCCGGATCGCTCCAGACATCGGTCGAACAGGATCCCGCACCGGATGGTGCAAGCGGGCTCCATGAAATCACCGTGACAGTGGCGGCTTAGAGAAAGGGACTCAGCCAGCAAAAAGGAATGCCTTGATGACGTGGGTCTGGATGATTCTCCTCACGGCGATGGTTGAAGCCGGTTGTTCTTCGGTCCCTGAGCGATTTGCTCCTCTCGATCCTCTTGATCCCGCTCACGTGTCACATCGGTTGTTCGACGAGGTCTTGCAAACCTCTGTCAAAAACGGAATTGTCAATTATCCTGAGTTACAAGCAGACCAGCGATTGGCCGCCTATCTGGCCCTCTTGAATCGCGTAGATCCTTCGGCACTGAGCACGGACCGTGACCGGCTCGCATTTTGGATCAATGCGTACAACGCCTGTGCGATTCAAGGCATTCTCGACGGATACAGCCCAAAACCCTATATCGGCTGGTATCGCTTCTTCAAGACGCATACGTACGGAATCGGAGGGGTGCAACTGAATCTGAGCGACCTCGAGCATGACATTCTGCGCAAGCAGTTCCATGAGCCGCGCATCCATTTCGCCATCGTCTGCGCCTCGTCATCTTGCCCCAAATTGCCCTCATGGGCCTATGATCCAATGCAGCTCGATCGGCAATTGGATCAAGCGGCCCGTGCCTTCATCAATGATCCGACGAGAAACCGATTCGACCGACAACAAAGAATCGCTTATCTTTCGAAGATCTTCGATTGGTTCGAGGAGGATTTTGCCGCGAACGCCGGCTCGGTTCTACAGTTTGTGGCACCTTTCGTGGACGATGCCGACCTCGCGCGCGAACTTGCCCAGAGTGGATACCACATCACCTATCTGGACTATGACTGGAGTCTCAATGGTCCAGCGCCGAAGGAGACGGTTCATGCTAGTGCACGCTGATGAAAAGATACCCATCGCGAGGTTGCTGACGTTTCTTGAGCATGGGGAGCGCCTGGCCCATACCTGTGCGAAGGCTCAGGCCGGATTGGCGGCTGAAGACAGCCAACGCCGATTTTTTCTAAGCCAGGCGCGCCAAGAAGCCACACATGCACTGATCTTTCAAGGAGCCATTGCCTGTCTGGCGCCCAGGTATCTCGGACAGACGCCGATGCTCCCGGCATTGGAGGAGTACCGGAGACTGCTCTATGATGGGCTGGTCCGGAAGGATCTCATCGAGACCGTGCTGGCGGAACAGGTCATTTTGGAAGGATTGGGTGAGGCCCTTCTGACCCGTATCGAAGCCGGACTTGTGAAGCGCGCTGCCCCTTTTGGCCGGTTGCGGCGGATGTTGCTGTCTCAGGAGGAAGCCCATCATGGATTCGGCCGACGCATGCTCGAGCGGGCTATGGCTGCCGGACACACCGATGCGGTCAGTCTGCAGCGCCATGCGCAAACCTATCTGGAGCTGACCGAGCGAATGGTGCTTGCCTTGAGCGATCTCTTTGAATCAATCGACGAAGATGCCAAACTGTGGGCAGCCGACGTCAAATCATTCTTGCCGCCATGGCTCCAAATGACCGAACGGACGTAAACAGCAGTATGCTGACAACCAGATGACGAGATCAGAAGGGAGCCGTGCTCGAGATCACAGACGGCATCAGAATATCCCGCAGGGCTGTTCAGAAAGGCCGTCCAGCAAGGCCGCGGCGAGCGAAGAGGCGAATGCGTACTCTGTTCCGTACGTTGAGCCTCTGAGCGACGCGAGAACGCCGCTGGCGGATTTGTCAACAGCGTGCTAGAAGGGCATCAATGGTTTCGATCGTGATGCCAGCCTACAACGAGGAACAGGCTTTGCCTCACAGCCTGAACGCGTTGTTCCGTCAGGAAGGCACCTACGAAGTCGTTCTTGTTGACGGCGGCAGTAGTGATAGGACTCGCGCGATTGCAGAGTCGTTTGGATTTACGGCCGAAGCGGATGATCGCCATGGTTGTCCGTCGGTCCCGCGTTCCCCCCGTCTGATCCTCACCGCCTCAAAAGGCCGCGCCTCGCAGATGAATGCCGGTGCGAAGGTCGCCCAGGGTGAGTGGTTGCTCTTTCTCCATGCGGATACGGTGCTGCCGACAGGTGCTATCCGGCGGTTGAACGCCATGCATGCCGATCAGGCGATTCAGGCCGGCGGTTTTAGGCATCAGTTTTCTGGTACTGATTGGCGGCTCCGACTCATTTCATTTCTCGACAACCTTCGCTGCCGGTGCAGCCGCATCATTTATGGAGATCAGGCCCTTTTTGTCCGGCGCACCTTGTTTGAACACATCGGAGGTTTCCCCAATCAGCCTATCTTAGAAGATGTGGCGATCTGCGAACGCCTTCTCAAGCTCACCAGACCCGTGTTGCTCTCGCCTCCTGTCGTGACAGATGCCCGTAAGTTTGTGAAGATGGGTGTCTGGCACAGTTTCATCCGCGTGCTTCTTATTATTCTCCACGTGGAATTCGGGTTGCCCATCCTTCCCAGGTCATTCTTTCAAGAAATTCGATAAATCATCTCCTTGAATACAAATTTTCGCTCAGTAATAATCGACTCACCCGGATCCTTGTGTCCCTTTGTGTCGGAGATCTCTGTCCCACAATCGTGCGGAATATTTGCGGAGGTTAGAGCATGATCAGATATGCCTTGGTTGCCACGACCGTGTTTGTCGTGTTTAGCGCCTCCTGGGGAATTGCACAGATGCTCTCGGGCAATCCGAAGCACGGTGCAAAGATCTATCAGCAGCTGTGTCTTCGGTGTCACGGTGAGAAGCTCGACGGCCGGGGTCCTGAAGCACAGTATTTGAAGGTCATGCCGGCCGATCTTCAATCCACGAGTTCACGGACAAAAAGCGATTGGGAGCTGCTTATCATCGTGGCCCACGGGGTCATGTACACGCCGATGCACGGGTTCCGCGATGTCCTGACAGAGCAGGACATCAAGGACGTCCTCTCGTTCATTCGAGTGGAAGCTCCGTTTCGGGCGGTCTCGTAGAGTCCAGATTCAACGACCATGCGGAGCTAGTCGTGTCGCAACAGCGGTGGGCTCTCGATATTGGCGCAATTCCTGTGAGTCGGGACGAGACAAAGTTCCGTGTCTGGGCACCTTTCGTCAACTCCGTGGCTGTGCGGATGATAGAAGGTGATAGGCCAAACATATCTTTGCACCCGAATGGCAAGGGATATTTTGAAGCGGTTGTGAACGCTGTAGAGCCCGGAGAGAAATATCTTTTTGTGCTGGATGAAACCAGAGAAAGGCCCGATCCTGCCTCACGCTTTCAGCCGGAAGGAGTGCATGGTCCGTCCGTCGTCGTAGACCCTGGGATCTTTCAATGGACAGACCGCGCATGGCCGGGAATGCGTCTTACAGACATGATCGTCTATGAAATGCACGTTGGGACCTTTACCCGTGAAGGCACATTCGAGGCTATTATCCCTTGGCTATCCTATTTGAAGGATACTGTGGGCATCACCGCACTCGAATTGATGCCCATCGCCCAATTTCCAGGGCGTCGCAATTGGGGGTACGACGGAGTCTATCCCTTTGCCCCGCAAGCGAGTTACGGAGGCCCGGAAGGGTTGAAGCGGTTGGTTGATGCTTGTCATGCAGCCGGCATGGCCGTAATTCTAGACGTCGTCTACAACCACCTCGGACCGGAGGGCAATTATCTTGGAGAGTACGGCCCCTATTTTACCGACCGATACAAAACACCGTGGGGATCTGCCATTAACTATGATGGACCAGACAGCGACGAGGTCCGACACTATTTCGTCAGTAACGCGCTCTATTGGGTCACTGAGTATCATTTCGATGGACTCCGCCTGGATGCGGTTCACGGAATCTACGACTTCAGCGCCCATCACATCTTGAAGGAGATTGCATCTGCCGTTCGGGTGCAGGCCGAACAGCTTCACCGGCACATTGTCATCATTGCCGAGAGCGACTTGAATGACACCCGGATCATTGATACGCGGTCCCAGGGAGGCTATGGACTCGATGCTCAGTGGAACGACGACTTCCATCATGCATTGCGTGTGGCACTGACCCACGAGCAAAACGGATACTATCAGGATTTCCACGGCCTAAAGCACCTCGCCACCGCTGTGCGCGAGGGCTTCGTCTACCAGGGACAGCCCTCTCTGTTTCGACGGCGCCGACATGGCAATTCCTCTCAACACTGTCTGCCGTCCCAATTCGTCGTCTTTTCAGAAAATCACGATCAGATTGGCAATCGTGCGATCGGAGACCGACTGAGCACCCGGCTCTCGATCGACGTGTTGAAGGTTGCCCGTGCTTTGGTGTTGCTCCTGCCGAACATCCCTTTGCTCTTTATGGGAGAAGAGTATGGAGAGACCGCTCCGTTTCAATACTTTATCGAGCACGGCGATCCAGAATTAATCGACGCGGTAAGGCAAGGACGTCAGCGGGAATTCGCGCACTTCGGATGGAACGCGGATGAGATCCCCGATCCGCAGGACCCTTCCACGTTCGAGCGAAGCCGGTTGCGTCTGGATGAGATCGATACGTGGCAAACCCAACTCCTTCACTGGACCAATGCCCTCATCCGACTCAGGAAGACTGTTCCGACGTTAGCCTCAGGCGACGTGGAAACCTTGCGTCATTCGGTCTGGGCGTTTGAGCAGGAGCATGTGTTGGTCTTGCATCGTTCGTCTAGTTCCGATGACGGATCCCTCCTTATTCTTGGGTTCAATCGAACGCCGGTTACTCTGGTTCTTACCGCGCCGGCTGGAGCGTGGCAATTACTTCTGGATGCCGGAACAGCTGAGTTCGGCGGAGTTCACCCAAGCACGATGCCGCAAGAGGTCGTGATCACTTCGCCGGGTTCTCCCTTGAACGTCCCGTCGTATGCCGCGGCTGTCTATGCTCGGAGATGATCGTCTGAGAAAGAGCGCACGCACTGGCTATGCCTCCTGTCGAGCCATCTGTTCAAAGAATGCCTGACCTCGGCTCTTCATTTCCTCTGGAGTCACGTCCTCCTTGTGTGTCGCGATCGTCCATTGGTGTCCGAAGGGGTCTGCCAGCGTGCCAGCCCGGTCGCCCCAGAACATGTCCGACACCGGCATCACCGATTTCGCGCCCGCTGCCATGGCTTGATTAAACACTCGGTCGGCGTCTTGCACGTAGAGATAAAGGGTGACCGTCGTGCCGCCCGCGCTCTGCGGCCCTGGGCAGCCTCTTTGGGGATTCTCTTCGCCGAGCATGACGATCGAATCGCCGATTTTGACCTCGCCATGCATCAGCTGTTTGCAGTCTGGCGTCATGAATCGGCCACGCTCCTCGGCGCCGAACGCTTTTTTGTAGAACTCCATTGCCTCCACACCACCGCGCACCGCCAGGTGGGGACTGACTGTGTGATAGCCCGGTGGAATCGGTTGTACCTGTGATGCCATGCTATCCTCCTTGACCGTTGTGACAAATCGCAGCATGCATGGGTCACCGGTCCTCTATTTCGGTACGGGGAGCACCGGTCATCTCTGAAGGCTTGACCACCTTGGTAATCTGGTCGTTTAGATCAATTTCGATAGTGACTTGACCTTCCTTGGCTACGGATGGCTGATCCAACAGGTT
Organism: Nitrospiraceae bacterium; assembly: GCA_035457905.1. Lineage (GTDB taxonomy): Bacteria > Nitrospirota > Nitrospiria > Nitrospirales > Nitrospiraceae > Palsa-1315. The sequence continues at coordinate 10,761 of DATIAT010000068.1, forward strand.
GGGATCGGTCACCGGCAATGTCCAGGTCTCTCCTTCCTTTGTCTTAAAAGTGATTGTTCGCTGGTCCTTATCGATGGCTATGATTCGGCTCCCGCCGAACGTGGTCGCCGCATCACTAGGCGTGACGGTCGCACTGACGGAGAAGAGAAGGTAAAGCGCCAGCATCAACATCATGCGCATGATCATTATTGCACCTCTTAGAAAGCAATTAATGTTTAGGCTTGCCTTTTTGAAAGTTGGTCGATGTGATTTCGGTTGTGAATGCCGACCGAGATCGAATGACACCATGCTATGGAACGCAGGAAGCGACCTAGACTGAGACTCTTCGATGGTGTACCCGAACGGACGAGGAGTCGACGAGTAGAATCCACGGTTCAATGCGGGCCTCTGCTGAACAGTTGTCATGGCACGGTCAGAGGGAACTCGCTGGCGCGAGAGAGAGACTAGAAGCCAATTTTCACCAGAGTGACATTGGCCATCGAGAGATCGCGGCCCTAGGCGGAATCCTAGAATGTCCTCACTGTCGCTGTTTCATGGAAGTGGTACCCGCCCGGAGGGTTGAATTCATAGCGGTGCCAATCGGGCTCGCTGGCGACGACTAAACTACGCGGCTTGGCTGCGGTTTAGGAGAAAGTCGAAACAGAAAGGGCAGTAGGTATGCGTCAGGCGGCAGGTGACAGGATCAATGCCCGTGGTTTCTCTATAAGTCTGCTTGCTCATCCACCCGCCTGTTTCGTCATGCACGAGCCGACACCGGTGACAGATCAGCAGATTGGGAAAATCGGGTTCATGAAAAGTAGACATATAAGCTCCTCTTTCCATGGAGGCAACGGCCTTCTCGTCAGGGACGATGGCCAACATCGGGCCTGTCACTGGAATATCATCGGCGCCTGCATCTAAAACATACTCCCTGACCTCGGGAGTCGGCTATCGGGGAAAGCTCGGAAGACGAAGTAGAAAAGGACACCCCTCCAGTGGTCGGGCTAGGGAACGACGCGTGAGCGATCGCTGACTCTCGGTCGCCCTTGGTGGATAGAAAGGTGCCTACAAATCTGTAGGCCGACGTAACCTATAGATGTAACTAGTAAAAACATCTAGGCCCGGATGGTACAAAAGGTCAGCGCTGTATCGTTCATTGGTCAGTTCCCCGCTTATGCATTGGGATGAACTATGGCAGCTACACGTGTGTTGCTCGTAGATGATGAATCCTTGGTCCGCCGGATCCTCAAACAAATACTCGCAGGCTACCCCGATATGGAATTGGTTGGCGAGGCAGCCAATGGCGAAGAAGCCATTGCTGCCGTCGAAAGATTTCAGCCAGACATTGTAGTAATGGACATCCGCATGCCCGCATTGGACGGGATAGCCGCGGCTAGGGAGATCAGAATCAAGTATCCTAAGGTGAAAATTATCGGGTTGTCAGAGTATGCCTATAGTTACAACACTGATGCGATGGAACGAGCTGGGGCAGCAGCGGTATATCAAAAATCGATGGCTCTTGAAGAGCTCTACGCCGCGATCAAAAAAGTAACAGCTGTTGATCCTGCATTATAGACTGCACGATGCCAAGCCACCTTTCGCACAAGCCGAAAAAGGCCGCTACAGTATCTATGTGCGGAGTCTTGGATCATGTCAACCGGATCGGCGGTTGCCCAGTCTACCGATGATCGAGCGTCCGAGATTGACTAAGTCCGCAGCCTTGACCGGACGGGCGAAGATGTTTTGGCGTGCGCCGCAGAGGTTCTTAATCTTGGCCTCCACATCCAGGAACCCAGCGTCTTCTTGTCGGACCCAGTTATAGGCCTCAATGGCTTCTGCGTAACGGCCAAGCGACTCTAAGCTCTGGCCCAAGAGATACAGCACGTGCAGAGACTCGTTCGGCGAGATAGATGATGAGTCGAGGGCGTATCGAAGTGCGGCGACAGCGTCTTCATGACGTCCCAGAGCGCGCAAACACAGCGCCGTCTGCGTATAGGCTTGTCCGGCATAGTTCGGATCTTTGGTCGCCTGCTGCAAGTCTGCAAGTGCCTGGTCATACATCTTGTTCTGTCGAAGCGTCCGGCCACGTTCGTACCACTCTCGTGCCGAGATTTGGGTATCCATGCGGCCCTCCATTCCCTCCTGGGAGGAGCAAAAATGAGACCTGGCCGCCTTATAAGAATACGCCTACTTATGCGGCAACGTGTGCCCAGAAACGTGCACATGTTCGATCGGTACACGCTTAGAGCCACAGGTGATTTCTCACCACGCCATTCGGCGTCCGACCTGATATCCACGAGTCTTGCCGCTGCTAGAGTCTTTACAAGGACTTGCTGGTTGCTTTCCTAGGGGTCTCAACAAAAGACGACCTGCTACTGTTTGTCTATCGTTGGACGTGGAAACATTGCCGAATCCAAGAAGAGGAGCCCGCTCACCGAATGGAGGCGGGCTCTTTTTTTGGCAGACGCGACTATTAAGGACATCATGCAGATTGCACGAAGCCACAGATCGGTTCTTCTTGTTGAGGACAATGAGGTGGATGCCTATCTCACCGTCAATGCAATCCAGGACTGTGGCACCAACATCGTCGTCGAGATCGCATCCACTGCGGAAGAGGGTCTAGCAAAGATTCACAA
>DATIAT010000069.1:0-4989 GCA_035457905.1 Nitrospiraceae bacterium
AGAAGGTGTCGCGTCTCGCCGTCGTCACGGATTCGCCGCTGGGTACGTTCGCGGAAACGGTTGGCAGTCACTTTGTCAGTGCGGAAATCAAAGTGTTTCCTTTCCGAGAAATGGAAGCAGCGAAGACATGGATTCAGAGCCAGCCAGACTATTCCCTTGAGTCATAATGCCTAGTCGTTTACTGTATCCGGTCCTTGGAGTGTTCTCCTAGAAGTCCGAGAAGGAGGGGAAGATGTCAAACACACGGGTCACCATTGTGGAATGAGTTGTACCACCTGCTGCCACCGACGAGAGCCGAGCAGGGGTGCCTGAATTTCGACATGCATCAAGATCCGAATGATCGGGGACTGTTCTTATTTCACGAAAATTGGATCTGCGAGATGGATCTACAACGGCATTTCAAGACGCCCCATATCACCGAATGGATCAAGAAGGCGGAAACCATGCTGGCCGAGCCGATGCAGCTGACTCGCTGGCAGAAAGTGGATTGAGGACAACGCTTTCAGCCCGCCTAGCGAACCAGACCAACAATCATCTCGAACAAATCTCTCGCCGGCGAGCTGCGCTCGGAAGTTAACGGTGGTGTCTCGTCGGTGTTGACGATGTCCTTCCCATTCGTTACCTCCACAATTCCAAGATAAATTTCCTGAGCGTGTTTAGACCATTTGAGGTCCAGCGGTAGACCATGAAACGCCGCCTCAGAAGCTTTGTGTTCGTCATGAGTGAGTGTGGCCCTTGGTCTCATAGGGCACCTCCTGGAGAGATTCTAGGCTCGCCCAATGTCTTACTTTGAGCCTAGCCAGCCTAACCGCGTTTGCCATTCCCAGGGAGAGGGGTGAAGGGGGCCGCCAAAAGAGGGGGTAGGGGGACCAGCGAGCGCAGACGTTGTCAGAGCCGCAAACATGCGGCGTGACTTCGTTCGCACCCGGGAGGCAGAATAACGCTTCGATGATCAGGAGGGATGATCATGAAGATGCTTACGATTGTGTGCCGAGAGAAGTTCGAAGACGAGGTGCTCGTGATCTTTAGCAGTCTGAAAATTATGGGATACACCGTTGTTCACGGGGTGGGCGGCAGCGGCGAAACCGGCGCGGTCTCGGTGACGCACCCATCGTACGATCGAAACAAGTTGATCCTCGTGGCGCTCGACGATGAGCGGATGGACATACTCCTCCAAGCCATCAGGAAGTTGCAGGCCAGATTGATTGAGGAACATTCGGGGCACCCGGTTGCGTTCAAGGCCTTCCTCCAACCTTGCGAACCGGTCGTGTAACGCAAGGAACGGCTTGCCTGCATTCGCTCAATCGATGCCACTGACCATCACACGGAGGATTCTATGATGCGTAGTCCTGGTGTCCTATGGATCAAGGCCGCGGTGGTTTACTTCATCATGGGAGTGGGGCTAGGCATCTATATGGGAGCGTCCGGTGATCACCTCTATGTTCCGGTTCATGCCCATTTCAATCTGCTGGGGTGGGCATCATTGGCGCTGGTCGGATTGATATACCATCAATTCCCCGCTGCAGGATCGCACCGGTTGGCCACGGTGCAATTTTGGCTGCACAATGCCGGTTTGATCGCGGCCATGCTGTTGCTTATTGGATTCCTACGCGGCAACACTGGGCTTGACCCGCTTATCGGCGTCGCGTCCCTCGCTGTTGGCGCGTCCGTGATTCTCTTCGCGATCAACGTGTTTCAGAGAGTTAAATAGCTTCGTCTTAAGTACCGGCGCCTTGTCACGGCAGGCACTCAGCGCGTTCTTCGGACAAGTGCGTTCCATGTCCTGGGGCCAACGACACCGTCGGGATAGAGGCCCTTCGTCCGCTGGAAGCCGGCCACTGCCACTTCGGTCTGTGGTCCATAATGACCGTCGACCCCAACTCTGTAACCCGCGCGGCGCAGCGCGCGTTGAATGGCAACGACGTCCTGCCCTGTGAGTGCAGGCTGTTGCAGCCAAAGCTGCCGGACGAGTCGCACGGAACGAGGCGTGCGGTGGAGCGCGACGGAGGTTGCCGCTCCGACGATTCCGTCGGCCCGAAGTTCGTGGGACCGCTGGAATTGCCGCACAGCCACTTCGGTCTCTGGTCCATACCGTCCGTCCGCATGCAATCGAATGCCGTGCCGTTGCAGCAATCTTTGGATTTGCAAAACGCGTTTGCTGTAAGCAGCTGCTTGCTCCATGCGCAGCGGGATGAACGGCGATTTGGTCATCGTTGCCGCTCTTCTCGATGCCGAGTCAGATTTGGCGGATGTTCTGACCGAATCGAGCGTTCGACCCGTGCTGGAGATCGATTGATGAGCAGTGCGACTCAATGCGGCCAGCCGAGTTTTCAATGCCTCGTTTTCTTGGGCCTTCTCTTCCACCTCCCGCTCCAAGGCAATCTGGGCCGACTTGAGTCCGCTGTTCTCCAGATCCACCCGCTGTCGCTCGTCCAAGACGTCGTTCAGTTCGGCACGCAAGGTGTCGATCTCAGTCTGAAGGGCAGGCGGCCAGTAGTCACACCCGCCAAGGCCCATCAGTGCAAGGAACAGAATGCCAGTCGCTGGCCAGAATACGATACTGCGTGCTCGTCCCATGGTCTCCTCCGTTGGTGATCGCCAGACGGCCGAGAGCGTTTACGCCGGGAACCTGCGTCGTTCCGACGGTAGATACAGCTCGCTGAACCGGGAGTTAGCCGTCAAGCAATGAGTCAGTTGCGCTGCCGGTGGAAGCCATCGAGCGGCGAAGGAGGATCGTACCCATGCCGAAAGTTGAAGGTGAGGAGCTCACGCGAACAATAGGATTGGGATTCCTCTCTGCGGGCGTACTGGCGGCGGCGTAGGTTTACGGCAGTCACGAGACGAGAATTCCTCTCGGATGTCCTCTATAGCAGGAAGGAGTCGATCATGCAACGTGCTTAGGAGAAATTCCTCAGTTGCCCTACGCGCAAGGGCTCCCGTTCCTTTCTGCGTGACCGAGACGGCGCCGGTTTCGCCGTTGCCGCCCACCCCGTGCACTACCCCGTGCACTACCGTGTACCCTGAGATCTTCAAATTGCTGAAAACAGCGAGCACCTCATCTTCGAACTACTCTCTGCACACAATGGTGAGCATCTTCACGAGCATTCTCCTGGTCATCGAAGCCTTATTCTGCTTCCTGGCTGCGCATGAAGTCACGCCGTATCGTCCGCAACTCCAATTGTCGAACAGCCGGGTCGCAACTCAATAAATCAAGGTCAATTCCCAGTACCGCCTCCACATCTCTAGTCTTACAGTGAATGAAACATCAATCGGAGGAGGAAATATGTGGCGCGCCTTGTTGGTCGGCCTGAGCGTCGTCTTCATGGGACCCTCAATAGGGTCGGCAGTGGACCTTAAAGTCGTAGATAAGAATTGTTGGGTCGAGATTTTTGATGACGACGAATTTGATGAGGACGATGCGCATGTCAAGATCCAGGGCCCCACAGAGTACGCCACCTTGAAAGATGTCTATGGGCGGAATTGGAGCAATGACATTGAAAGCCTGATTGTGGGCAGCAATGCCACAATGCAGGCTTGGATCAATAAAGATTTTTCAGGGCCGGAGATGACGTTTACCCCGGGACAACGCGTGCCAAAACTTTCGAAACTCAAAATGTCGAATGCTATTCAATCCATGAAAATCGCCTGCAGACCTTGACAAGTCGGACCATGCACGGAGGTATAGCCATGGTCTATAGAGAAGATAATCCTCAGTATCATGTCGTGAAAGTGCGAGGAATGCTTCACGCCGTGATGAGGCATTGCAGAGAGGACATCGAAAAAGTTGCCGAGCCGAAAGCTCAGGCCATCTTCGAGACTACTGCTGAAGTGCTCGAAGGCCTGATCAATGCTTACAATCGTTACGAAAGAGAGCTGGAAGAAAAAGGTCGTGGACTGGCAGCGTAAAGCACATCTTGAGGAGGGCCTATGAAATCACGATGGTCGTTAGCGGTTGGTTTTCTCTTTCTATGCACGTTATTCGGCGCGCCACCGGTTACCATTGCGGACCCAACGGATAAAGCTTCCATGGAAACCGAAAAGCAGAAAATGGAAATGGAACGGGAGGCTCAAAGGAAACGGCACAGAATGGAACGGCAGGCGCAGAAGGAGAAACATATAAAAGAGCTCGAGGCGCGGAAGCAAAAACAAGAAATGCTGGGGGAAGCAGAACAATTGCAGCGCGAGCAGCGCAAGCACAAGGAAGCGATGGCACGAGAAGAAGAGATACACCAAGAGGAAATGGCACGCGAAGAGAAGAAACATCGAGAGGAGATTGAGCGAGCAGGAAAAAGTAATTGATTTACGGGTTTCGCTTGTCCGGATTCACCGCCAGGTAGTCTTTGATGAATTGATCGACTTTGCGAAGCACCTGATCTGCAAGGTGCTTCACATTGTCATCCGCGACCGTACTGATGACCCCCAACTTCTTCCAGGTCACGGCGGAGACTTCCGGCGCCCCTGGCGTTGCCAGGTTGACCCGCTGTGCGAGCACGAGATCCGTCGAATAGAAGAAGCGGCCAATCCGATCGTGGGTCGTATCCACGCGGACGATTAGGATGGCAGCCGCCGGCGTCGCAAGGCGCTCACGTTCCGTCAACACTTTGACGCCGGCTTTCTGGAGGCGCTGCCGAATGTCTTGCTCGATCTTGCCTTCCGACAAGCCGCGCTGTTCAATCTGGCTGTCTAACGGTTCGTCGCGGACTTCGACGCCGTTCAGTCCTCTCAGCGATTCCCGTTCAGCTTCCTCAGGCGGTGGTTCTGTCGGGTGGGGAGGCGACGCACCGAGCGCGATTGAGGCGATGAGAAGTGCTGTTGGCAACAGGTTTATGGTTCTAAGTCCCCCGATACGAAGTTGCATGGCGGGAAGCTACGCGCAGAACCACTGCAGGTCAAGATGCAGACAGAAGCAACAAACGGTCCCGCCCAGGGGCCAAGGCCACTAGTCCCAGTGTGGTTGCTAGCGTCATAGCCCTACGGTATGTCTCATGA
>DATIAT010000070.1:0-17088 GCA_035457905.1 Nitrospiraceae bacterium
GCCGCGCTGAGAGATCGGTTTTCCGTCGGCGTAACAAACAGTACGACGAAGACAGGAATCAAGAGAATACGTGTGAGCGTAATGAAGTTCGGCAGGTTGAGGGCTTCTTGCCCGACCGATCTCCATGCCGCCAGTACGCGATTCATCGATTACCTATTCCGTTAGCCGTTTTCGGAAAAACCATACTGACACACCTCAAGAGAAAATCCCACTGGATGCTCAAAATGTTCGGCCTTCTCACCCTCCCAGCCCTGGCGCGCCGAGACGCGCCTTGACCCAAGCAAGGCCGCAGCGAACTATAGCCTACCAAGGGGTGGCTGGGATGATCCTAACTGCGCGCATGGGACGAGCACCGTTTTATCGTGCACGTTCTGCGAGCATTGGGATCGTCCCAGCTACCCCGCTCCCATTTTCAGCATTCAGTGCTAGACGATGCCATGTTTTAGCAGGTCATGCAAATGCACGACTCCGACAATCCGTTTGGCGTGGTTCACGACAACGAGTGTGGTGATCGCATGACGCTCCATCATTTCAACCGCCTTGGCTGCCAGTTCATCCGGTCCGATCGTCTTGGGGCGGCGCGAGGCCAAGGACCCGGCCGTGATCTTGGAAAAATCTCCACCCTCCTGGACGAACCGCCGCAGATCTCCGTCTGTAATCACTCCCAAAAGTGCGCCGGCTCGATCGACTACTGTGGTCATACCGAGTTTTTTCGCCGACATTTCAAGAATGGCCGTCGAGCCGAGGACTGTCTCCTGCACTTGAGGCACCTCCTGCCCGCTGTGCATCAGGTCCCGCACTTTTACCAGCAGCCGGCGTCCCAGCGTCCCACCTGGATGAAATTGCGCAAAATCCTGTTCCTTAAAGCCGCGCTTTTCGAGCAAGGCAACGGCCAAGGCATCGCCCATTGCAAGCGCTGCAGTTGTGCTCGCCGTCGGCGCCAATCCCATGGGGCACGCCTCTTCGGCTACGGACACATCCAGTGCAACCGCACTGTTCTTGGCCAGGGTCGAGCCCTTGCGGCCGACAATCGCCACGACAGGGATACCCATGCGTTCCATAAAGGGCAGGAGCTGCAAAATTTCCTGCGTCTCTCCACTGTTCGAGATCGCAATGAGCACGTCCCGGCGCGCCAGCATGCCGAGGTCGCCGTGAAGCCCTTCGGCCGGATGGAGAAAGAACGACGGAGTCCCGGTACTTGCCAGCGTTGCGGCGACCTTCTGTCCGATCAATCCGGACTTGCCCATGCCCGAAACGACGACCTTCCCTTGGCAGAGATAGAGTAGGTCCACGGCTTCTGAGAACCCACCGTCTAGACGATGAACGAGAGCCTGGACAGCACGAGCTTCAGTACCCAGCACGCGCCGGCCTACATCGAGACTGGTCCGGCTCTTCGGCTTCGCCGATCGAGGGCCGTTTCCCTTCGTCATTTTCGAGGTTGTGATGCGTCGCATATCCGCATAACCCGTTCCAGTAAGGCTTTGAGCTGATGGAGCGGAACCATATTGGGTCCATCTGATAAGGCTTCATCGGGATTGGGATGAACTTCCATGAAGAAACCATCGACTCCGGTGCCGGCTGCCGCACAGGCAAGTGGTTCGACGAATTCACGCTGGCCGCTGGACTTGGTCCCTCCTCCTCCCGGCAACTGTACACTGTGAGTAGCGTCGAAGACCACCGGGTAACCGAAGCTTCGCAGGACAGGGAAAGACCGCATATCGACGACGAGATTGTTATAGCCAAATGACGATCCGCGTTCGGTGAGGATAATCCGCCTATTTCCAGCCTCCTCCACTTTTTTCACCGCATTGCCCATTTCTTGCGGTGAGAGAAATTGGCCCTTCTTTATATTTATGACCCTGCCGGTCTTTGCCGCGGCAATAAGTAAGTCGGTCTGCCGGCAAAGAAACGCAGGAATCTGCAGGACGTCTACGATCTTGCCTGCCTCGGCCGCCTGTTCCTCGGTGTGAACGTCTGTGAGAACGGGGAGGCTCAATTGATCCTTGACCTTCATCAGCGCCGCCAGCCCTTTTTCGAGGCCCGGTCCGCGATACGAGTTGATGGAGGTCCGGTTCGCCTTGTCGAAGGACGACTTAAAGACATAGGGCATGCCCAGAGATTTCGCAATCTCAGCAATGCGCGCCGCCGTCTCCAGCACAAGCTGTTCGCTCTCGATGACACAGGGCCCGGCGATCAAAAACGGCCGATGCCCCGCACCAACTTTGAATGAACCGATTTGAACTTCGTGACTCATCTTCATCCTACGCACATTACGGGATGCTCAAACTGATCTTTCAACAAGGCCGCAGGCGAGACAAAACCGGAGGCGTACCCTCTGGGGTACGTCGAGGATTTTGTCGAACCGAGAACGCAGTTGAAAGGCAGTTTCAGCATCCCGCCTCAGTGGCCACATTTTCGGCGCAGTGCCGCCCCAACAAACCCGCTGAACAACGGATGCGGGCGGTGCGGGCGCGAATTATATTCCGGATGGAACTGCGTCGCGAGGAACCAGGGATGGTCCTTCAATTCAATGATCTCGACAAGCCGGCCATCCGGCGAAAGCCCGCTCAACACGAATCCCTTGGCAAGCAATCGTTCGCGGTACGCATTGTTGAACTCGTATCGATGTCGATGACGCTCGCGTACCTCGTTCAGCCCGTACATCTTTTGGGCCAGGGTTCCCTCTCCGAGCACACAGACGTATGACCCGAGCCTCATGGTCCCGCCCTTGTCGCTGACGGACTGTTGATCCGGCATCAAATGAATGACAGGATGGGGGGACGCTTCGTCGAATTCCGCACTGTTGGCGCCAGCCAGTCCAGCAACGTTTCGCGCAAACTCGATCGTCGCGCACTGCATACCCAAGCACAAGCCGAGAAATGGAATCCGGTGTTCCCGCGCGTACCGAATCGCAGCGATTTTCCCTTCGATGCCGCGCGCGCCGAACCCGCCCGGCACCAGAATACCATCGACTTCACGCAGGATACGTTCAGTTCCTTGCCGTTCAATCTCCTCTGATTCAATCCAGTGGATGTTCACCCGCGTTTCATGATCGATACCGCCATGGACCAGCGATTCTGCAAGACTCTTGTAACATTCCTTCAATCCCGCGTATTTACCGACCAGGGCAATCGAGACCTCGTGCTTGGGATACTTGATTTTCTGGACCATCGCATCCCATTCCCGCAGATTCGGTGGACCGGTCTCGAGTTGGAGCAGCCGCACGATCAGGTCGTCCAATCCTTCCTTGCGGAACACGATCGGCACTTCATAAATCGTATCGACGTCTTTGGCCGTAATCACTGCATCTTTCTCGACGTTACAGAACATCGCAATTTTGCCTTTGAGTTCCGGCGGTAGATACCGGTCCGTCCGGCAGAGGAGGATATGGGGCTGTATACCGATCTCCCGGAGCTTGTTGACGGAGTGTTGCGTCGGTTTGGTTTTCAGCTCGCCGGCGGTGCCGATGTACGGCACCAGCGTCAGGTGAACATAGAGCACGTTCTCGCGGCCGACGTCGTAAGGAATCTGGCGAATCGCTTCGAGAAAGGGCAGGCTTTCGATGTCGCCGACCGTGCCGCCGATCTCTACGATCGTCACGTCCACTCCCTGGGAGATACGCATGATGCACTGTTTGATTTCGTCGGTAACGTGCGGCACCACCTGCACTGTCCCGCCGAGATAGTCGCCGCGACGTTCCTTCGTGATGACCGAATGGTAAATCCTCCCGGTTGTGTAGTTGCTTTCTTTGGTGAGGGTGAGAGACGTGTACCGTTCGTAATGGCCAAGGTCCAAATCCGTTTCCGCCCCGTCGTCCGTCACGTATACTTCGCCGTGTTGATAGGGATTCATTGTGCCAGGATCGACGTTGATATAGGGATCGAGCTTGAGGAAGGTGATCTTCAACCCCCGGCTCTCAAGCAGGTTGCCGATTGAGGCCGAGGCGAGTCCTTTCCCCAAGGAAGAGACGACTCCGCCTGTAACAAAAATGAACTTGCTCATCATTGCCCCCATCTTGCCGGATCGTACGATTCTGACACGCATGTCACCATGACCTGGAAGGAACTGCCTTTACGGCTCCCGATTCCTGCTCGAGGACGTCAACCCGTTGGAGCTTCTCTGCCACCGACTTGACGTCTTCTGGCGTATCTACCCGCAAAGAGGCATGTGCGGTTTCCCAGACTCTAATGGGAATGCCATGCTCCAACGCGCGCAGCTGCTCGAGCTTTTCCGCCTCCTCCAACCGCCCGGTGGGAAGGGACGCCAGATTCAATAAGGTATCGCGCCGGTACATGTACAGACCGAGGTGCATATAATGCAACCCTACAACCGCTCGGCGTCCTGCGTCGTCCCGCACCATTGGAACCGGCGCGCGCGAGAAATAGAGGGCATGACCGAATTGATCCGAGACTACTTTCACCACCGAGGGGTTGTGAATATCTTCCGTCGAATCTATCCTGCGTTTTAGAGTACCCATTCCTGCATCGCTTTTGAGAAACGGCTCGATGAGATCCGTCAGCAAATCCGGTTGCATTGGGATCTCGTCTCCTTGTAGGTTCACAAAATAGTCACCGCTGAACATACGAGCCGCTCCTGCGACTCGATCGGTACCAGTCCGATAGTCTCCGGCTACCATCACGGCGCGTCCGCCGAATCCTTCCACAGTCTGCTTGATTCGATCGTCGTCGGTGGCGACCAGAACCTCCGTCACCACACGACAGGCCGCCGCCTGTTCATACACGTGCTGAATCATGGGCTTCCGACCGAGTAGTACAAGAGGTTTTCCCGGAAAACGCGACGACCCGTACCGGGCCGGGATCACCACGATGACGGATGGAACGGCCTTAGTCATTGCCGAGAGCCTCCGAGAGCTGTTGCGCAGACAGGGTCGCCGTGCCGACCATGCCGACAACGACACCAGCGGCATAGTTGGCCAACATCGCGGCATCTTTCATTGAAGCCCCGGTCGAGAGTGCAAGAGCGAACGTCCCGATCACCGTATCTCCCGCACCGGTGACATCGTATACTTGGCGGGCTTGCGTGGGAATATGCCACGAAGCATCCTCTCCCTCGTATAAACTCATCCCTTTCTCGCCACGCGTAATGAGCACCGCTTGACACCCTAAACGCTGCCGAATGACCGTACCGGCCTCGTTGTTGGTCTGGTCGTCATCGCCGTGAACCCCGGCGGCTTGTGCCGCCTCAAAATGGTTCGGCGTGATGACCGTCGCTCCCTTATAGTAACTGAAATGCTCGACTTTCGGATCGACGATCAGGGGTATTCCTCGAAGTGCGGCGAGCCGCGTAAGTTCCGACATCAACATGGCGCTTACCACCCCTTTGGCATAGTCCGACACCACGAGACAGGACAGTTCCCGTAACCGCGATTCTACATATCGGAGAATCCGTCGTTGCACTGGCGGTTTAATTTCCGTACGACGCTCCACGTCGTACCGCACAACCTGCTGATTGTGCGCAATGACGCGGGACTTTCTAGTGGTTGGACGGTTCGGGTCAATCACCACCCCTCCACGCCCGGAACGCGCCGACCCTATCTGCTTGAGGAGCATCCGGCCGCTTTCATCCGACCCGATAACACCGCAGAGATCCGCCTTGCCTCCCAGGGCCAGAATATTATTGAAAACGTTCGCGGCGCCCCCGAGTTTCAACGATTCAGAATCGACATGGACAACGGGCACCGGGGCTTCAGGCGAGATACGGCTCACACGGCCCCATATATAATGGTCGAGAATGAGGTCGCCGATGACGAGCACGGAGGCTTGCGGGAACCGCGAAATGTACTGTCGAAGCGTCGTAGCAGACGTCGCGCCTCCGCGGCCCTGAGCCCCGGAGCCTGCCGTCGCCTGGCGAGTGGCCTTGCTTACTGGATGGCTTTGCCGAATCGATCCCATCTGACCCACTCCGTCATTTTGCCTTGACCGTTCCACGACCAGTAGATACGGAACGCCTTGCCCCGGATTTTCTCCTCGCGCACAAATCCCCAAAACCGGCTGTCCAGACTTTGATCTCGATTGTCGCCCATCACGAAATAGGCTCCGTCGGGCACCGTCACCGGTCCGAAATTGTCGCGCGGATTGATAGAGCCGTCGATGATACCAGGATCAATCCGCTGGGTGAATGATTTGTCGTCCAGTACAACCCCGTTCACCAGCACGACTTTGTTGCGGAGTTGAACCGTATCGCCCGGAGTCCCCACAACCCGTTTAATGAAATCCTTTTCCTCGTCTTCGGGAAACCGGAACACAATGATATCCCCTCTCTGGGGCTTGCCGAATTCGATCAGGGCTCGAGAGGCGTAGCAATTGACGGGAGGAAAGGCTGCTTGAAACTTGCACTGGCTGGGCCATTGAATGCCGTAGGACAGCTTGCTGACCAGGATATGATCCCCGATTAACAACGTGGGAATCATCGAGCCGGAAGGAATCTTAAAAGCCTGGACGACGAACACCCGGATGGCAAAGGCCAGGAGCATCGCCACGACAATGGCTTCCGCATACTCGCGGATAACCGACTTCTTGACAGGCTGCGATACCGACGACGACTCGCCGAACACTGCAGGCGCTCCTGTGGCGTCCGTCCGGTTCTCCCTGGCCGTGGGTCTGAGGTCATCCGATGGAGGGCGTTTCGTTTCCCGACTCATTCCCCACCGACTTTCAAGATGGCGAGAAAGGCCTCTTGCGGCACTTCTACGCTCCCGACCGATTTCATCCGTTTCTTCCCTTCCTTCTGTTTCTCGAGAAGCTTGCGTTTTCGCGTAATGTCACCGCCATAGCATTTGGCTAGAACGTTCTTCCTCATGGCTCCGATCGTTTCGCGCGCGATGATCTTGCTCCCGATAGCCGCTTGGATCGCAATCTCGTACATCTGCCGTGGAATGAGTTCTTTCATTTTCTCAGCAAGCTGACGCCCACGCTGGACGGATCGATCTTTGTGGGTAATAAAGGATAACGCATCGACCGTCTCGCCGTTCAGTAAAATATCGAGCCTCACAAGATCGGATTCCCGATAGCCGAGCAGTTCATAGTCCAGGGACGCATAGCCCTGGGTGCGAGACTTGAGTTTGTCGTAAAAATCGAGGATGACTTCGTTGAGCGGCAATTCATAACTGATCATCACCCGGGTGGGATCGAGAAAATGCATGCCTCGCTGGATACCTCGACGTTCCTGACAGAGCTGGAGGATGGCCCCCATGTAGCGTTCGGGGGTAATGATCGATGCGAGAATAAACGGTTCCTCAAATGAGTCGATGCTGCTGGGAGGCGGAAGCTGCGATGGATTGTTCACTTCCAATACCTCGCCCTTGGTCGTCAATACACGATAGACCACGGTCGGCGCGGTGGTTAGGAGCGTCAGGTCATACTCCCGCTCCAGCCGCTCCTGGATGATTTCCATATGCAGCAGACCCAGAAAACCGCATCGAAACCCGAACCCTAGAGCGAGCGACGTCTCCGGTTCGTAGACGAACGAAGAGTCGTTCAATCGCAGCTTGACCAGGGCATCCCGCAAATCTTCGTACCGGGCTGTGTCGGTGGGGTACAACCCGCAGAAAACCAACGGTTTTACTTCCTTATACCCGGGGAAGGGCGCACTCGTCGGCGCGACCGCATCCGTAAGCGTATCGCCTATTTTGACATCCGCGACTTCTCTCATATTCGCACAGAGGTACCCGACTTCGCCGGTCAACAGTTCGCTTTTTTTGGTACGTTTCGGCGTGAATTGTCCTACTTCCATCACTTCGAACGTCCGCTCGCTCGACATGACCTTGATCTTCATCCCTGGCCGCAGTGCTCCATCCACAACTCTCGTGAGTACGATGACGCCTTGGTAATTGTCGAACCAGGAGTCGAAGATGAGCGCTTTGAGCGGGGCGTGCGGATCGCCGGACGGTGGAGGGATCCTGGCAATGACTGCTTCGAGCACCTCTACCACACCACGCCCTTCCTTTGCGCTGATCTGCAGGGCATCGGTCGCGTCCAGCTGAAGGACGTCTGAGATCGACTGCTTGGTGCCTTCAAGGTCGGCACTCGCGAGATCGATCTTATTGATGACCGGGATAATCGTGAGATTATTGGCCATGGCCAGATTTACATTGGCAATCGTCTGAGCCTGCACCCCCTGCGTAGCATCGACGAGCAGCAGCGCACCTTCACAGGCTGCCAAACTGCGCGAGACTTCATAGGTAAAATCGACGTGACCCGGCGTATCGATCAAGTGTAACGCGTACGTCTTCCCGTCCTTGGCCCTATACCGGACCGCCACCGCGTGGGCCTTGATCGTGATTCCACGTTCACGCTCCAAGTCCATCGCGTCGAGAATCTGGTCTTTCGATTCTCGGGCCGTGATAGCGCCTGTGGCTTCCAGGAACCGGTCAGCGAGGGTTGATTTGCCGTGATCGATATGGGCAATAATCGAGAAATTGCGTATGAGCCTTTGCAAATCCGAACTCATTTCCCAATAAAATCGATTCATTATAGATAGCGTCCCCGAGGTTGTCAAAGCAATCGACCCCCTCGTATAATCCGCTCCGCGCCGGCACTCCCAGTGCCCGTTAATCGTCACTCGTTATCCGTCAATCGAATGAAAGACTCTTGTTTGCCCCAACGATTAACGATTGACGATTAACCATTAATGCCCTACCCAACTGCTATGGCTCGACAACCTTCTACAAAACAATTATGCGACTGGGATCGCCGGTATCTCTGGCACCCCTTCACCCAGATGCAGGAATGGGAACAGCAAGAACCGCTCATTATCGATCGGGGGAGAGGACCGTACCTTATCGATTCGAATGGGAAGAGGTATCTCGATGGAACCTCGTCAATCTGGGTCAATCTCCATGGCCATCGCCATCCTGCGCTCGACCGCGCGATTAAGAAACAGCTGGATAAAATCGCGCATTCGACGCTGTTGGGGCTCTCCAATCCACCGGCAATCCGGCTTGCGAGGGCGTTGGTTCGAATCGCACCCAAAGGCCTGACGCGTGTATTCTACTCAGACAACGGGTCAACAGCGGTTGAAATCGCACTCAAAATGGCGGTGCAGTACTGGCAGCAACAACCCAGGGATGCCGGTCCCAAGCGCTCCTTTCTACATTTGAAGTTGGCATACCACGGTGATACCGTCGGCGCCGTCAGTGTCGGCAACATTGAGCTCTTCCATTCGCGATTCAAATCGCTCCTGTTCCCCACCGTCGAAGCAGACCCCCCCTACTGCTATCGTTGCCCACTCAGCCTTTCATACCCTGCGTGCAGGATGGCCTGCCTCGCTCCGATCGAACAGATACTCAAAACACGTCACCGTGAGCTGGCCGGCTTTATCATCGAACCGCTCGTTCAAGCCGCAGCAGGAATGCTGACCTCTCCACCGGGCTATCTGAAGCAAGTCCGTGAGCTATGCACCAAGTATGATGTCCTCTTGATCGCTGATGAAGTCGCCACCGGATTCGGTCGTACCGGTAAGATGTTCGCCTGCCAGCATGAAGGGGTCGTGCCGGACATGATGGCGATCAGCAAAGGCCTGACCGGCGGCTACATGCCGCTCGCAGCGACACTCACCACCGACGAAATCTACCGGGCCTTTCTCGGAAGGTACGAAGACTTCAAGACATTCTTCCACGGGCACAGCTATACCGGTAATCCACTCGGCTGCGCTGTGGCGCTGGCCAATCTCGAAGTGTTCGAGAAAGACAGGACGCTCTCTCGACTCCAACCTAAGATCAAGAGGATGGCGCGACTCCTGCAGCCGCTTCTACAACTGCCCCATGTGGGTGACATCCGGCAGCGGGGATTCATGGCGGCCATCGAACTGGTCGAGGACAAGAAGACGCGGAAACCCTACCCGCTTGAGGCTCGAATGGGGCACCGCGTGTGCGGGATTACCCGACAGCGGGGATTACTCCTTCGCCCGCTCGGCAACGTCATCATGCTCATTCCTCCACTCTCAACCACGCTAGCGGAGCTGCGGCGCATGATCGAAACCGTAAGAGACGCGATCGTTCAGGCACAAGATCGGCGGTGACTCCTTCCTTCTCATCGCAACATCATCAACCGTCAGGTTGAAGCTGGGCAAAAATGATGCTGTCAGAGAAGATCCACCCGCTGCCCTCGATCCACATTCATCATGCGAGCCGCACTTCCTTCCCTTACGAAAATCTCGATCTGCCCATTGCTATTGATCAGCGCATGGGGAATCAGCGAATTGCCTTCGCTGTAGCTATTTGCAAGCCCATCGATGGTGTGGCCGGCAATGCGGATTTGCGGATTAGATCGCTTTGTGACACCTAGAACTTCCTTCACATGGTCGGATGTCAGGTTGGAAATAAGATTGCCAAATCGATCGACGTGGACGATTTCCCCCACCAAGACCATCGCGTCCCATTTCGGCTTGGAGATGGTGAAAGTCTTGTAGTCATCGACGACTGGTCCAAAGGACGCGAACGACTGTTGTCTGGTCAACCAAGCCGCCGCCGGGGCAAAGAGGTCGCGGCCGTCGAATGTGCGACCCGGCGATATCAGTCGATAATCCGCATTCTCGATTACACGCACTTGCACCTCCCTGTCTTCGGCAAAGATCAGCGTCAAGAGACCGTTGTCGGGAGCCAGAAAGAAGTAGTGATCGTTCTGGGCGATGAGAGGACGCCGCGCGCTGCCGACGCCGGGATCGACGACAGCCACATGCACCGTGCCGTCCGGAAAATATCGATAGCAGGATTTCAGGAGATACGCGGCCTCTTCAATCGAATGGGGCGGCACATGGTGCGAGAGATCGACGACAGTTGCGTGGGGATTAATGGTAAGAATCACCCCCTTCATGCTCGCCACGAAAGAGTCCCGATCGCCGAAATCGGTCAACAGCGTGATGAGCCCCTGAGGGTTCGGCACCTTATAGTTCCTCGAAACGGATCTCCACGACTTCATATTCGACCGTCTTGACCGGCGTTTTGACTTCGACGAAATCGCCGACCCGCTTTCCGATCAGCGCTTTGCCGACCGGAGACTGAATCGAAATACGGTTCATCTTCATATCGGCTTCATCCTGTCCCACCAGGGTATACTGTCGCTTTGACTGCGATTCCTGTTCGATCACGAGTACGGTAGCCCCGAATACGACGGTATCGGAAACTCGCCCGGTCGTTTCGACGATGCGGGCGTCGGCCAGTTTTGCCTGCAGTTCCAAGATGCGCGACTCGATGAATCCCTGACGCTCTTTTGCGGCATCGAACTCTGCATTCTCGCTCAAATCGCCATGAGCGCGTGCCTCGGCGATGGCTTCGATATTTTGAGGACGCTCGACTTTACGAAGGCGATCGATTTCTGCTTTAAGCGCCTCATACCCCTTTCTCGTAATCGGTGTCGGCATTGTTCCTCCAAACTACGGCGCGGAACGATGAATATCCGAGGAGAGTCATGCCCTCCTGTTCAACGATCAGCGCTCACAGTTCCGCACTTCCTGCGTTGCGATACTCCTGTAGCGATCGAATGGTCAGTTCTTTCTTGAGAATCGCTTCTATGCCCATGACGGCCGCCCGTGCTCCGCGCATGGTCGTATAGTAGGCCAGCCCCTTATTTAGAGCCTCCCTGCGGATCGACAATGAATCGACATGCGACGAAGCGGTGCGCACAGTGTTCACAACTAAGGCAACCTGCCCGTTCTTGATATGATCCACGATATGAGGCCTACCTTCCTTAACTTTGTTCACGATTTCCGCAAAGACTCCATGGCTGCGGAAATACGCCGCTGTTCCACTCGTGGCTTGAACGGCAAATCCTAGCCGCTGAAGCTGTTGCACGATTACCAGAGCTACGGGGCGATCGCTTTCCTTTACACTGACGAATGCCGTTCCTCCCCTCGGCAGCGGCGCCCCGGCTCCTGCCTGGGACTTCGCAAAGGCCCATCCAAAATCCTGATCGATCCCCATCACTTCTCCGGTGGATTTCATCTCAGGCCCGAGGAGTACGTCCACTCCCGGGAATTTGCTGAAGGGAAAGACCGACTCTTTCACGGACAAGTGAGCGGGGTTAGGAGCCTCAACCAGCCCCAGTTCCGAAAGGGTCTTCCCCACCATGGTTTTCATCGCCAATTTGGCCAGCGGCACGCCGATGGCCTTACTCACGAACGGTATCGTGCGCGAGCCGCGAGGATTGACCTCGAGCACATACACGGTGCGGCCTTTCACGGCAAATTGCGCATTCATCAGGCCGATCACACCCAGCTCCAGAGCCAACGCTTTCATTTGCTGACGAATGTCTTCCACCACGGCCCGATCGAGCGAATACGGGGGCAGTGAGCAGGCTGAATCCCCTGAATGCACGCCGGCTTCTTCGATATGTTCCATAATCCCGGCCACAACAACGTGCGTCCCATCGGAAATCGCGTCGGCATCGACTTCGATGGCATCAGCAAGATACTTATCGATCAGCACGGGATGTTGCGGCGAGGCTTTCACTGCCGATTCCATATACTCGCGCAAGCTGGATTCGTCATAGACGATCTGCATGGACCGTCCACCCAACACATACGAAGGCCGTGCCATGACCGGATAGCCGATCTGCAAGGCAACCGACAGGGCCTCGTCCTTGGACCGGGCCATGCCGCTCTCCGCCTGGCGGAGTCCGAGCTTATTCAAA
This sequence comes from Nitrospiraceae bacterium, assembly GCA_035457905.1. GTDB lineage: Bacteria > Nitrospirota > Nitrospiria > Nitrospirales > Nitrospiraceae > Palsa-1315. The sequence goes on from DATIAT010000070.1 coordinate 12,648, forward strand.
AGGTCTCGGAATCGTTCCCGATCTTCCGCGCGATCGATCGCATCAGAACTCGTGCCAAGGATGCGAACCCCCGCCTTGGATAAGGGCAATGCGAGCTTGAGGGGCGTCTGCCCGCCGAACTGCAACACGACTCCCAACGGTTGCTCGCACTGCACGATATTGAGAACATCCTCTTCAGTCAGCGGCTCGAAATAGAGCCGGTCAGAGGTGTCGTAGTCCGTGCTTACCGTTTCCGGATTACAATTCACCATGATCGATTCGATACCTTCCTCACGAAGCGCCATGGCCGCATGAACACAACAATAGTCGAATTCGATCCCCTGTCCGATACGATTCGGTCCCCCGCCGAGGACGATCACTTTTTTCCGATCTGTCGGGCGAGCTTCACATTCTGTCCCATAGGTCGAGTAGAGGTACGGAGTATAGGCTTCAAACTCCGCGGCGCAGGTGTCAACGCGTTTATAGGTTGTCTTTCTTCGGTTCCGTCCGGTAGAAGCCCGTTGCTTCTGAACCGAGACAGGGGTCATACCGACCAGTTGCGCGATACGGTCGTCAGAAAAACCAAGCTCTTTGCCTACCCACAACAACGACTCTTCAAGCGTGTCAGCTTTCTTTACTGCCTGGCCGACCAGCAGAGACTCAAATTGCATCAATTCCCGAATCTGTTCCAGGAACCAGGGGTCTATTTTCGTGAGGGCAAACAGCTCGTCATTGGAGAGGCCGAGGCGCATGCCGTCGGCGACGTGCCACAGCCGTTCGGCAATCGGGGTCCGTAGGGAGTGGCGTATCCGGTCCAACGCTTGCTGCCGATCGAATCCTTCAGGAATACCCTGATCCAACCCCTCTCGAGAAGAGAGCCCGTTTAAGTTCAACTCCAGCGAACGGATGGCCTTCTGCAAGGATTCTTTAAAGGTGCGCCCGATAGCCATCGCTTCGCCCACCGATTTCATTTGTGTGGTGAGGGTGGGATCGGCCCCGCGGAATTTTTGAAAGGCAAACCGTGGGATCTTCACTACGACATAGTCGATCGTGGGTTCAAACGAAGCCTTCGTCACACCAGTGATATCGTTGGTGATTTCATCCAGTGTGTAGCCCACGGCAAGCTTCGCGGCAATCTTGGCGATGGGAAACCCTGTCGCTTTCGAGGCAAGCGCAGAACTCCTCGACACACGGGGATTCATTTCGATGACCACCATGTCGCCGTTCTTCGGATCAAGGCCGAATTGGACGTTGGATCCGCCGGTATCGACGCCGATTTCGCGCATAATCCGAACCGCAGCGTCCCGCATTCGCTGATACTCTTTGTCCGAAAGCGTCATGGCCGGCGCGACCGTGATACTGTCGCCTGTGTGCACCCCCATCGGGTCAAGATTTTCAATTGGACAGACGATGACGACGTTGTCTTTGATGTCCCGCATGACCTCCAATTCGTATTCTTTCCACCCGATTACGGACTCTTCGATCAAGATCTGGCCGACGGGACTCATGGCAAGCCCCCACTCGACAATCTTCTCGAACTCTTCCCGGTTGTAAGCGATATTTCCTCCTGTTCCACCCAAGGTGAACGACGGACGGATGATCGCCGGAAATCCGACCTGATCGAGAATTTTGACGGCCTCGTCACGGGTATGCGCCGTGCCGCTGGCCGGCACCCGCAATCCGATCCGCTGCATCGCATGTTTGAACGCTTCGCGATCCTCGGCCTTGTGAATCGCCTCGGCGGATGCGCCGATCAACTTGACTTTGAATTTTTCGAGCGTCCCCCGCTTGACCAATGCCATCGTCACATTCAACGCCGTTTGCCCTCCCATGGTCGGAAGCAAGGCGTCAGGTCGCTCGCGCTCGATGACCTTCTCCACGACCTCAGCGGTGATCGGCTCCACATAGGTCCGATCTGCCAACTCGGGGTCGGTCATGATCGTCGCCGGGTTGCTGTTGATGAGGATAACCCTGTAGCCTTCCTCTTTCAGCGCTTTGCAGGCCTGAGTGCCGGAATAGTCAAACTCGCAAGCCTGGCCGATCACGATCGGTCCGGATCCGATCAGCAAAATGGATGTGATATCTGTTCGCTTCGGCACCGAGACCTCGTTTCAGGGTCAGCTGATTTCCGGCATTGGCCCGATCGTCGGCCGGAATGGCGGTGCCGGCGGTGGAGCCGCCCCTCCCCCTGGCCCACGATAGTACCGAAGCGCCTCGGGCAGCCAGGCTTCGATCTGATTGATACGCGTTAAATCGGACGGATGCGTGGAAAGAAATTCCGGTATCGCCTGCTGAGACCGGAAACAAAGCTTCTCGATCATCTGGCGCGGGCAGCCGCTCATGCGTTCCCAAAAAGGAACGGCTTCGCGTGGATCATATCCCGCCTGCGCCATCAATCGAAGCCCGATGTAGTCGGCCTCCGATTCTTGTTTTCTATTGAAGGGCAACGTCACATTGACTCCGTACGCTCCCAGCAAGCCCTGGATAGCGCCAGCATTGCCACGCCCTGTTGCCGCTGCACCCAATGCGCCCAATTGCGCGATTTGATCTATGATACTCCGGCTCATCCGTTCCACCCCGTGACGCTGCAATGCATGCGCGACCTCGTGACCCATCACCGTCGCCAGGCCGGCTTCGTCCTTCGTGTGCTTGAGAATTCCGGTAAAGACGGCGACCTTTCCACCCGGAAGCGCGAACGCATTGACCATCTTGTCGTCTTGAATGACCGCAAACTCCCACTGATACTCCGGCTTATTGGCGGCCTCCGCAATGTTTCGTCCGACACGATGCACCAACTCGTTGACTTCTACATTGTCGCTGAGCGGCGCAGCCCTTAGGACTTCGCGGAACGCGCTCACTCCGAATTGTAGTTCCGTCTCTTCGGAAAAGAAGATCACTTGATCGCGAGCCGTGCCGGGCGCCCGGTAACACCCGGTCATGCTGCCGAACAGACTCAGAACCGTCCCAACCCCAAGAGCCGTGCAAAGGCCCATCGCTCCCCGAACCCCCAGCGCCAACATCGCCCGGCGTCCGATCGGCGTCGAAAACAATCTGTCGATCTGTTGACTGTGCATGGCGGACAACTTTAGAACTCTCCATCGATCACCGGATCGGCAAATCGGCACATTCTACTACGGCATCCAGAGATACATGAACTGCGGCGTTCCACCACGCACCATCGACAGGAGGTCCAAATTGGCCAAGCCGGCTATGCCCGCATTCGTCCCGAACAGTTGCGAATAGATATTATTCTGATACTCTCCCCGTCGCCCATAGGTCACAACCCGCGCTTCCGTTAAGCCTGCCTTTTTCTTGGCCAATTCGATCGCCTCATCGAGATATCCGATCTCATCGATCAAACCGGCAGCCTTGGCCTGATCTCCGGAATAGATCCGTCCATCGGCCAGTTTCCTGATTTGTTCAGCCGACAGATTGGGGCGCCCTTCCTGCACGACGACCAAGAACCGGTTATAGAAAGAGTCGATCACGCCTTGAAAGATTCCCCGTTCCTCAGCCGTCATGGCGCGAAAGGGTAAGCCCATATCCTTGCGAGGGCCGGACGTGATGGCGCTGGCCTCGACACCCACTTTTTCGAGCAACCCCCTGGCATTGACAGTCAACATAATGACGCCGATACTGCCTGTCACCGTCGAGGGATGAACCACAATCTTGTCCGCCGCCATGGCCAGGTAGTAGCCTCCTGACGTCGCTACATCCATCATCGAGGCAATCACGGGAACCTTTTTCTTCGTTTTGAACTCCCGTAACTCGTGGTACAGGATGTCCGAGGCGGTTACGGTTCCCCCGGGACTGTTGATTCGCACGACCAGGGCTTGGATCTTGTCGTCCTTCGAAGCCTTTGTCAGCTCTTCTCTGAACGTGGCCAACATGTTGGGCTGCCGGATGAGACTTTCTTTATCCTGCGAGCTGATTACCCCGGACAGATCGATCAGGAGGACTTTTCCATCACCCGTGCCGCTGAGCTGTGTTTCTTGCATCGGCCCCGGGACAGGGAAAAGTGGGAAGTTGAAGGTACAGCCTTGTACCAATACTCCTACGAGTAACACGATCACGTATCGACTATGCATGATATTTCTCCATAAGTTGGACGAATTCTTCGAAGAGATAAGCAGAATCGTGGGGACCGGGAGACGCTTCGGGGTGATACTGCACGGAAAACACCGGACGATCCAGACAGACCAATCCTTCAATCGAGTGATCGTTCAGACTCAGGTGTGTCACCAGGACTCGACCGAACGCCGTATCGATCACGGGGGGGTTATCGGGAATCGCATCGATCGGGCGGGCGGCTTGGACCGCAAAGTTATGGTTCTGCGATGTGATCTCGACTCGTTTTGTACGGAGATCCATCACCGGATGATTCGCTCCATGATGGCCAAACTTCAACTTATAGGTTTTGAGGCCCATCGCAAGACCCAGAATCTGATGTCCTAAACAAATG
>DATIAT010000071.1:0-2055 GCA_035457905.1 Nitrospiraceae bacterium
CGACCGAAGAGCAGATTGCCACTCTTATCCGCCTCACTGAACGTTACTGTGTCGTGTACCAAACGCTGCGTCAGTGTCCTGACATCAGCGTCTCGCATGGCCCGAGGGGAATATGAAAAGGGGTCAGAACCGACCCTTGATACCTGGACCGGGAACCAGCCTCCACTAAGACTTCTCTCCCTATTGACTCTCTCAGATCAGAAGCCCAGGCTTTTCCGTCTACATGAACCCGCAGGGAAAGGAGACGGCTTATGAAACGGATTGCTATATTGCTGGTTGCAGTTGCTATGGTAACCGCCGTGATCGCCGCACGGGCCGAAACATCTACGCCGACTACTAAGGAGCCTCCAGCAAAATTAATCGTGGATCCTCCACTTCCAGACCTGCTCGCTAAGGGCATCGTCTGGATAACGTGGCGGGTGGAGAACGTGAATATCGGACCGGAGTCCGGCAAGGATGCCCTCAACGCATCTCCACGGGTTGGACATCTTCACATACACGTGGACGACCTGCCTTGGTTGTGGGCGCACATGAGTACTGCCCCGATTGACGTGGCCTTGTTGCCGCCCGGCCCGCACAAGATCCGAATCGAATTGGTGAATGCCATCCATCAGGGCGTCCCCGAGCAGTCAAAGACAGTGACGTTCACCATTCCAGAGGGAGCGCATCCTCACTGAAGGTCGCGCAGGCTTTCCGGTATATCCAGCGCGGCGTCGACGAAAAGGCGATAGATTACATGGTGGATATCGGACCGATACTTGTAACCGGCGCCGCCGGTCAACTCGGGGCGGTTGGCAGAACCGTGACCGGGTTACTCCTCGAGCGGGACTTCCCGTTCGCGCCATGGTCCGGCGCGAAGACGACCGATCGGCTGCCTTGCGAAGAGCGGGCGCTGAGATACCTCGAAGCCACCGTGATCATGGCTGCGGTCGCCCGGGAACTTCGCGTCGAGGTATTAGTCAACATGTCCCAGATGACGGTCTCCCAGATGAGTATTCAGGACATGACGCCAAGCCCTCAGCAGCGGCAGACTGGCTCAGCGAGCAGGCACTCACGTGGTCTGGCCTGCCGGTCGTCACGATCCGGCCCACGGTGTTCCTCGAGGGCTTCTTCCTTCCCCTCACTGCTCCCTCTGTCCGCGAACGAGATCGCATTGAACTGCCGTTTGGAAGAGGAAAGACTTCTCCAGTCTCCACAGCTGATGTCGCTCACGTCGTCGCTGGCATTCTCGGCGAGCCTCAACCACACCTAGGTCGGATCTACGAACTCACCGGTCCGCGATCACAGGACATGCATGGGGTCGCCCGGGAGTACTCGGAAGCGCTGAACCGTACGATCATATACGCTGACATTCCCGCAAAGGAGTGGGAAGAGAGGCTGAAACAGGCAGGGTTGCCGGAGCACCTCTCGAAGCATCTGTTAACGATGGCCACGTTGAACAGAGGTGATCGGTATGATCGGATGGCGGACGGGGTTGAGCGAGTGACCGGACGGCCGGCGATGAGCATCCGCGAATTTGTGTCGCTTCACGCGGATGAGTTCGGCGGTCGTCGCTCTTAAAGCTCGACCCATTAATTGTTGAACAGATCCAGGAACCATTTCGGGGCGGGTGGCGGTCGGCTTCTAAGAGCTTCTCAGAACGGTGGAATCTAGGTGTTTCGTGGCAGTCGCGATGGCGCAAGACGGACAAGAGATCGGAGACTCGCTGACAACGAATCCCTACTGCTCATAATTTTCGACGACGTGCGCCGGGCGAACTTCCGCTTCGTCCGGATTATCCCCCACATCGCGAAGAGCACGCCGCTGACGCAAGAGGTCCCAGCATTGATCCAGTTCGACTTGGACTTGTGCGAGCCGCTTACGGTCGGCTTTTGAGTGTCCTCTTTGCTCGTGCAATCGGTGTTCTTCTTCGACAAGACGTTGGATATGAATCAGAACCGGCCGATCTTGGGCTTGGCTTTCCATGGGAGCCTCCTCCAACGCGGATGTGAACGGAATCATCAGCTGATGTTAAGCCTCTCAAAAACTGCGGTCAACCGACGTTCTGGCCAACAA
>DATIAT010000072.1:0-15285 GCA_035457905.1 Nitrospiraceae bacterium
GGAGACAAACTTCGCCATCCCCTTCTCCGCCGACACCTTCGTCAACGCCGCCGTCAACGTCGTCTTCCCGTGGTCCACGTGCCCGATCGTCCCAATATTCACGTGCGGCTTCCGCCGCTCATATTTCGCCTTCGCCATACCGGCTCCCTTCCGTCCTCACTCAAGAATCAAATCGACTACTCACCGCGATACTTGGCAATGATGGCCTCTGAAATCTGCCGGGGCACCGGCTCGTAGCGGTCAAACTCCATACTATAGGTCGCACGGCCCTGGGTTCGGGACCGAAGATCGGTGGCATACCCAAACATTTCGCTGAGCGGCACCGATGCCTCAATGGTCTGCGCACCAGCTCGCCCCTTCATTCCCTGGATCTTGCCTCGACGCCCATTCAAATTGCCGATCACATCGCCCATAAATTCCTGAGGAACGACAACCTCCACCTTCATAATCGGCTCAAGCAACACCGGGTCAGCTTTCTTGCAGGCATCGAGAAATGCCATCGAGCCGGCGATTTTGAACGCCATTTCATTGGAGTCGACGTCATGAAACGAGCCGTCGATCACCGTGACCCGAACATCGCGAAGCGGATACCCTGCGATCACCCCTGAATCAAGCCGCTCTTTCACACCCTTTTCAATCGCCGGAATGAACTCTTTTGGAATAGAGCCTCCGACAGTTTTATTGATGAACTCCAAACCTTTGCCCGATTCAGCCGGTTCGACCGTCAACACCACATGTCCATACTGGCCACGACCGCCGGTTTGCTTAACATATTTCGCTTCAGCTTCAGCTTTTTGGCGAATCGTTTCTCGAAAAGCCACCTCTGGCTTTCCGACATTGGCCTCCACCTTGAATTCGCGCAACATGCGATCAACGATGATTTCCAGATGCAGCTCCCCCATCCCTGCAATGATGGTCTGAGCGGTTTCTTCGTCCGTCTTCACCCGGAACGAAGGATCCTCCTGTGCCAACTTCTGGAGCGCGAAACCCATCTTCTCTTGATCCTGCTTCGTTTTCGGCTCAATCGCCATTGCGATGACCGGCTCGGGAAATTTCATAACCTCGAGCAAAACCGGTTGCTTTTCATCCGCCAACGTGTCTCCGGTCGTAGCTCCTTTCAATCCGACAGCGGCGACAATATCACCCGCGTAGGCCACGTCGATGTCTTCCCGCTTGTTCGCGTGCATCTTCAGGAGACGTCCGACGCGATCCCTTGTCCCTTTCGTCACATTCGCCACAGACGTTCCTGTCTTGAGTGTGCCCGAATACACCCGCAAAAACGTGAGCTGCCCGGCAAACGGATCTGTCATAATCTTGAAGGCTAGAGCCGCAAACGGCTCACTATCTGATGGGCGTCGCTTTACTTCCTGTTCGGTATTCGGATCTATTCCGGTCACCGATCCGACATCGAGTGGGGAGGGAAGGAAATCCACAACCCCGTCTAGCAACTGCTGAACGCCCTTATTCTTGAAGGCCGATCCGCACAAAATCGGAGTCATCTTGAGCGAAATCACACCAGCGCGAATGGCTCGCCTGATCTCTTCTTCCGTTAAGCTCTGTCCATTGAGATACTTCTCCATTGCTTGCTCATCGAACTCGGCGACGGCATCCAGCATCTTCTCGCGGTATTCCTTGGCCCGGTCCAGCAGGTCGGCAGGGATTTCGTCGACGACATACTTGGCGCCAAGCGTTTCATCGTCATATAGATAGGCCTTCATAGTTACGAGATCGATCGACCCTCGGAAATCAGATTCTCGACCGATCGGGATCTGAATCGGAACAGGGTTTGCTCCCAACCGATCGATCATTGTCTGTACGCTGACGTAAAAATCCGCGCCGATTCGGTCCATCTTGTTCATGAACGCGATCCTCGGCACACTGTATTTATCGGCTTGCCGCCAAACCGTTTCAGATTGCGGTTCAACCCCCTGCACGGAATCAAACACGGCCACGGCTCCGTCGAGCACTCGAAGTGACCTTTCGACCTCTATCGTGAAATCGACGTGACCGGGAGTATCGATGATATTGATGCGGTGGTCTCGCCAGAAACACGTCGTCGCAGCAGCCGTAATCGTAATGCCGCGCTCCCTTTCCTGCTCCATCCAATCCATCGTCGCGGCCCCTTCGTGAACCTCACCCATCTTGTGGGAAATCCCGGTGTAGAAAAGGATGCGCTCGGTGGTTGTCGTCTTACCGGCATCAATGTGAGCCATGATGCCGATATTACGAGTCTGCTCTAATGGTGATTGACGAGCCACGTACTTCCCCTAAAAATATAGATGCCGCAACCTGAGCCAGTGAAACGCTGTGATCCGCTTACACGGGCGAGTGTAAGCGGATCACAGCACGGCCAAGCTGCAGCACAGAATGACGCTACCAGCGATAGTGAGCGAATGCCTTATTGGCCTCCGCCATTCGATGCACGTCTTCCCGCTTCTTAACCGCCGCCCCTGTATTGTTTGACGCGTCCAGCAGCTCAGCAGCGAGCTTCTCCCGCATGCTCTTGCCGCCGCGAGAACGCGAGTACTCCGCTAACCATCGAAGCGCCAGCGACATCCGGCGAGCCGGACGAATTTCTACCGGCACCTGATACGAGGCGCCGCCCACTCGGCGCGATTTCACTTCAACGATCGGCTTTACATTGTCAATCGCCGACCGGAATACTTTAAGTGGATCGTTGCCCGTCTTCTCCTGAATGACATCAAAGGCTCCGTAGCAAATACGCTCGGCTGTGCTCTTTTTTCCGCTCGACATCAGGATATTTAAAAACTTGCCGACGAGTTTGTCCCTGTATCGCACATCAGGGAGTGGATCGCGGTGGTCTAAAAACCTAGTTCTTGGCATGTGCTATGTTCGTTCTCGTGACCAACGGTGATACTTGTCTACTTGGGGCGTTTCGCCCCGTACTTCGAACGACTCTGCTTGCGATCCGCCACACCGACGGCGTCAAGCGCTCCTCTGACGATGTGATACCGCACACCCGGCAAATCCTTCACACGGCCTCCACGCACGAGCACAATGGAATGTTCTTGAAGATTGTGCCCGACACCAGGAATATATGTCGTGACTTCCATTCCATTCGTCAACCGCACACGCGCAACTTTACGAAGCGCCGAGTTCGGCTTCTTCGGAGTTGAGGTATAGACTCGCAAACACACGCCGCGTTTCTGTGGACAGGACTTGAGTGCAGGACTCTTCGTCTTCGCGTACGCCAACCGGCGACCTTTTCTGACTAACTGATTAATCGTTGGCATGAGTACATCACTTTCGGCACAGTTTGACCGCCTTCATCCGTCCTTCAAGGGTAGAGCCGGAGGATTCTAGTGAGCATTGACCGTGGTGTCAAGCCTTCCTCCGGCAACTTCGCGGGCTTTATGAGCGAGCAGGCTCTCCCGATCCCGTCGCGACACCCTCGTGTGTGAGCGCCGCAGTATCTCCCTGACCAACAATCGCGGGTTCCGGCTTAGGGCTAACGACGAAAGTGTCCCGATACTCTTCGAAGCCGGTTCCAGCTGGAATCAAGCGGCCGACGATAACATTCTCTTTCAGGCCCAATAGATTGTCGACGCGCCCGTTAATTGCTGCTTCTGTTAGAACTCGCGTGGTCTCCTGGAACGAAGCTGCTGAGATAAAGCTGTCGGTAGTCAATGCCGCTTTCGTAATACCCAGCAGCACCGGCTTCCCAAGACCCGGCTGCCCACCCTTGGCTAACACTCGCTCATTCTCTTCATCAAACAACATCTTGCTCACCTGACTGCCGGGCAAAAATTCCGTGTCGCCGGGATCTTCGATTCTGACCTTGCGCAGCATCTGCCGCACAATGATCTCGATGTGCTTGTCGTTGATCGTCACACCTTGCAGCCGGTAGACATCCTGCACTTCATCGACGAGATACTTCTGCAGCTCGTTCGGGCCCAGCACGTCGAGGATGTCGTGCGGGTTGGCCGATCCATCCATCAACGGCTCTCCAGCCCTGACCCAATCGCCCTCATGCACGTTGACGTGCTTACCTTTGGGTATGAAGTATTCTTTGACATCGCCCATCTTATTATTGACCAGCACTTTGCGCATACCCTTCACAAAGCCGTCGTACGACACTTCACCGTCGATCTCGCTGATGACGGCCGTCTCCTTCGGCTTTCTAGCCTCAAAGAGCTCAGCCACCCGAGGGAGACCGCCCGTAATGTCCTTCGTCTTGGTTGTCTCCCGTGGAATCTTCGCCAGCACATCGCCCGGGGTGACCACGGCACCTTTTTCGACGAAGATATGCGCGCCAACCGGGAGCAGATAGCGGGCCACATTTGCCGCCGCTGAAACCTTGGCAGTTTTTCCACCCTCATCCTTGATCGAGACGCGTGGGCGCAATGTTGCACCACTATGTTCGACGATGACTTTTCGGGAGAGCCCGGTGACTTCGTCGAACTCTTCCTTCATAGAAACACCTTCAATGATGTCTCCGTACGCCACCTTACCGCCGACCTCGGTAAGAATGGTAAGTGAATACGGGTCCCATTCGACCAATTTCTGACCCACCTCGACACGGCCGCCATTTTTTACTTTGATCTTGGCGCCATAGACGACCCCGTATTTCTCGCGCTCTCGCCCTGTCTCATCGACAATGGCAATCTTCGCGTTTCGATTCATCACGACCCACTCGCCTTCTTTATTCTGAACCGCAATCCCGGGGTTGGCGAAGTCAGCATTTTTCTTGGCGTCAAAGCTCATGAACTTGATGGTGCCGGCATGTTTTGCTTCGGTCACTGTCTGCTCAACCACTTTGCTGGCCGTTCCACCGATGTGGAATGTCCGCATGGTCAATTGTGTTCCCGGCTCACCGATCGACTGCGCCGCGATAACTCCGACGGGTTCTCCTTTTTCGACCAACCGCCCACGGGCCAAATCACGCCCGTAACACGATCGACAGACACCTCGGCGAGACTGGCAGGTCAGCACCGAACGAATTTTGACATGGTCGACCGCGGCCTCCACGATCGCTTTGGTCTTGTCCTCATCAATCTCTTCATTGAACGACACAATGATCTCACCTGTAACTGGATCGCGAATATCTTCTGCGGCCAACCGACCCAACACCCGTTCTTCGATCGGCTGGATGATTTCACCTCCCTCGACCAATGCGCTCACAATTATGCCCTCGGTGGTGCCGCAGTCGATTTCGTTGATAATCACATCTTGTGCGATGTCCACCAGGCGCCGCGTGAGATAACCGGAGTTGGCAGTCTTTAATGCCGTGTCAGCCAATCCCTTGCGGGCTCCGTGAGTCGAAATAAAATACTGCAACACCGTGAGTCCTTCACGGAAGTTGGCGGTAATTGGGGTCTCGATGATTTCACCGGATGGTTTCGCCATTAAACCGCGCATCCCGCCCAACTGGCGGATCTGCTGGGAGCTTCCGCGAGCGCCGGAATCTGCCATCATGAAAATCGGGTTGAACGACTCGGCCTTGTTCGGATCTCCACCTGCACCCAATTCTTTCATCATTTCGTTGGCAATCTGTTCAGTCACATGGGCCCAAATGTCGATCACCTTGTTATAGCGTTCGCCGTTGGTGATTAATCCCTCGGCATACTGGCGTTCGATTTCCGTGACCTCCTGCTGAGCCTTCCCCAAAAATTCTTCTTTCTTCGTTGGAATATGCATGTTGTTAATACAGATCGAGATACCGGCGCGCGTGGCGTACTCGAACCCCGTGTCCTTGACTTTATCGAGAAACGTGACGGTCTCACGGTGACCACACTGGCGATAGACGGTATCGATGAGCTTGGTCATCTCCTTCTTGGTCATGAGTTTATTCGCGTTAGCAAACGGCAACCCGGGAGGGAGCACGTCCGACAGGATGACTCGCCCGACGGTAGTCTGAACAAGGCTCCCTTCGATCCGTACCTTGATCCGCGCATGCACTTCCACTTCTCGCGAATCATACGCGATGCGTACTTCCTCCGGTGAGCCGAACACTTTCCCCTCCCCCTTGGCTCCCGCTCGTTCCTTTGTGAGCCAATAACAACCGAGCACCATGTCCTGCGACGGCACCGCAATCGGTTTGCCGTTGGCGGGCGAGAGAATGTTATTGATCGACATCAGCAGCACGCGCGCCTCAACCTGCGCTTCCACCGACAGCGGAACGTGGACTGCCATCTGGTCCCCGTCGAAGTCGGCATTGAACGCCGCACAGACCAGGGGATGCAGCCGGATCGCCTTGCCCTCCACCAACACGGGATCGAAGGCCTGGATACCGAGGCGGTGCAACGTCGGCGCGCGGTTCAGCAACACAGGGTGTTCGCGAATTACCTCGTCCAGCACGTCCCAGACTTCCGGCCGTTCCTTCTCGACCAGGCGCTTGGCGCTCTTGATTGTAGTCGCAGCACCCCGCTCCTCTAGCTTATGGAAAATAAAGGGCTTAAAGAGTTCGAGCGCCATCTTCTTGGGCAACCCGCATTGGTGCAGTCGAAGCTCCGGTCCCACAACGATAACGGTTCGGCCGGAATAATCGACCCGCTTACCGAGCAGGTTCTGGCGAAAGCGTCCCTGCTTCCCCTTCAACATGTCGCTCAATGATTTCAGCGGCCGCTTGTTTGGCCCACGGATCGCCCGACCACGACGACCATTGTCGAAGAGCGCATCGACCGCCTCTTGCAACATTCTCATTTCGTTTCGGATGATCACTCCCGGCGCCTTCAGCTCGATCAGTCGTTTCAACCGGTTGTTCCGATTGATGACACGGCGGTACAAATCGTTCAGGTCCGATGTCGCAAAGCGCCCGCCGTCCAGAGGCACGAGCGGACGCAATTCCGGTGGCAGCACCGGAATCACATCCATGATCATCCACTCGGGCATGTTTCCGGATTTGCGGAAAGCTTCGATCACTTTCAGTTGCTTCGCGTATTTCTTTTTCAGCGCCGCAGAGGCCGACGTCTTCGCTTTTGCCTTGATCTCATCCCATTTGGCATTGATGTCAATCTTGCGAAGCAACTCTCGAATGGCATCGGCACCGATGCCGACCTTGTAGGAACCGGGACTGTAATTGGATTGAAGTTGGCGAAGCTTTTCCTCTGAGACCAACTCCTTCTCAGTCAGATCCGTCGATCCCGGATCGACGCAGACATAGCTCTCGAAATAGAGAATCCGCTCCAGTCCCTTAAGGCTCATATCGAGCAACGTCCCGATCCTGCTCGGCACTCCCTTAAGAAACCAGATGTGCGCTACCGGTGCCGCAAGCTCGATATGGCCCATGCGCTCCCGGCGGACTTTCGACTGAATGACTTCGACACCGCATTTGTCACAGACGATGCCGCGGTGCTTCATGCGTTTGTACTTGCCGCAATTGCACTCCCAATCCTTGATCGGACCAAAGATTTTCGCGCAAAATAGCCCGTCCTTTTCCGGCTTGAACGACCGATAATTGATGGTCTCCGGTTTCTTCACTTCACCATAGGACCACGATCGGATCTTTTCTGGCGATGCGATCCGGATCCGCATCGAATCGAACGACACTGCATCGCGCGGCTTTTCAAATAATGTATACACGCCTTCCAAGGTAGTGACCTCCTCTGATGCCGGCACGAAGACCGGCACACAAATAGGTTAGTCTTGCGATTTGACCAGTTCGACGTCGAGGCCCAAACTCTGTAGCTCTTTGACCAACACATTGAACGACTCAGGCAATCCGGGCTCCAGGAATGGTTCACCCTTGACGACCGCTTCGTACATCCGCGATCGGCCCGGCACATCGTCCGATTTCACCGTCAAGAACTCCTGTAGCGTGGAAGCAGCGCCGTAAGCTTGCAGCGCCCACACTTCCATTTCTCCCAACCGCTGGCCGCCGAATTGTGCCTTGCCGCCGAGCGGTTGCTGCGTGACGAGCGAATAGGGACCGATCGACCGCGCGTGAATCTTGTCGTCGACCAAGTGGTGGAGCTTTAACACATACATGTATCCGACTGTGACGGGGCTGCCGAACATTTCTCCGGTTCGGCCATCCATCAGCATTGTTTGTCCGCTGGTCGGCAAGTTCGCCTTCTTGAGCAGTTCTTTAATCTCCGACTCTGATGCTCCATCGAACACCGGACTCGCCACCTTGATCCCTAATGTCTTGGTCGCCCATCCCAGGTGAGTTTCCAGAATTTGACCGACGTTCATACGTGATGGCACACCGAGCGGATTCAGCACGATTTCCACCGGCGTCCCGTCCGGCAAGCACGGCATGTCTTCCTCGGGCAGGATTCGAGAGACAACGCCCTTATTTCCATGACGCCCGGCCATTTTGTCGCCGACCTGAATCTTGCGCTTCATCGACACATAGACCTTGACAAGCTTGATCACGCCGGGCGGAAGTTCATCGCCCCGCTTCAAACGCCCAACCTTTTCGTCGTACAACGTCTGAAGGATTTCAATCTGCTCCTTCGCGCGCCGCTCGACGTCTTCCAGCTCTTTCTGTTCGTCGGGATCGCTCAGAATGATGTATCGGACGGTTTCATCCGGCAACCGTTTGAGAATCTCTGCGGTCAGCTTGCCTTTTTTCTTGAGAATGACGTCGCCGCTTTCAGGGTCCATCAGATCGCGGCCGACCACTTTCCCCAGCAGCAGTTTTCTGATCTTCTTCGTTTTTTCTTCGTCGATGATACGAAGCTCCTCGTGGTGGTCACGCTGGAGCTTCATCGCGTCTTCGCTTTCGATGCTCTTGGATCGTTCGTCCTTATCAAGCCCCTTCCGCGAGAAGATTTTCACATCGACGACGATGCCTTCGACGCCCGGCGGCACCGTTAACGATGTGTCCTTCACATCGCCCGCTTTCTCGCCGAAGATGGCACGCAGCAGCTTTTCCTCCGGAGTCAGCTGCGTTTCGCCTTTCGGCGTCACCTTCCCGACCAGAATATTTCCCGGCTTTACCTCGGCCCCGATACGGATAATCCCGCTTTCGTCGAGATCGCGGAGCGCTTCTTCTCCGACATTCGGGATGTCCCGAGTAATGTCCTCTTTCCCCAATTTCGTGTCGCGGGCCTCCACTTCGAATTCCTCGATGTGAATCGAGGTAAACGCATCCTCCCGCACCAGCTTTTCGCTCAACAAAATGGCGTCTTCAAAGTTGTATCCGCCCCATGGCATGAACGCAACGAGAACGTTCTTGCCCAATGCCAGTTCGCCATGATCGATGGCGGGGCCATCCGCTAAGACTTGTCCCACTTTCACCGGCTGCCCAAGCCGCACCACCGGCGTCTGGGTGATGGTCGTGCTCTGATTTGATCGCTGGAACTTGATCAGATCGTATACGTCCAACCCGGCGTCGTTCCGTTTTCGACCTTCCTTCGAATCAGCACGTACGACAATCCTCGTCGCATCCACGCTTTCCACGACACCGGCACGCCGCGCCTGCACGACATAGCCAGAATCACGCGCGACCACGGTCTCCATTCCCGTACCGACTAACGGAGCTTCCGACTTGAGCAACGGTACGGCCTGACGCTGCATGTTCGATCCCATCAAAGCACGGTTGGCATCGTCATGTTCTAGGAACGGCACCAAGGCCGTGGCTACGCTCACAACCTGTTTCGGCGATACGTCCATATACTCGATCTTGTCCGCTGTGGATGTCACGAAATCCCCGGCAGCCCGCGCCGAGATGGTTTCTGACACCAAACGACCGGCGGCATCCACTTTCGAGTTTGCCTGCGCAATGACGTATCTGTCCCCTTCGATCGCAGAAAGAAACTCGATTTCGTCGGTCACCCGCCCCTTCACCACTTTGCGATAGGGTGCCTCTATAAACCCGAATTTGTTGATCCGTGCATATGTCGCGAGCGACGTGATCAAACCGATGTTCGGGCCTTCCGGCGTTTCGATCGGGCAG
Organism: Nitrospiraceae bacterium; assembly: GCA_035457905.1. Classification (GTDB taxonomy): domain Bacteria; phylum Nitrospirota; class Nitrospiria; order Nitrospirales; family Nitrospiraceae; genus Palsa-1315. The sequence continues at coordinate 9,863 of DATIAT010000072.1, forward strand.
ATACGGCTATAATGCGAAGGATGGACGTCGCGAACCTCGAAACCGGCCCGCTCCCTGGTCAACCCGCCGGGACCGAGAGCAGAAAGCCGCCGCTTGTGTGTAATTTCCGCGAGCGGATTCGTTTGGTCCATAAACTGAGACAACTGACTGCTGCTGAAGAACTCTTTCACGGCAGCGACCACGGGCTTCGCGTTGATCAAATCGTGCGGCAGCACCGTTTCCATATCGAGCAGGTTCATGCGTTCTTTGATGCTCCGCTCCATACGGACAAGTCCGAGCCTGAACTGATTCTCCAACAACTCGCCGACCGAACGGACACGGCGATTGCCCAGGTGGTCGATGTCGTCGATTTCGCCCTTGCCCAGCTTCAAGTTCACGAGGTACCGAATCACTTCGACCATGTCCTGCGCCGTCAACGTGCGCTGCTCCAACGGGAGATCAAGGCCCAGCTTCTTATTTAACTTAAGCCGCCCGACGGGCGAAAGATCGTACCGCTTGGGATTCATGAACAGGTTGTCGAAGAGGGCTCGCGCGGTATCAACGGAAGGCGTTTCTCCCGGCCGCAAACGGCGATAGATCTCGACCATCGCCTCCTCTTTCGAGGCGGTCCTGTCCATCTCCAGGGTATCCAGAATAACCGGTGTCGATGCGACCGTATCGAAGTAGATCGCCTTGAACTCTTCGATGTCGCTCTTGATCAGCGCTTCGATAATTTCAGGGGTGAGCCGCTGATTTTTTTCGGCAATCTTGTTCTTCTTGGAATCCACCAGTTCAGTCAGAACCGCACGACCGATCAATTCACTCGGTGCGAGCGGAATTTCTTTCACGCCGGCCGCCTTGAGCTTCGCAATGAGTCCCTTTGTGAGCTTGGCGCCTTCCCTCACCAACGGTTCCTTGCCGCTCTTTTCCAGCACTTCGGCCGAACAGCGCAGACCATGATGAATCTCGGGGTCGAGCTTTCGCAGCATCTTGCCCTTGACGATCCGGATCTCCTCGACCGGGTAATACATCTTCAGCAAATCGTCGCTCGAATACCCGAAGGCCTTCAAAAGAATCGTCGTCGGCATTTTCCTCCGACGGTCGATGCGAACATAAAGTATGTCGCGAGCATCGAATTCGAAATCCAGCCACGATCCGCGATAGGGAATGATCCTGGCAGAGTACAGCACCTTGCCGCTGGAGTGCGTCCGGCCCTTATCGTGCGTAAAGGATGCGCCAGGGGAACGATGTAACTGGCTGACCACAACGCGTTCTGTGCCGTTGACGATGAAGGTCCCACGCTCCGTCATCAGCGGCAACTCACCGACATAGACTTCCTGTTCCCGAACGTCGAGCACCTTCTTCTTGGAACCCTTATCTTCTTTGTCGAACACGACCAACCGTACCCGGAGCTTCAGCGGAACGGCAAAGGTCATTCCCTGCTCAAGACATTCCCGCTCATCGTATTTGGGAGCGCCGAGGGTATAGCTGGTAAACTCCAATACCGCTGTATTGTTGTAATCAGGAATCGGAAAAACACTGGCCAAGGCTGCCTGAAGCCCATGATCTTTGCGACGTTCCGGCTCAACTTCCCGCTGAAGGAACTCTTCATAGGAGCGTTTCTGAATCTCAATAAGATCAGGAATTTCGATGCTACTATGAATACGAGAGTAGTCTTTCCGTTCAATGAACTCTTGCAGAGTCGTTTCGGGCATTCGCAGGTCCTCCACTACAATGATCAGACTTAAGCGCTCGCATATCGCCAGCGCCCTCACATAACTAGAAACCGGCCAGATCGACGCTACTTGATCTCGATCTTGGCGCCGCTTTCTTCAAGTTTTTTCTTCATGGTGTCGCATTCCTCCTTCGTGACGCCTGTCTTTACCGGCTTTGGCGCGCCCTCGACCAGATCCTTTGCTTCCTTCAGACCGAGACTGGTAAGTTCACGGACGACCTTAATGACCTGGATCTTTTTGTCCGCCGGAGCAGACACAAGCACGACGTCGAACGCTGTCTTCTCTTCGGCAGCCGCTGCCGCGCCGCCGGCTGCTGCGGGAGCGGCGGCGGCAACCGGTGCGGCAGCCGTCACGCCGAATCGGGCCTCCAGCCCCTTTACGAGTTCCGCCAAATCGAGCACACTCATCGTCTCGATGGCCTTGATCAATTCTTCCTGCGACAATTTTGCCGTGGTCGTTGACATGTCTCCTTCTCCTTTTCGTTTGTCCTGAATGGCTGCAATGACTCTCACAAAATTCGACAAGACCGCGTTGAGCGTATACACCAAGCCACGCACCGGCCCCTGCATGGCTGACAACAACATTGCGATGAGAACGTCTCGCTGCGGCAACTTTGCAACCGCGGCCAATTCAGCCGGTTGCACGACCTTGCCATCTAGCACACCGATGGTGACCTTCATCTTCAGTTCGCGCTTCTCCGCCTGAATAAAATCACGCAGGATCTTGGACGGGAGCACTGGGTCGTCGTAGCCGATCACCAGCGCTGTCGGTCCCTTAAGATGGGTCTTCACCTCGGAAAGAATCGTGCCCTCAGCAGCGCGGGCAGCCAACGTATTCTTCACGACCTTGTATTCGGCTTTGGCCCCTCGTAATAGCTTGCGAAGTTCCGTAACCTGATTGACGGGAAGCCCTGTACTTTCGGTGACAATGGCAAGTCGCGCACGACCGAATGATTCCGTCAACTCAGCGACGGCTGTCGCTTTTTCATCCTTGTTCATAATCGAACCATTCTCCTTCCACCAACGACGCCCCGACTAACTCCATTCTTTGGCTAACGCAATGGCATCAAGCTTTACCCCGGGCCCCATCGTGCTTGAGAGCGTCGCGCTCATCAGGTAGCGTCCTTTGCACGAGGCAGGTTTTGCCTTGATCACAGCCTCAAGAACCGCTGCAGCGTTGTCATAGAGCTGTTCCGCCTGAAACGACACTTTCCCGACAGGCACTTGGACGATTCCGGCTTTTTCAACTTTGTACTCCACACGACCTTTCCGAATTTCCGACACGGCCTTACCGACCTCAAAAGTGACGGTTCCCGTCTTCGGATTCGGCATGAGTCCGCGAGGCCCCAGCGTCTTTCCGAGCTTTCCGACGGCACCCATAAGGTCCGGCGTCGAAATCGCGCAATCGAAGTCCATCCACCCACTCTTGATTTTCTCCATCAAGTCATCGGACCCGACATAATCGGCGCCGGCCTGCCGCGCCTCCTGCTCTTTCTCTCCTTTGGCAAAGACCAGTACGCGAATTTTCTTGCCTGTGCCATGGGGCAACGAGGTCGTGCCACGCACCATTTGATCAGCCCGCTTCGGATCGACGCCTAACCGAATTGCCAAATCGACGGATTCGTCGAATTTGGCGTAAGCCGAACGTTTCACCGCTTCGACCGCCTCGCGCAATCCATAGGCACGAGACTCAAGCTTTTCGACTGCCAGTCTCATCTTCTTTCCCATTTCCGAGCTCCCCCTTACACCATCCGCAAGCTCCGATCAGGCGGAACTGCCTGATTCAACACCTCACCCTTGAACGACTACGCCCATACTACGCGCCGTCCCTTCAATGATTCTGATCGCCCCATCGAGATCGGCGGCATTGAGATCCGCCATTTTCTTGCGTGCGATCTCACGGACCTGCGCCTTTGTGATCTTCCCGACCTTGTCTTTCTGGGGAACGCCAGATCCCTTAATGATTCCTGCCGCCTTCTTCAAAAGATCGGACGCCGGCGGGGTTTTCATCACGAAGGAAAACGACCGGTCCTTATAGACCGTGATAACCACCGGAATGATACTGTCGCCCTCTTTTTGCGTTTTTGCGTTGAACTGTTTGCAAAACTCCATAATATTGACGCCATGCTGACCCAGCGAAGGCCCGACGGGAGGAGCCGGATTCGCCTTGCCGGCCGGAATCTGCAATTTGATTTGCGCCGACACTTCCTTCGCCATGCTTCTCTCCTAAGCTCTTATCCATCAACTTCTAGCCGCCAGTGAGAGCTGACAGCTAAATGCTGACGGTTACATTTTTAGATGCGCTCCACTTGCAAAAACCCAAGCTCTACCGGTGTTGAGCGGCCGAAAATACTGACCAGAACCTTGAGCCGGCCATGGTCCTGATCCACCTCGTCCACCACACCATTAAATCCCAGAAACGGTCCATCAATAATCCTTACGTTATCCGTCTTGATGAATTTGACCTGTTCTCGCGGACCTGATGCCCCCACATCAACCTGCTTCAAGAGCGACTCTACCTCGTCCGTTGATAAGGGCGTAGGCTGCGCGCCGGCGCCGACAAACCCCGTAACCTTCGGCGTCTCTTTGATCATCTGCAAGGTCTCATCGACGACCGGAGACTCCAACTCCACAATCACATACCCAGGAAAAAACTTCCGGCGGGACGTTCGGCGCTTTCCGTCTTTGATCTCAATCACATCCTCCGTCGGCACAAGTACCTGCCCCAGCTTTTCGACCAACCCCATTTGATTGGCCCGTTCAAGCAGGCTGGTCTTCACCCGCCCCTCGAAACCTGCATAGGTATGAATGACGTACCAATTCTTTGCCATGCCCTATCCTCGGATCATTGAGTGGCGATGTGTCATGCGTCAATCCTCACTTCCAGGTACCCGATTCACAGAATCTTACTCACCAGCCATACGAGAACCGAGTCAACGAACGACAAATACAGAGACATGATGATACAAAAGACAATGACCACCGTCGTGGATCCGACCGTTTCGGCTCGGGTCGGAAACGACACTTTCTTCAACTCCCCGATAACATCACTAAAGAACTCTCGAACCGTATCTACAAACCTCTTGAACATGACCCCCTCCCTCGTCCAGCCTCTCCGCTCCGCTACCGATCTAACCTTGACCCAACCGCCGCTATTGAGCCTGACCCGTCAGCTACTGCAACGATTGGCAGGGGCACTAGGATTTGAACCCAGACTCTCGGTTTTGGAGACCGATGTGCTGCCATTGACACCATGCCCCTATATTCATAAGTAGTGAGTGTTGAGTCCTGACTCAGCACGCAGAACTCACAACTTCACTTCACTTCCTTATGGGCAACGTGTTTTCGACAGAACTTGCAGAACTTATTCCGCTCCAGTCGATCCGGATCATTCTTCTTATTCTTCATCGTGGAATAGTTCCGCTGCTTGCAGATCGCGCACGCCAGATCAATGATCTCACGCATCTGAATCTCCTCGATGCAAGCTGACAGGCCGCCATGCTGACAAGTTCAGAAACTCTCTCTTGCACGCCTGCTGCCTGTCAGCTTGTCAGCTGCTTTACGCTAAGATTTCGGTGACGACGCCGGAGCCCACCGTCTTGCCGCCCTCGCGCACCGCAAACCGCACCCCCTGATCCATCGCTATCGGACTGATCAACTCCCCCGTCACACTCACATTGTCCCCCGGCATCACCATCTCCACCCCCGG
>DATIAT010000073.1:0-4664 GCA_035457905.1 Nitrospiraceae bacterium
CCCCCCGGCCGGAGGAAATTTTTCTTCTCCCGACACGGATGACCAGGCTGCTCAATTGCTCGTCGTCTTTCCCAAGACGTTCTTCGAGCGTCGGAAAGTCATCAGCTATATCTGGGACCCGACTGCGCCAAAAGGGACCGTGGCGGCCGCCGCTGGTCCGATTTACCTGAATGTGAAGGCCATAGTGTGCGAATCGGGAGCCGGCGAGGTCGGCAACTGGTTAATCGAGAAACGTCATGTCGTCGAAGATTATCGGGCGCTCTTTGGAGAAATTCCCGAACGCGCGGTCGCTATCCGTATGCAGATCAACAGCCAGCATACAAAATCAGTGGCCGAAGTGTTCTGGAGGACAATACGGTTCACAGCTGAGTAAGATCTGCCACATCATCATAATCGATTGGGTTCTACGACCTCAGGGATGATGTATGATGTTGCCGCCAATGACCGTTGCCCTCTTCGTTCCACGTGCCGAGAAGGAATCAGTTTTTCTCTACCTTAGGTTATGATTGTTCTGATGATTGGCATGGTATGGTTTGCCGTCGGACTCACGTCCTGTGGTGGCGACTCGTCGGAGCCTCCGCCGCCGGCTGCCCAGGAGAGTCTAGCCGGCACTGACGCCAACGGGGATGGTGTGCGTGACGACATCGAAGCGTACATCGATACGACCTATCCCGTTCCGGCACAAGGGGACACAAACCGGGCGCTCCGCCAATTTGCCCGAGCAGCGCAAGCGACCATGCTCGATGCGAGCGACCCCGCACGTTCAATCGCGCATGCGGCCGAGCGCTTTCGAGCACTGGAGTGTATGATGGCCCGTCGGCCTGCTGATTTTCATCGCGTCTTTGTCGAACTGCGCGCGCGTATGCTCAACACGACGGCCCGTTCCGTCGCGTACCTCCAGGCGGACAATCACGTCAGGGCGGGGAATGTTCCGCTACTGCCGGCCGATCAATGGGTGGGCGCTTGTCTATGAGTCGGACAGGGGTGTGGCTCGCTTTGACGTTGGCTTGGATCATGGCGGCGTGGTGGGTGGATCCGGCGCATGCCCAGATCGCGCCTCAACCGGCCTGCCAAAATGTGATGGCACTGAAAACGACGGTGTTCTTCGTCAATGGCATCACGACGACCCTCGACGACGCGCGATTGAACGTAGGCAAGCTCGAATTGGAATTCTTGAACCGGCTGCCGGGCATGTCGGCGGCCGTACAGGCGAACTGCCACGTATTTTCGTTAAACTACAATCCGACCGGCGGCGAGGTGAACGATTTCTTTGAGGCGGCGCAGCAGCAACTGGACATCACGCCAACGAGGTTTTGGCTCGAACTGGAGGGGCTGAGCCTCTTCACGCAGGAGCTCATCCGCGACGCCTTGCAGGGTCCGATGACGGACCTCAACCGGATCGACGCCTCGACCATAGAGCGCCATGCCGCGGCGTACCGCGAGCAGATCGCGCCTCCGTCCTGCCGTCGCGTACTCGTCGTGCCACACTCTCAGGGCAACCTTTATACGAATGCCTCCTACGACCTGGTGTTCAACCAGCCACCGAGTCCTCCGCCCAGCGCGATAAGGATCGTCGGTGTGGCGACACCGGCCCAGACGGTCCGAGGGGATGGGCTTTATCGCACTTCGTCCACGGACGTACTGATCAATGCAATTCGCCTCATCCGGCCGGCGACATTGCCGCCCAATACGAATTGGGGCATCAGCCCGCTCCTACTTTCTCCGGCCTATTCGGGCGGCCATAGCTTCATCGGCTACCTCTCGGCCGACCCCAGCAGGACCGACATCTTGTCCGATATCGAGTCTTCCCTATCCGCACTCGCCTCGATCAATCCGTGCTAGACCCAGTTCACCATGAGTGGGCGGACAGGCGCCTAAGGATGACGCCTAAGTTGCCTGCATTTCCCTACTGAGAATCCGCTTCTTGACCTGCTATGCGTAAAGAATTGGGCTTTAACCTTGTAAAGGAGTCCAATTCGTGAACACCCATAGCGTCTATTTTTACGAAGACGATACCTTTCTAATCGATAATGTGGCGGACTTCGCGAAAAAAGGTCTTGAGCAGCAGGAAACGGTCATTATTGTGGCCACTGAACAGCATCGCGGCGACCTCAAAGCGAAATTGACGGACGAGGTAGGCGGCCTTTGGGGACTCACACGACAGAATTATGTGACATTGGACGCATCTGCCACCCTCGCCTTATTCATGCAGAATGGCTGGCCGGACGAGCGGTTGTTCTTACAAGTCATCGGTCGGATCATTGAATCAGCTGCAAGCAACACACCTGTGCGCATTTATGGCGAAATGGTCGCGGTTCTGTGGGCGGAAGGAAACACTCTCGCGGCCATTCATTTGGAGAGACTGTGGAATAAGTTGGGGAAGCTACGAGATTTCTCGCTTCTTTGCGGATATCCTGCTTCGGGATTTGACGGCTCAGACAATGATTTTGCTTTGCAGGAAGTCTGCGCCTGTCATTCTACGGTAGTGGGCTGCCGACATACCTAGAGTTCTCAGAAGGCTATCGACACCCGCTACTTCAAGATTTTCTGAATTTTGGATCACAACGCCACACTTCCTACAGGGACTTGGGCCATAAAGTACTCTCTGCTCGCTCGTACTCGATCCGCACTCCGTTCTTCAACGCTCGCTTGATTTCCCTTTCTACAACCGTCCCCCTTACTCCAGGGAACACACTTCCCACAGGAACTTACCAATTAGGTCATCGGGGTTGCGGCAATATCAAAGCCACGATCTGGCAGAATGTCAGCGAGAAGGGATCGTTCTTCGCAACGGCCTTCTCACGGCCGTTCAAAGATCAGGTCCGGTGCATGGCGCAACGGTATTTCTTTCGGTCTCAGTGACCTTGAGGCTCTGCTCACTGGTGCGCATGAGGCCTCCGATTGAGTAACCCTCGACACTTTTGAACTTGCTTCTAGCCGGCACCAAACCAACCCAGCTGCCCAAGACATGTTTTCCTGCACTAAGGATAAGTTTTCCTGGTGATGAGGCTTTATCTACGCGATAGATTCGAATTTCCAACCTTTCATTGTGAAGCAAACGGCATGAGGCTTGCGTTGTGAACAGGCGACGTCAGAACGGACGGCAAGGAGGGCTCATGGTCGATTTTCCTGCAACTAGAAGCCACCAGAGCGCGGGCACAGCATAACAATCAGCCAGAAGGAGGGTGCTAATTTCAAGAGCACTCGGTTCCTTCTTTGCGCATTAGTTTGCACACTCATATTGAAATGCTTCCCACAGCTAGTCTTGAGGTCTAGTGAGATCTTTCCCTTTACGGCCGGGATTCAGCTGTTATGACAATCACACTTGACCAAATACGAAGCAATCGGATCCTCGAGGGACTACCCCCCGGAGAATATGATTTGATTGCTCAGGCTCTAGAAGTTAAAGAGCTTTACCTGGGAGACGCAATTGTCCAGGCAGGGCAAACCATTATCCATTTGCATTTTCCGCTTACCGCTGCAATTAGCGTGGTGAATCAACAGGAGAATGGACGTATTGTTGAGGTTACAGTCATTGGAAGAGAAGGTTGTAATGGAGCAACCGTTATTCAAGGAAGCGAAATATCTCCGTCGGTGGCCCTTGTACAAGTCGCGGGAACCGCAGTTAACTTACCGACCTCCTCCGTCACTCACCATTCCACTCGGCTACCCTATCTCTGCAAAGCCTTAGCGCGATATAGCTTACTTCTCTATCGCCATTCCGTGATTTCGGTCGGTTGTAGCCAATTCCATTCTTCATCCCAACGCGTAGCTCGATGGCTCAAAGCGCATTGGCATCGTACTGGACTCGAATGCTTTCCCTTCACGACGGCCTTTTTTGCTGCGCAAGTGGGCATCAATGAAAAAACGGTCGCTGAGGTTCTTGATGAGTTTGAGCGCGAGGGCATCGTACAGTTGGAACGTAAGAGCATCACCATCTCAGATCAACAGCTCCTGGCAAATCGATCCTGCGTCTGTTTTCAACAAGCTAAAGAAGCGATGGACGAATACTTACTTGCCTTGGGAGAACTGGGACGCACGTACGGCACCGCTTAAGACTCGAAGCTCACAGCCGTGCTGCCACCACAGTTTCTCTCGAGACCGCAGAGCGGGGCAGCGCCCTTGCGTAGAAACAAGGGGAAACCGTAAGGTCGGCTGGGAAATGCCCAGTTGGTTTTTTCGGTAGCTGCGGGAAGAATGCTCTTAACAGGCGAGGTCTTGATGCAGCCTCATATAGTATATTTTTTCGAAGAAAATGATCATTCTTGGCTGGATCCCATCGCAGACTTCGTCAAAAAAGGTATTGGTCAGAATGAATCGGTTATCGTCATTGCGACAGAGCAACACCGCCTAGGTTTAAAAACGAAACTTCTGGCCAACAAAACCATCGGCCTTGAAGCCTCAAACGATACTCTCTATACGACATTGGACGCTTCAACGACCTTGCGGTTATTCATGCGCAATGGTTGGCCTGACGAGCGTCTCTTCTTGAATGTCGTTGGGGAGATTATCGGATCAATCCAAAACAATACCGCTGTACGGATTTACCAGGAAATATCAGCCGTGCACTTAGCAAGTCGAGACTATTTGGTCGGACTACATCTAGAGAGGCTGTGGGCGAAGTTGGCTAACAATGAAGATCGGTCTTTTCTCTGCGGATATCC
>DATIAT010000074.1:0-37414 GCA_035457905.1 Nitrospiraceae bacterium
CTACCAGGCGCATCTCTCCACACATGGAGTGTTCCGTCGTTCAGGGCAGTCAACGCAGGCAGAAGGGCAACATCGCCTGTCTCCACTAACAATTTCAAGGCAGTTTCTTGAACAGCCGGATCAGGGCTTGCCAGCCCTTGCAGAGAAGATGCATGAGGTTGGCCCATCTCGACCACTGGCCCCTCCGCATAGGCCTGTTGGACTGCCGCACAGATTAGAAATAAACTCGTCAGGAGACAGATCAAGGTCATATTAAGACGGACAAGGATGATTTGCCTATTCTCCCCTAGGACCATACGAAAGATACCTCCCAATCCCATTTTCATATCCACAGTCAATTAAAGAATACCTTTCCCGTAGGGTAGTAAAAAAGGGGCTGCACAGGACAAACCTTCCCGCTGCAGCCCCAGCAACGAACTCACGTAACCTCGTCGCATCCCCAGCTTTACATTTTTTCGATCGGGGCAGCGTTCGGTTCTAGATAGATCCTGTCACCTCCCATGGTATCGTAAGTACCTTTCCCGCCCTTGCTCCAGTCGCAACCACGGTCAGGGTATGTGTACTCGCTCCAGGGCAGAGGATCGACCAACCCTGGGGATTGCCAGACAATATCGAACTGGCCGTTGGCCAGAATTCGGCCAATATACACAGGCTTGGCAGTATGGTGATTGGTGCGGTCCACGATGATATTACCGGCTGGCGTCGGAACCGTAAGTCCCGGCAAGGCCCTCAAGACATCGTCCACTTTCAAGGAGTTGGCTTTTTCAGCCGCCATCTTCCACGTGTACACCCCGATGTAGCCCCAGAACATTGGGTCGTCCACGACCCGGCGCGGAGCATCGGGGAGGTTCTTCTTCTTGCAAAAATCTTTGAACCGTTGCACGAACGCTTTGTTTTCCGGCGTATTGATTGACTGGAAATAGTTCCACGCCGCCAAGTGCCCAACCAGGTTCTTCGTGTCGAGTCCGCGGAGTTCGTCTTCTGCCACGCTGAACGAATTGACCGGGATTTCCTCCGAACTGACGCCCGCATTGGCCAGTTCCTTAAAGAAAGGCACATTGCTGTCGCCGTTGATCGTGTTGATCACTGCCGCGTCACCGCCCGCGCCGAATCGTTTAATTTTGGCGATAATCGTCTGGTAATCCTGATGATGGAACGGCGTGTATTCTTCCATGATGTTCTTCGGCGAAATGCCTTTCGCAAGAAGCATCGCCCGGAGAATCTTGTTGGTTGTCCGAGGATACACATAGTCGGTTCCCACCAGATAGAACTTCTTCTTGCTGCCTCCATCCTTGCCGAGGTGGTACTCCACCGCCGGCGTCGCCTGCTGATTGACCGCCGCACCGGTATAAATCACGTTCCTCGAGCATTCCTCTCCTTCGTACTGCACGGGGTAAAACAGCAGGCCGTTGTTCTTCTCGAACACAGGCAGAACCGACTTGCGGCTTACGGAGGTCCAGCAGCCGAACACCGTTACCACCTTATCCTGAAGCAAGAGCTTTTTCGCTTTTTCTGCGAACAAGTCCCAGTTGGAGGCCGGATCCTCAATGACGAGCTGGATGGGGCGCCCCATGACCCCGCCCTTGGCATTGATTTCCTCGGCCGCCATTTCCACGATGTCTCGAATGGAGACTTCGCTGATGGCCATCGTGCCGCTCAGGGAGTGGAGCACTCCGACCTTGATTGGTTCCTTATCCGCGGCATAGGACAGGGCCCAGTTGCCCAGGTTGCCGAGCAGGGCGGCAACCCCCACACCTGCCGCTACCCTACCCCCTTGAACCAGAAAGTCACGACGCGAAGGACCAGCCTTCTCCGCAGCAGCAAGGTCTGCTTCTACCGGAGGGCTTGCCTTATTGGGTTTGTCCTTTTCCATAACTGGACTCCTTTCACGAATAGATGTTGTACCAGCTCGACAGCATGAAGATATCGCCATGGAAGTTCTCCACCCTATTTGGAACCCACCACGGCATTGCCCCTCTCGTCGTCATCCAGAAAGCTCTACAAAATCCTATCGGCATCACTCACGTTGCCGGATTGCCGTAACTTCGAGCACGCCTTAATACTGTAACTGCAAGGCCACAACGAACGTATCGATGTGCGCACCTGTCGACCCGGGACCGTAGGCCAAGTTCTGCCCGTTAAAGGTGCTGGTGCCGCCGATATTGCCGGTCCGCCAGTAGGTCGAAATGCGCGCATTGAACCCGCTGATGACGTAATTCATACCCAGCTCAAATTCGTTGCGCGAGCCGGCGAACTCAGCATTCAAACCTGTGTATCTCCCATAGGGCTGAAATTTCCCGATCCCTATCTCCTGTGGAAACAGGTATAAGGCGTACATGGTCCATGACGTTCCGCCAAACATGCAGAAGCAGTCCGCGTTCCCAAAAGCGGCGAGATTTTGTGCCCAATACCGTTTTAATTCAGCGTTGGCCGTGAACACACCAGCAGTACCGAGTACTTTTTCAAACAGGACATCGGTGACAAAACTCGTGAAATTGTGTGGGTTTGCAAATGAGCCGGCACCATCCTCCTGATATTCTCCCCCTACCGCGAGCGCGAGAATATCACCGGCTGTTCCATAATAGGTGCCACTGGTGTAGTAACCGGGGTTCGACTCATCGTTCAGCAGGTTCCACGTGAGACGTCCGGCATACTTAATCTTGTTCCTTTGATTTGGCCCTACGCCAGCGGCTGACTGCAATCCCGTGAACACAGACGCGACATATTGCAGATGGGTGCCAAAGGGATGGATTTTTCCGTAGAAGACCGCCCCGTTGTCACGTCCGTAGATGCCGGCTCCGCCAGCGCCGAAGTTCCCGCTGAAATCGGACTGGTTGAACGGCGTCCTGAAGCCGTCGAAGACTGCGTGGTAGAACGGTCCGTTCAGTTCGCCTCGCTCCGTCGGTACCAACGTGCGCCCGACCCAGAAGTTCACCATTTCATTGAACTCGAACTGCCCGATCGCATCCAGGAGGCCGATATTGGCAGTCCCCCCAAAGTGATTTGTGCCACTGCCGATCGTACAGTTAAAACATTCGGTGTTGAACGCGAACTTGACGTACTTATGGATCCCTCCGTTGATATAGATACGAGCGTTGTTGATCCCGAAGGAGTTGCTCCATTGTGCACCGCTCGCCGACCCGTCTTCTACACTATTGAAACTCATCCGCAGCCCCATGCCGACGGAAATAAATTGGTCGTCATTGACTTTGATCGTGCCGCCGGCGTATGCGTTGGGAACCGTGGATGCCAAGCCGGCAACCAGCGCCGCGATGGCACCGGCGACTGCAATCTTGTTCTTTACATTCCACCCTCTCTTTTGATCAACATTCATAAGTAACAGCCTCCCATGCCCTGTTGATGATTCCGTTACTTTCTCGGTTTACACCCCCCTCACTTCGACGACGTCGTCGCCACGCACGCCGTTGTGCGTACTTCTCTATCTCGCCGTCCTGTCACCTCTCAGACCGAGTCGTGGAGTGCATACGCCGGGGGCAAGAATTAAGCTACTAGGCATCTCCCTAGGAACAGGAGGCAATCTCCCTGGGAGAGGCCATGACAAGAAGCGCGGGCGGTCATTCAGTTGCGAGGAGGCCGTGGACGAGGGCGTACTTCGTCAGCTCGGCCGTCGTGTGTAGATCGAGTTGAGCCATGATCTGCGATTTATGAAACTCGACTGTCTTGGGCGAGAGATTGAGGGTCGTCGCAATCTCCTTGACGGTCATCCCTTCAGCGACAAGTTGCAACACTTCCCGTTGGCGGGCGGTCAGGGATTTGTCCCGTAGCTCTGCAGGCCTTCCCCCGGTGATGACCGACTGCACGAGGCCTTTTGCGACCAGCGGGGTGACATAACACTGTCCGGCCATGACCGATTGAATTGCTTGCAGTAATTCCGACCCGGCAGACCGTTTCAGCAGGTAGCCGGAGGCGCCGGCCTTAAAGGCTTCGTTCACATAAGCTGGGTCGGCGTGCATGGTAACGAAAATAAGCTTGGAGCACGGTAGAATCTTTCTCAGCTTCCTGGCGGCATCGACCCCGTTCAGTTGAGGCATCGAGATATCGAGCGTAATAATGTCGGGCTGAAGCTCCTGGGCCATCCGAAGCAGGGTACGACCGTCCTCTGCTACACCGACGATCTCACACCTGTCTTCCAGCAGTTTCCGGAATCCGTCCAACACCAGGGTATGGTCGTCGCCCAAGAGAACCCGGGGTCTGCTCATGCCACCCCCTCCGGTACGAGCACCGCCACCTGCACTTTCGTTCCCTTCCCCACGGCAGACATCACCTGTATGTCCCCATTCACCAGCGCGACTCGCTCTTTCATACCAAGCAGCCCCAATCCGTGGGATTCGTGCCGGGGTTGTTCGGAATCGAACCCCACTCCATTATCCGTAATCGTAACCGTCAGCACGGATTGAGAGCCGGTCAACTCCACATCGACTCGTGACGCCTCCGCATGGCGAGCCACGTTGTTGAGGCTTTCCTGGGTCACGCGATAGAGACAGGTCGCGATCTCCTGAGGGACGGTTGCGGGAATATTCTTGTGTCCGAAGCTCCCCTGAATCTGGCTTCGAGCTGTGAAATCGTCCACCAGCCGCTGCAGCGCGATCGGCAGGCCGAGGTCGTCGAGGATGGAAGGATGGAGCTGATACGCTAAATGCCGCACCACATCGGACAAATCTTCAACCCGGTCTTGTATCTCGCGGACGGATTTGAACATGTGTCCTGATGAAACGCTAAGCTGCCGACCTACTGCTTCGATATCCATGGCAAGCAGCGCGAGCTGTTGATTGATGTCGTCGTGCAAATCACGCGAGATACGACGTCGCTCGTCCTCTTGCACACGCAACAGCTGGAACGCCAACTTCTGCAATTCCTGCCGGCTGCTTTCGAGGGATTCCTCGGTCTGCATCCGTTCAGCCACCTCAGCAACCAATGATTTGTTGACTGCATCCAACTCTTCCGTCCGAGCCTGCACGCGTTTATCGAGAGCTTCGTTGAGTCGTTGCAGTTCCTCTTCGTGCAAACGGTTCTGTTCTTCCGTCCGCTTCCGCGCCGAAATATCCCGCACGAAAGCGCTGAATATGTAGGTATCTCCCCGTACCAAGAGCGGCGAGATCGCAAGTTCGATCGGAATCTCGTGGCCGTCCCGGTGACAGGCCGTGATCTCGATTCGCGTGTTCAGGATCGGTCCTTCGCCGGTGGCAAGGAAATGACGCAAGCCGCGTTCATGGGCTTCCCGGTATTGAGGAGGAATAATGGTGGCGGAGAGGAGCCTCCCTACAGCTTCCTGTCTGGACCAACCGAACATCTGTTCAGCTTGAACGTTCCAATCGGTGATCACTCCGGCGGCATCCATACCGATGAAGCCGTCGAGCGCCATTTCGACAATGCGCCGTGTGTGCACTTCGCTCTCACGCAGCGAAGCTTCTGCCTCCCTGGCGTGTGCGCGCTCCTGCTCTGCGAGCAGATATTCTCTCCGCACTCGTTTCACAGTCCATACCAGTAGTCCAAACGTCGGGACCACCACAAAGCTGCCTGCAAGCCCTAGCTTCCAGAGGACTTCTCGAATCGGCGTCAGGACGTCGTGCCGATCCATACGCATCAGCACCGTCCAATGAATATCATCAAAATCGCCAAGGCGCTGAGTCCTGGCGTAGCCGGTGATAACGGGCACATGGCGATGTTGGTGCTCTTCTTCGACGTAACCGGACGGGGACCCTTCGCTTACCAGTGCCGACGGCAGGTTGAGTTGTTTGAGATTGACGTGGCCCTTATGGTGGAGGTCTGAATCGATGAAGGCAAGCCCCTTCTCTGTCATGAATTGGTATTCCAGCGCTCCCCAAAATCCTTCCCTTTGCCGGAAGGCCAGAAGGGTTCCGGTCATAACGTTTTCCAGTCCAGGAATCCCAACCCGCGTCGTCACGACTCCCAAGAATTCTCCGTGCAGTCCGATGATAGGAGCCGTCATGGCTATTGCATCCGGACCGCCCATTACAGCGAATGGCTCCACATCTCCCATTTGAACCCCTTGCCCATTCTGGACAGCCTGAAACCAGGATTCCGTGCCGTAGTCCCGCCCGACCGTGCCCGGATCGGTAGCAACCACAACCTGTCCGTGCTCGTTCGTGACGCCGAGCCACAAGTAATCCGAGTTCGATTTCTTTATCCAGGCGAGGTAGGCCGACTGAAATTCACGATTGTCCGGCTGCGCGCTGAAGGCTCGGGCAATCATCTGTACGTCACCATGCCAATCAAAGATAGCTCGGTCCAACTTGTGCGAGACTTCGGCGGCGGTGAGGGCCAGGGTTTCACCTGCTGTCGCCACCATTCGTGTTTCTATATAGCGGAATGCGATTCCGCCGATAGCTATCGTGATGATCGGCATCAAGACAATAAGGACCGTCAGCCAGGAATAGGGGCGAGGGGCCGTCGCCTTAGGCATCTCGTTTAACCGTTGGCTGTGGCAATCCGAGCAACCGGGGCCGCCCGGCGCCGGACGCCAAAATACACAACATCCTTCTCCTTGCATGAACTGGGTCGAGCGTGGAGAGATCGGTTTCTGCCGGCAAGAGGGTTCTTGAACCACGCATGGCCGTGTCCCCTCCAGAATGTCAGATACACCCCTTCTGCTTCACCGGAGGGCTCTGTTGCGGCAGGAGAAAAGGCCCTTCCGGTCATTCTGTCTGCACAGACAGGACGCCATTGTCCTTTTCTTACATTCCGGTTGAAACGATGGACGCCGCTGTCCATGACTCAACCGGCACAATCGGGGTGTATATATTCAGAGTCTTCTCCCCTCCTGTCAAGTGGCAGGACACTCCGTATAGCTCAGGGAATGGCGCTGGTATCCCTACCCATTGAGTTATGCTAGACTGCCACCTCGCAAACATCGGACGGATTCACCATGCTCTACTGTGGGCGGCTCGCTTTTGTCCCTCTCGCCGGAATCACTCTGGCATTATCTGCTTGCGCGACCGGAGCGGACCTCGATTTAACGATCCATGAATCCGATCGCGGAGGGGTGTACGTAGAACGGATTCCGGATCGGTCTTTTCAAGCCGCCCATCCCATTTCACTATCAACTTATACGATGGCGAGAGTTCTTCGTGGCGTAGTCGTCGAAGATAGCGGAAAGGTCTTGGGAAGCCTGGTCTCCGGCAAACAGGCACCCGATCGAGCCTTTGAGGAAAAGGACATCGAATACCTGGCGCCGCTCCTGGTGGAGGCCCTTGCCAGAGCCGCATCGGACCAACAGGTTGGATTTCGAGTCGTCCATGACGCTGCACCGATCGCTTCGCAATCCAACGGGCTGAGATTCTGCCTGTCTTCTGTCCGTTTCCCCGGCGAGTGTGAGTCGGAACAGAAACCGAGCCGGACATCCCAGGAATCGACGGAAGGTTCTCTCTACGCTTACGGACAGTCGCTGTATCTGACCATAACCGGATATCGCCACCAGATGGAACAGGCCGAAATGGATGGCTCAGCCAATCGACGTCTCTTCAATTCGACAGGATTGACCAACCGAACGGTGCGCTTCGTCCCTGAATCTGCTAAGCGCCCCGATAGCTATCGAACCGCGCGCTCAACCGACGCGACTCTGGTGATCGACTACAACCTGCTTACCGCTATGCCTGTGGCATCAGATGTACCGTCGACTGCCGCTCAACCGCCAGCGCCTGCGAAGGGAGAACCCTCTCAGCGGGATGCCGATCTTGAAGCGGTACGGATGGAGTTGCAGGAGATCAAGAAGAAATTGGCGGAACAGGAAGAGGAACGGACACGTTCTCTCCCCTCATCGTCCAAGAAACCGGCGTCGCGATCGAATCCTTAGCAAGGATGCCGTAACACAGGGCTTGCGCCCTGTCCTTGGCGGCGGACTTATCCCCGCTGTTTCTCGGCTCGCTGATCGAGTTCGCCGGCCAGCAACACGGCCTCGGCTATCTCGCGCATCGACTTTCTAAAATCCATGCTCTGCCGCTGAATGAGCTTGAAGGCTTCTTCTTCCGTCAGCTTCTTTGATCGCATCAGATAGCCTTTGGCCCGTTCCATGAGTTTTCGAACCGCCAGAGCTTCCTGCATCTCATGGGATTTCTCGATCAGAGTCGCATGCTCGATGGCAATGGCGGCCTGATTGGCGATGGCCTGCAGCAATTTGACTTCTTCGCTGGTGAACACGTGCGGAACGGAGGTATAGCTATTGATGACGCCCAACGCCTTATCCCGCACCATCATCGGCACCGAAAGCAATGAACAGAGCCCTTCCTTCTTGGCGATGTCCGGATACATATAATCTCGCTCGGTGGAGACGTCGAGCACGATGATCGGCCGCCGGTCTTTCACAGCGCTGCCGCTGATGCTCTGTCCTACCTTGAGATTCGGCTTACGGCGATACTGCTCGCTGAGACTTTGTGTCGCCGCGATCCGCAGTTCTCCGCTGGCTTCGTCCAAGAGCATGATCGAGCAGATTTTGGAGTTCATCATCTGTGCGGTCATCGTCACCAGGAGTTGAAGCACGTCTTTGATCAACCGATTGGATGCCACTGTTTCCGAGACCTGCGACAGCGTTTCCACTTGTAAGGCTTTGCGCTGCATCTGATCGTAGAGCCGCGCATTTTCGATCGCTCCCCCGACTTGGTTGGCGATCGTCGAGAGTAACGCGATCTCATCGGGCTGATAGCGCTTCGGGCGCTTGTGTTGCACGTTGATCACGCCCACCACTTCTTTTTTTGCCATGATCGGAACGGAGACGAAGGCTTGATAGCGGTCCTCCGGAAGGTTATGAAAAAACTTGAACCGCGGATCGTCATTCGCATTACTCGGAATTACGACGCGCGTCCGCTCTTGAGCCACCCATCCGGTGATGCCCTCTCCCAAACCGATCGTGATGCGTCCGATCAGTTTCGGATGGGGGTTTTTCGACGCTCGAAGAATGAGTTCGTCCTGGTTATCCGACAAGAGATAGAGTAGGCAGGCATCCGCCCTGGTGACCTCCACGACAACGTCCACAATGTGTTTGAGAATGGCTTCGAGATCCAGCTGGTTGCTGATTGACTCGGAGATCCGATGGAGCACATCGACTTCGCGTGTTTTCTCGCGCAAGGCCTGTTGGAGGTATGCTACGGACGGCGTGCGTTTGGTTGTCATTAAAATTTACCTTCGTCTACGAGCATTCCGACGGACCGGATGCTTGGCTGACTGACGGCCACTCGACGGCAGAGATATCAGGCTTTGCCTGCGTTGAAACCACGCAGCACAGACCCGTCGCTCGATCGGTTTAATAACGACTTCCCCAATCCGCACCGGCCATACTCCGATGACTTGTCCCTCGATAACCTTCTTGTCATGTTGCATGGCGCCCCAGAGAGATGCGAAAGATGGCCGCGATACCCAACCACTTAACCCGATACGTTGCACGAGACTCTTGATTCGCTCGACAACTTCTTGCCCGCACAGGCCCATGTAACGAGACAAATCCGCTTCCTCTACCAATCCGATTCCTACCGCTTCGCCATGGATCAACCCACGATAGCCTGCGAGCGATTCCAATGCATGTCCGATCGTGTGACCGTAATTGAGCACGCGTCGACGGTTCGACTCCCGCTCGTCTTGCGCAACGACCTGCGCTTTAATCTCACACGACCGTCTGATCGCGCGGGTAACCGGCTCTGGTTCAAGTTTCAACAGCCCAGAAATCTCCCGCTCCAGAAAGGCGAAGAACTCCTCATCCGCGATAATGCCATATTTAATCACCTCGGCAAGGCCGCCAATCCACTCGCGGTGCGGCAGGGTGCGGAGTGTGAGGGGGTCGATGAAGACCGCACGCGGCTGGTAAAAGGCGCCGATGAGATTCTTTCCAAGCCGATGGTCCACACCAGTCTTGCCTCCGACACTTGAATCTACTTGAGCAACGAGCGTGGTCGGCAGCTGTATGAACGGGATTCCTCGTTGATAGATCGCGGCAGCAAAGCCGGTGACATCACCGATGACTCCACCACCGAGGGCCAACAACAGAGACCGGCGTTCGAACTTGTGCTTGGCCAACACATCGAGGACCTTAGCGATGGTGCTGAGCGTCTTTGTTCTTTCACCCGGCGGCAGGACAATCGGAGTCGCATCGTATCCGGCATTGCGAAGCGAGCGGAGCGTCCCTTGAAGATAGAGGCGCGCCACATGTCTGTCTGTTACAACCCCGATTTTCGGAGAAGTCGTCAGCGCACTGAGCCTGTCACCTACCGTCGCAAGTAACCCGGGGTGAAGGACGATATCATAGCTCCGCTCCCCCAAGGTCACAGGTACAATCTGTTCCGCCACACCGGCCATGCTCAACGATGAGTTTTTCTGGCCCCGATACGCCAGTCGCCCATCCGATCCTTCTTGAAGATGAATGCCTAGATTCACGAACCACTTCGCCGAAGATTAATGATGAATCGAATCGGCTGACATCGGGAGGGATGGTACCACAACGGCTCGGAAACTAGAAGGTTTTCAGATAGCGTCGCACACCGAAATGTCGTGGTTCACAGCCTCCAAGTCCCATATCGGGATTCGTTGAGAGCTTTCCGTTGCAGCCTGCCCTACTGAAGTAGCAACCTGGGCTTCGAAGGCGAGATGTTGCGGGATTTTACAAACTCGTGCAATCGGTGGAGCCCCACGGCTTTACAGCCGTGGCTTCCTGCGTAGGCGGGTGAAAGTGGAAGACTGGAAGATCTAGCTTGAAGGATCGAGAGAAAACACCGGTTTCAGTGTTCGCGGCCTGTAATTTCTCCCTTCTTAAAGAGCTAGAAGAAAATCAGCTGCTCTTCACGATACTGGGCGTCAAAAAGATGAGCAGCTCTTGTTTCGCAACAGCCTCGGTTTTCTGTTTGAACAGCCATCCGAGAACCGGCACTCGAGAGAGATAGGGGATACCAACCACGCTGTTATTCTGTGTGTCGATAAAGACCCCGCCAATCACCATGGTTTCGCCGTCACGGATAATGACCTGAGTATTGGCTTCTCGGCGGTCGATGCTTGGACCCGCCGGATTGCTCCGAGCACCGACGGCGTTTCTGGTTGCACGAACCTTCATCATAATCTGCTTACCGACTTCCTTGGGATCACGCGAGGTAATCTGCGGCGTCACATTCAGCTCCAGATTTGCATCCACGAAGGTCGTCTGAGTTCCCTGAAGAGAGGTTGTCTGGAACGGGATTGACTCACCTTGAGAAATCTTGGCCTCCCGCTTGTCCAAGGTCGTGACCTTCGGTGCGGCAATGACTTTACTCAGGCCGAGCAATTCTCCAGCCGAGAGCCGCACATCCAGCAACGCACCATCCGCTTTCCCGACTGTGAACCCAACGGCAGGCGTCGATGTCAAGCCACCAACCGTGGCGGGAAGATTGACCAGAAAATTGGATATCTGATTCCCGAATGGTCCAGTATTACCTGTTCTGAAGTTTGCCACGCCGGAAGAGCCGACATTGTTCAGATTCTGAATACCCCACTGAACACCCAACGAACGGGAATAGGTCGTATCAGCCTGCACAATCCTGGCTTCGATTTGGACCTGAGGCACTTCGAGATCGAGCCCTTCAACCAGCTGCTTCATCACCGCAAGCTTGCTTTCCGTTTCACGGACGATGAGGGCATTGGATCCCAAATTAAACTGGATCAACCCTCTTGCGCTCTTAAACTGCATGAGCGACATCATGAGTTCCTGTGCTGGCAGATTTCTAATATAGAACACCCGGTCGACCAATTCCTCCGCTTTCACCTTGGCGTCCTTAGCCGACGCTTCTTCAGTCTGTTGTTTAGAAATGTTCGCCAGAGTATCGATCCAGAGGATATTGCCCTGCTTGATTTTGCCTAACCCGTTCATCTTCAAAATCATGTCGAGCGCTTGGTCCCATGGCACACTCACGAGCTTCATCGTGACCTTGTTCTTGACGCCCTCACCGACGACCATGTTAAAACCGCTCACTTCGGCAATCAGGCGCAGCACGTTACTGATATCGGCCTGCTGGAAATCGAGCGAAATGCGCCGGCCGACATAGTGCGTCTCACCTATAACTAAATCTTCTTTTGGCATGCCTTTGTCGCCTGTATCCACTTCGGAGGTCATCTGGATGGTCCGGACAGGAAATTTCGTTAACGACCGCCGAATCGCTGGCATTGCTCGCTGAGACACCGGAGAAGTGATATCTGCCTGGTCCGCCCTTTCTAAGGCATTCCCCGAGTCGATAGATTCGACCGCCTCGCCGCGGGACGAATTTGTATCTGTGGCAGGAGCCGTACCGGACTCTTTCCGAAGCGTCACAATAAGGTTGGTGCCTTCCGGTTCAACCGAATAACCAGCCTTACCGGCAAGATCCAATACCACCCTGACTCTATCGGCATGATAACCGAGACGTATTTGCTTCAAAAAATGGTGATTGACAGATATAACCGGCTTGTTCATGGCGGAGGCTACTCCGGGAATGTCAATCATCAGACGTCGTTCATCAAGCCGTGTCACCTCGTGGGCCAACCTGCCATTCCCAGACATGACAACACGGATCTTGTCCGTGCCGCGTTGAACATCGACGTTAATCAGAGTCTGCGCCATCCCTCCTTCAATGTTTGAAGATGGGGCCGAATCGGCAGTAGGCAATTCGGTGGATGCCCCCATCGACGGCATGGCCATTGGGACGCTCAGCGCCCCCACCGCCGAGAGTACGCGAACAAGTGTTGTGGTTTTCTTGGTCAGCTTAGGTGTCATTCTGCGCCCTCTTTTGGGTGAAGGAGCTTGACATATTCCCGCTCCTGTTTGCTCCCATACACATCTGTAAACCGTTCCTGAACGACGATGCCCTTCTCCGTCACAGCGCTCACCACACCATTGTTGGGTCCAATGCGCG
The DNA here is from genome assembly GCA_035457905.1 of Nitrospiraceae bacterium. Classification (GTDB taxonomy): domain Bacteria; phylum Nitrospirota; class Nitrospiria; order Nitrospirales; family Nitrospiraceae; genus Palsa-1315. Next base: position 12,879 of record DATIAT010000074.1, read on the forward strand.
TTCCTCGGCGCACCGTATATCCATTTCCATCTGGAGTTTGAACCATAGCCGTATAGCCATAGGCGCCCCATATCACAGCGATCAGGTTCATCTCAGTGAGCCCGACGCGCTGGAGTGGTGGCAATGTGGGATCAATCGGACCAAGACCTAATTGTTGCAACACCGGCGCGAACGGATCGCGCCTCCCGGAAGGGTCATAAGAGCGTCTATTCTCAGATTCCATCAGAGGGTTGGTCGCAACTGGTTGAGCATTTTCATCACCTACCGGCGCGGTTTGTATGGGGGAAGGCGCGTGCTTCGGCACATCGTTGAAAGCAGGCACTTTCAGGGAATCCTGCCGCATCGGACTGATCTCCCGAAGATGAGAACTCACGCCTGGCTCTGCAACGCCCGTGTCAACCGCGACGAACAGGCCGGCAAGCCCAATGAGAATTACTTTTGTCGCCTTCATGGTCAACCGCCGGTTCACACTAGTGTCATTCATCGATCCTGCCTCGTACACATCCAAGTCTTCGTCCCTGCTACTTCGCCTGAGGAGTCGCCGGAGCCGCCGGAGCCGCCGCAACCAGCTTGGTCTCCTCCGGTGCCGCATAGGCGACGAGATCAAACACGGTTTGCGTGACGACTCTCCCTTTCTCAAATTTTGGAGCTCCCATTTTGAGGCCCGAGACGGTTACAATCCGAGGCAACGCGTTAATTCGATCGAAAAACAACGCAGCGGTATGATAGCCGCCTGAGATCTCTACGTTTACCGGCATCCGCACAAAGAGTTTCGATTGATCCTCGCTCTTGGCGCTCGGCTTCCACAGCTTAATGTCGAGTCCAAGACGAATTCCTAAGTCCGACACCTGTTTGAGCAACATGACCGCCTCCTCTTCAGGCGGCAAACGTTCCTTCTTTTTCGCAAGCTCAATCTCCAGTTGCTTACTGGCCGCAATCAGTTCGTCAAGATGCTTGACTTTGATGGTCAACGTTTGAATCTGGCTATCAAGCACGCCAATCTCACTCTGAAGCCCTGCAATCTCTGCAGATTTGGGTTCGGCGACGTAGTAATAGAAGGCCACGATAATTCCTGCAAGAACCATCAGAAGTAATCCCACTTTTTGAACTAATGGGATTGACCGCAATAGATCCAGGTTCAACTTAGGCAGCTTCATGATGCATCTTACCCTTTGAGACGGAAACCGAGCTTAAACTGATAGATATTGAGTTGACTCTCCACAGCCGCCCGACTTTCTTGAAGATTGATATTTGTAAAATAGTCTGTGCGACGCAAGTTATTCACGAATTCAACTACATCATCGTTGGTCGCTGCACGACCCTCGAGATCAATCTCTTTCCCGGTGACGGCAACCTTCACCAACCATAACTTCAGCGGTTCAAGGCTTTGACTGACATGGTCGAGCACTTTAACAGGACCGACACGTGATTTTTCCAATTCGTCAATAATGCGATTCTTGTCTTCCAACACTTTCTTTCGGTTTTCAAATTCAGCAACCTGCTTCACTTGTTCCTTCAATTGCACAACCTGTTTTTCCTTGTCGAGTTTTTCAGCCTGCCGAGTACTTATCTCCTCATCGAGCGAGACCGAATACCACCAGCATCCCGCTAGAGTGATGAACAATATCCCCGCACCTAACAGCGCCTGCGCTCTGACATCATACTGAGGCCTTGCCTTATGTCCCTTGGGCCCTGGCAATAAATTTATGCGAATCATCGATCCCCTACCGATCTAAGGGCCAATCCAACCCCCACGGCAGCCAGTGGGGCCAAGTCGGCTAACGCATTCTGGTCGAAATCGGCACCTGAGGTATCGATTTCACTGAATGGATTTGCCACCTCGACAACAACCTGCATCCGATCTCTTAGTTGCGTCATCAGTCCCTTGACCTGAGCGCCTCCTCCGCACAAGAGAACCTGCTGAACATCCGCATCCGTCATCGTCGACTTGAAATAGTCGATCGTCCTCGCAATCTCCGACGCAACCTCAGCGTTGACACTGTCGACAACCGTCGTCACCGCAGCCTGATTGCTCCCCGCAGAACGCTCACCCTTCTTCGTTCCTTCAGCCTCTTCGAAGGACATGCCCATTTCACGCTGAATGGCTTCCGTATAGCGATTTCCCCCGATAGGAATGTCACGAGTGAACAAGGAGGTGCCGCCTCGGACAATATTGATATTCATGACACTGGCGCCAATATTGACGATCGCGGTCGTATCGTCCTGCGACACAGGATAGTTGATCGCATGCATGTTCTCGATCGCAAAGGCGTCCACATCCATAACCATTGGCGACAACCCTGCCCCCTTGACGAGCTCTGTCAGCTCAGTAATCTTGTCTTTCTTGGCCGCCACCAGAATAATCGACATCTCTCCCTGCGAATCGGCTCCCGCTTCTGAAGACGGCAACACACTGAAGTCGATGTTCACCTCATTAATATCGAAGGGGATGTACTGCTCGGCAGCCAGCTTCACCTGTCCCTCTAATTCTTCATCAGGCATCGGCGGCAGACTGATCTTTTTAATGATGACTGCATGCCCTGAAATCGATACGGCGACTTGCTTCACTTTGATTTTTGTTTCTTCGAACAATTCTTTAATCGCCGATACCACCCGGCCCTCATCCATCACCGTGCCATCGACGATGACTTCCGGCTCGAGTGATTTGTATCCAAACTTCTGGAGAATGTACCTCCCTCGGCTTTCCTTCAACTGAACAAGCTTGATACCGCTGGACCCGATATCCAACCCGACGAGCTGCCGCTTCGGGGTGAACATCGAGAAAAGATCGGTTTCAGCAAGACTCTTGAATGACCTCAACATACGTGCCTCTGACTGTACATCACTACCCGTGCAACACAAATCTTTATGTGAATTTCGCGCAGACGCTCACTCATGCCGATACGACCGGAAACTTGAACGAAGAAAAGGCGAACTGTATGACGAAACCTCTCTGGCTATTTACCCGCGCCCTACATTTCCTCCGTATTCTTCGGTCTGCGGAGCCATTTGAACAGAATTGCACCCGACACAAGCCCAAACTACGCGCCAATACTGGGGATTGGCTTCATGCACATGCTAAGTATAGTTCATATGCTCCACCTGTCAAGGAAATCGCTTTCCATCACGAACAGAGCGGCAGGGGATTTTGATGATTGGAAAACAGGATTGGCGATCCGAGCTATCGCCTATTGAGATCTCGATGAGTGACGGTGGCTTGATACCCGAACATTGAAAAACTTTCTTGGAGTCGGCCGGCAATGGCCACTGACCGGTGACGCCCACCGGTGCAACCGATCCCCACATTCAAGTAGCTGCGACGTTCTCGTTCGAAGAGAGGAATGAGGAATTTGAAAAACCCTTCCAGCTGCCCAACGAATGCCACAGCATCAGGATCGGTCAGCACATAGGTCCTCACCCTCGGATCTTCCCCGGATAACGGCTTGAGGTCCGGAACGAAGAACGGGTTACGCAAGAATCGAACGTCGAAGAGGAGATCGACATCGTACGGCACGCCGAACTTGTACCCGAATGTCACCAGCGAGATCGTCAAGCTGCAGGAATCTCCCTTGTGCCTGAACTGCCGGTCCAAGAGCTCTCGCAACTCATGTACCGTGAAATCTGAAGTGTCGATAATACGATCGGCATGACGCCGCAAATCGGCGAGACGCTCCTTCTCAAACCGCACTCCTTCCAGTACCGGGAGATGAGGCAGGAGGGGATGCGGCCTCCGAGACTCCGAGAATCGCCGAACGAGCACCTCTTCACGAGCTTCGAAGAATATCAGCTCGACAGCATGGCCAAGGGCCTTCACCCGCTCAAGAACCCCTACGAGATCGGAAAAAAACACGCGCTCCCTAGCATCAATGCCCAGTGCAACATTCTTAATCTCGCCTCCTTGCTGATGACACAACTCGACAAAAGTCGGCAAAAGGGCCGGCGGTAAATTGTCGATGCAAAAATACCCGACGTCTTCAAAGCACTTGAGGGCATGCGATTTCCCTGATCCGGAAAGTCCACTAATTACGACCAAGTTGAGTGCCGCCATGCCCGTCTTTCCCTTATGGATCAATCAGAACCACTCGATCGCGATCGAGGCGGTGGAGAATCTGTAATTTTCCTGAAGCCAGCGCCGTAAAGACCACCAGCGAACCAGGAAGAGGGTCCAGCCGGCGCTTCGCGTCCTCTAGCGTCAGAACCGCCCGAGCTGGACGAACGACTTCGATCTCTTCATCATCTTTACGATTCACCGGGGGTAGTATCTTGCGAACTGATCGTTTCGAAGGCTCTTTATGGTTAGTCTGGCGCTCTTTGTGTTTCCGTATCTGGGTGCCCAAACGATCCACGAGCTGGTCGATCGTTGCGTACATTTCACGCGTCGAAGCTTTTGCCTGAATACGACGACCCCGCATCGTACAGATGACTTCCGCACTATGCTGAAGTTTGCTTATGCCCAGAATCACTTCCATGTGGTTCAGTTTCACCTCATACCGCGCAAGTCGTTCAAATCGACTTTCAATATACTGTCTGAGCGCTGGTGTGATCACGAGGTGTCGTCCTGTAATCTTCATAAACACTTATCCTTTCAATCTGATCAATCTGGCCCCCACTGCTATTCGACTACGCTTGTTCGTTTCGAGCATCCACAACACCGAGGAGATAGCAAAATGAAACGGCCGTGACGGACACAATTGGACAGCAAAGGGCTCGTGATCTGCGGAAAGTTATCCTCGCACCGTAGAAATTCAACGGCCTACGGATCCAGATCTAGAGATGAACCTTGTGCCGGGTGTTCATAACGGCCATCCAGCGACCCGTGAAACGTAATTCGTCACACACGAACGATTTCGGTGGAAGAAGACTCGGCAGTACTATGTTACACCCTTTGCGCTTTTTGAGAGCGAAGCGGGAAAGCCGCTGGGAGACTTTTGTACATCCTGCTAAAAGAACCGCTTACGCTGAGTGGCGGAAGGAATATGCTCTTCTGCTCGATATTTGGCCACAGTCCGCCGCGCGATCACAACCTTCTGCGTGAGCAGTCGCGCAGCGATTTCTTCGTCTTTGAGCGGGTGGCTTGCATCTTCCTCCGCGACCATTTTCCGGATCATCTCCCTCACCGTCACGGATGACATCATGTCGGAGGGCTGATCCGCTCGCTGCAGCCCCGCGTTAAAGAAGAATTTCAGCTCCAGCATCCCCTGCGGGCAATACATATATTTGTTCGCCGTAACACGACTGATGGTCGATTCGTGCATACCGATATCTTCGGCTACCTGCTTAAGCACCAATGGCTTGAGGTGCTGTACGCCTTTTTCAAAAAACTGTTCCTGAAACTTCACGATACTCGACACCACTTTCACGATGGTCTTATTCCGTTGCTCAATACTGCGAATGACCCATTGTGCTGCGCGCAGCTTTTCGTCAAGATAGGCTTTCGTTTCCGCCGACCCACATTCACCGGCCGCCATTAGTTGCTTGTAATAGGGACTGATCCGCATACGCGGTAGTCCGTCATCGTTCAGTAACACCACCCATTCCCCTTCATTCTTGACGACAAACACGTCAGGGACGATCACATAGTTCTGTGTGTTCGTAAACGGTCGCCCGGGTTTCGGCTCAAGCACTTCGATAACCTTGGTCGCTTGGAAAACCTCCTCTACCGTGACATCCAAAGCCTTCGCGATTTTCGCATACTGCTTCTTCTCCAAGTCTTTGAGGTGGTGTTGAACGATGGCTTCAACGATCGAGCCCTTCAAGGCACCGGGCCTCGCCCCTAACGAACCCATCGGGCTCTTACCCAGATGTCCGATTTGTAAAAGCAAGCACTCCACAAGGTCTCGCGCCGCAACACCGGTCGGATCAAAGCTCTGAATATCCTTCAGAACCGACTCCGCCTCCGCTTCGGAATAGTTGGTCCCTGCGACCATCTCTGTGAGAGACATGCGCAGGTACCCGTCATCGTCTAGATTGCCTATAATCAACCGCCCAATCTCCTTCTCACGTTCAGATAAACCGGAAAACGATAGCTGCCAAAGGAGATGGTCTTCTAAAGAGGCCGATTTGGCCATAGTTTGCTCATAGGAAGGAACCTCGTCCTGCGAGGATGACCGAGACTCGGATCCACCTATTCGACGATCGCTCCCAAAGTATTCTTCCCAGCCGGCCGCTGAGGCCTCATCCGGCATATCTCGTTCTTCAGGCGTCGCCTCTTCCGCATTCGATGACTCACTGTCCGCTGACGCGGCCGCTTCTTCCGCCTTTTCCTCTGCGCTTCCGGGCTCACTGTCCTCTGCCTCGGTGGGGAGATCCTCCAAGAGTGGATTTTCCATCAAATGTTGTGTGAGGCTTTGTTGGAGTTCGAGTCGAGACAGCTGCAACAGCTTGATCGCCTGCTGCAACTGGGGAGTCATGATCAGCTTTTGACTCAGCCGAAGATCGAGCCTGAGCTTCATACGGACACACCCTCACGCATCATAGCTTGAACCGTTCCCCGAGGTAGACGGCGCGGGCCGTTTCACTCTTGACGATGGATTCTGGTGACCCGGCCTCAAGAATCAATCCTTCGTTGATGATGTAGGCCCGATCCGTGATCGATAGCGTCTCCTGGACGTTGTGATCAGTGATCAAAACTCCGATCCCTTTTTCTTTCAAGCGGGTAACAATGTGTTGGATATCAGCAACGGCAATCGGATCGATCCCTGCGAAGGGTTCGTCGAGCAACATGAATGATGGGTTCGTCGCAAGCGCCCTGGTAATCTCCAGTCGACGACGTTCACCGCCGGACAATGCGTACGCCATACTTGTCCGAATATGACCAAGATCAAGCTCCTTGAGAAGGGCCTCGACCCGGTCACGACGCTCTGTCCGAGAGTAGTCCAGCATTTCAAGAATTGCCAGAATATTGTCTTCAACCGATAAGCGTCGAAAAACAGAAGATTCTTGCGGAAGATACCCGATTCCTTTTCGCGCACGTCGGTACATCGGCAAATTCGTGATCACTTCTTTCCCGATCGAAATCGCCCCCTCATCGGGCTGGCACAGACCGACGATCATGTCGAAAATGGTGGTTTTCCCGGCCCCATTGGGTCCCAGCAAACCTACGACCTCACCGGCACTGACCTCGATCGAGACACCTTTCACAACCTTGCGCGCACGAAAACTTTTCACCAATCCCGTAGCGCGTAACCAGTCATCCTCTGTCCTGTTCATCATAGAACCGGTCGGCGGCGCATTTCCCTGAACCGCCTCGATCACTTGACCACCCTCCCCTCCGGTTCGATCCGCACATGCGAGCCTCCTTCTACCACGCTCCTATCCTCTGCCAGGAACATCGTGATTTGTTTGCCGCTGACCCTGGTTCCCTTATCCCACGCTACCGGGTCCCCGGTTAGGACAATCTTATCCCCTTCTTGGTAGTAGATGGCTTTTTCGCAGGTTGCACTTCCCGACTCCTTTTCGATTTTCACTCGCCCGGTGGCCTCAATCCTATTGACAGAACGACTGGATACAGACGGCGCAGCCTCATGCCCCTTTTGAGTATTGCTTGCAAGTGAGTCTTGGGCGCGAAACATCACTACCATGCGATCGGAATAGACGACTAACGACCCACGCGTCAGTACGACCGCCCCTTCAAAAACCGCTTGGCGATCTTGATTCTTTACTGTCATCTTCTTAGCCGTAATGGTCGTGCTGACCGCTTGATCCGCACTACTTTTGGGAATAGCCGCCTCAGCCGATTCACTCAACGAAGCCGTCCCAAGCGGGAGCAGGTTAAGAAGCAGGAGCCAAATCCACATGTACGTCCTCAAGTACTTCAAATTCTTCAGTGTCCAAATGACCCAATAACCCGCGTCCCGTCACCTCTAAACCATGACCAACGATACGGACTGGATCTTGCGTGTGTATCTCTCTCGTTTGGTCAGTCCAAGCCAGATGGTTGGTATATATCACGTACCCGCTTTCGGTATGAATCACGAGCGGCTCTGATCGGTTTGCCAGCACAAAGTTCTTCGTCTCAGTATTTAATGTCCCTTCATCGCCGGTCACCGTTAGCTCCTTTCCCTGCTGGCCGAATAGTGTGACTGCGACGACCTGCAACGTCGCGCGTTTATCCCGTTCGAAAAGCCGGGCCTCTTGCGCCTGTACCTGCCACTGAACTGCATCGCCCTTCGTTTGGGTAAACATAAATTTGGAAATTGTCGCATCGGCTGCGTTCATAGAACCGGGCGTCGCCTGCGGCGTTGAAACCATTGTCGAATTGGTCACGAGCAGGTAGGCAAGAAAACACGCCAATGCCACACTGAGCGCTAACAAACTTCCTCGTACCCAGCGTTGCCACACTTTGTTCCCGCATCCTCATGAGCCGTACGAAAGAGATTGGTCCGATCGTAGCATGCGCTCAATACCAAGTAAACTTAAGCCAGAACCCCGGCCTTGTCTATTCGGTAGAGATGAACAACTAGCCCGCCCTTTCGAGCGGAACACCCTGGAGATCTTCGTGAACGAGATAAGAGAATTGTCGAAATGTACAGCGGCATCGCAGGCGCGAATAACCCTCGGGGAAAAGAGACCTAGCCGGCAGTAGGATTCGCGGGCGCTGACGAGGTAGACGCATGTTTTTTTGCAGGCACAGTATCCGGCCTGGTGACAAGCTCGATTGCAACTAGCTTCGCTGCATCGCCAATCCGCCGTCTCGTCTTGATCGTCCTGGTATAGCCGCCAGGACGATCTTTAAATCGAACCGCCACGTCGCCGAATAACTTTGAGACGACTTCCTTACTTCGGATAAACGCGAGGGCTTGCCTTCGAGCCGGCAATGTCCCTTCCTTGCCAAGCGTAATCATCCTGTCTGTAAACCCTCGAACTTCTTTCGCCTTGGCCTCAGTCGTCTCGATGCGCTCATGCTCGAGCAATGAAGTCACGAGACTCCTGAACAGCGCCCATCGATGCTTGGTTTGTCGTCCGAGCTGTCTGCCTTTTTTTCTGTGACGCACGATTCCCTCGTGTTTCTTTAGTCGCTCTTCTGGCCACTGCCGATCGGCGGCACTGCATCCAGTTTTACACCGAGCCCAAGCCCCATTTCAGTCAGGATTTCCTTAATTTCGTTGAGCGATTTCTTGCCGAAATTCTTCGTTCGTAACATCTCTCCCTCGGTCTTCTGGACTAAGTCGGCAATGGTCTTGATGTTCGCATTCTTCAAGCAATTTGCGGCACGGACCGACAACTCCAGCTCGTTCACGCTACGGAACAGATGTTTATTAACCTCTCGCTGCGTCTCATCACTGGCGAGATCAGCGTGCCCCTCAACTCGTGCATCGGGATTGATAAAAATATCAATGTGGTCGCGCAGAATACTGGCCGCCGTGGACAAGGCATCTCGGGGTGAGATGGTTCCATCAGTCCAGATTTCCAAGGTCAACTTATCATAGTCCGTCATGCGGCCGACCCGGGCATTCTCCACATGAAAATTCACACGCTTGATAGGTGAAAACACCGAATCGATCGCGATCACACCGATCGGCAGTCCCTCTTCCTTGTTCCGCTCGGCAGGCACATAGCCCCGTCCATGCTTCACCGTCATTTCCATGTCGAACGAAGCATCTTTATCCAACGTCGCAATGTGGAGATTCGGGGTCAGGATGGTCACATCCGCATCGTGAATAATGTCGGACCCCTTCGCTTCACCAGGCCCCTTTTTCTTGAGACGGAGCGTCTTCGGTTTATCGGTATGTAGCGCAAGCCGCAGTCCTTTGACATTCAAAATAATGGAAGTCACATCTTCCGTAATACCGGGAATCGTCGAAAACTCGTGCAGGACCCCTTCGATTTTGACAGTGGTCACTGCCGCCCCCGTCAACGATGACAACAACACGCGCCGCAATGCATTGCCCACCGTCGTCCCGAATCCACGTTCATAGGCCTCTGTCGTAAACCTGCCGAATGTTTGGCTATGGGTATCTTTGTCGACCTCCACCCGCATCGGGATTTGAAAGTCCTTCATCGCTTTAATCATGACTCCCCCTTCATCTCATCGAGTAGGCAGCCTCTGGACGCCACATGTTCACTACCAAGACCGACCCTCTTCCTGCAACTCCGCGTCTATCTAGAGTACAACTCCACCACCATCTGTTCGTTGACCGGCAGCGAAATCTGGTCTTTAGACGGCAGCGCTCGTACCACTCCTTTAAACGCGGCCTTGTCCAGCTCCAGCCATTCCGGAATGCCTCGCCCATCAACCGACTCCAGGGCCGTCTGAACCGAAATCAACGTGCGACTTCGCTCTCGAACGCTGATGATATCGCCCGCCTTGACCTGCGCACCAGGCACATTGATTTTCCGACCGTTCATGGTCAGATGCCCATGGCTCACCAACTGTCTGGCCTCTTTCCGCGATGCTGCAAATCCCAGCCGGTATGCCACATTATCCAAACGGGATTCCAACAACCGTAAGAGCACGTCGCCGGTAATACCTGACTGGCGTTCCGCACGCTCAAACACGCCACGGAACTGGCATTCCATTAAGCCATAAATTCTACGGAGCTTCTGCTTTTCTCTCAGCTGAGTGCTGTATTCTGAATTCCTAGGACGCTTTTGCCCATGCTGCCCAGGCGGGTAGCTCCGACGCTCAATGGCGCATTTCTCTGTCATGCAGCGCGAGCCTTTCAAAAACAACTTCTCACCCTCTCGTCGACATAACCGACAGACGGGGCCGCGATATTTTGCCACTGCTTCCTCCTCGTGCTTCGTTAACCGCTCTTCTTAACCAAGCGATGTTCCTATTCTGTCGCTCCATGGATCACGATTGACGATTCACATCTTTAGACCCGCCGCCGCTTCGGTGGACGGCATCCGTTGTGCGGAATCGGGGTCACATCTCGAATCATATGGATCCGCAATCCAGCAGCCTGAAGGGAACGGATCGCCGATTCACGGCCGGACCCGGGTCCATTCACATAGACATCGACTGTGCGCATTCCACTTTCCATCGCCTTTCGCGCAGCAGCCTCACCGGCTCGCTGAGCCGCAAAAGGCGTACTTTTGCGGGAACCCTTGAACCCCTGGTTCCCTGAGCTCGCCCACACGATCGTGTTACCGCTCATGTCGGTAATGGTGACGATCGTGTTATTAAAGGAGGCCTGGACGTGAGCTACTCCGCTCTGCACAATCCGGCGTTCTTTCTTTTTCCCTTTTTTGACGCTCATACAGACTCCTACTCAGGTAACGGACGGGCGCTAGGCCGAACGTACAGGTGGTTTAGGTTTACTTCCTACACCGGAGCGACGCCCTTTTCTTGTCCGCGCATTCGTTTTAGTCCGCTGACCGCGGACCGGTAATCCTTTTCGATGGCGCAGACCACGGTATGTGCCGCTATCGATCAATCGCTTGATGTTCATCGAGAAGGTCTTTCTCAGGTCGCCTTCAACCTGATAGCCCTCCTGGATAATTTCCCGAATCTTGACGATGTGCTCTTCGCTCAAGTCTTTGACACGGATTGATCCGTCAACCCCGGCCTTGCGCAGGATATCCTGTGCGGTCGCCCGCCCAATCCCGTAGACGTAGGTCAACCCGATATCCGTTCGCTTCTCTCTCGGCAAATCCACTCCGGCAATACGCGCCATAGCTCCTCCACTATTTCACTTCTGCTTTCTGTCTGAGGATGACCTTGTCAGACCCTAGTGCGCGCGTCCAACGAGGGCCTTCTGAGGCCGCGCGTTGCGCGAGCAGGAGTCTGATGAGGCCATCATCAGACACCTCTACCCCTGCCGTTGCTTGTGGCGTGGATTTTCGCAGAGGATTCGCACCACACCCTTGCGCCGAATAACCTTACATTTTGCACAAATCGGTTTGACTGATGATCTCACTTTCATGTCCGGTCTTCTCTCCTACTTAAACCGATAGGTTATCCGTCCTCGTGTCAGATCGTAAGGCGACAGCTCCACAGTTACCTTATCGCCGGGAAGAATGCGGATAAAGTGCATACGCATTTTCCCGGAAATGTGCGCAAGAATCTTATGGCCGTTGTCCAACGACACCCGAAACATTGCATTCGGTAAGGTTTCGTTTACCGTGCCTTGAATTTCTATGACATCTTCTTTCGGCACGTGCCTCTATCCTTTCTGATTACACTGCATGACCGTCCTCCAGGTACATCAAAGCTGACTCAAGATACGCGGCGGGCCACTCGGTTCAATCGCGATCGTATGTTCAAAGTGTGCCGAAAGACTCCCGTCCACTGTCACCGCTGTCCATCGATCCTCAAGAACCTTGACGGCAGCCCCCCCCATGTTGACCATCGGTTCAATCGCAAGAACCATCCCGACCTGCAACCGGGGACCCTGCCCGGGCTTCCCATAATTCGGCACTTGGGGCTCCTCATGCAATTGCCGACCAATTCCATGACCGACAAACTCTGTCACGACCGAGTACCCGGAAGATTCCACATGCTGTTGAACCGCATGAGAAATATCAGAAAGCCGATGACCCACCACCGCTTGTTCGATTCCGAGATACAGGGCCTCCTTGGTTACTTGGATCAAGCGGGCATTCTGTTCGGTTACCTGCCCTACCGTGACTGTAATCGCCGAATCTCCGTAAAACCCTCCGACGATCGCTCCAAGGTCGAGCCCGATGATATCACCCTCCTTCAGCACTCTCTTAGAGGGAATCCCATGAACGACCTGGTCATTTACCGAGGCGCAAAGCGTCTTTGGATAACCCCGATATCCTTTGAACGCCGGCTTCGCCCCGCGGGAGCGAATTTCTTCCTCGGCTATGCGGTCTAATTCATCAGTCGTGATTCCTGGTCTGACGGCCTTCTGCAATATCTGCAATGTCTCTGACACTACCCTTGACGCCTGTGCCATCACCGAAATCTCGTCCGACGTCTTGAGAATGATCATGTCGCCCGGTATGGTGCCAGCTCCTGCGAGAGATGTTCAGAAACCACATCCACTGCACCGGATGCATCCATCGGAAACAACAAGCGCCGCTCGTCATAATAGCGAACGAGCGGAGATGTCTGTTCATCATACACTTTCAGACGCATCTCGATGGCGTCTCGGCGGTCATCGCTTCGCTGCACGAGCTGCTCTCCGCATCGATCGCAAACCCCATCAACTTTGGGTGGCGCAAAATCGATATGGAAGGTCGCTTGGCACTTCGGGCAACTTCGGCGCCCGCTTAACCGCCTCACGATATCCTCACGCGGAACCTGAAAATTTACGACCCGGTCCAGTCCGACCCCTTTGGACACCAACACTGCTCTCAATGCTTCCGCTTGCGGAACGGTTCTGGGAAATCCATCCAGGACAAATCCGTTTGCGCAGCTTGGGTCACTGAGCTTCTCACTCACCAACCCGATCACCACGGCATCAGGGACTAGATTCCCTTGATCCATATAACTTTTGGCCTCGAGACCCAGGGAGGTGCGCTTACGAACCGCCTCCCGGAGAAGATCGCCGGTCGAAATCTTCGCAACCTGATACTCGGCCGCGATACGGTCAGCCTGGGTTCCCTTACCTACTCCTGGTGCACCGAGAAACACCACCCGCATGGATTTTCCGTTACCCGCTCCGTCCACGAAGGGGAGCCATACCCTTACCCAGAAACCCCTCATAGTTCCGCATCAGCATGTGTGATTCAATCTGCTGAGCCGTATCGAGACCGACACCGATCACAATCAGCAGCGAAGTGCCGCCGAAATAGAACGGCACATTCAGTTTATAGATCAACAATTCGGGAATCACGCAAACAATGGCAAGGTAGATCGATCCGGCAAACGTAATTCGTGTGAGCACCTTATAAATATAGTCGGACGTGCGTGTTCCAGGGCGAATCCCGGGAATGAACCCACCGTACTTCTTCATATTGTCTGCCATGTCCACTGGGTTCAGAACCACTGCCGTATAAAAGAAACAAAAAAACAGAATAAGACCAACGTACATCAATGTATACAACAACGAGCCCGGAGCGAGTTGGGCGCCGAAAGCCTTCACCCATGGTGTCTCAAAGAATCCGGCAATCGTCGCAGGAAAGGCGATAATCGATGATGCAAAAATAGGCGGAATCACTCCTGCGGTATTGATCTTGAGAGGAATATGCGTGCTCTGTCCGCCGAAGACCCTGCGTCCGATAACCCGCTTGGCATACTGAACCGGAACTTTCCGCCGCCCGCTCTCCAGAAAAACAATCGCAGCGACCACTACAATCATCAGCACGGCAAGCGCGCCCAGCAAAATGATACTGAGTTGCCCGACCTTGTACAATTCAAAGGTCTGGGCTACTGCTGAAGGCAGCCGCGCGACGATCCCGGCAAAAATAATCAACGAAATGCCGTTCCCAATACCGCGCTCGGTAATTTGCTCACCGAGCCACATCAGAAACCCTGTACCGGCGGTCAAAGTGATAACCGTCATGAGCCGGAATCCCCACCCTGCGCTCATCACGAATGCGCCGTTATTCATTTGTTCGAGACCTATCGCGATCCCGAATCCCTGTATAATCGCGATACCGATCGTCCCAAACCGTGTATACTGAATAATCTTCTTTCGACCGCGCTCTCCCTCTTTGGCCAACTTCGTCAGGTGCGGGACAACCACGGTCAGCAGCTGAAGAATGATCGACGCGCTGATGTAGGGCATAATGCCCAGCGCTAAGATCGTCAGCCGCGAAAGCGATCCGCCTGAAAAAATATCTAAAAACCCGAGTAGCGCGCCGCCTTCCTTTTGCAGAAATTCGGAAAGGGCTTCACCGTTGATCCCTGGCGTGGGAATATGTGCGCCGATCCGATACACCACCAACATCCCCATGGTAAAAAGGATGCGGGTGCGCAACTCGGGAATTTTAAAAATATTCTGAAAACTGGTCAGGAGTCTTTCAAACACCGGGGATGACCTCGACTCTCCCTCCAGCTGCTTGGATCTTCGCTTCTGCGGACTTACTGAACTTATGGGCCTGCACCACGATCGGTTTCGTGAGGTCTCCGTTTCCAAGAACTTTGATCGGCAACGACTTACGCTTGACCAAACCGATGTCGACCATCACCTGTGGCGTGATGGTACCGGACACGATCATCTCGCCCAAGTTTTTCACATTGACAATCGAGTACTCTTTCCGAAAGATGTTCGTAAAACCATGCTTCGGTACTCGGCGAATCAGGGACATCTGGCCACCTTCAAATCCACCTGCTTGCCGG
Source organism: Nitrospiraceae bacterium (assembly GCA_035457905.1). Taxonomy (GTDB): domain Bacteria; phylum Nitrospirota; class Nitrospiria; order Nitrospirales; family Nitrospiraceae; genus Palsa-1315. The sequence goes on from DATIAT010000074.1 coordinate 28,072, forward strand.
CTTCGGCCTCCGGATCTGGCTAGCAACCCCTTATGTCCCTTACCGGATGTCTTTCCGTGTCCTGAACCCGGACCACGGCCTATCCGCTTCCGTCGTTTCCTTGACCCTCTGGCCGGACCGAGCTCATGTAAGTTCATTGTGGCCGCACATCCAATAGATATTCGATTTTACCGATCATCCCTCTCACTTGCGGGGTATTGGGACGAATGACCTTCTGGCTGATCTTCCTCAAGCCGAGCCCGCTTAAAACAAGCCGATGCTTTTGTGGTGTGCCGATAGGGCTTCGCTTCAGAGTGATGACAAGCCCCTTTGGGGCAGCCGTGGCGGTTTTGGCTGTTGGCATTAGACATTCACCTTATTCTGCACGTCACCTAATGACTGTCGGCGCAGGCTAAGTGCATCTTCGGCATTGCGGAGCTGACAGAGGCCGTTGAGAGTGGCGCGAACCGTATTAAAAGGATTTCCACGGCCCAGCGTCTTTGCAATGACGTTATGAACGCCGGCAACTTCGACCAGCGCCCGCACAGCTCCACCGGCAATGATTCCTGCTCCCTTTTTCGCCGGTTTAAGAAGGACATGTTCTGCCCCGAACAATCCATGCACCTCGTGCGCAATCGTCCCGGACGTGAGGGCGATATGGACCAGGTTTTTTTTGGCCTGTTCGACCGCCTTCGAAATCGCTACAGGAACTTCGGCGGCCTTCCCCTTCCCAATGCCGACCCATCCCTGTCCATCCCCAACGACAACCAGCGCGCAGAAGTTGAACCGCTTCCCTCCCTTTACAACTTTCGCCACTCGGTTGATAAAAACAACCTTGTCCTTCAGGCTTAGCTCATCTGGATTAACTCGCACCTAGCTTCTTTCCTCCTTGCTCCCCCCTCTCCCGCACCATGACGGAAGCGAGGTACGACCTAGAATTGCAGACCGCCTTCGCGCGATGCCTCAGCCAACGCTTTGATACGTCCATGATAGATCCGACCACCGCGATCGAATACCACTGCCTGTACCTTAGCGGCCTTAGCCCGTTCAGCTAACAACTTTCCAACAGCTTTTGCCCCTTCGATACTGCCGGTTGATTTTAGCGACGTGCGCAACGATTTATCTAAAGAAGATGCGGCGACCAACGTTGTCCCCTTGATATCGTCGACGATCTGGGCATAGATATGCGACCGGCTCCGAAACACATTCAGACGGGGACGCTCCGGCGTTCCAAAGACTCGCTTTCGCACCCGCAGTCTCCGTCTGGTTAATTGACTCGCTTTCTCTGACGTGTTCATGAGTGCCTTACTTCCCTGTCTTACCGGCTTTCTTGCGCAACACTTCCCCTACATAGCGAACGCCTTTTTGCTTATACACGTCGGGAGGTTTGATGGCTCGCAAGTTCGCCGCAACCTGACCCACCAATCGCTTGTCTGCCCCTTTCACATTGATCAGCGTTTGCTTATCCACCTTCACATCGATTCCTGTCGGAATCGGATATGTGACAGGGTTGATATAGCCCAGGTTGAAACTCATTGTCCGGCCCTGTACAGCGACCTTATAGCCCACTCCGGTGATTTCAAGGTTACGTTCGTACCCCTTTGTCACACCCTGAATCATGTTATTCAGCTCTGCGCGAGTCAAGCCGTGCATGGCACGGATATGACGATCCTCTTCCGACCGGGTTACCACAAGCTGTCTATCCGTAATCGAAACCCCTATCCCCGTGGATAACGACCAATCAATCTTTCCGAGCGGACCCTTCACCGACACGATTGATCCGGCAACTTTTACATCCACGCCGGCGGGAATCTGGATCGGTTTCGTTCCAATACGCGACATCGATGCCTCGCTCCTCTAACCAGCCGCTGCCATGACGATCTGGCCTGCTCTACCCATTACCATACCGAGCACAGCACCTCTCCGCCCAGCCCTGCGCGTCGAGAGTCTTTATCTGTCATCACTCCCTTCGAAGTGGACAAAATCGCCACGCCGATGCCGTTCTTGACTCGCGGGATGCTTTTGACCCCTACATACACACGGCGGCCCGGCTTACTCACCCGCTGCATACCGGCAACCATAGGCTGCCCTTCTGCTACATACCGCAGCTGCACTTTCAACACAGGATGTCCGTCTGCGAGATCGGCCTGGAATCCTTGAATATAGCCTTCGTCCTGAAGAATCCGAAGGATCTCTCGCTTGAGACGGGAGGTGGGGACGGTGACAACATCGTGACGTCGGCTGAACCCGTTTCGCAATCGTACTAAAAGGTCGCTGATGGGATCTGTAGCCATACCAACCCTTTCACCAATGTTCTTCGAGCGAATAGATATCGACCACCAGTCCGTCTAGACGGAAGCGATATCCTACCAACTCGACTTCCGAACTCCCGGGATCTCGCCTTTCAGACTCAAGAACCGAAAGCAAATTCTACACATACGAAACCGACGCAGAAATCCTCGCACACGACCACAAATCTCACACCGGTGGTAGTCTCGGACCGGAAACTTTGCTTTGGCGGCCGCTTTATTTCTGAGCGCTAACCTCGACACGTGCAACTCCTCCGCTAGGCATTACGCACGGAATGGCATTCCCAGATGCTTCAACAGCGCCCGTCCCTCATCATTGGTCCTGGCGGTCGTAACAATCGTAATGTCCATTCCATGGATGGATACGACATTGTCATACTTGATCTCGGGGAAGATAAGCTGTTCTTTGAGTCCAAGCGTATAATTGCCGCGGCCATCGAACGACTTTGGCGAGACGCCTCGGAAGTCTCGAATTCTCGGCAGCGATAACGTTACCAGACGGTCAAAGAATTCCCACATCCTGCGACTACGCAACGTGACCTTCGTGCCGATCGGCATTCCCTGGCGCAACTTGAATGAGGCAATGGCTTTTCTTGCCTTTGTAATCAGCGGCTTCTGGCCTGTAATCGCGCCCAGCTCCGCAGCCGCGCCCTCCAGCAGCTTCACGTTTTGAATGGCCTCGCCCATTCCTACGTTCAGCACGATACGCTCAAGCTTCGGGACCTGCATGACATTTTTGTAACCGAACTCTTTCATAAGCGCGGGCACGACCTGCTGCCGATACGCCTCGCGGAGCCGCGGACTGAACTTGGATTCATCGCTCCCATCGTCCGTTGCCTGCGGCGCCGTCGATGCTTCCTTTTTCTTGGATGCCCCCCGTTCCGGTGTCTTACCGCCTTTACCTGGTGCAACTTTCGCCATCCAGCGCCCTCACTCCTACTCGATTGTGTCGTTCGATTTTTTACTGAACCGGATCCGCCGACCGTCGTTGAGCGTACGCACACCAAGCCGGGTCGGCTTCTGTGTCACAGGACACAGATACATCACATTTGAGACGGCGAAAGGCGCCTCGCGTTCGAGAATGCCGCCTTGTTTGACTTTCTGATTCGGTTTGGTGTGGCGCTTGATTATGTTCAATTTTTCGACCACGACCTTTCCGGCTCCGGGATCAACCGAAAGCACTTTCCCTGACTTGCCTCGCTCGCGCCCCGCAATAACCACCACGACATCACCCTTACGGATTCGGCACTTCTTCAACACCTGCTTGTTCATTCTGCCGTCTCCACTCTCGCTACAGTACTTCCGGAGCTAGAGAAATAATCTTCATGAATTTCTTCCACCGCAGCTCACGCGCAATCGGTCCAAAAATTCGAGTCCCAACAGGATCACCGTCCTTATTGATCAGTACGCAGGCATTCCGGTCAAACTTGATATAAGAACCATCCTCTCGACGCACCTCTTTGGTCGTTCTCACTACGACGGCTCGACTCACGTCGCCTTTCTTAACCGTAGCCGCTGGAATAGCCTCCTTGACAGCGACGACCACAACATCGCCGAGCGATGCGTACCGCCGCCTGGTTCCACCGAGAACATGAAAACACATAGCCTGCTTGGCGCCGGAGTTGTCGGCCACGTCCATGTATGTGTAACTTTGAATCATAACCCCTGTTGTTCCATTATCCTCTGCAGACGCACAACCTAGTCGCTCTGCCCTCTTTCCACAACCTCGACCACCCTCATGTGTTTATTCTTACTGATCGGCCTTGTCTCGACCATGCGCACACGGTCGCCGATCTTGCAGACATCGTCTTCGTCGTGAGCCTTGAATTTCGTTACTCGCTGAAGCACTTTTCGATACAGAGGGTGAATAACTGATCGCTCGATCTCGACGACCACAGTCTTGTTCATCTTATCGCTGACCACACGCCCAACCCATTCACGCCGTTTATTCGCCGGCCCTTTCATCCTCAAGCCCCTTTCGCCTTACCAGGGATCGAATCGTCCGGGGTAAGCTCGCGCTGAAGTGTCTTTACCCTGGCAATGGATCGCTTCGTCTTTCGTATCTGCATCGGGTTTTCCAGGCGGCCGGTTCCCAGCTGAAAACGCAGGTTGAAGAGTTCCTGTGTGAGCTGCTTCGCCTTCTCCGCCAATTCTGGCTCCGTGAGTTGGCGTAATTCCTTTAAGTCCATGAATGCGCTCCACCGATGCTTGCGTCGTCCGATTCCATCAAAACTAAAACTCCCCGCGAGTGACACACTTGGTGGCAATCGGCAATTTATGAGAAGCCAAACGGAACGCCTCCTTGGCCACTTCTTGCGTCACACCGTCCATCTCATACAGGATACGACCGGGCTTCACAACGGCAACCCAGTACTCCGGGTTCCCTTTTCCCTTACCCATTCGAGTCTCAGCCGGCTTCTTGGTTATCGGCTTATCGGGAAAGATTCTCGTCCAAACCTGGCCGCCTCGCTTCACACACCTGGTAATTGCAATACGGGCAGCTTCGATCTGCCGGCTGGTGATCCAACCAGGCTCAAGGGCCTTTAATCCGAACTCTCCAAGGGTAATCTGACTGCCCCGATAAGCCTTACCGGTCATGCGCCCTTTCATCATTTTTCGGAACTTTACCTTCTTCGGTGCTAACACGATCCCCTCGTCAATTACCCAAGTCTGCGGTCGAACGCCGATTCTTTGTTCGGAGGCTGCAATGGGAGGATTTCCCCTTTGTAGATCCAGGTCTTAATCCCGATCTGTCCCATTGTCGTGTGGGCCTCAGCAAACCCGTAGTCGATATCAGCCCGGAGCGTATGAAGAGGCACACGACCTTCGCGGTACCATTCTGAACGCGCGATTTCAGCCCCACCGAGACGGCCCCCCACCATAATCTTGATGCCCTGGGCTCCAAGACGAAGTGCCGACTGCACGCTTCGCTTCATGGCCCGACGGAATGCCACACGCTTTTCCAACTGGGTGGCGACGTTTTCACTAACCAACTGTGCATCCAGCTCCGGCTTCTTGATTTCCTTCACCGTTATATAGACCTGGCCTGCGTAGCTCTTCTCCAACTCCGCCTTGAGCTTATCGACCTCGGCCCCCTTACGCCCGATGATGATACCGGGACGTGCGGTATGAATAATCACGCGCGTCTGGTCTCCTGATCGCTCGATTTCAACCTTGGCCACACCGGCATGAAACAGCCGTTGCTTAACCATCTTGCGAATCTTGATATCCTGATGCAGCAGCCTTGCGTAATCTTTGCTGGCATACCACCGAGATGACCATGTAACGTTGTATCCTAGCCGGTACCCGATCGGATGTGTCTTGTGCCCCATAACTTCTTGCGCCTCGCTCAGACGGAGAATCATCTCCGTCCCATTAACTGCCTCTATCTGCTCTTTGTCTGTACGTTTGCTGCCGAAACAACCACAGTAATGTGACTCATCCGCTTGTGAATCGCATTCGCACGTCCTTGAGATCGAGACCGAAAGCGTTTCAATGTCGGTCCGCAATCAACGAATGCCTTCGACACTACCATCGACTCACTGTCGCCCATCTCCTTTTGCTCAGCATTCGCTATCGCGGACCGCAAAATCTTTTCGACCACCTTCGACGCTTGGCGCGGCACACTTCTGAGCATAGCCAAGGCCATCGGAACCTGCTTCCCGCGGATCAAATCGACTACTGGGCGGGCTTTTCTTGGAGAGATACGTACAAATCGTAGAACTGCTTGTGCTTCAGCCATATCGCCCTATCCTGTCCAGTCCAATGTGCGCGGCCTCTCATCTACTTGAGAGGAACGGCCTTCTCGGTCCTGGCATGCCCATGCCCTTTAAAGAACCTGGTCGGTGCAAATTCCCCCAACTTATGTCCGACCATGTTTTCCGTCACGAAGACGGGAATGAACTTTTTGCCGTTATGGACCGCAAATGTATGCCCGATCATGTCCGGAATGACGGTAGAGCGTCGCGACCAGGTCTTGATGATCTTTCGATCCTTATTTTGATTCATCCTCTCAACTTTTTTGAGCAGATGATCGTCAACGAATGCGCCCTTACTGACTGACCTCGGCATCGCGTGCTCCTACTTGCGGCGGGATATAATGAACTTGTTCGTCGCTTTGTTGTTTCTCGTCTTGTAGCCCTTGGTCGGAAGACCCCATGGGGAGACCGGATGAGGGTTGCCTTGTCCGGATTTTCCTTCTCCGCCGCCGTGCGGATGGTCGACCGGATTCATCACGACACCACGCACATTCGGGCGTCGGCCCAGCCACCGTACCCGACCCGCCTTTCCAATATTGATGTTTTCATGATCCGTATTTCCAACCTGTCCCACGGTTGCCATACAGGTTGAAAGGATTCTCCGCATTTCACCCGATCTGAGCCGAACCTGCACATATTCACCGTCTCGCCCCATTACCTGGGCAAAGCCTCCCGCGCTGCGTATCAGTTGTCCGCCTCTTCCAGGCTTCAATTCCACATTATGAATCGTCGTTCCCAACGGCATACTGGACAAGGGCAATGCATTCCCGGTACGAACTTCTGAATTCGCCCCGGACTGCACCACGTCCCCGACAGCCAAGCCTACCGGAGCCAGGATATAGCGCTTCTCGCCATCCTTATAATGCACCAAGGCAATACGGGCCGAGCGATTAGGGTCATACTCAAGGGCTGCTATGGTCCCCGGAATTCCGAACTTGTCGCGTCGAAAATCTATTTTTCGATACAGCCGTTTATGTCCGCCCCCACGGAAACGCACTGTCGTTCGCCCATCGTTGTTTCTGGCGCCGGTACTCTGACGGAATGACGTAAGCGACTTCTCTGGTCTTTTTTTCGACAGCTCTTCTGTCGTCACCGCAGTCATTCCGCGGCGTCCCGGTGTCCTCGGCTTGTACGCTCTGATTCCCATTCGATTGTCGTCTTTCCAACTCACCGGGATCAGCCCGGTGCAATATCCGTTATGCGCTCTCGTACAGCTCCAACTTCTCACCTTGCTTGAGCTTGACGAAGGCCTTTTTCCAGTCCGATCGTTTCCCGGAGAATCGCCCCAGACGCTTGATCTTCCCGCGTACATTCATCACGTTTACCCGTTCGACCTTCACCTTCAACAACGTTTCGACTGCTTGCTTTATCTGGATACGATTTGCATCAGGGCGAACGAGAAAGCCCACCGTGTTGTTATTTTCACGCATCGCCGTGATCTTCTCCGTTAGGAACGGCTGCAACAGAATGTCATGGAGACCCATCTTCATGCCCAGACCTCTCTCACTCGCGGCAATTCACGCTCAGGAATCAGAATCACTTCGGCACGAACAATGTCGTAGACATTCAATCCTTCAGGCCCTACTACGCGCACATGAGGAAGATTGCACGCAGCTTGAGCCAATCCTGCATGTCCGGCACCTGCCACAATCAGGGCATACCCTCCGGCCCCTAAACTGGCCAACGCTTGAGCCAACAATTTTGTCTTAGGCTGCTCCAACGACAGATTCGATACGACCATCACTTGCCCGCCTGCCAGCTTAGCCGACAGTGCACTTTGAAGGGCTGTACGATACTTCTTCTTCGGCATGCTGTAGGAATAATCTCGAGGCTTCGGCCCAAACACCGATCCGCCATGCCGCCAGACAGGAGAGCGGATCGACCCTGCCCGCGCCCGTCCGGTATGCTTTTGTTTCCATGGTTTTTTACCGGACCCAGCCACTTCTCCTCGCCGTAGTGTGGATGCTGTACCCTGGCGTTCACAGGCACGCTGCATCACCACTGCCTCATGAACTAAGGACGAGTGCGGCTTACAGCCGAAGACTGCTTCAGGCAGATCGACAGACCCAACCTTGTGTCTCTTCAAATCCACGACATCGACCGTGGGCATGCCCTACCCCTTCTTCGACTTCTTCACCATGATGAGCCCGTTTGCTGCGCCGGGGATCGCTCCTCTGACGAACAGCAGGTTTTCGTCAGGCCTGGACTCTATAACTTTCAATCGCTGAGCCGTAATCCGCTTCGCGCCCATGTGTCCCGGCAACGTCTTCCCTTTCCAGACACGAGAAGGATAAGAACTAGCGCCCATCGAGCCGGGATGGCGATGGAACATGGACCCGTGGGATTCAGGGCCACCTCCATAATGATGCCGCTTCACCACTCCCTGATACCCTTTCCCTTTGGAAATACCGACAACGTCGACCCAGTCACCTTTCTTGAAAATATCCACTTTAATAGACTGGCCTACCGCCACATCGCCGACCTTTTGAAACTCTCTGAGCACACGGGTAGCTGGAGCCTCTGTCTTCTTCAGATGGCCCAGCTCAGCCTTGGACAACTTACTCTCCTTCACCTCGCCAAAAGACAACTGGACGGATTCATAGCCATCGCGCTCTCTTGACTTGATCGTGACCACGCGACAAGGACCCGCCTCGATAACGGTTACAGGCGTATATCGTGCTTCATCAAATATCTGAGTCATCCCAAGTTTTTTACCCAATAGCCCGTTCGTCATAATTCATCCAGTTTTGAGTTGTGAGTTGTAAGTCTTGAGTTCGCGGTTTTCTAAAACTCAACACTTACAACTCATAACTTTATTTCCACATCCACGCCGGCAGATAAGTTCAACTTCATCAGAGAATCCATCGTTTCGGGTGTTGCGTCCATGATGTCCATCAACCGCTTGTGCGTCCTGATTTCGAACTGCTCGCGAGCCTTTTTATCTGCATGCGTCGCGCTCTGCACGGTAAACTTCTCAATGCGAGTGGGAAGCGGAATCGGCCCCACAATTTTTGCTCCGCTCCGCCGGACGGTCTCCACAATTTCTGCCACAGACTGATCCAGGACGCGGTAGTCAAACCCGCGCAGCCGAATCCTGATTCTTTGCTCAACCTTAACCATTGATTCCTCGATTCATCGCGTCGCGCCTCACGCCAGGATTTCGGTGACGACGCCGGAGCCCACCGTCTTGCCGCCCTCGCGCACCGCAAACCGCACCCCCTGATCCATCGCTATCGGACTGATCAACTCCCCCGTCACACTCACATTGTCCCCCGGCATCACCATCTCCACCCCCGG
>DATIAT010000075.1:0-8027 GCA_035457905.1 Nitrospiraceae bacterium
TGAAAGCTTTTCGTTATATCCTCGTAGCAATGACGAAGGGCGTCCGCATGCTGCGGGTGGGACTCTGCATAGATCTCAGCAAAGGCCACTGCAGCGGTAATGCGGGAGCGTATATCGACCAGCGTCGGCCTTCTCTCATAAGACTCTTCCACCATGGCGGCAATCCTCCTCCTAGTTGAAGTCGAAAGCAACCGGCGAGCCCAATGGCGTCTTGAGCAAAGGATAGAGAATAATTAAGAAAAAAAGCAGTTTCGCATTGGCGAGATCTTAATTGAATGAATCAGATCGTCTGCGACAGGATGAAAATCGATGCAGTCGCTAATCAATGCACAAGAATTGGTTCTGACTTCCTCAAGTTTTTCAACGGTCAAGCTAGGCCGACTAGGGAAGTCCCTAGGACACTCGCCACTGTCGTGTAGGTTACATTCTGACGGGCGAAGGTATGCCTAGGACAACCTAGGTAAATCCTGTTCCTTCGGCCTATCCGCGGTTTCTCGCCGATGGCCCTGAACTCATTGGGATCGTATATGCATTATGTCTCGGCTGCAGTCTTCGCGCTTGTTGCGCTCGGATTGCGGATCGTGCTCGAACCCTATTTGAATTTACAGGTGCCGTTCCTCACGTTCTTTGGGGCGGTCGTCGCGTCGACATGGTATGGCGGAGTCGGACCGGGGTTGGTCGCTATCGGATTATCATCATTCTTCGCCGCGTATTGCTGTTTTCCTCCCTACTGGCATGTCACCTGGAGCCTTGAACATGCGCCGTCCATGCTGGTCTTTATCGCTGAATCCGGCGGTCTGCTCTACCTCACGCACAGCTTGCGACTGAAAACGACCGAGGCGCAGGCAAGCCGCGAGAAGCTTTCTCATCTCTTAAATGACTTGCAACAGAGCGAAAAGAAGTTAGCTGGTGAGGTGACCGCACTTCATGAGTTGAACGAACTGAGTTTGCGACTTTGGAACAAGAAAACTCTTCACGATGGGCTTCAAGACATGCTCCACGCGACCATTGAGCTGTTGGGTGCAGATAAGGGCAACGTCCAAATGGTGAGCCAGGATGGCACTCTAAGCATCGTAGCGCAGCAAGGGTTTGAGGAAGAGTTCCTGGAGTTTTTCCGCGAAGTGAGAGTTGATGATGATTCCTGCTGCGGCCGAGCGTTCCGCTCCGGCAGACGGTCCGTCATCAGTGATGTCGAAAGCGATCCGCTGTTCGCACCGTATCGGGAGGTCGCGCGTCAAGCAGGGTACCGTGCTGTGCAGTCCACTCCCCTAGTCAGCCGGACCGGCGAAGTGTTGGGGATTCTGTCGACCCACTGGCACAACCCTTATCTCCCCAGCGAACAGGTGTTGCACCGTCTCGATTTGTATGCATGCCAAGCCACCGACTTTATTGAGCGTTTGAGAGCCGAGGAGAGATTGGAACGCCTGGTGGCGAGTCGGACGGAAGAGCTCGTCGAATCACAAGCCCACCTTCGAGCCCTCGCGATGGAACTCAGTGTGACCGAACACCGTGAAAGGAAGCGGATTGCTTCAGACTTGCACGATCATTTACAGCAACTCCTGGTCTTAGGAAAATTGAAATTGAGCCGAAGCAAACAATCGGCGTCAGGGCAGCACGGAAATCGCGAATTCGTCGGCGAGATAGACGGGATTTTCTCCGAGGCGCTGCAATATACGCGATCCTTGGTGAGCGAATTAAGCCCGACGGTGCTCCGTGACCATGGGCTCATACCAGCGTTGAGATGGTTGGGCGAATTCATGAGGAAGTACGACCTCATCGTCACGGTTGTGGCGGACGATATCGCCGACGACCTCTCAGAAGAGAACGTCCTGCTGCTCTTCCAATCCGTTCGTGAATTGTTGATCAACGTCTCAAAATACGCCGAGACCGGAAAGGCAACGGTCTCCGTGGAGAGGGCGGCTGGGAGATTAACGATAGTAGTCAGAGATGAAGGCAAAGGATTCGAGGTGAAGGAAATGAGGGCGGCCGGTTCCTCCGGCGACATCTCTTCGAAGTTCGGGCTGTTCAGTATTCGAGAAAAAATGCATGCCGTGGGTGGCACATTCGCCATACGTTCAGCCCGAGGTCAAGGGACCACGGCAACCCTTGAAGTGCCTGTCAACACGAGCATGAAACGAAAAACACCGAGTCCCGAATCTGTCGGCATGACTTCGGCGATGGCTTCAACTGTTGCTCTCGCGCCGTCAACCACGGGGCTTACCGATTCAGGGCTTCCGCCGCCCAGGGGTCCCATTCGCGTGGTATTGGTCGATGATCATTCGATGGTGCGCCAAGGATTGCGCACCCTGCTTTCGGGCTATCCGGAACTCACCATCATCGGAGAAGCTGAGAACGGAGAGGAGGCCATCAGCGCCGTTGAACGATCGACGCCCGATGTCGTCGTCATGGATCTCCATATGCCGGTACTCAATGGCTGTGAAGCGACCACCATTATTAAAACGCGGCATCCTGAAATAGTCGTGATTGGCCTGTCGGTCAACGCAGATGCGAACAATGAGAAAGCCATGCTGAAAGCGGGCGCGGCATGTCTTTTGACCAAAGAAGCAGCCGTCGACAAGCTCTACAACGCCATCATGAAAACCGTCGGTGTGGAGATCGCTCGGTAGCGCTTCAGTCATCTACCTCGTTGCTCCAAGGCAGGATGTGGATGGTCGTCATCTTGCTCGTTTCGTCCGTCACGCATGAGATCGATTCGATGCGCGCCCGCCTTGCTCAACGCGCCAGAAACAAAGACTCCCGACCCCTTTGTTTCAGCCAACGCGACCCCTTTGTTTCAGCCCGACAGGAAGGACATCTTGCGTTTTAAGGTGATTGCGGCTAGTTTTACCAGGTGACAAGATATGTGAGGAGACGCAATGAAAGGCATTGATTTCGTGACCAACAAGCGAGGCCAAAAGACTGCCGTCCTAATTGATCTAAAGCGACATGGCCAACTTTGGGAAGACTTCTATGACAGCGTCGTTGCGCGCAATCGCGCTCGCGAACCGCGAGAAACTTTGGATACTGTAAAGGATCGCCTCCGTCGGGCAGGAAAGCTTCGTGGGTGAGTACAGCATCGTATTTGCCCGCTCAGCACGCCACGAATTGGAAGTCCTTGACCCTGCCGTCATCCGCCGTATTCTCCCAAAGATCGAATCACTCGCAGACGCCCCTCGTCCGCACGGTGCTCGCAAGCTAACCGGTGAGAGATACTTATGGCGAATCCGCGTCGGAGATTACCGAGTTATTTACTCAATTCTCGACAAGGAACGGCGAATCGACATTACCGCTGTTCGCCATCGTCGGGAAGCCTATGACTAAATTGCCATGCTCCGTGCGCGGGTTGAGTCTAATCATGAAATATAGAATGTCTCGTCGCAGGTCTCTGAGCGATCAAGGCTTGTACAACAGGCCGACGACTCGGGAGGGCACTATGGCCGAGCCAAAGAACAAAAATAAAACGATGGCAACAGAGCCCAGTCACTGCCTTCTCTGCGGACAGTTGGGACCTGCGCTGTCGCATGGTCACTGGATTTGCGAGCATTGCAAGATTGTGGTGCAGGCAGAAGTTCTGTCCAAGAAACTCAAGATCGAAAAGGAAGGCCGCGGACCGACGTAGGCCCTGAGATGCTGGCTGACGCCTCGCCACAAACTCAGCGGGCGATGCCAAGACCTGATCCTTTCTTCCCGGCGAGTGACGTCAAAAACCAGAATGTCCCTGTTCTTTCCTTCAGAGGCATCGCGCAGAAACCTGATCAACTGCCGTTACGGTTTTGGAACCTCTAAATCCTTGCAGATTTTCTGAGCAAGGAAGTCGTTGATCTCTCGATGGCGAGGAACGGTGGATGTTTTACCGGCGGATCGGTTTACGTAGACGCTGTGACTGCCGCCTTCACGAAACACTGGACGCCGTGTCGTTCGAGGTGACGGATCAGATCGATCCGTTTCATGTAATCGAGGCAATAGGCTCGCGGATTACCGACTTATTGCGAAGCATTTCTTCAGCGAGTGCACGGTTGGATTCCAAAACTAGTTGGACAGCTTCCTGAAGATTGGTTCTGGCTTCCTCAAGTGTATCTCCTTGGCTATTCGCGCCGGGCAACTCTTCGACAAACGCGATATACCCTTCTGGGACTTCCTGAAACACAGCGGTCAATTGTTCCTTCATTGAAATTGATCTCCCTGGAGACAAGTATAGCAAACTTCTCCACTGGCTGCGATTGCGATCATCCGCCACGGTGTCTGTCGGGCATGGCCGCGACTCGTCACCTGGTACACGGCGCCGAGAGATTCGATGCGAAGCGGACGGGCCATGGGGCGGAAGTGCAGTCCATGGGCGCTTCTACGCGGAATGAAGGAGAGTGGTCAAGGAGGAAAACGCATCGGACCCGACGAAATGCCAGCGTTACACCGAAATGCAACCGGCAGGCTTGCTACGACGAGTGACGCAGAAAACCAGAACGTCCCCGTGTTTTTCCCGCAGACGCCGGAGCACGCTCAGTTTGACTCACCGATTGTTAGCAGATTACTTTAAGGAGTAAGGCAAAGCCTTCTGCAAACTAATCGATGAACGCATCACAATACCATGGGGTGGATCGCCACGTCGGCAAGACCCCGCTCATTCGCCTGCGCCGCGTTTCGGAGCTGACCGGCTGCGAAATCCTTGGCAAGGCCGAATTCATGAACCCCGGCGGATCGGTGAAGGATCGAGTCGCACTGAGTATTATCGAGGACGCCGAGGCTAGAGGGCTACTGAAGTCCGGTGGCACCATCGTCGAGGGGACAGGTGGGAACACCGGCATCGGCCTTACGGTTATGGGCCACGCCCGCGGCTACCGTAGTCTGATCGTCATTCCAGAAACCCAGTCGCGAGAAAAGATCGACCTCCTGCGCACGCTGGGCGCGGAGGTTCTCATCGTGCCGGAGAAGCCGTACTCCCATCCAGACAACTACAACCACGTTGCCCGGCGCCTGGCCGAGGAGAAGGGCTGGTTCTGGGCGAACCAATTCGATAACACCGCCAACCGTCTCGCGCACTACCGGACCACCGGGCCGGAAATCTGGAAGCAAACCGCCGGGCAGGTCAGTGCGTTTGTTTCCACTGTCGGTTCCGGCGGCACGCTGGCCGGAACCACGTCGTATCTCAAGGAGCGCAATCCAACAATCGTCATCGGCTGCGCCGACCCCTACGGCTCGGCTATGTGGTCGTGGTTCATTAACGGCAACACGGACACGAACGACGGTGATTCCTTTGCTGAAGGCATCGGCCAATCCCGCGTGACCAAAAACCTTGAGGGACTGGCCGTGGACCGCGCGTGGCGCATTCCCGACCAGGAGGCGCTCACCATCCTTTACCAGCTTATGCGGGAGGAAGGGCTTTTTCTCGGCCTGTCTTCCGGCATCAACATCGCCGGGGCGGTGCGGTTGGCCCTCGAGCGTGGACCGGGCCAGACCATCGCGACGATCCTTTGCGACTCCGGCGCCAAGTATCAATCAAAGCTCTTCAATCCGGAATGGCAGGCAGCCAACGGACTGAGGGCGGATTTGTCCGTCGATACCCTCGTCGCCAAGTTGTGATCCCGAAATCGCGAATCACCTCATGACATTTGCCGGCTCCCACACAACGGGTTGCAGGTTGGACAAGACGATGGTGAGAAATTCCGCTCCCGGACGGTTATGACTGGGCGGCGTTGAGGATATACTGGAGCTCTTCCGACAATCCCAGCCGCGTGGCCCAGCTCTTCAAGTAGCCGAAATCAAGCCTCAGATCATGATTCTTCACAATCCCGAGTGCATCCTCGAAGTCATGGGGGCGTCCGGCTTTCATTTTTAAGATGATCAAGTCTTCAGGGCTGCAGACAAAAAGGGAGATGCCAAGGACGTGTACGGCTCGTCTACGGACAAGTGTCGATTGGCTGTGTGCGTCACCGGCGAAGAGGAGATCGAGGGGATAATCAGCATGCGATCGATGAAATAAGCGCAACACCACATCTTTCGCTAAAGGGTTCCGTTCCATCCACTCGCTATCTCGTTGGAAGCCCCTGGCCACCAGGCCTTCGACAAGCTCGCTTCGTGCTGGCTCGTCGGAGAGGACGAGCAGATCAATGTCACGGGTCGACCGGACGTAGCCCCAGGCTGACACCGCGAGTGCACCGATTAGGCAGTAGGGCGGCGCCGGTTGTGGAAGCGCTTCAATGACTGTCTTGAGCAAAGCGGCGAACGGACCATGATCAGCGGACGGCATTGCGAATGCCCCGACGTTCCGGATCGAAGGGGTGATCGAAGGGAGCAGGCGCCGATAACGGGGAGAGCGCGAGCGCACCCGCGCAAGCTGCGGACCAGGCATAAACCTCATCGGAGAGACGACAACATGAAAGGATTCCGACTTCCGGTCGTGGTGCATAGCGGTTCGAACCGTCCTCGGCCGCACTCAGACCAAGCTTGCGGAGCCAAACTGGAGGGTTCTGTGAGTCAAACGACATGGTGGCGATTGTACCGCACCTATCCGTAAACAAGCGAGCTTGGAGCGAAACCGTTGCAAGCAGGAGCGATTGAACGAAGCCTACTCGCATGTGCGATTACAAGACCTGACCCTCAACAACTTTTTTAACTATTAACCTGAGATGCCCGTGCGCTCAACGCACTAGGCCGTCGAGTGCGTGCAATGTTCGGTTTGACATCTCGTCCCATGGCGGCATTCTACACGCATGCTCGAGAGGAGGAATTACCTTAAGGGCAACAAGATTGGAGGGGCATTACTGAGGGAAAGAGGATTCCCGCGGGACGTAGGAAGGATTGAGCCTCGAAAGGGTTTCATTGATAAAGAGATGACGATGCGCTTGCAGCCCTTGATGGACAATATCGGCCGGCAACGTATCCCGATGGTACTGACACACTCCCGAAAGAGTCGGAAGTGCCTGAAATAATTCCTCCAGCCGCCATTCATATTCAAGCAGCCGAGAAAAGTTTCTCTCCGGACCAAATTCCCAGCTCATGTCACCCGTCGCCCAGAGACCGAGATAGCCATCATGTCGTGCCTGGCTCACGGCACCGCTCAATAGATTTAGCATTCGATCCACATCGAAAGATCCATTCTCCAAATGCGGGTTTTCTGACGTCAGCACCAGGCTTCCTTTCTTTTCCTCTTCAGGAACATCGACACCCGCCGCGTACAGATAGGAGCGCAGACCGGCCACCATGGGCGGACTGTTGAGATACAGGCATCGATGATGGTTCTGGAGCTTCTGCCGGATCAGGGCTGCAAGCGCCGGTAGGTGCGATGCCGGAGACCCTTCATAAATCAAGCATTGATGGCGTACGCCTTGCGTCATAGCCACATCCTTCGCAGTTCTTGCTTGACCAGTATGGAATGGATCGTTCGCGGTGACTTGAAGGCCATAATACATAAATGCCCGGAGCGCCCAAGGGGGGCTTTGTCCTCGGCATGGCGGTCGATCAGTGTCCACGTGAGGCGTCGGAGTTTAATGCGCGCTTCTACGCGGAATGAGGGAGAGAGATCAAGGCAGGTGAAATGCCGATCGAATCACACAAACGGATGTCAGGCGAAAAGGAGGATGCCGAGCATCAACAGCGCGATTCCGCCGATCGCGATCAACAAGGTGAGGAAGAGATCACCAAGATACTGAAGTACAGTCGCAGGATAGCTGGCACGATGAACCCAGGGTGTCATAAATGCTCCTCCTTTGAGGAAGGAGTCTGCCCGAGTGGTCCACCATTTATATATCCAGCTCTAGGGTTACGGGTGAATGCATAGATCCCACTCTTTGGCCCTCGCTCAAGTGGTCCTCTGTTGGGCAGGACCCAGGGCGACGGCGAGATGGCTCAAGCCTCGCGCCATTGCCAAGTCGGCCGCGGTCTTGCCTGCAAAGCCAGGCGCGCCTGTGCCACGCAGCGTGAGATCCGCGCCGGCGCGAGCCAAAGCCAGCGCGATCTCCTCGTGGCCGGCCACCACCGCGAGCATCACCGCGCTCAGCCCATACTTGGCGGTGACGTTGAGATTGGCGCCG
>DATIAT010000076.1:0-62985 GCA_035457905.1 Nitrospiraceae bacterium
TAGCAGGATGCTGATGTTGTCCTATTCCCCCTGACATGCAGGCCGTTGAATTTCTACCCGGCCACAGCTGTTGATGGTCGTCTGCTAATGCAGTACCCAAAGGGTAGTTGGACAGCCGGTTGGGGTTTCAGTTATTCTATAGGAGTTTTGGGGAATTGTCCGATCCATAATAATCCCTATGGCCAGAAACATATTTCACTCGAATTATACAGCGACTTCTTAGACGCGCGACAAAGGAGGATGTCTCACGATGGCTCATACTCAATCCGACACTGTCCATGTTTTCGACACGTGGGTAAAAGGCACCAAGAGGCTGCTGCACTTCGACGTCATGACGACGGATGAGGCGACGGCGTTGACGCTCGCCAAGAAGCATCTTGCCAGCATCGGAGAGGGGGACGTGCCGGTTACGGTGAAAGAATGTCAATTCTGCCACACAGAACCGCTCGTGATGTTTTCTCCCGAGCAGCAGCGACAATTCCGAGAGCAGGGCGGATTCATCGTCACCCTCTCGACCTAGCTTCAGGAAGCACACGCGACACGCGAGACGAGAAGACGAACAGCAGTTCGCGGTTCGAGGCGGTCAAGACTTCGAGCGATGAACTTCGGGCGGCGCTGGTTGCGCGCTATGAGGTTGGCGGACTTTTTCAGCCCCCTGCTGAGTAGCTGGGGGGATTTCGTGCGTCAAGATGGGCCTGTCCCTTTTCTCAAAGGCGAAATGGATAATCAAGAACACGACACCGACACTGATCGCCGAATCAGCGACATTGAAGGCCGGCCAATGGTAGGAGTCTATATAGACATCCAGAAAGTCGATGACTTCGCCATACCGTAATCGATCGATTAAATTCCCGATCGCCCCTCCAAGAATTCCGGCAATGCTGAGTTGTGCCATCCATTCCTTCTTCGGCAACCTGAAGAGAATCGTCCCCAGCAGAGCCAGAGCAAACAGCGACGTGACTCCGAAGAACACCATGCGAAAAGCATTGCTGCTGCCTGCAAGCAACCCAAAGGCGGCGCCTGGGTTTCGGATGTAGGTCAAGCTGAAAAGATTCGGGATAATCGGAATAGATTCGTTCAGACGCATCGACTGCACGATGAGCAGTTTTGTCACCTGATCGATCGCGATGATCACACAAGCGAGGAACGCCAGGAACAGATAGCGAACGGGGCCTCGCATCACTGCACCGCCTCCACACATCGATCGCAGAGCGTCGGATGTGTCGCGTCTTTTCCCACGGTCTCTCGATAGTTCCAGCAGCGCTCGCACTTCCTGCCTGACGCGCGATCAACTACAACCCCAAAGCCATCAGAAAGGTCGCTCATGATATTCGCATCCACATTGTCAACAGCAACCAGCTCAACTTGGGACACGATGAACAGTGTGGACAAGACATTCTCGTAAAGCTTAAAGACATCGTACATAGCCGGATTAGCACGTTGCGCATAGATAGTTACTTTGGCTTCGAGGGGGGCACCGATCACACCCTCTCTTCTCTTCCCTTCAAGTTTTGCTTGGACCTCACCCCTCAAATGGAGCAGATCTTCCCATCTTCGCCCCATATCAGGATCGATCCATTCCACAGTGATATCCGGGAAAGCCGCAAGGTGTACGCTTGTCGTGCCAACACTTTTCTTGCAGGTTTCCGGCATTGTCCGCCAGATTTCCTCGGCCGTAAAGCTCAGCACCGGCGCCATCAGTTTCGTCATCGCCATAATGATCTCGAATAACACAGTCTGCGATCCCCGACGCAAGGGCGAATCGGCGCGGAAGGTATAGAGACGATCCTTAAGAATATCGAGATAGACCGCGCTCAAGTCCACAGAACAGAAATTGTTCAGTGCGTAAAAGATTGAGTGAAACTCAAAATCCTCATACGCCTGTCGTACTTTTGGAATGAGTTCGCCCAGCTTCATCAATGCCCAGCGGTCCAACTCGGGCAACTGCTCATACGGCACACTATCCTTTGTCGGATCGAAATCGTAGAGATTACTCAACACAAATCGGCAGGTATTCCGAATCTTCCGATAGGCCTCGATGAGATGGGTGAGGATTTCTGGAGAAATACGGACATCATCGCGATAATCCTGGGCCGAAACCCACAGGCGTAGAATTTCCGCGCCAGACTGTTTGATCACGTCCTGCGGCGCGACAACGTTTCCCGCCGATTTGGACATCTTCTTTCCCTGCCCATCGAGGACAAAACCGTGGGTGAGAACAGCCTTGTAGGGGGCGAGATGATCGGTCACAACGCCGGCCAGCAGAGCGCTGTGGAACCAGCCACGGTGCTGATCCGATCCTTCGAGATAGAGATCGGACGGCCACCACTTCCGTTCCTTCAACACTGCTGCATAACTGACGCCCGACTCGAACCATACGTCGAGAATATCCCGCTCCTTCTCGAAATCCCTTCCACCACATTTTTGACAAATCGTTCCTTTTGGCAATAGCTCGGAGGCCGATCGCTCGAACCACGCATCGGCCCCTTTAGACTC
Source organism: Nitrospiraceae bacterium (assembly GCA_035457905.1). Lineage (GTDB taxonomy): Bacteria > Nitrospirota > Nitrospiria > Nitrospirales > Nitrospiraceae > Palsa-1315. The sequence goes on from DATIAT010000076.1 coordinate 2,497, forward strand.
TATCAACATTGCGATGTGCTCGATCACCGTCGGATCGGCCAGAACAGACCGGCACCCGATGCAGGTAAAACCGGGAATCGGCACGCCCCAAACACGCTGGCGCGACAAACACCAATCGGGCCGGTTCTCGATCATCCCGCTGATCCGATCGCGTCCGTAAGCCGGAATCCAGCGGACCCGATCGATCTCCGCCAGAGCCTCCTTACGCAGCTCGTTCGTCTTCATCGACACGAACCACTGTTCGGTAGCCCGAAAGATGACCGGATTTTTGCAGCGCCAACAGTAGGGGTACGAATGGCTCAACGACCCATGACCCAGCAACCGTCCGTTAGCCTGCAGGAAATCTACAATCTTCGGATTTGCCCTCAGCACATGCTGGCCGGAAAATTCTTTCACAACATCGGTAAACCGCCCTCCGTCATCCACCGGTGCAAGAATCTCCAGCTGTTCACCCGGCGAGGCCTTGGCATTATGTTCGAGAACGAGGATGTAGTCTTCCATGCCGTGACCCGGCGCAATGTGGACACAGCCCGTTCCCTGATCGAGGGTTACAAAGTCACCGAGCAGAATCGGTGACAGACCGGTAGTCAAGGGCCGCTGCGTCTCGATCCCTTCGAATCCTTCACGTCCTTTCTTCACCCCAAATACTCGCGCCCCTTCAAGCTTGCAAACCTTCGCTACATTCTCAAGAAGCTGCTCCGCTACGATCAACACCTCGTTCCCGACCTGAACAAACGCATAATCGATCTCACCATGGAGACACACCGCTTGATTGGCCGGGAGGGTCCACGGAGTAGTCGTCCAAATGACAACGGAAACCAGTTTGATGCCGGTGGGTAACGAGATGCCGGGGAACGTATGGCTAAGCACCTCTGGCGACGTGACCAACGGAAATTTCACATAGATCGAGGGAGAGGTGTGATCCTCATACTCGACTTCTGCTTCAGCAAGGGCGGTTTGATCCGCCGTGCACCAAAGCACCGGTTTCAATCCCTTATAGACGCCTCCCCGCTCCACGAACTTTCCGAACTCGCGGATGATCGTAGCTTCATACCCTGGATTCATTGTGAGGTAGGGATGCTGCCAGTCACCCAGAATTCCGAGCCGCTGAAACTCATCCCGCTGAATTTTGTAAAATTTCTCTGCATAGTCCCGGCAGAGCCGGCGGATGGCCAGAGTATCCAGTGTCTTTTTTTTCTCGCCGAGTTCTTTGGTGACCTGGTGTTCGATCGGAAGACCATGGCAATCCCACCCCGGCACATAGGGCACCTGGTAGCCCGCCATTGTCTTCGATTTGACGATGATGTCTTTGAGGATCTTGTTCAACGCATGACCGATATGAATCCGGCCATTGGCGTAAGGCGGACCATCGTGCAAGACATACAGTGGGCGGCCTTTCCCAGCCTCCTGAATCTGTTCGTACAAGCGTTCTTTCTCCCACAAAGCAAGCAGTTCAGGCTCCCGCTGCGGCAGATTCGCCTTCATGGGGAAATCAGTTTTGGGGAGATTGAGTGTTGCCTTGTAGTCCATTACATTGAATGATGAATGTTAAATGATGAATTGTAAACGCAAGAGGCTGGTCGAATCCGACATTCAACATCCAGCGTTTACAATTCAAAATTGCGGTTAGCTCACCGCCATCATGCGGTCCAGCGCCACCTTCGCCCAGCGCTTCTCGTCGTCTGGCACGATGATGTGGTTCACGACGTGGCCGTCGGCAAGATTTTCCATTGCCCAGCAGAGATGGGCTCCATCGATCCGAAACATCGTCGCGCACTGGCAAACCGTGGAGGAGAGGAAGAATACCTTCTTATCTGTAAGATCACGCTTCAATCTATTGACCAGATTCAACTCAGTACCCACTGCCCAAACTGTCCCGGCCGGCGCCGCCGTCACCGTGCGGATAATAAGCTCCGTTGACCCGCTCATATCAGCCCGATTGACGACATCCTCATGACATTCGGGATGGACGATCACTTTCCCGGTCGGGTACTGCCTGCGGAAATTGTCCACATGCACGGGCTGAAACATCTGGTGCACACTACAGTGGCCTTTCCAGAGAATCAGCTTCGCGCGCTTGATCGCTTCACGTGTATGGCCCCCGTTGGGTTGATAGGGGTCCCAGACGATCATTTCTTCTCTCGGCAGTCCCATCTTGTTCGCTGTATTACGGCCCAGGTGTTCATCGGGGAAAAAGAGAATTTTCTCCCGCCTGGCCCAGCACCATTCCATGACAGCCCTCGCATTGGAGGACGTACAAGTGATCCCGCCATGTTCGCCGCAGAAAGCCTTGAGTACCGCAGCAGAGTTGACATACACCGCCGGCATGACGGTCTCCTCGACCGGGAGGATTCGTCCCAACGTCTCCCAACATTGATCGACCTGCTCGATGGCCGCCATATCGGCCATCGAGCAACCTGCCGCCATATCCGGAAGAATCACCGTTTGCTTGGAGCGGCTCAGGATGTCGGCCGTCTCGGCCATGAAGTGAACACCGCAAAAGACGACATAGGGTCGCTCCGACCGCTCGGCGGCCAGTTTCGAGAGCAGAAGGGAATCCCCGCGAAAATCCGCGTGTTCGATGACTTCATCTCGTTGATAATTATGGCCCAGGATCATGACTTGATCGCCCAGCACACGTTTAGCCTCTGCTGTCCGGCGAAATAATTCCTCCGCAGGCAGTTGCTGGTAGTCCGTAACCGCTTTTGGAAGTCTTGAGAGTATCTGCATGCTTTCCTTTGCAAACCAGCCTACGGGGTCATTCTACGTTAGGACTCTCCCACAATCAATGAACCAGCCGTTGTGGGAGCTCTACGAGGCTGCGGGAAAGCCCTGTATACACACCAGAACCTTACTGTGCCGCACTCAGGGATAACAGAGCACCGTGCAGGGTGCTCAAAAAGGCCGTTCAGCAAGGCCGCAGCGAGTGGAGTGGCGAGGAGGTACAAACCGCACTTCGTGTGGACCGTTCGCCCCTAGAATAAATCTTGGCGAACGGAAAGACTCTTCCAGTACTTCCAATATCCGAGAAACTCGCCCTCACCGTTGAGCCTCTGAGCGATGCGAGAACGAAGTTTTGGAAAAGGTGCGTCTTGGCGCACCAGGGCTGGGTGGGTGAGAAGGGCGACTTTTTCAGCATCCTGCTAGGTCTAATATCCAGTTGACAACGCAGGAGGCCGGCGATACGATCCTCCCCATTGAAGCTAGGGGGGCCACACGGCTGAGAGTCCGCCCAGACGGACGACCCTCAGAACCTGACCTGGGTAATACCAGCGTAGGGAAGCGAGAACAACCGGAATTGTTGGTCTCTCTGCCGCACCTCCTTTCATTTGGGTGCGGCTTTTTTTATTCCCCTTCGGCGAATATCCGTGGCTCCCTGCTTCTGTGGTTCAAGAGATTGCTTCGACGGAGTAGGCTGCTACGAGTATGAAGACAAAGAGAACCCTCCATAGCCTTGGCAAAGAAGGGTATTGGCTTCCGAGAATTTCGTTGGAAACCCCAGCGTTCAGCCATCAACCACAGGATTCGTGCCGGGAGTCGAGGAGGCGATCGCTGACAGCATTCTGAAGAAAGGAGCTCCTAATGAGCGACCATGCAATCGGCAATGGATCTGCAACAGGCAACGGACACAAGTCTGACGGACCGGCCCTGACGATCGCACCATTCCCCGCCTCACGCAAGGTATATGTACAAGGGGCACAGGCCGGCGTGCGAGTCCCCATGAGAGAGATCGGCTTGACCGCCACCAAGTCGATGAACGGGGGCACACCCATCGCGAACGAACCGATCACGATCTATGATACGTCAGGCCCTTATACGGACCAGGAGATCGAGATCGACGTACGGGCAGGATTGGCACCCTATCGCCGGAACTGGATAATCGGCAGAGGCGATGTGGTCGAACTTGCTGATGTCTCCTCTCTTTATGGCCGGCTGCGTGCAACTGATCCGAAACTGGACGAACTGCGGTTCCAGCACATTCGCAGGCCGTTGCGCGCCAAGCCTGGCATGAATGTCACCCAGATCCACTACGCCAGAAAAGGCATTGTCACGCCGGAAATGGAATTCATTGCGATCCGGGAAAATCAATCTCGCGAAGTGGCGCGCGAACTGGCCTCGCGCAATGGGCGGGGCGGGGGCGTCGCTCAGCACCCGGGCCAGTCGTGGGGCGCGAGCATTCCCCCCGTCATTACACCGGAATTCGTCCGTGACGAAGTCGCCCGTGGCCGCGCAATTATCCCAGCCAACATCAACCATCCCGAAAGCGAGCCGATGATCATCGGCCGGAACTTTCTGGTGAAGATCAACTCCAACATCGGCAACTCCGCGGTCGCCTCCTCTATTGAGGAAGAGGTTGAGAAAATGATCTGGTCCATTCGCTGGGGAGCCGATACTGTCATGGACCTCTCTACCGGCAAAAATATCCATGAAACACGAGAATGGATCATCCGCAATTCACCGGTACCCATTGGGACCGTACCGATCTACCAGGCGCTCGAGAAAGTCGGAGGGAAGGCCGAAGACCTGACCTGGGAGATCTATCGCGACACGCTCATCGAACAGGCGGAACAGGGAGTGGATTACTTCACCATCCACGCCGGCGTACGTCTTGCCTATGTGCCGATGACCGCCACACGGATGACGGGCATCGTGTCCCGCGGCGGAGCGATCCATGCGAAGTGGTGTCTGGCCCATCATGAAGAAAACTTCGCCTACACACACTTCGAAGAGATCTGCGAGATCATGAAGGCCTACGATGTGTCGTTCAGCCTGGGCGACGGATTGCGCCCCGGCTCTATTGCGGACGCCAACGATGAGGCACAATTCGCCGAGCTGGAAACCCTGGGCGAACTCACGAGGATTGCCTGGCGCCACGATGTCCAGGTCATGATAGAAGGACCGGGTCACGTGCCTATGCACATGATCCAGGTCAACATGGAAAAACAGATGAAGGCCTGCCAGGAAGCACCCTTCTATACGCTGGGACCGCTCACGACCGACATCGCGCCGGGCTACGACCACATCACTTCCGGCATCGGCGCAGCCATGATCGGTTGGTTCGGCTGTGCGATGCTCTGTTATGTGACACCCAAGGAACATCTGGGCCTCCCCGACCGCGAAGACGTGAAAACCGGCGTCATCACATATAAAATAGCGGCACACGCGGCTGATCTTGCCAAGGGCCACCCGGGCGCACAGATTCGGGATAATGCCCTGTCCAAAGCGCGCTTCGAGTTCCGCTGGGAAGACCAGTTCAATCTATCGCTCGATCCGGACACGGCAAGACTCTTCCATGACGAAACCTTGCCGGACAATGCGGCCAAGGTCTCGCACTTCTGTTCGATGTGCGGCCCTCACTTCTGCTCGATGAAGATTACGCAGGATGTCCGAGACTATGCCGCTCAAAAGCAGATCGACGCGCAGCAGGCGATCCAGATCGGGATGAAAGAAAAGGCGGATGAGTTCAGGAAAACCGGAGCAGAAATTTATCGCTAGAAGCAGCTATCAGCAATCAGCCGTCAGCAGGTAGCTAGCTGAAAGCTGATGGCTGAGAGCTAACCTGGAGTCCAAGATGAGTAAGCCACGACCAGCACCGCTCAGAGAACGGGATATTACAAGGCAAATTGCCCGGGAGTACTATAAAGAGTTCGACCAACTCATCGAGAGCGATGTGATCATTGTCGGCGCCGGACCTTCCGGTTTGATCTGCGCCCATGATCTGGCCACGACGGGATTCCGTACGGTCGTCGTCGAGCAGAGCCTCGCCCTTGGCGGCGGATTTTGGTCAGGCGGTTACCTGATGAACAAGGCCACGATCTGCGAGCCGGCGAATGAGATTCTCGAAGAGATCGGTGTGCCTTGTAAAAAGATCGTAGAGTGCGAGGGGATGTATATGGTTGATCCTCCACACGCTACCGGTGCCCTGATCGCCGCTGCATACAGAGGGGGCGCGAAGATTATGAACCTCACGAGAGTCGTGGACCTCATTCTTCGCCGCGACGGCATGCTCGAAGGCGTAGTGGTCAACAGCACGACAGCTGAAATGGCCGGCCATGACATCATCCACGTGGACCCTATTGCACTCGAAAGCAAGGTCGTGGTGGACGCAACAGGGCATGATGCGGTCATCGTGGAGCTCTTACACAAACGTAATCTTTACAAAGCCGTGCCGGGTAACGGTGCCATGTGGGTCTCCCGCTCTGAAGAAGAGGTGATGGATCGGACCGGCGAGGTCTATCCCAACTGTTTCGTGATTGGATTGGCAGTGGCGGCTGTCTACGGCACTCCGCGCATGGGCCCTGCATTCGGGTCGATGTTGCTCTCGGGCCGCTACGGCGCAGAATTGATTAAAAAGAAGCTGAAGCAGGAGTAGATATTAAGGCTCGTTGCCATTGCTTCCTTCTTGCGGCTGCTCAAAAGCGCCAGTCAGCAAGGCCGCAGGAAGCGAAAGCCCCGAGGCGTACCTTTGTGGTACGTTGAGGGGATTGAGCGACCGAGAACGAAGCTGGGGGCGTTTTTCAGCAGCCGCACCATGGATGTACAAGATTTTTTAATACAAGGCGAAGGTCATGAAGAAGATAAACGCGAGGCGTGGCAACTCTTCCAGCAAGCCTATGAACGCCAGATGAGGGGTGAATTGGATGAGGCAGTGACGCTCTACAAGAAATCGATTGAGACTCATCCGACAGCCGAGGCCTATACCTTTCTGGGCTGGACCTACAGCTTCATGGGACGGCTCGATGACGCGATCGAGGAATGTCACAAGGCCATCGCGCAAGACCCCGACTTCGGCAACCCTTATAACGACATCGGGGCCTATCTGATCGAAAAGGACGAACTCGACGAAGCGATCACCTGGTTTCAGAAAGCTCTGCAGGCGAAACGTTACGAGAGCCCGGCCTTCCCCCATCTCAACCTGGGCCGGGTCTACGAACGCAAGGGCCAATGGACCGAAGCCATCGACTCTTATAAGAAAGCCCTGGTCCTCAATCCCGATTACACGTTGGCCAAGAAAGCGCTGGGGCGGTTGATCAGCTCACTGAACTGAACGGTCTGTCTGGTCTATTCGGTCTATCTTGTCTATCTGGTTTGTCTGGTAAATTACTTAACGATACATTGAGGTGTTTGAATGACCACGACTTCTTACGAGATAGACCAGAAAGACAAGACAGACCGGACAGACCCAAAAACCATCCTCGTCGCTGTAACCGACATATTTTTCTATGCCAAAGTCCGCGATGCCGTGATATCGAAAGGGCACAAGATCGAACGGGCACGCACTCAGCAGGATATTGCCGAAAGGGCTTCGGCCACGAACCCATCCGCAGTCATTTTGAACATGAACGACAAGAGTCTGAATGCCTTTCACGCTCTGGAGGCACTCAAAGCCGACACGCGGCTCAAAAACATTCCCGTTCTCGCCTTCGCCAATCATGAAGAAGTTGATACGTTTCATCGGGCCAAGGCGCTGGGTGTGACGAAGATCGTGTCGCGCAATGAGTTCTCTGCTCGCACACGGGAGTTGGTAGAGGAGCTGGTTCCATAGCCATGTCGTCAAGTCATAAAGTCCGAAGGTCATCAGGTATAGAGACTTTCGACTTGAAGACTTTTGGACTTTCAAATCGAAAATGAAGCAGTCTCGCCTCCACGAGCATCATTGGAAACTCGGCGCAACCTTTGAAGAGGTGGCGGGATGGGACGTGCCCGCTCACTATGGTGAATGGGTGGCGGAGTACCAGGCGGTGCGCCAGGCCGTTGGACTTTCCGACCTTTCGCACCGTGGCAAAATCCGTGTGACCGGCGAAGATCGCGTGAAATGGTTACAGGGCCTCATCAGCAACGACATTCTCCCCCTCCAGCCCGGCCAGGGTCTCTATTCGAGCTTTCTCACACATAAGGGGAAGATGCTCGGCTACTTTCGCGTCTATACCCTATCCGATAGTTTGTGGGTAGAAGATGTCGGCGAAGTCGGCGAAACCACCTTCCTGGCGCTCCGAAAGTTTCTGCTCTATGGCATCAAAGCCAAAATGGAGAACTGTGCTGAATCCTGGGGGCTCTTGCTTGTCAGTGGACCTAAGGCCTGCGCAACCGTCAACGCGGCCTTTGGCGTCGAGATGAGCGATCTCAAACCGGTAAGCGCCGTGACAGCCCAGATCGGCGGCCATTCCGCTTACGTCCTGCGCACAGAGGAAACTGGAGAGGATGACCTGGAGCTATTGCTGCCTATTGACACACTCAGTGCGGCCTGGGAGCGGCTTATGGAGGCCGGGAGGGCATACGACATAAGGGCGGTCGGTAGCCGGGCGCGTGAGGCCCTTCGAATCGAAGCCGGATTGCCAAAGGCTGGGCCAGACCTTAATGAAGATATCGTCCCGCCGGAAGCGAACTTGGAAGGGAAGGCCTTCAGTTTGAATAAGGGCTGCTATCCAGGGCAAGAAGTTGTGGCAAGGATGGACACCTATGGCAGCGTACGACGGCATCTAGTGGGACTAGTCATAAAGGATGCGACTGTGCCCCCGAAAGGAGCCAAGCTCTTTGTGAGAGATCGTGAAGTCGGATGGGTGAGCAGTGCCACCCGTTCGCCTCAGCTCAACGAAGTGATCGCTTTCGCATTTCCGCTACGGGATTTCAGTAAGGCAGGCACTGAACTGACCGTGGAATTCGACAGTCGCAGACATCCCGCCACCATCCACACCTTGCCCTTTTACGTAAAGAGCTAGTCGACATATGACTCAACGCTGGATGGTTCTCATAGCCGTGCTCGGACTTATGCCGATAATGCTGGCCATGCAGCCGATGGATCAGGCGCTGCTGGCGGGGGCGTCCAAAGGAGATATCGGCGAGATCACCAGAGCCATTGAAAAGGGGGCCGACGTCAACGCGGCAAACAATGACGGAATCACTCCGCTGTACAGTGCCGCTGAAAAGGGGCATCGAGACGCTGTAGCCCTTCTATTGGACAAAGGCGCGGATGTGAAACAGGTGACGATAGACGGGGCTACCCCGCTTCATATCGCCGTCGAGATGGGCCATCGAGCCGTGGTGGCGCTGCTGTTGGATAAGGGTGCGGATGTGAAGCAGGTGAGAACGGAGAGTGGCGAACCTCCACTCTTTATCGCGGCCCAGGAAGGGCATCGTGACGTTGTCGCCCTGCTGTTGGATCGCGGCGCGGATGTAGGGCAAGTAAGGTCGGGCAACAATGCAACCCCGCTATTCGTCGCAGCGGGGAAGGGGCATCGGGAAATTGTGACACTGCTGTTGGAGAAAGGGGCGGATGTGACACCGGTGACGACGAACGGATGGACGGCGCTCCATGTCGCCTCACAACAAGGGCATCATGAGATTGCGGCGATGCTGTTGATGAAGGGGGCAGACAAAACGGCGAAAGATGCCAAAGGCCTACGACCGGTCGATCGCGCACGCGAAAAAGGCCACACCGCGCTGATTCCTTTGCTGGAACCGTGATAGCTTGGAGCGGAGGTTGCTCGACCTGATGGAGGGGGACACTCTGGTATTTATCGACCTTAAAATGAATCACTGTCTACAGAAATTCAGAATGTCCCCTTTGGGGTCCCCCCGTGACCAGAGAAGTTGGCGCTCGGCGCCGTTTCAAATTTACATCTACCGTTCCGGATTCCTCGCCGCCGACACCGCCCTTGCGAACGCTAGCAGGCTCGAACGCTCCTCGTCGTCCAAGGCCAACAGGAGATGGGCTTCTTCGCCGTGCATGAGGCGAAGGCTGAGAAACGGTTCCTCCCGGCGCTTTTCTCTGTTATCCCACATCGCATCGATCAGCTGAACTTTGTCCAACTGGCTGACTGATACCACATCGTAACGAAAATACGAATCGCCGATGACCATATCGAACACCACGTTACCGGCAGTGAGCAACACGAGATTGAAGCGCCCCTGATCTTCATAACCCTCCGGCAGGAATTTGTTGATGTGACAGAGCGCGATTTTGCGGTCCCCAAGGGCCGCGCGAATCTTTTCCTTCAACGCCGGGTAATCGACCTGCATGGCCTTTTCATCAGGCCCTGTCGCCGCAGCAGCAGCATTGCGAGCCTTTTCAAAAATTTCATCCGCCGACATCAACCCTGCCATCTGTATCATCCTTTCATCCGGCACAGTTAGCTTCCAACTTGCCGAGCCTTTACGGCCCTGGCGACGCCGATCAACCCAAGACCGGCCCACGCAAACTCCAAGAAAATGAACCCCACTCGCTGATCCACAATGGCGATTATCCCTAACAACAATGACCCCACAATGTTAAACGCGAGATACCCCGCGTTCAGTTCACGCCAAATCCCGCTCTGAAGCAAACCATACGCCGACAACACCATCAGAGCTCCCAGCATGGAAATCATCTGCAATAGCATCATGCACCTCGCCGCGATCTCAACCACGCGCGCAAACGAGTGTGTACGGTAACTGGCTGGCCGTCCCGATTTCAAGAGAATCTTCGCGGAAAACGATGGCAGCTACTTGGCAGATATATGATGTGAAAACCGCGTGGTGCCGACCTCGTCGATGACTGCCACATTGAACGAGGACTTCGTGACGCGGACCAAACCAAAATTCATGTACCCGCTTTCATTAATCAACGTGGTCGGGCGTAACTCCACATTGGCCGGCCTCAATCGGCCAGACTCGGCGGACAATGGACCAGCCACAAACTCATGGAAGTCAGGAATCCCGTCACCGTTCGGATCGTATGCATTCGCCTGCACATGGTGAACATCACCGGCCAGGAACACCACGTTCTTGATCCTTCGATCAAGAATGTGGTCCACAATCACCTGCCGCTCCCATTCAAACCCCGGGCTGTCAGGCCCTCCGGCCCAACCATCGTTCCCCGGAACACTCGCGCTTCCTCCCTTCGAAATCGACAGAGCTGCCGTGGTCACTATCACTTTCCACGTCGCGGTTGATTCGGTAAGTCCGCTCAGCAACCATTGAAGCTGCTTCTTTCCCAACATCGTCTTCCCCGGGCCGTCCTGATCGACATTGCGACTTCTATACTGTCGCGTATCGAGGATGAAGACTTCGAGATCTGCCCCGGCACGAATCGATCGATAGAGCCGATGGGGGTCGTCAGGCGCCTCCCGAATCGGCCAATACTCGCGCAAGGCCTGACGCCCAACCGGCATCCGGCTATCGAAGGGTCCTGAAAAGTCGTTCCGCACTTCATGGTCATCCCAAATGGCATAGACTGGAATAGTCTCCAAAAACCGCCGTAGCGCTTCCGCACCCCTCTGGTAACGATGACGTGCACGGTACTCGGCCAGAGTCGTCGCACGAAAGTCCGCACCCGGCTCGTTGGGAGGCGACGGGCACAAATGGTCGGCATACATCGTGTCGCCGAGAAACAAGAAGAAGCCGAGCTGCTGAGCACGTATGACATCGAAGATAGGGTAGCCGGCAGCGCCTCGTCTGCAACGCCCTTGGCCCCCCAGATCGCCGCTCCAGGCAAATGTCATGGCGGTAGAAGCCTCAGCGTCCGGCAAGGTCGTGAACTCCCCTTGTGCTGCCACTCGCGCTTCACTCGGTGCGTCTTCACGACTCTCCGGGCCCGCAAACACAAACAGACGATATCGTGTAGCCGACGTCAACTCTTCAAGGGGAATCGTCAGTGTGAAATCCGTTTCCGGACCAGTTGTAAACAACGGCGTCCGAGCCACAGGAGCGATGGCTGTCTCTACCTTCGACAGACGGTCCCAGGCTGCCAGCGGCGCCCACTCGATTTGTACCGCCATCGGTCCATTAGTTCGTATCCAGAGCAACGCCGACTGGCTCGTCACATCCCCCACCGCAATCCCCTGAGGTAGCAGATTCGTTGAAATTGGGGGCGTCTCGGCAAAGGGACTCCCAGTAGGAAGCCCCTCTCGGTACGTTGCAGCACAACCCGGAAAAGAAACGAGCACGGACACCAGTAGGAGAAAAGTAAAAAGTGGCCTCTGCTTGGCAATCGAACTACTGGAACGGAAACGACGCATCAAGGTTAACTCCCCGTTGATAATCAGTCCTTCAGGTCGGCATACTATGAAAATTGAAGCCGGGGGATGGAATGCATGACCTCACCTGCATAATTAAAGGCTGCCAAGCGAAAGTCTACGCTCCAGCCGGTACACACAGTATCTGCCGGGAGCACTTTCTTAGCTATCTCTCCTGGCGTCGCCGAAAAGGCCCACAGATGTTCATGAAGTATGCAGGAATGACGATGGAAGAACGAGATCCCCTCGTCGCCGAATGGGCCAGCACCGTCCGCATTGAAGAAGTCCCTACCGTCCCAGCGCCAAAAACCTAACGTTATCCCTCGAAAGATAAGCTGTACACACAGAACTCTTCGTCTCGCTTCCATCCCAAAGTCTTATAAAGTCTCTGAGCCGGAACGTTTGTGATTGCCGTCGACAACTCCAGGCGAACCGCCCCAGCCGCACGACCGGTCTCAGCAGCGGTTTTCAGCAGCAGTGAGCCGACACCGCGGCGCCGGGCAGGAGGCGAAACAAACAGATCGTTCAGCATATAGATCGGCGCCGCAAGAACAGAACAGAAGCTTGGGAACAATTGCGCAAACCCGATCGCCACACCATGGGAGTCTTCGGCAATCAATACGACCGACTCGCCGCGAGATATACGATCAGCCATGAACTGCCGAGCAAGTAACAGGTCCGACACTTCACCATAAAACTGTCGATACCCATCAAATAGCGGCACCAGCTGATCGAGATCACCTACCGTTGCCCGACGTACGGTATCAGTCATAATGGAAAGAAACGATGCCGCCACCGCGTTCCTGCCTCAAAGCCTCTTTGACTACTTCCGCAACCGTATCCTTATTGATACCGCGCTTCTTGCAGTAACTCGACTTAATCCAATCAGAGAGGTTCTTTGTTCCCTTGCTTGAATTGCATGGAACGCAGCATCGAGCAATATTTTCACGAGTGACGATACTTGCGTCGTTGATGATGTGTTCCTAGGTTGCCACAGCTTTCCGGGAACCACTTGGAGGCATCTGGTCAACCATTTGGGTGCCACAGTAGATGCAGGTCCTATCGCGCTCTTTCACTTCTCTTTCGAGCCAGTCAGGGATGTCCCAATGGTTCATGGGTACTCCGAGTGGACGCCGAACATAACCGTTAGCTACCTGGTCCGGCGCTCACTTCTTGTATTCTTCAAAGAACTTATCATCATGTCGAAGTCCCGCTTCGGAATTAGGCCCATTTCAAGTTTTCCGAACATATCGACGAGAATATCTCCATCGACGAGCTCAATTGGCGGCACTCCATCCCGTCTAGGGGGCAGAAAAGGGTGTCAGGAACCATTGTTTGTCCGATCTCAGCGGACCCCCCGGAGGAAGCGACTCATGCGTCATCACCCTCAAATTCCAGCGGTAAATTCAAACAATGGTTCCTGACACCCTTTTCCATACACGCTCGCTCCGCTTCTGGCGCGTCGCTCTGCAAGCGAGGGTTAGATGGCTTTCGAAATGCGCGCTCTGCCATTTCTTTTCTACCCTCTTAAGGAGTGAGTGGCCCGCTCACTTTCAACCATTATTCTAAAATCGATGGGGTAGGACCTGGGGGTGTTTCGAGTGCGCCCATTGAGGAAGCACCGCCCATAATTTCACCATTCAATCATGCTTGTGTGCGCACTCAGCGAGCACTCGAAACACCCCCTAGGTCCTACTTCATCACAGCCTTTCTCCTCCCCTACTCTCCCAAGGTCAGGGGCTGAATGGTTCCCCTACTGCGCCCGTCGAGCGATCTCCTTCCTTCTCCCCATACTCTATAAAAATGGGGTGGAGGGGGTTGTCACTCAACTGCGCCCGTCCACCTCGCACATTCCGATGTGGGGGGTGCGGGAGCAAGAGAGACACCCCCTCTACCCTATGACTGCACTTCCATGATGATGAATCATCAACCACTCATCCCCGATGCGCTCGAAAAGATTCGTGGCTAACACCTTCGCCTGCTGCGGCTCGTCGGCTTGATGGGTGGTGATGTTCTCCATGCAGACGACCCAGGCCATGTCGCCGGCCACTTGCACCGTCACGTCGGTAAGCTCGAATGTCATGGAAAAGGTATTGTTGAAGATCAAGACCCAGGAATCGCGCACGAGCGGCCAACCCGAACGCAGCGTCCAGCCGGGATGGATGCAAGTCACGTATTCCAGGTGCGCCCAAATCTTATCCATCTCGCTGATGTCGAGGTTGCCGAAGGCAGCGTAGAACGCGTGGTTCGCTTTGTTCACTTCCTCAATGCGTTGTTCCAGCATGCGCGGCTCCTTAGCTGAAAAATGCGCTGTATCATACTGCAATCACGGAGACGAGGGCGAGAGGGACGGAAATAGCCAGGCCATCCTTCTTGCTCGCAGAACGCGCACGATGAAACTGTGCTCGCATGGGTTATGGGCGCGTCTCGGCGCGCCCGGGTGGGAGGCTGAGAATGGTGCGCGCAGGGAAGGATAACCTGGCTATTCCCTTTAGGGTAGGAAGGACAGACCGGACTCGATCTTAGGAGGCTGCTCAAAAAGCTCGCCAACCAGGCCGTAGCAGTTTAGAACTCGCTCTCAAAAGGGTGGCCTGGTTGATCCTCGATTGCGCGCGTCGAACGAGCACCTTCCGAGCGTGCGCGTTCCGCGAGCAGGAGGATGACCAGGCTACCCGTCCTCATCTTTTTCAGCAGCCTCCTATTTCGTGAGCCGGAACGTTTGCCGATCCACAACCCACACTCCGGCCAGGATCAGTGCAATGCCGATGATTTCGATGAGGCCGATCGATTCTTTCAGGATAATCGCAGAGAGGGCGACTGCCGCGACCGGCGTCAAATTCCCCAGTACAGAGGCTCTCGACGGTCCGATGCCTTTGACCCCGAAGAGCCAGGCCTGCTGCGCAACGGCCGTGGCAAAAATGATGAGATAGCCTAACGCCAGCCAATCCGACAGCGTGACTGACGCTACGCCTGCCTGCATCACCTTTTGGTCGACCCACAGCAACGGTACCTGGATAACTGTCGCGACCAGCAGAGTCGTCCAATTCACGGTCAGTGCTGAAACCCGTTCCATGATCGTGCGGCTGCCGATGCTGTAGAGTGCCCAGCTGACGACACCCAGGAAGACGAGCGCGCCGCCGAGCAGCGGCTGCTCCCCTGCGGCCTGAAATCCTGCAACGGAGACCAAGGCGACACCGGCGAACGACAACAGACCACCTACCATCACTGCGCGGAGTGGGACATCTTGAATCAACAGGGCCGATAAGAGCGATGTCACAACGGGAGCCGAGCCGATGATGACACCACCGACCGCACCGCTGACATATTTGAGGCCGATCAGGATTAAGAGGTGATTGCCCAAGACGCCGAGTCCGAGCAAGCCCAACGTACGGAGGTCACGGAGTGACAGTTTTGTCAGTGTGCCTTCCTGCCACCACCACGTGGTCAGGAGAATCGCCAACCCACCGATGTCCCGAAGGACCGAAGCTTCAACAGCTGAGAAACCACTCAGAGCCAGCTTCTGAGCCACGATCGATCCGCCCCAGAGTACAGCGGCTGCGACGACCGCACCATAGGCCAGACGACTTGTCGGAGATGTCATAGGCAGTGGATATAGTCCTTGCCGACGGGCGTCAAGTGATTTGCATTCATGACCGTGGCCTGATGACTAAGACCCCATCCCGCATTGTCACAAGCACCGCTGTGACTCGCGGGTCGGCTGCGACTGTTCGATTCAACTCTTGGATGGCCGCCGCCTGTTCATCCGGCGCCGGATATTTCAGCACATCGCCGTGCCACAGGACGTTATCGATGAGCATCACTCCTTGTGGCGACAGCAAATCGAGCGCCCGCAGGTAGTAATTCACGTAGTTGATTTTGTCGGCGTCAATGAAGATTACATCGAACGGCCCCTTGAGATTCCACATCGTGTCGAGCGCCGGCCCCATACGGATCTCGATTTTTTTGCCGACTGTCGATCGGGCAAAATATTTGCGTGCGAGTGCGGCTGAACTCTCATCAACTTCACAGGTGAGCACTGTCCCCTCCGCCGGCAACGCTTCTGCAAAACAGAGCGCGCTATAGCCGGTGAACATGCCGATTTCCAGCACGCTGGTTGCGCGCACGAGCTGCGTGATCATCTTCAGAAAGGCGCCTTCGAACGGCCCTACGACCATCTGCGGACATTCCATGCGCTGCTCTGTCTCTTCCCGCAAAGCCCGACAGAGAGCCGATTCCGGAGCGGAATGGGCCTGGGCATAGGCCTCGATGTCTGCATTTATGAGTTTATTCATCGCTCTGCGTGATCATGCGGGCCAGTTTGAAAAAGAATGGTTCGTTGCGTAGACTGTATATTAGGATGCGGACCGGCGCGATCATAACACGACAATTCCCGGAGGAAACACTCTTCTGTGAAAACCCTTAAGACAGTGGAAGCCTTGACGGCCCGCCTCGTGGAGATTCAGCGCATCAACAGCGCGGCATCGCTTCTCTCGTGGGATCAAGAAACCTATATGCCGGCCGGTGGAGGCGAGGCTCGCGCTGAGCAAATTTCAACTCTCCAGGGCATCGCGCATCAGAAACTCGTCTCACCGGAGATCCAAGGACTGCTCGAAACCTGGGTCAATCCAGACACGGGAGAGATCCGTGAAAGCCCGGAAGAGGCCTGGGACGAGCCCTCTCGATCGTTGCTCCGCGAAGTCTGGCGCGATTATAGCCGTGCGAAGAAGTTGCCTTCTGATTTCGTCATGACGCTCAGCCGGGAATGCTCACTGGCACAACAAGTGTGGGGGGAAGCAAAGGAACTTCGTTCTTTCTCGCAATTTCTCCCAAACCTCCGCACAGTCCTGTCGCTGAAACGAGAGGAGGCCGAGTACCTCGGTTACCGGGATTCGCCGTATAATGCGCTGCTCGATGTGTATGAACCGGGCACTACCATCGCGGCGTTGCGCCCGCTCTTCGCACAGATCAAGAGTCGCCTTCTGCCGCTGCTCAAACAAATCCAGCAGAGCTCGGTTCAGATCGACGACGCGATTTTGTTTCACACCTACGATCAGGCGCGCCAGCTGGAATTCGGAAGGATGATCCTGATCGCCATGGGCTACGACTTCGAACGCGGACGCCTCGACTTGTCGGCTCACCCCTTCACAACATCATTCCATCCGACAGACGTGCGGGTCACAACTCGCATACACGAACACGATCTCCAATCCTGCCTATTCAGCTGTATCCACGAAGGCGGGCACGGTCTGTACGACCAGGGACTCGACCCCGCCTATTACGGCACACCGCTGGGCGACTCGGTCTCGCTCGGCATCCATGAAAGCCAATCGCGCATGTGGGAAAACTGCGTGGGCCGGTCGCGATCGTTCTGGCGTTTCTTTTACCCCATGCTGCAACAAACCTTTCATCATCAATTGCGCGCACTCGACGGGGAACAATTCTACGCGTCCATCAATCGCGTGAAACCGTCCCTGATCCGGGTCGAGGCCGATGAGCTCACGTACAATCTCCACATCATGTTGCGGTTCGAAATCGAACAGGATCTCATCGAAGGGCGGACGCGTCCGGAAGACCTGCCTGGGATCTGGAACCAGAAGATGGAGGAATACCTCGGCATCGTCCCCTCCCACGATGCGGAAGGCGTATTGCAAGACGTGCACTGGTCTTTCGGCGCCTTCGGCTACTTCCCCACGTACACGCTTGGCAATCTGTACGCCGTTCAATTCTATGAACAGGCCAAACTGGAGATACCACATCTGGAAGATGAAATCGCAGCGGGACAACTGATGGTGCTGAAACGTTGGCTTGGGCAAAAAATTCATCGCTGGGGCCGGATGTTCACCCCGGATCATCTTTCCCAACGCGTGACGGGAAAAAGCCTCGACCCCGAACCGTTCTTGTCCTATGTAGAGCGAAAGTACGGCGACCTTTACAAGCTCTAGGGGAGAGTTGTTCGGAGTTTGGGAGTTCGGAGTAACGAATCGAGAGTCATGACCACAACTCAGAATTCAACACTCAGGACTCTCGGGCCAGCGGCCTGCCTCAGTATCCCATCGCCTGATTCAGCTTGGTCAGTGCCGAGGTAGACAACGCGAATTCCTCCTGGACTTCGATGCGGGACGGCACCAGGAGCGTCGTGTGAAAGACAATATCGCGAATCGGAATCTTGAATTCCGGTTGCTGAGGGGTACTCAATTCGACCGACTCGACCGATTGAGTGATGGCCCCGCTGTCCTGTGGACCATAGACCGTCACCACCGCCTTAAGAATCTCCGCGATCTTTTCGTTCACTTCAACTCCCTCGATGCTTTTCTCCAGTAACGGAATAACTTCCTCCTGCGCCTGATCGGACAGCGTAAAGTTTTCGACCCGTTCTTTCCGGCGAAGCGACGTTAGATCGTTATCGAGATCCTTGCTGAACGCCCCATAGGCAAACCGAAAAAACTCAAAATGAAAGCCTTTCACCCCCTTGCCGAACAGCTGCAACTCGCACAAAAAGCAGAGTTGCTGCAGCTTGACATCGCTGAGGGCTCCATAGGACCCGGCCAAATGTAAAACATAGAGGAGGAGAGCCCGGTCGACCGTAATTTGATTGGGTTTCCGCATGCGGTAATCGAGCGATCAATCTGCCCTTTTTGACGGATGCACTATAGACAGCGCCAGAGATTATCGTCAATTCCTGCACTCTGTATCCCTTGCGACAACACCACTTGACCAGTAGGACAGTTTCGTTTTTAATGAGGCTTCAGGGGAGGCTCGTCATGGCAACGAAGCATGCAAAAGAAATGGCGACCCTGAAGGAACACTTAGGTAAACATCAGCTCAAGCTCACCCGCCAACGTGAAATGATTCTGGACGCTTTTCTCAGGCAAGAGCACATCACCGCTGAAGCGATGTATCACCAGTTGGCAAAGGCCGATCCTCATCTCGGACTTGCGACCATCTACCGGACACTCAATCTGTTCTGCGACGCCGGTCTCGCACAAGCCAGGCATTTCGGCTCTCAGACGAAATACGACAACGTCTCGCACAAAGGCCACCACGATCACCTCATCTGTACCGGCTGCGAGAAGATTGTGGAATTCGAAAATGAGGAAATCGAGCGGCTCCAGGAAGAAGTGGCCGCCCGGAACGGATTTACCATTAACACACACCGCCTTGAGCTCTATGGGCTCTGTTCTCGCTGCCGTCATTGACGCGCCGCGTCAGTTCTAGTATTATTTTGAGACAGTTTATCAATTTCAATTCCAAAAGGACCCTCTTATGCCATTCGTACGTTCCCTATCCGGACTATCGCACCGAACGATTCTCTCCGGTTTCCTACTTCTGTTCGCCGCCGGGCTCGGCTTCTGGTCTTTCGTGCCTTCAGCTCTGGCCGCAGATCCGCTTACTATCTACTCCGGACGCTCGGAACGCCTCATCAAGCCGGTACTCGATTCCTTCACGGCAAACACTGGAATTTCAGTCGAACTGTTGTCCTCCGGCACAACGGAATTAGTCAATCGTCTGAAGGCCGAAGGCGATCGTACGCCGGCAGATCTTCTCATCACCAACGATGCCGGCAGCTTGGAACTGGCCCGAATGGCCGGTCTCCTCTACCCGCTAAACATGCAGGAAGTCGAACAAGCCATTCCGACACAATTCCGCGCATCGGATAACGCCTGGATCGGGCTGTCCGGTCGCTTTTGGGTTGTGGTGTACAACCGGACAATGGTGCAGCCCAACCAAGTAAAATCGCTTCTCGATCTTGCCGACCCAAAATGGAAAAATAAAATTGCGATTCCGAATTCCGGTAGCGAATACCTCCAGGCAGGCGTATCGATTATTCGCGCCACACATGGAGACGAAAAGACCAGGCAGTTCCTGCAAGGCATCAAAATCAATGCGGACAGCCAGGTGTATCAGAAGAGTTCGCAAATCGTCGATGCTGTGGCCAAGGGACAGGTCGCTCTGGGTATCGTCAATCACTACTACGTCTACCGGCACCTGGCTGTACAACCCGACGCACCGATCGCAGTGTTGATACCGGATCAACAGGAAGGCGGTATGGGGGCGATCATGAACGTCGCCGGTATCGGTGTTGTCAAGTCGAGCAAGCATCTCGACAGCGCCAAACAGCTCGTGGAATTCTTAGTCGCTCAGGCCGGACAGAAGCTATTTGCAGATCTCGATAAGGAATATCCTCTCCGGCAGGACGTGAAGGCAGACCCGGCGCTTGTAGAACGAAACAGCTTTCGTGCCGCGACGATCCCTCTCTCCAAGCTGGCCGAACTGCGTGAGCCGACGCTCGTCCTGATCGAACAGGTGGGTCTCCGGTAAACTCGAGGGGAGCCCGTTGTGACCACGTTTCGTCATCAACTCGTTTCACCTCTCCAACTCGCTGCCCTGGCCGGTGCGGGAATGATTCTGCTTCCGCTCGGTTATGTCACCGCGCAAGCCCTCTCAGCCGATCCAGCTGTCTGGAGCCGGTTGTGGACGACCCGCATACCCGAGTTGCTGTTTAACACCGTTTCACTGGCCGCCAGCGTGGCGGTCATCACTCTGGCCCTGGGTGTCTCGACGGCCTGGCTGATCACACGCGTGGAATTTCCCGGACGCCGATTATGGGAAGGCTCCTTAGTTCTTCCATTGGCGATGCCGACATACGTGCTGGCCTATGTCTATTCTTATCTATTGGGATTCGGGGGCCCTGTTGAATATCTTTGGCAACTGGTCGCCGGTCCCCAGTCCAGAATCTTTTCCCCTCACAGCTATTGGGGAGCGACGCTCGTGATGGCGTTGGACACGTTTCCCTTCGTCTATCTCCTTAGCCGGAGTGCGCTTCTCAGCATGAATGTGTCGTTTGAAGAAGTGGCACGAGTCAGCGGCGTCTCTCGTTCCTCGACCTTCTGGCGCGTGACACTGCCGCTGATGCGCCCCTCGATCGCCGCCGGCGTTGCGCTTGTCATTTTGTACGTCGTGTCGGATTTCGGTGCTGTGTCAATGCTTCGCTATCAGACACTGACATATGCCGTATTCCAACAGATGACCGGACGGTCGGACAATACCGCAGCGAGCATCTTGAGCCTCCTGCTCGTCGTGCTTGCGTTGATTTTTCTGATCACTGAACGGTGGTTCCGGCAACGGAGCCGCTTTTATCAAACCGGCGGCCGCTATCGGTCTCCGGAACGGCGCCGATACGGCTGGTTCGGCACCTCCATCGTTACCGGGTATCTCGGGCTGATTGTCTCTGCGGCCTTTGCACTCCCGGCTCTGCTCTTAATTCAATGGAGCGTGTCCCCCGAAGCGCAGGCAACGCTCGACAGTCGATTCTTCGGATTCTTCTGGAACAGCGGCACCCTGGCCGCCTGTGCCGCCACCGGCGGCGTCTTGATCGGCTTGCCGATCGCCTACCTCGCCAATCGTCGTCCGACTCTGCTGAATCTGGGTTGTCTCCAAGCCGCCTATGCCGGCTATGTGTTGCCGGGTCCGGTTGCGGCGCTGGCTGTCCTCGTCCTTTTTACCAAATTGGCCCCTGTTTTCTATGGCTCAGTAGTCATCCTCATCGTGGCCTACGTGATCCACTTCCTCCCGGCCGGGCTCCAGTCGCTGGAACCAGCGCTTCAGCACATGTCGCCGAATCTGGAAGAGGCTGCGCGCACACTGGGGCTTGGGATGCGTGACACCTGGCGACGGGTGACGCTGCCGCTCGTTCGGAACGGGTTTATCCTGGCCTGGGTCTTGATGTTCCTTCAAACAATGAAGGAATTACCTGCGACTCTCTTGTTACGGCCGGTTGGATTCGATACTCTAGCTATTCGCGTCTGGATGGAAGCGAGCGAAGAGTATTATCAGCTCGCCGCCCCTTCCGCGCTCCTCATCGTTTTACTGAGTCTCCCGGCACTGGCCTTGCTGGTGTCGAAAGATTGGCGCGCCGCCTAGCGGACATAGGTTTTCCGCTGCATGCAGAGAAAGGATCATGATCCCGTGACCTCAGAACATTCCACTGCGCGAACACCTTCCCAGGGGAGCGCATTCCAGGGCAACCTCTTTACGCCAGCCTCCCCGATCTTGGAACTTCGCCACGTCTCTTGCGCCTACGATGCCGGGCGCCCGGCAATCCAGGAGATTTCGTTTGCAGCAAGGGAAGGAGAAATTCTCTGTCTGCTCGGCCCCTCTGGGTGTGGGAAAACGACTGTGCTTCGGGCGATAGCCGGATTTGAACCGGTTCGTTCCGGCCAGATTTTTTTGTCCGGCCAACTTGTGTCGTCGCCGGACGTCATGACTCCTACAGAGAACCGCCGTGTCGGGATGGTCTTTCAAGAATATGCTCTGTTTCCCCATCTGCGCGTGCAGGACAATATCGCCTTCGGACTCCACAATCTCCCTCGGAGCGAACGTTTCGAGCGGGTTCAGGAAATGCTGCGCCTTACAGGACTGAAGGGGTTCGAGCGGAGATATCCGCACGAACTATCGGGCGGCCAGCAACAGCGGGTGGCCCTAGCGCGAGCTCTCGCACAGAATCCCGTCGTCTTGCTCCTCGATGAACCATTCAGCAATTTGGACC
Source organism: Nitrospiraceae bacterium (assembly GCA_035457905.1). Classification (GTDB taxonomy): domain Bacteria; phylum Nitrospirota; class Nitrospiria; order Nitrospirales; family Nitrospiraceae; genus Palsa-1315. The sequence continues at coordinate 25,036 of DATIAT010000076.1, forward strand.
CTGACATGGCAGGGCGCATGCGGCAAGAGGTGCATGACCTCTTACGCCGGACGAAGACGACGACCGTGCTTGTGACGCACGATCACGATGAGGCCTTTGCCGTAGCTGATCGAGTGGCCGTTCTGAACCAAGGCCGTTTGGAGCAATTCGATACGCCGGAGATGATGTACCATATGCCGGCCACGCCTTTCGTGGCCGACTTCGTCGGTCAGGCAGACTTCATCCCGGGAACCGTCTCCCGGGGCATGGTCCACACCGAAATAGGAGAGTTTCCCGACACGCTCCAGTGCTTCGATGGAGCCGCCGTTGTCGTGATGATTCGACCGGACGACATTCACCTCGTCCCCACCGAAGGAGCCCGCTCACGTGTCCTCACTCGACAATTTCGAGGTTCTGAAAATCTCTATACCATCCAGCTCCCCTCCGGCCAAATCGTGCATAGCAGTGAAAGCTCCACAAGCGTGTATAAGGAAGGCACCGCTGTTGAACTACGAGTCTCTGCCACGCACACCGTTGTGTTTCTTAATGACCAATTAACTACGCCCCTATCAAGTCCCGACGGCATCTGACGCCATATTGGCACCCTCTAAACTTTCCCCTTGACACAATACATCAATCAATGGTATTGAGAATCGTTATCAATGAAACATTCTTGAGGTCCGTCCCATGGATATGTTGAAAGAGATCGTCGATTACGGAGTCATTGGACTACTCATTGGCTTAAGCGTATGGGCCGTTGCAGTGGCGGTCGAACGGTGGCAATTTTATCGACGGATTGATCCTGCCCAGTATAAGAGTCAGCAGCTTTTTGAAGTCGCTCTCACAAAACGACTGGTGATTATAGGCACCGTGGCGGCCAACGCTCCCTATATCGGCCTCCTGGGGACCGTCCTAGGAATTATGCTGACCTTCCATACCATGGGCACGTCAAAAACGATCGCGGTCAGTTCCGTCATGATCGGGCTCAGTTTGGCCTTAAAAGCGACAGCTGTCGGACTTCTGGTTGCAATCCCATGCGTAGTAATGAATAACGCGCTTCGAAGACGTGTCGCTGAACTTCTCACCCTGTACAAGATTCAACATCAACATGGATCATGAGTTAAATCAAATCAACGTCATCCCCTTGGTTGACGTCATGCTGGTGTTGTTGGTGATCGTGCTGACGACGGCTACGTTTATCAGCACCGGGCAGATCCCGGTAGATCTGGCAAAGGCTACAGAGGCGAGCGACCGAAAAGATGTGCCGCTTGTTATTGCCCTGACGGCAGATGGGCATATGTACCTCAACGATTCGGCTGTGCCGGAGAACGGATTACGAGTTGTGCTCGAGCAGCACTCACGAGAGTCAGTGGTTCTCGTTCGAGCCGACAAGATGACCATCCTGGAGCGGTTTGTCCACGTGGTTGATGAGATACGGGGGTTGGGCTTCGGACAGGTCAGTCTCGAAGTGGTGAAATCATGAAATCGTTCTTCTCGAGCTATCCGGACCACATACGCCTGCAGCGGCAAGGCTGGATATACTCGATGATCTTTCACGGAATCATGGGAGTGTGTGCTTTCGCCCTTGTGTCAGGCCTTCGAATGCCTCATGAGCCTGACCAGTTTACGTGGAATGTTGAGCTGGTATCACCTTCGAACACTCAAACCCAGATTGAGCCCGTACTTGAGGCCAAGCCTGAACCCAAGTCCACTCCACCCAAGCACCAGGTTATGAAGCCGCAGCCGGTTCGCCCCCAACCGGCCATGGAGACTGTTCCGCAAGATGTTGTTCGGCCTGCTCAGACTGTCGCGGTCAATCAAACAGCTTCGACTTTCGTTCCCGAACCACTCCAGCACAGCGAACCAACCACAACAATTGCGCCGATAACGACGCTGGACACCGTCGAAGAAGAACAGCCGTTTACAACGAGTGCCGCAGCCGTTCAGGAAACTGCCACACCAGTCCTTACAGAACCTCCGGTCAGCCGACAAGCTGCCGAACCAGTTGTTCAGCAGGCTGCGCTCGATACATTCAGCGAATCAACAGCGCGGTCACAGCAGCCTGCGGTCGAGCAAACGATCGCTCAGGCTGCACCGACAATCAAGGCCGACTACGGGTGGCTCGTGAAGGCATTGCTGGGCAGAATCGATCAACTCAAGAACTACCCTTACATGGCTCGGATCAATCACTGGGAAGGAAAGGTCATCCTTCGGGCGGTGATCAGAAGCGACGGCCAGGTGCTGATGGTCGATGTTCAGGAAAGCTCTGGCCGCCCCATTCTGGACAACGATGCCATAGAAACGTTGAAGAAGGCGTCTCCCCTAAAGTTGGAACAGCCGTTAGGAAAACCTCAGGTTGCGATCCTTATGCCGATCAGCTATGCGCTTCGTTAAGGGTTCGCATGAGACATGACAATTAACGAGATCTCCTCAGTTGACATGAATCATTCCATGTATACTAGGCCACACCTTCGTGCGGTGCCTTCCACTTACCAAAAACAGTTCGTCCCTGCGCTTTTAATCTCATAATCCGAGATAGAGGAGGACTCGATGGAGCAACGGTGGACGTTTTGGAAGGTATTGAGAATAGATACTATTATCGTTATCGTTCTTTCGACTGCCTTTTGGCTTGCCGCGTCCCTTTCACTTGGTAATGCCCAAACGCCTTCTGACGAAACGCAAAACGGTCAGACAAAGGCCTCGGACACTCAAACTGAGTCCGATGCCAAGAAACAGCCTGAGCAAAAGAAGGAACCTGAGCAAAGCAAGGAAGCGGCGCTGGAGAAAGAGCCTGAACAGAAGCCTCTGCGAGCTCCTCTTACCGAGGTCATCGGCACGGCCGTCGATGCCTTGAAACATATTCCTGGGTCGGGAAGAGTCATTACCAAGGAATCGATCGAGAGCAATCACCGGTTCAGCATCAATGAAGCCTTGCGCGAGGTCCCTGGCGTTCACGTGAGGGACGAAGATGGCGTAGGTATCCGCCCTAATATCGGGATCCGGGGCCTGGATCCGACCAGAAGCCGGAAGGTGCACATTATGGAGGACGGCGTCCCGATTATGATCATGCCGTACGCCGATCCGTCATCCTACTACTTCCCGCCGATCTTTCGCTTCGATCGAATCGAGGTTCTCAAGGGCAGCGGGCAACTCCTTTATGGCCCCCAAAATATCGGCGGCGTCATGAACTTCATTACACGCATGCCTTCGCTGCAACCGGAAGGCAACATTCAATTCTGGGCAGGCAACAACAACTACTTCAACACGCATTTCGATTACGGAGGAACCTGGGGGAAGAGCGGGTACATGGTGGACTATACCCACTACCAGACTGATACTCCGCGGTTCACGAACATCCGCGCCAGGGTTGACGACCTCACATTCAAGACCGTCCAGGAGTTGACCGATCGAACTCAAATCATGGCCAAGTTGAACTACTATCGGGAGGATTCCGGCATCGGCTATCAAGGTCTGACTGAATCAGAATGGGCCAGCCCTCGCGGCCAAGACAGACAGACCCTCTTCACCAATGACAGCTTCGACTTTCGACGCATCGGCGCACATGTCGCCATCAATCACATGTTTACGGCGAATCTGACATCGACGACCAATTTCTTCGGCCACTATATCCAGCGCGACTGGACGAGACAGGCCACGCAGGGAGTCGACGCCAATGGCAATCCTGTTGGCGCTTTACAATTCGGTAATGCGATCCCAGCGACCGCCGTCGGCGCCATCCCGGGACCGGCTCGATTCACCAATGCGCGCGAGTACACCGTGTACGGTGTCGAACCGCGGTTCCATTATGATCATTCTCTTTTCGGAATAAATGCGGTGGCCGACTTCGGCGCCCGCTATATGTACGAAGAATCACAGCGGATGCAGTTTCGCAATACCGCGTCAGGCACCGGCTCCACCTTCAGCTGTTTCCTTGCAGTTCCAGGCGCGACGTGCCTGGGCGAAAACAACCGTCGCAAAACCCACGCCTACTCGCTGTTCTTTCAGGAACGCCTGATCTTCGGACCATTTACCGTCACACCCGGTGTTCGACTGGAAAATTTCCACTACGACCAGGAGAACAAGCTGGCCAACAATGGTAATGGCAACTTCGCGAAGACGCATTTCACCGAAGTGTTGCCGGGGGTCGGCGTGACCTATTCACCGGTCAAAGACCATACGATCTTCTTCGGCGCGCACCGAGGGATGTCCCCACCGCAGATTTCCGATGCAATCACGCTCGCAACAGGTGCAGTGGTAGACCTTGGGCCCGAGTTGAGCTGGACTTACGAACTGGGAACTAGAGGCAACCTGGCCCAGTGGATTGGGTATGAAGCCACTCTCTTCCAGATGGACTTCAGCAACCAGATCATTTCTCAGTCAGCGGCCGGAGGTACGGGCGCGACCCTGACGAGCGCTGGGGAAACCAGACATCGAGGCATCGAATTCGCGACCAAGATGGATCTGCTGGACGCCGTCATGGGCAGGAACGATAAGGAGGACATCACCTTCGATGTCAACTATACATGGGTCGCTGAGGCCGATTTTGTCGGCACCCGCAACAGCAGCTTGGGGTGCATTTCATTGACCCCAGCCGAAGGTGCAGCTGAAGGCTGTAGTTCTCCATTTACGGGAAATCCGACCAATCCAGCTAGCGTAAGCGGAAACCGGCTCCCCTATTCACCGGAGCATTTGCTGACAGCAGGCATCGGCTATGCCAACAGAGATTTGGGCATTGGGGCCTTCAATGCACGTGTTGAGGGTCAGTGCATCAGCGAACAGTTCAGCGATGACAGAAATACCGTGGCTCCCACTCCAAACGGTCAGCGCGGTATCGTTCCCGGCTGGTGCATGCTCAATGCCTCTGTCAATCAACATGTCAAGCAGATCAATGCCACGTTCTTCTTTACAGCGAAGAACATGTTGGGTCAGGACGCGATCATGGACCGGAGCCGCGGCATCTATCCAGGCCTGCCAGCCCTCTTTCAAGGCGGCGTGAAGTGGACGTTTTAACATCTTGCAGTCGCTGGAGAGGCGAGAGGGGAACTCTCTCGCCCATCCAGACCATGGATTTTTGCATATGCGATCACCCTCGACACCTATAGGGCACAATTCCATCGCGGACACCGTTGTCTGTAAGTCAGAGGAGCTTCGCTGCCACTGCGGGCAACTCATGGCGCGATTGAACAATCATGGAATTGAGCTGAAGTGTAGGCGTTGCCGACGATTGATGGTCATTCCCTTCTCAAGCATTAAGGGATGGAAATTGCACCGCAACCATCGAAACTGATCGAATTCGGTATAAGAAGTGACCAGCGGTTTTTCACCCAGAGCCCAGGATCACCCTATGTGGTCTTGGGCTCTGCGTTTTTCTTGGAGGAATGGCGATGAAACAGCGGGTCTGTGAACACATCCACCCTGGGCTTATGAAAATGCAGGCCATGCTCCGGAAAATCGATCGCCTTCACCTTCCTCCGACATCACGCCGCGACGTCGAAAACATTCTGGTCCATCAAGTCAGCAAGGAGATCGATCGAGCCCTCCCCTGGCAAGCCGGTCATAGCCGACGGACCGCTGCGATCTCATTGTTGATCGGACAAGTGGTCGGCCTGATGGCAAGAGAGCTGCACGATCTGAACCTCGCGGCCCTTCTGCACGACATCGGGCTCTCGATACTTCCTTACGATCTGATTGCTGGGGTGAGCGGCCTCGATTCAGAGTCTTACCTCACCGTTCAGAATCATCCCCGACTCGGCGCCTCGCTGCTCGAGCCATTCTGCTTCCTGCGGAGAGCCTCAGTTCTCATTGCCCATCACCACGAACGGTGGGATGGATCCGGTTATCCCTACGGAATCAGAGGCTCCTTCATTCCTCTGGGAGCCAGGATTCTAGCTGTTGTCGACGCATACGACGCCATCAAAGTACCGGATGCAGATCCTGCCATCCGAAACCATGTCGCCCTCAGAATTCTGCAGGTCTCATCCGGCACTCAATTCGACCCGGAGCTCGTTGCGATTGCCACCGAAGTCGTTCGCAATCAGTTGCGCAAAAATGGGCCGCCTGCCTTGAACGAAGCTGGGTGAAGGACAGATGGGTTGACTAAAGCATAGCCGGTGCCCGATATGCTGGCAACGGAGGGGGTGGCCCTCCAACTCCGCAGGCGGGGACTTGCTCTTCCTCCCGAGGCTCCCCGCCCTCCTTCGCCAATTCTGCTGCCATGCCTCACTGGAGCAGCAGGGCTGTAGAAGCGGAGCTTACGAGGGAAAGGCAGAATTTATGCGATGGACGATGAACTACAGAGAGCACTTAACCACAAATTCGGTTGCGTGCTTGGGCGAATTCTCTCAGCCGCCGCAAGGACATTGCATTATGCAAACGTCTCCTGGATGACAAACGGGCACAACGAATGATAGGAGAAATCCTCTCATCAGCAAGGTAGATGGCTTGTACGACGGAGTTCTCACACCTGTGGTAGAGGTATCTACGATGTGTGAAAGATACTAGAGCCTCATCCGGGCAAGATAATTCCAGATCAAGTCCCGATCATGGATGCTTAGCCTTCTTTCTTGATTTGTTCGGACAGATAGTTCTCGAGGCCGACCTGCTTGATCGTTTCCATCTGCGTCTCGATCCAATCAATATGCTGGTCCACGTCTTTAGCCATATCCTCAAGCATGTGTCGCGTGGTGAAGTCTGTCACCTTCGTGCAATGCACGACGCCCTCACTTAGCACAGTGAGCATCTCTTGTTCGGCTTTTAAATCCAGCTTCAACTGCTCCAGAACGGTCTCTCCTACCTGCACAGTATTCATGCGTTGCACATTTGGCACACCATCCAGATAGAGAATGTGGCCGATAAGCTCATCAGCGTCTTTCATCTCGGCAAGGCTTCGTTCACGCACTTTGTGATACAGCCGTTCGTACCCCCAGTTCTCACACATCTTGGCGTGGAGAAAATATTGGTTGATGGCGGTCAGATCCGCGGTCAGGATTTTGTTAAGAATATTGACCACGCCCTCTTTCGCTTTCATAGGCTGATTCCTTTCTCAAGTTTTGTGGGGCCTCTGAGACGCTCCGAGTAAGAAACTTTGATCGCCGGATGACTCATTCAAATTTATTATCAATGCAATTGAGTGTTTCGTCAACTCGCTCGATGAGGCTTCGTTGAGTTTGGTTTTCATGATTAAGCGACACTAGTTCTCAATATCGTAGCGTCATGCACTATTGATGGAGCTACGGAACTGTGCGACTCATTTTCAGGAGAGAAGGAAAGATGGGATGGGATGGAATAAGAATTCGGCCTGGCCTACCCTGCTTCGCGGTACCCACATTCCTCGCTACGGCATTGGACGCTGCGTCCAACCTGCTTGCTCACTTTCTCAACAAGGAACGGAGCGCTGCAAGTCGGACAGGTTTTGTTAATAGGGCGATCCCATAAGGCATACTCGCACGCCGGATATTTACTGCAGGCGAAGAACGATCGTCCTTTTCTTGTACGCTTCTGGACAAGATCTCCGCCACAGCCTGGCTGGGGACACTTCACGCCCAATGACAGTGGTTTGGTGGTCTTACACTCCGGGTAGGCGGAACAGGCGATGAATTTTCCAAACCGCCCTGTCTTTACTACCATCGGACTGCCGCACTTTTCGCATTTCTCATCCGTTGTCAACTCGATCTTTGGAATGATTTTTATGGTACCGTCCGAGAGCTTTTCAAAGTTCTGCGTGTTCTTGCAGGGAGGCTTGTCCTTATAGGCAGGGCAGGCGAGAAACTTGCCGTTTCGTCCCCATTTAATTTCCATCATCCGACCGCACTTCTCACAAGGAATGTTCGTCGGTGGCTCCAACGTGTCCTTGGGTCCTGGAATTGTCTTCGCCTTCTCGAGATCAGCCGTAAAAGGCCCGTAGAATTCACGCACCGCCGTGACCCACGGCTTACTGCCCTCTTCGACTTCGTCCAATTCCATTTCCATATGCGAGGTAAAATCGACGTTGATCAGGTCCGGAAATCCTTTCATCAGGAAACCGTTCACGGTCCGCCCGGTTTCGGTGGGAACAAATCGCCCATCTGCCTTGTCGGCATACTTGCGTTCTTGAATCGTCGAAATGATACTGGCATAGGTGGACGGCCGACCGATGCCTTTTTCCTCCAATTCCTTGATCAGCAAGGCTTCGTTATACCGGGGTGGAGGTTGAGTGAAGTGTTGTTTCGAGAGCACGCCGGGAACCGTCTGCCCCTCCTGGGATACAAGCCGTAACTTTTCTCCCTCGCTGAGCAGAGGTAGCTGGCGCTCGGACTCGTCTTCGACCTCCTGCTCGTTCTTCTGCTTCTGTGCAAAGAGTTCCTTGTCGACTCCCTCCATGTACACAATCGTATGGCCTGGAAACTTCACCACGGTGCCGGTTGAACGGAAAAGAAATTTTTCCTTCGTCTTGACAGGACTCGTCTCGACTCGCGTGACGTCGAGAACCGCAGGAACCATCTGCGACGCGATAAACCGGTTCCAGATCAACTGATATAACTTATGGACATCCGGCTCTAAATATTGACTGATCGACTCAGGATCGCGCGCCGCCGACGTGGGGCGGATCGCTTCGTGGGCTTCTTGGGCTGCTTTCTGGGTCCTATACACGTTCGGCGTTGCAGGCAGGTATTCTGCGCCAAACCGCTCCAGAATCACCTGGCGTGCTTCTGACATCGCCTCGTTTGAAATACGAGGGGAATCGGTTCTCATGTACGTAATAAGGCCGGTCGGACCTTCCGCTCCTATATCGATCCCTTCGTACAGCTTCTGCGCCAGGGTCATTGTTTTCTTCGATGAGAAATGCAACTTGCGCGCGGCTTCCTGTTGGAGCCTGCTGGTGATGAACGGCGCGACAGGATTTCGTCTCTTTTCTTTCCGTTCAATCGAATCAACGACAAACTCTTTCCCTTGAATAGCTGTAACGATGCGCCGTGCATCAGCCTCTGTCGCAATCGATGCCTCCTGCCCGTCGATGCTGTGCAGTCTGGCTTCGAACGGAGGGGGATTGGCCCCCGACAGCATCACCGTTATAGACCAATATTCCTCCGGACGAAATGCATCGCGTTCTTCCTCGCGTTCGCAAATCAATCGCATGGCCACGGACTGGACCCGTCCCATGCTGAGCCCACGACGCACTTTCGTCCACAGCAATTGGCTGCCTTGGTATCCGACAATCCGGTCGAGCACCCGGCGGGCTTGCTGCGCATTCACCAACTTCATATCGACCTGCCCAGGCGATTGCAGCGCACGCTTGATGGCTGACTCCGTGATTTCATTGAAAAGCACCCGAAACACTTTGCCCTCTGTCTTTTTCTTGGACTTACGTCTGGACTTGCCGAGCAATTCCTGTTCAAGATGCCATGCGATGGCTTCCCCTTCCCGGTCGGGGTCCGGTGCAAGGAATACCTTGTCGGCCTCTTCCGCCCTTTTCTTGATTTCCGCCAAAACCTTCGACTTCCCCTTGATCGTCACGTACTGCGGCTCGAAATCGTGCTCCAGATCAACACCGAGCTTGCTGGTGGGAAGATCTTTAATATGGCCCACCGAAGCCATGACAGTATAGCCCCGCTTCAGATACTTGGTAATCGTGCGCGCTTTCGTCGGAGATTCGACAATAATGAGTGATTTAGCCATGAAGACTCCGGTTCACTGCAAGAGTTGCGCTTCCATGCGTATCAAATATAACAAATCTGTGCAACTGTTCGATGATTATGTTCGAAGGTAGCGCTGTCCCGGCAGCTGCCTGACTCGCTGTCGAAGCTCCAATGACAGGAGCGAGGCCATCACGATAGAAACCGATAATCCGGTGATGGCAATCACGTCGTCGACTGTGAGCGGGTCATACGATAACACATCATACACCAGCTGTTCCTCTTTGCCCAACTTATCGCCGGGCACGTGCTTCGCCTCAACGATCTGCAAGCGCGTTCGCAGTGACTGATCCAGTTGCGGAAGAATCGCGTCGACGACATCCTGTGCGCGTTCGATCAGAGCCGCCCCCTCTTTGATTAAGGCGTTCGTCCCACGGCTCGTATCTTCTTTCACAAAACCCGGAACCGCAAAAACCTCGCGGCCCTGCTCAGCAGCTATTCTCGCAGTAATCAACGATCCGCTGCTGATAGCCGCCTCTGTCACAACCACACCCAGAGACAACCCACTGATGATGCGATTGCGTCGAGGAAAGTGATGGCTGTGAGGTGGCGCACCCAGCGGGACCTCAGACAGAATCGCTCCCCGCTCCTCGATCTGCCGGCGTAGCCGATCATGTTCCGGAGGATAAGTCCGATCGATCCCGCACCCTAGTACCGCAATGGTGCGCCCTCCCGCAGCAAGCGCGCCTCGATGAGCCGCCGCATCAACCCCGCGTGCAAGCCCGCTCACAACCGTGATGCCCGCTTCAGCCAAGTCATGACTTAACTCTTCTGTGATAGCGCGTCCGGCTGCCGTTGCACGACGCGCACCTACAATGGCCACCGCCAGCGCGTCCTGCTCAGTCACTGTGCCGGTGATATACAGGAGAGGCGGAGGATCCGCAATCATCTTCAGCAGGCCGGGATAAGTAGGATCCAACACACTCCGGACTTCAATCCGTCCACGCTCAATCGCATCGAGCTCCCGTTCGATGCTCCGGCAGGCAGGAACATCCGGCCCGCGTTTAATGGCATCCGCCAATTGCGGGCTGCATCCTCCGGAAATCAACTCATCACGAGAGAGACGCAGGACAGCCTCGGGAGAATGCCAGGCACCAACCAATCGAACCACGGTCAGATCCCCTACTCCATCGATCGCGCGCAGGCGAAGCCAGGACTCCAACGCAGATCTTGTCATCGGCCGAATGGAGGGAGGGCCCGCTATCGCAGCAGAGGAACCTATTCCGACTGGCAGGCTGAACGATTGCATACCCTTAGTCGAGAGAGAACCCGAATCTTCAGAGCACCGCAAGATCGTACTGCTCCAGATGTAAATGTTCGTCTGGTATGACGATGATTTTTGCGACGCACTCACGCTCCACCGCTTCAAGCCCTTGCCGTTCTTCGTCTTGTAACAGCTCCGCTACCGATGGATGGGCGCCGATAACGATCCGTTGCGGCTCCGGACTGCTGCCGATCCGGCGGACATCGCGGAAGATCTCATAGGCCACCGTAGTCGGAGACTTCGTATAGCCCCGCCCTTCGCAATAGTGACAAGGCTCAGAAAGTGAACGCAATAGATCCTCTCTTACTCGCTCGCGGGAAATCTCGATCAGACCCAGATCGGAGATTCTGGACACTCGGGTGCGCGCCTTATCGGTCGACATCGCATCGAGCAGCGCGTGATACACCTTGTCACGATTCTTCTCTCGCTCCATATCGATAAAGTCGACGATGATGATACCGCCGATCCCGCGCAACTTCATTTGATAGGCCACTTCCTTTGCCGCTTCCAGATTGTTCCGGAGAATGGTCTCTTCCTGATCACGCTTTCCCACAAATCGTCCGGTGTTGACGTCGATGACGGTCATCGCTTCCGTATGGTCGATCACGAGATGCCCGCCGGACTTGAGCCAGACTTTGCGGCTGAGAGCTCGTGCAACCTCCTGTTCCACTCCCAGATGATCGAAAAGACTTTCATCTTTGTCGTACAAATGAATGCGCGACGTTTGCTCGGGCGAGAAGCGCTGTACGAAATCCCGGACTGCCTGATATTCCTCACGCGAGTCGATCCATAACCGATCTACTTTCTTCCCGAAGAGATCGCGCACAACCCGGAAACTCAAACTCAAGTCGGCGTGAAGCAATGCCGGCGCCCCTTTCTGCTCGCATTTTGTCAGGATGTCCTGCCACAGCACGTGCAAAAAGTCGACGTCGGAACGCAACTCGTCCTCTTTGACCCCTTCGCTCACCGTCCGAACAATGTATCCGCAGCCTGGATGCCGGACGCGCTTCATAATGTCTTTCAGTCGAGCCCGCTCCTCGTCCCGCGCGATACGGCGCGACACACCAATATGTTCCACGTTGGGCATGAACACGAGATACCGGCCTGGGAGCGACACGTAGGTGGTAACCCGCGAGCCTTTCGTGCCGATAGGCCCTTTTGAAATCTGAACCATCAGCTCTTGCCCCTCACTCAACAATTGCTCGATCGGCTTGGAGCTTTGGCGTCGGGGACCCAACACATCCCCATCCCTATCAGCATCCTTGTCGTCCTCATCCACATCAACAAGCGTGTCGCCCGGCTCGGAGTCCAATGACAAATCCGACACGTGCAGGAAGGCCGCCTTCGCGAGACCGATATCTACAAATGCCGCCTGCATGCCAGGCAACACTTTCGCCACTTTCCCTTTATAAATGTTTCCGACAAAGTCCTTGTGCTTCGCACGATCCCCGAAGAGATCCGTAACAACTCCGCCGTCCAATACCGCCACGCGAGTCTCCTCGCGTGCGACTGTAATCGCAATTTCTACTCCCATACCGACTCCTTCCGTTCTATTGAACCGTCGCGCTGACGTGCAGGACAAACGCGGGGAATCCCCAGGGTTTAGCATCCGCTCGACAGCTCGCTAACCCGACGGTCCTCACACTGAATAATATACCTACTTGCATCGATCTCGATTTATCCGAAACCGTGCAATTGCCACATCCATTTATAAGAAACTCAATCGACGGCGTTTCACATTCAACAGCAGACCTAGCGACGCCATAGTCATAATCGTAGCGCTCCCGCCATAACTCATGAGAGGTAGAGGAATCCCCACGATGGGAAACATCCCTGCCGTCATGCCGATATTGATCACGACACAAAAACACACCATGCAGAGGATGCCGACCGCCAGGAGCGCCCCTAGCTGATCCCGCGCGCGCGCCACAATGTCTAACGACAACCAGATCAATCCGACAAACAACAATAAGAGAAGCAGCACTCCGAGGAACCCCCACTCTTCTGCAAACACCGAAAAGACAAAGTCGGTATGTCCTTCAGGCAAAAACTTCAATTGGCTTTGCGTTCCTCCATAAAGCCCCTTCCCCGTCAACTCTCCCGCCCCAATAGCAATCCGAGATTGGAGGGCATGATATCCCTTGCCCCCGGGATCGTAGACCGGATCGACAAAGGTCATGATCCGCTGCCGTTGATAATCATGCAATGACCCCCACATCATCTCCCACGCGAATGGAAACAACATCAGCGAAAACAGGAGAATAACCCCCACTGCCTTCGAACGCATGCCCACCATCAGCAACATCGCTGCATAAATCGCCAAGAAGCTCAGCCCGCTGCCCAGATCAGGCTGCTTCAGAATCAGAAGCAGCCCCGGCAACACCAATAGCCCCGGTAGCACCACTCGTTGGAGCCAGCCTACCCGTGGCGTCTGTGAATAGTATTGTGCCAACATCAAAATAAGGATAAGCTTTGCAAATTCCGAAGGCTGGAAGGCGAATTGCCCCATCGGAATCCATCGTTGCGCCCCTCGACTGCTCTTGCCTTCAAACAGTACGACGACCAGCAAGATTAAGATAATCGCATAGGCAGGGTAGGCGAACCGCGCGATGCGATGATAGTCCGAAAGCCACATAACCAAAAATGCGACTGTGCCAAGCCCGATCCACACGACTTGCTTCGCATAAAACGGGAACGCGACTCCCTGGTCATGGGTCACGCTATAAATAGACAGGACACCGATTCCCAAGATAGCAACGATCAACCCGATAAAACGGAGATCGAAATTGTCGAAGCCACGGCTTATGAACACCCGGTCGATCATCTCGTTCCCTGTCCTCCGGCATCCCCTTCTCGAGTGACAGCGCCACTCTTCACATCCGGAGGAGCCGAGAGATTTAATTTCACATAGGTCTCAATCAGCTCTTTAGCGAGGGGGGCCGAGGCAGAACCTCCGTGACCCATATGTTCCCCAATGACCGCAACGGCAATGGTGGGCGCCTCAACCGGAGCGAAGGCGACAAACCATGCGTGATCGCGGAACTTCTTCGGAATATCTTTCTCCGGGCCGGTACGCAAAGCCAATGTCTGGGCAGTGCCTGTCTTTCCCGCGATCGTCACCAACGACGACTGCGCCCGTGTGCCTGTCCCCTCTTTAACCACCCCGGCCAGTGCATCCTTAATCACCGGTAAGATTCCGGGCTTCAGCTTTACTGTGCGCTTGTGAATCGGAGCACGCTGCTGGAGTTCCCCAGTCACTCGATCCATTACAGCCTGGACCAATCGAGGACGGAACATGACACCGTCGTTCGCGACGGTGCCGATCAAGCTTGCCATCTGCAGCGGGGTTACGTTCACGTAGCCTTGTCCGATCGACGCCGAGATCGTTTCACCCGGCAACCAAGCCTCATTCTTAGCCTTCTGTTTCCAAGCCTCGGAAGGCACGATTCCTACCCGTTCAGACGGCAGCTCAATTCCCGTCTCCTCCCCCAGGCCAAACTGATGAGCAAAAGAAGCGATTGTTTCAATCCCCATCCGCTGCCCAATGGTGTAGAAATAGACGTCGCACGAATGCACGAGCGCATGCCGAAGATCGACCGAGCCGTGTCCTCCGGCTTTCCAGTCGCGATACAAGCGGCGACCGAACTGATACCCTCCGTTGCAGTAGATCGATGTCGACGGCGTCACGGTCTTGGTTTCCAATGCTGCGGCAGCCATCATCACTTTGAAGACCGAGCCGGGCGGGTACTGTCCTTGAGAGGCTCGATTGTTCAAGGGACGTCCTTCGTCCTGCACGATATCGGCCCATTGTTTCGGTGTGAGCTCTCGGGAAAGGACGTTGGGGTCGAAACTCGGGCGACTGGCCATCGCGAGCACGTCACCTGTCCTCGGATCAAGGGCGACGATCGCGCCCGATTCCTCCCCCAACAGATTTTCAGCCACTTTCTGCAGTCGCGCATCGATTGTGAGGTATAAATCATCACCGGCATGGGGCTTCTCCACAACCACGGTTCGCTTCTCATGACCTACAGCGTCAACTTCTAGGCTTTTCTGCCCGGCGCGACCACGCACGAGTCGATCGAAAAATTTCTCAACGCCATACTGCCCGACAATGCTGCCCTGGTGCAGTTCGGCAAATTCAGGTTTTTCTAACTGCTCGGGAGACACTTCCCCGACATAGCCCAATAGATGCGAGGCCGTATCTCCACCAGGATAATTCCGTTGCGATTCGACTTGCACCATCACCCCGGGCAAGTCCAGACGATGGGACTCGACCAACGTCGCTTCTCGAAGGGTTAAACGATCCTTCACCTTGCGCGGCAGTTGTTTATTGCCGCGAGCCGTGAGCTTCCTCCTCACAAGTTCTTGATCGAGCCCCAGGAGACTGCTAAGCCGATCGATGAGCGCGTCACGATCTTTGACGTCTTCAAGCGAAACATACAGCGTGAAGCTTGGGACATTATTCGCCAACAACACCCCATTGCGATCGTAGATGAGCCCTCGAGCCGGCTCCATGATAACGGACCGTGTTCGATTGTTCTCTGAAAGATCGCGGTAATAGGGCCCCTCACGGATCTGCAAGTTCCAGAGCTGCAGCCCCAGTAATGCCACGACGAGAAGTAAGCCGACACGGAGGATTATCAGTCGGCGCTGAAGTTCCCCAAGTTCAGAATCGTGCAGTCCAGCTGTTGACATGCGTCACAACCAACATTTTGCCACGCGCATCACAGGCGTGTTATTCGGTTCTCAGGCGGCTAAGATCAAACCGTAGGGAGAGCAGCCAATAGAGCGCTGCCCCTACCACCCCGTCGAAACAGGCCTGCGGAAAGACGACGGACTCGACCATCCACCACAACTGAGATGTGTCGAGACTCTTGAAAGTCATTGCGGCAAACAGGCCGCTTGCCAAAGAGACCAGCAGAAGCCCCAGCCCCAGCGAGATCGCGGTCACCTGTGACACGTGCCGCCCCAGGAACCCTGCCAAAAGGCCAACACCTCCGTTCATAAGAAGACTCAACCAAAGTTCGCCGGCTGAGAACAGACCCAGGATCCACCCGATCGCGAGCCCGACGAGAAGACCTTCGAGTTCACCGGCAAGAAGCCCGACTAGTGCGGCGGCTACAAGTCCCACATCCGGCTTGATACCCCACACGCTCAGATGCGGCAACAGGGTCGTCTGCAAGGGAACGAGCAGCAGAACGAGAATCACGTAGGAGAGGACTTTCATGGCGCTGGCTTCTCAAGCAGATTTGATCCCGTCCCAGCCTTCAGAGACTGTCCATACGACGTCTGAATCACCAATACTTCTTCCACGCGGCTGATATCGACTTCCGGCATGAGTTCGGCTGACTGGAACAATGCGCCTTCCTCTTTATCAATGCGCGTGATTGTGCCGATCACGAGCCCTCGAGGAAAATCTCCTACAAGACCAGAGGTGACAACCCGATCACCGTCTCGGAGCGTCGACAATAATGGAATATACTTGAGCCGGGCCAGACCTTGCTGGGTCCCCTCCACAATACCTTCATCCCTCGTTCGCTGGATAAGACCGGCGATGGCGTTGTTCGGATCGGTCACCAAGAGCACCACTGAGGACACCCCTGTCGTTTTCACGACTCGCCCTACGACACCGGCGGGCGTAACGACCCCCATGTCCGGCTTGATTCCGTCGCTCTCGCCTTTGTTGAGAATAATAGCGCGATACCGATTCGTGGCATCACGCCCTATGACTTGAGCGGCAATCATTGTGGGGAGGGCTTGCTCCTTGAAATGCAGTAAGGCTGTCAATCGTTCCGTAGCCGCGGCTGATTCACGCAACTGGCTATGCTGCCCGCGTAGCCACTCAATTTCTTTCCGTAGTTGCTGGTTTTCTTCCCGCACTCCTTGCAACGCCACGTACTGCTCCCAGCGATCGGCGATACCGGCATCGATCGATGCAATGGCTTCGAGCGGAACGCGCACAACATATCCGACCGGGCCGCCCAGATACAGCAGAAGTCCTTGGATTTGAGCGGGAAACAGAAAGAGGGCTACCAGCAGGAGAGCAAAACAGGCAAGTGCGATGCGCCTGGCGCCGTAAGGAGAACTAGAGTGAGCCATCCACATAAGGGAGTTAGGGATGGAACCTTATCGGTAGGTATTAGCCTGGGACATCACCGACACTTTGGCGAGCAGATCCAACTCATCGAGGATTTTCCCGACTCCCAAGACGACGGAAGTCAGAGGGTCGTCCACGGTGATGATCGGCAGATTCGTCTCCTCCCGAAAGCGCGTATCCATGCCCTTCAGCAAAGAGCCCCCGCCCGTGAGTACGACGCCTCGATCGATAATGTCGCCCGCCAACTCAGGCGGGGTATTCTCCAGTGCTACTTTAATCGCGTTGACGATTGTTCCGATCGGTTCCTGTAGCGCTTCCCGGACTTCTGCGTCATCCACCACCAGCGTGCGGGGAATACCGGAAATCAAGTCGCGCCCCTTGATCATCATAGTCTTGCGTTCCTCAAAGGGATAGGCGGATCCGATTTCGAACTTAATGCGCTCCGCCATATGTTCACCGATAAGGAGATTGTACTTCTTCTTGATGTAATTCATGATCGCATCGTCCATGCGATCGCCGGCGACCTTTACAGATTCGCTATAGACAATTCCGCCGAGCGAAATGACGGCGATATCGGTTGTGCCACCGCCGATATCGACCACCATGTTGCCGGAGGGCTCGGTGATCGGAAGACCGGCGCCGATGGCAGCCGCTACCGGTTCTTCGATCAGATATACTTCGCGAGCTCCGGCTAACTCTGCCGAGTCTCTGACTGCCCGTTGTTCCACTTGCGTAATACGCGATGGCACGCCGATGATGATGCGCGGGCGCACGAATGCGCTACGGTTGTGGGCCTTCTGGATGAATCGCTTCAACATCTGCTCTGCCATTTCGAAGTCGGCGATCACCCCTTCTTTCATAGGCCGCACGGCGATGATGTTGCCCGGTGTGCGTCCCAACATTCTCTTCGCTTCCGTACCTACTGCAAGCACTCGTTCAGTTTTTTTCTCAACCGCCACAACTGAGGGTTCGTTGAGCACGATCCCTTTCCCATGTACATACACGAGAGTCGATGCCGTCCCCAGATCGATGGCCAGGTCGTTTGAGAACCATCCGAAGACATCGCTTCCAAAGCCCACGATTGCGCTCCCTTCCCCTCAGACTCAGACGACTAAATCAGTCAGGCGACGCCAGACGACCAACATCTAAAACCTGCGTGCCGGCTACCTCATCACCCAAACGCCGCCCTTGTACATTCCCGAGAATCAATACGGTTTCGAATGCAATGATAGCCCCCGCTACAACCCATCCCACATAGGGAACGACAAAGGCTACGTGTGCCACTGCAAAAGGCAAATTGCGGATGATCGACTCTCGAAACCCTGCCGCTTCACGTCGATCCGGAAGAACCGTCTGAAGACCGATTAGCCGCTTACCGATGCTGCGCCCACCGGAAAACCCGTCTGCAATAAGTATATAGGCTAATCCCCCCAGAAAACCTACCGGCACAGGCATTTGACCGGCGGCTGCGACGATGAACAGATCGATCAGCTTGGCGATACCACGGTTCAGAACCTGCGCCTTGGGGTAAATCCCTGCACTGATTGGATGAACCCCTCTGACCTCCTCCGCCAAGGGATCTCCTTACAATTAGTGGCAAAGTATAACAAATTGGACCACCGAGCACAAACAAAGACCGTTCTTCTGCAGATCCGGCTTCCAAATGATATTTTTCGGGTCCGTGGACTGAAAATTCTCCTCGATGTGCGATCCCAGTTTTGAGAGAAGGTCGTCGCTTGCCTTTGCGCAGACCGCTGAGTAGAATCCGCTCTGACGAACTTTCCGAGAGGCTGTCATGCTCAAATCGATGCGCGAAGCGTCGCATAGCTATCCCTGGCTCCTTAAGTCCATCATGGCGATCATCGCCATTGCGTTCGTCATCACCATGGGATGGTGGGGGTTCGGCGAACAGACCGGTTCCGTGGTCGCGTCAGTCGGAGAGCTCACCGTGTCCCGCGATGAGTTCCGACGCGCCTACGAGAATACCTACCGCTTCTACAAAGAGAAAGTCACCGGAGAATTCAAAGACGAAACGATCAAGCAATTAGTGCTGGATCAACTCGTCGACAACAGGACCTGGCTGATCGCGGCAAAGAATATGGGCCTTACTGTGACCGACCAGGAGCTGCGCGAAGCCATCATGCAGATCCCGGATTTTCAAAAAAACGGCGCTTTCGACCCGGAAATCTACCAACGACTCCTGGCAGCGAATCATCTGACGCCAGCAATATTCGAAGCGATGGAAACGAAAGAATTACTGAGCAACAAAGCCCGGACCATCATCCGCGATGCCGTGGCTCTTACACCTGCCGAACTTGCCGAAGCGCAAGCCCTTATACTACGACAACCCGAATCAGACCCCGCGAAGGCCGCTGCAGCGAAGGATCGTGCTGTACAGGACGTCCTCTTGCAAAAGCAGCAACGTGCATTGATGGCCTACACCGAATCGCTTAAGACGGCCATTCCCATCAAGATCAACCGCGAGTTGCTGTAGCACCTTCGGCAAAAAGTCATCAAGTCATAGAGTCATCAGATGATCTTCGTCCGTGATTTTCAGACTTGAAGACTTTACGACTTTCAGGGTTTTAGAGAATCAACATTGCATCGCCATAGCTATAGAAACGGTACCGCTCGCGTACCGCCTCTTCATAGGCCCGTCGAAGACTTTCTGTCCCGGCCAATGCAGAGACCAACATGAGCAATGTCGTACGTGGCAAGTGAAAATTCGTAAGGAGGGCATCGACCACTTTGAACTGATAACCCGGCGTCAGAAACATATCCGTCTCCCCGCGATAGGATCGGAGCCGACCGTCTGTGTGGGCTGCGGTTTCGACTGCGCGCACGACCGTGGTTCCGACGGCGACTATTCGCTTCCCTACTGCTCGCACCTGCTCGATGGCATGCACCGCCTCTGCTCCGACCTCGATCCATTCTGCGCCCATCTGATGGTCTTCAATTCGGTCAACCATCACAGGCTTGAAAGTTCCTGCACCAACGTGCAGCGTAATGGATGTAAGGCCAATCCCTCGCTGTTGCAACTGTGCCAGCAGCCTGGGTGTGAAATGAAGCCCGGCAGTGGGTGCGGCAATCGCGCCCTCATGCTCGGCGAACAAGGTCTGGTACCATTCTCGATCCCGGTCGATCGGCGCCCGCTTCATGTACGGTGGCAGCGGCATTATGCCATTTTTCCGCAGCCACTCAGGCAACGGAATCGGGCTGTCGACCCGGACCGTCGTTCTGGCTGGGCTACGCTCGACCACCACAGCAACAGCTTCCGCACCCATTTCAATGATCTGTCCAGACCGAAACGCTCCCTTGATCAACACTTCCCATATCGAATTGCCGAGATCTTTCACGAATAGGATATCGGCTTCTGCAGCGGAGGTCCGCTTCCGTCCGATCACGCGCGCTGCCAACACCTTCGTGTTATTAACGACGAAGAGATCACCGGGCTGAAGCAGATCGGGCAAATCGTCGACGCGGCGGTGTGCGAGCGAGCGGCTGGAACGATCCAGAACGAGTAGTCTCGCTTGATCACGCGGGAGGTTTGGGTAAGTGGCGATCAGCGAGGCATCGAACGGAAAATCGAATTCTGAAAGCTGCATCAGAAAGACGGAGGGATTGGCGCGTTCGTCAATGTCATATTCTGTAGTTCGGTGCCGGGGTAATAATATCGAAGAATCGTGGAAAAGGGATAGCCCAGCTCTGCCAGTTCTTTCGCCCCCCACTGACACATACCGACTGCGTGGCCTGCACCGAAGCCAGAGAGCACCACATCACGACCGATCAATTCGATGGCAAATTGCGTACTGGGGATGATCGTGTAGCCAACCGCTTTTCGCAACTCTTCTCCACGAAGAACCAGTTCTCCGCCAGAGTGGAGAACCCTCAGCTTCGCAACTCGCCCCCCTCGACTAAACGAAACAGGTGTTATTGTCGCAATCTTCCCAACGGGAAACCCCTGCTGCCGCAAATTCTGCTCTAGAGTATCCATTTTGAAGGACGATTTCCATTGATAGTAGGGCGACATAAGATCGAAGGGGCATTCCACACCTTTGAGATAGGGATAGTCCTTTGACCACACATTCATGGCATCTTCCGTCAACCCTGCCGCCGTCGATGAGAAAGCCGCATAGATCGGCGCATCTTGATAGGTCACGACCAGCCCCCGTGTATCTTCGACCGCACGCAGGATCAGGGGGTCTACCCCCTGCTTTCCGCGATAGACCTGGTCCTGCACTGTAGCCGCCACATCGTACTCCCGCGTGGCGCTCAACATCTGTTGGTACAGTGCATAGGTCCTGGCCGCAACTGCCTGCGCTTTCAACATTTCCGGATGCCAAGTCGAGCTGACCTCGGCAGGAACGACTCCTTTGACATATTCTTCAACGTCTACCCGATTAATGACCAGAAACCCCTTGCCTTTTCGCACGAGATGGACAAGGCCGTTTACCGAAATCACCATGCCCGAGTCGCCCGATGACATCGCCGCCCCGTTGAGCTTCCAAGCAGTCCGTGGAAAGGTCAGCGTGAGACCTTGCTCTCCGGCCTGCAGTGTCACCTGCTCTGCCTGCACCAGGACGCCATTCAAGAGAAATCCTTTCTCCTCAGTTGCAACCTGGACCGGCGTACGCAAAACCTGACCACGGCCCTTTGAATCCGTCATTTTCAACGGACTATCGGCACGAATATCGAGCCGTGATACGTCGGCCGACAACAGAACTCGGATCGACTCAGCTCCCTCGGCTGCCGAGGACAGAGTGAGAAGACATACTCCTGCCACGAAGGTTCGACACGCTGTACCTCGTAGCTGCTTCATCGGCGAAAGATCCATGTTATTAAATAGAGTATCAAACTTACGACGACGCTGAGGAGCAGACTGGTTGCGAGGGGAAAGAAGAAACTGTAATTATCGCGTCGGATGGAGATGTCGCCGGGAAGCTTGCCGAACCATCCCAGAAGATTCCCGATCCCTGGAACACGGTCTGCGATCAGCAGCAATAGGCCGACCAGGACCACGCAGAGTCCGACTCCGATAAAGATTTTTCCTAGACTGCCCCACTCAGCCATCGACCTTGAGCCAAATGCTCTGCGATTTGCACCGCATTCAGCGCAGCCCCCTTGCGGAGATTGTCGGATACAACCCAGAGATTCAGTCCGTTGGTAATCGATTCATCTTCCCTGATACGGCCGACATACACTTCGTCCTTACCGGTTGCATCCAACGGCATTGGATAGAGCTTCCTGCCGGGATCATCGTACACAATCACCCCAGGCATCGCTGCCAACGCCGCACGGGCTTCATTGGGCTTGAGCGGCCGTTCTAGTTCTACGTTGACGGCTTCAGAATGACAGCGCAACACCGGAACGCGGACGGTTGTCGCCGTCAAGCGAAGCCCCGGAGCTTCAAGAATTTTCCTTGTCTCGCGAGCGATCTTCACTTCCTCAGAACAATCCCCTTCATCGTTGAAAGATCCGATATGAGGCAGCAGGTTGAACGCAATCTGATAGGGGTATACTTCGGCCTTTGTATCGCGAAAGGCCATCAGGTCTCTTGTCTGCGTCATCAGTTCATCCATGGCCGCAGCACCGGTCCCGGACACCGATTGAAACGTCGTCACGACGACGCGCTTCACTCCCACGGCGTCCTGTAACGGCTTGAGTGCCATGACGAGCGGGGTCGTCGTGCAGTTGGGAATCGATACAATGCCGCGAGACATGCTTGTCAAGGCATGGGCGTTGACCTCTGGAACGACCAGCGGAACGCCGGTCTCCATCCGAAAGACGCCGCTGTCATCAATGACCACAACCCCGGCCGCTCCAAGCCGTTGACCATACTCGCAACTAATGGCGTCGGTCGCTGAAATGAAGGCCAAGTCGACTCCGGCAAACGACGACTCCTTCGTTAACTCCTCAACTTTCCACTCTTTGCCCTGGCACGGCATCACTTCACCGGCTGAACGCTTTGAGGCAAACAGGCGTAGTGAGGCTAACGGAAACTTTCGCTCCTCAAGAATTTCGAGAGTTTCTTTCCCGACCGCCCCCGTTGCACCGAGGATGGCCACGACATACCTTGATTTCTCTTTCAACATGAAGCTCGATCCTAATCTACTATGCGATCGCGCGAATGCGATGATTAAATGTATCAGCCACAAGCACATGCCCTGAATGATCTATCGCGATCCCGAATGGATAACTCAAGGCAGCCTCAAGAGCTGGCCGCCCATCCCCCCCGTAGTCGGCCATACCTATACCAGCAATGCGCTCAACAAGCCCGGTGAATCGATCCCATCGCCGGACCAGATGGTTGTCCGAATCAGTAATGTAAAGATTTCCTTCCTCATCCAACACAATCCCCGATGGCCGGGAAAGTGTGCTGCTGGGAGGTTCATCCGGCCCCTGGTATCGATACTCACCACCGTCGCCCACCACCGTTCGTATGAGACCGGTGACAGGGTCAACAGCGCGAATTCTGCCGTTGAAGCTATCGGCAATGAACAGCGTACCGTCAGACCCAAGCGCCAACCCGCTCGGACCGGCTAGACCGGTTTCTGCCGCAGGCACACCGTCTCCATTATATACAGCCTTTCCTGTCCCAGCGACAGTACAAATAACTCCGGTGGCCAAATCCACTGCCCGTACGCGGTTATTACTCTGATCGGCAATATAGAGAACATTCTGGTCGCTCAACGCCAAAGCTGCCGGTTCGTTCAACCCGGCTTCCGCAGCCAATCCCCCGTCACCAAAACATCGAGGCTGGCCTTGGCCGGCGACTGTCGTGATCACCCCTGTCACTGCATCAATCCGCCGTACCCGATGGTTCAGCGTGTCCGCAATGTAGAGATGCCCGACCCGATCAACCACCACTGCTGTCGGAAAATTCAGCAGTGCTTGATCGGCAGGACCGCCATCGCCGCTGAAGAGTTTGAGGGGCACTACGCTGGCTGCAACGTAACGCACGGTTCCACTCAGATCCGCTTGTTGGGTAACGGCGCGCAAATTAACAGTGCTACTCTCAGCAAAAGGGTCCTCATCCGCGCCATCAATCCGAGGGATTGGGGAGATGGTCTTCGTTCCTGTTTCAACCCCGTGAATGCGGCCGGCTACTGTACATATACGGTTATCCTTCCTGTCAATTCTTCGAACGACATGGTTCTCAGAGTCGGCGATGAACAAATTTCCATCCGCATCACTGGTAATCCCCTTCGGCTCGTTCAGACGCGCCGCACAGGCTATACCCCCGTCACCGGACCACCCCAAGTCTCCGGTACCGGCAATGGTTCGGATCAGTCGAGCTTTGAGATCTGTGCTTATATGTCTCATTACAATCATCGCTAGTTCAGATTTCGCAGGACGGCCTCGCCCATCTCCGTCGTACTGACGAGGCGAGTACCTGGGCTGTGAATATCCTTCGTGCGATACCCGAGAGCGAGGGTTTTCACGATCGCCTGCTCGATAGCTTCCGCCTCTTTCTCTAACTTGAAAGCATAAGACAGCATCATGGCCGCCGAAGCGATTGTTGCAATAGGATTCGCCACATTTTTTCCGGCAATGTCCGGCGCGCTGCCGTGAATGGGCTCGAACAGTCCAATCTGCGCGCCGACACTGGCCGACGGCAACATACCGATGGACCCGGTCAACATCGCGGCCTCATCGCTCAGAATGTCACCGAATATATTATTACAGAGCATGACGTCGAACTGCCGCGGGTTACGCACAAGCTGCATCGCCGCATTATCGACATAGATGTGACTCAACTCTACATCCCGGTACTCTTTGTGGGTTTCGGTAACCACACGACGCCAGAGCTCGGATGACTCCAGCACGTTCGCCTTGTCCACGGACATTACTTTTTTCCGACGCTTTCTCGCCGCCTCGAACGCCACTCTTGCAATGCGCCGGATTTCTTCAGTGGTATAGACCTCGGTGTTGATACCTCGCTCGCTCCCGTTCGGCATCTTTTCGATACCTTTAGGTTTCCCGAAATAGATGCCACCAGTCAGCTCACGAATGACCAGGATGTCGATCCCCTCGATCACCTCCTGTTTCAGCGTTGAGGCATCGGCCAGCATCGGATACAACTTCGCCGGGCGTAAATTCGCATAGAGCCCCAGGTGTTCTCGCAAGCCCAACAGCGCGCGTTCCGGACGCAAGCTATACTCCAGTCCCTCCCACTTAGGACCGCCAACTGCGCCGAGCAAAACGGCGTCGCTCTGTTTAGCCAGAATCAGCGTCTCCTGCGGGAGGGGAACTCCTACTTTGTCAATAGCCTGCCCGCCGACATCACCGGATAGGAACTCGAACGTATGCGCAAACTTTTCGGCCACGGCCCTGATCACCTTCACGGCTTCAGGGACAATTTCGCGACCGACACCATCACCGGCCAGCACGGCAATTTTCGCCTTCACAAACTACTCTCCCGCTTTGTGAGTGTGGACTCCAAAGCCTCTATTCCAAAACTTCCTCATCCTCTGCTCGCCAAGCAGGATCGACCAAGCAAAGGAACTCGATGGGGGTGAGCCCGAAGTTTTCCAAAGATTGCTTGCCTCCCGGCGGCACATAGATAACGGAGCCCGGTCCCACCGCAACGACAGAATCGTCCACCGTCAATCGCCCTCGTCCGGCAATAATGTAGTAGACCTCGGAGGACGCCAGCCTGTGCCATTTCGACCGAGCGCCGGGAGCAACGATCCCATGCGCCACGCTATATCCAAGCGAGAGCGGTTGCTTCGCCGGATGCAGCAGTTCTCGCAAGATGGTGTGGTCGCCGGCCAAAAACTCCGGCCGATCTGCCAAAGAGACATGAACCACGGAACACCTGATATCTAATAACGTCACTCCAAGACGGAGTTGATGACTCTACCGTGGCAACTTTCCCTAAATCAAGTTTACCTTCTGTTCGCCCTGAGCCTGTTTTGCCGCTAGATACGACAGCTTGTTCAGTGCGTTGAGATAGGCTCTCACCGATGCCATGATAATGTCCGTATCCGCCCCGTGACCTGAGACGGTCCGTCCATCTTCTTGAACCCGGACTGAGACTTCGCCCTGAGCATCAGTCCCACCCGTGATTGCCTTTACGACATACATGAGGAGCTTACTCTTCGTCTGCGTAATTCCAGCAATCGTCCGATACACGGCATCAACCGGTCCATCGCCTGTTCCGGTCTGCGCAATCGCTCGCCCGTCGATCTCCAGTTCGACCGTGGCGGTTGGCACCTGATCCGTCCCGCTGGCCACATGGAACGATTTCAGAGTGATCCGATCCGCCATTTTGGCCAGCTCTTCAGAGACAATAACCTCGAGATCTTCTTCGTAGATCTCCCTCTTTTGATCAGCCAGCCTCTTAAATCGCTCGAACGCATGGTTGACCTCTTCGTCCGAGAGTGTATAGCCCAATTCCACCAGTCTTTGTCGAAACGCATGGCGGCCTGAAAGCTTGCCCATAACCATCTTGCTTTCGACCAGACCAATCGCTTCAGGCCGTATGATTTCGTAGGTCGTCTTGTCCTTGAGCAGCCCATCTTGGTGGATACCTGAGGTATGGGCAAAGGCATTGGACCCGACGATCGCTTTATTCGGCTGGACCACCATACCGGTGATCTTGCTGACCAATCGGCTGGTCTTCGAAATTTCTTCGGTGCGAATATTCGTGTCGGCTTGATAGAAATCCTTTCTGGTTCGAAGACCCATGACGATTTCTTCCAACGCCGTGTTTCCTGCCCGCTCGCCGATTCCGTTGATTGTACACTCCACCTGGCCCGCCCCTTCGAACACAGCCGCCAAACTGTTCCCTACGGCCAGGCCCAGGTCATTATGACAATGGACAGAGATCACCGCTTTTGTACTGTTGAGCACCTGCTCGCGGATGCCGCGTATCAGCCGGCCGAATTCTTGCGGCACCGCATAGCCGACCGTATCAGGGATATTGATTGTCCCGGCTCCTGCAGCAATCACCGCCTCGATCACTTCGTAGAGGTAGGCGGGATCGGAGCGACTGGCATCCATGGGCGAAAACTCCACATCATCCACATAGCTCTTCGCCCGCTGTACCATCTCAACTGCGCGTCTCTTCGCCTCATCGCGCGTCATTCGAAACTGATGTTTCAGGTGAATGTCTGAGGTCGAGAGGAACGTGTGGATGCGGACCTTCGGTGCGCCCTTCAAGGCCTCCCAGGCTCGATCGATATCCTCCGGACGCGCTCGCGCTAAGCTACAAACCGTCGGCCCTTCGACTTCTTGCGCGATCCGCCGCACCGCCTCAAAGTCTCCGGGAGAACTGTAGGCAAATCCTGCTTCGATGATATCGACCCCCAAACGAGCCAGCTGCTTCGCCACCATGATTTTCTCTTCTACATTCATGCTGGCTCCTGGAGATTGCTCTCCGTCACGTAGCGTTGTATCAAAAATCCGTATCATCCTGGTCATAATGTCACCTCTCTAATCTTGTAAGATTGCTCAAAATGCCTTTCCCGCAAGACCGCAGGAAGCGGGACGACTGAGGCGTACCCGTAGGGTACGTCGCAGGGAGGCACGCGACCGAGAACGCTGCGGGAAAGCATTTTCGGCAATCTCAAACACAAAAGCCTCCATCCCTACGCCCAGGGACGGAGGCTTGAAACGCTCCGTGGTACCACCCTGATTTAGCCAAGAACAACGTGTCGCTGTCCATGGCCCTCATGACGCCCTTTCACGGGGGCGAGACGGAATCCATTACTTGAGTTTCACGGATTCGGGCTCAGAGGCGAGTTCGGCGCCGCACAGGCTGGTTTGCACCATCCACCAGCTCTCTCACTGCTGTACGAATCGCGTACTACTCCTCGTCGCGGCCATTGGAGAATGCTACAACTTCGAATCACTCACCGACTGCTCGGACTTTAGAGCTGGGCGCTTTCCGGCCATCTTGGATAGAAGTTGGCCGAGCCGTTCTGCCGGGCCAAGCAAGGCGTACCCGGCAAAGATCACAAACAACATGACTTGGGGCCAGGCAGCCACGAGCATGAGCGCCAAAATTCCCCACACAAGATAAGTAATATGTTGGCCGCCCCGGAACTTCATGTCTTTAAAGCTTCGATACCTGATGGTGCTCACCATGAGAAATGAAAGCGTCAGCGTAATAATCAGGACAAGGATGGGCTTCACTTCCGTGCCCATTCTGAGGCTATAGTGATCGAAAATCACGAGCGATGCCACTACCCCTGCCGCTGCAGGAATCGCCAAGCCGGTAAAGTACTTCCCGTCCGGCACAGCCGTAGTCGAATTAAACCGAGCCAGCCGCACCGCACCCATCGCAACATAGGCAAACATCACCGCCATACCGAACATACCCTGCCCGCTCAACGCCCAGGAGTAAATCAAGAGGCCTGGGGCAACCCCGAAGGACACGACGTCGGACAACGAGTCGTATTCAAGGCCGAAATGGCTGGTGCTGTTGGTGAGTCGCGCGGATTTTCCATCAAGCACGTCGAAAACCATCGCCACCAGGATGGCGACTGCTGCAATCATGTAGTCCGCATTGAACACGGATAACATTGAAAACACGCCACACAATAGGTTCCCCGTCGTAAAAAGATTCGGAATCAAGTGCATAGCGGCTTTGCGCCGCTTTCCGTCTCTGCCGAACGATTGACGAAGTCCCGTGGTTTTCATTGTAATTCTCCCAGGATAGTTTCCCCGCCTTTGACGTGATCGCCGACTGCAACTTTTATTGCTGTCCCGACAGGCAGAAACGTATCCATCCGTGACCCGAATCGAATCAATCCGAACCGTTCACCGCATATAGCCCGATCTCCCGGCGAGATCCAACAGACGATCCGTCTGGCAATTAAGCCAGCCACCTGCACACACAACACTTTTGCCCCCTCCACTGTCCGAATCATCAGGGCATTTTGTTCGTTCCTCAGCGTCGCTTCAGGTTTACTGGCAACGAGGAATAACCCTGGCTGATACTGCACATCCACTATAGCCCCTTCACAAGGGATCCGATTGATGTGCACATCGAACACGTTCAAAAAGATGGTGAGACGGATACTCCGATCTTTGATAAATCTTGGCTCAAACTCTTCCTCAATGGCAATTACTTTGCCATCACCGGGCGCCACGACCAGACGAGACCCTTGAGGAATCACCCGGGAAGGGTTGCGAAAGAACCAGGAAATGAAGACCGTCAGGATTCCCGCCCCAACCGCCACAACCATCCAGCCCAGCCATCCTGCCAGCAGTGTAAGGCCTGCAGCAGCCCCCACGAAGGGAATTCCCTCTTTGGCTAACGGGATGCCGACGGCACGATCCGCCACAGTGTCCTCGTTCCTCAATTCTTGTTCTTATCGACCAGTTGGTCCTTTTTGAGCCAGGACATCATCGCCCGCAGCCGGCTCCCAACCTCTTCGATAGGATGGGCTTCGCCTTTAGCCAGCAGCGCGTTGTAGACGGGGCGATTCGCCTGATTCTCCAACACCCACTCTTTGGCAAATTGGCCTTGCTGAATCTCGGTCAGGATTTTTTTCATTTCCTGCTTCGTCTGTTCCGTCACGATTCGAGGGCCGCGAGTAATATCGCCGTACTTGGCCGTCGTACTGATAGAATACCGCATGTTGGCGATGCCGCCCTGATAGATCAGGTCCACGATCAATTTGACTTCATGCAGACATTCGAAATAAGCCATTTCCGGAGAGTAGCCTGCTTCCACGAGTGTTTCATACCCGGCCTGAATGAGTGATGTGAGCCCTCCACAAAGGACGACTTGCTCACCGAATAGATCCGTCTCGGTCTCTTCTCTAAAGTTTGTTTCGATCACACCGGCCCTCCCACCGCCAATCGCGCTGGCATAGGCAAGTCCTACTTGTTTGGTCGTTCCGCTTGGGTCCTGATGGACCGCGAGCAAGCAGGGCACCCCGCTGCCTTTTGTATACTCAGACCGGACGAGATGGCCCGGCCCTTTGGGAGCAACCATGAAGACATTGATCGTGGGCGAAGGCGTGATTTGCCCGAAATGAATGTTGAATCCGTGGCCAAACGCGAGATAAGAGCCCGGCTTCAGATTTGGAGCAATCTCCTGCCGATAAAGAGCCGATTGCACTTCGTCGGGCGCGAGAATCATGACGACCTCCGACGCCTTGACGGCATCGGTCACCGGCATGACTTTCAGTCCGCTTTGTTCCGCTTTTTTCCACGAGGCGCCTTCGCGTAGCCCAATGACAACGTTGACGCCGCTCTCTTTCATGTTGAGCGCATGAGCGTGACCCTGACTGCCATAGCCAATCACCGCCACTTTCCTGTTTCGGATTTCTTGAATATCGGCATCTTTATCGTAGTAAATCTTCATTGATTGCTCCTAGGGTAACAGCTGTGTCAAGACACCGATTGGGCATTGAGTTCGAGGAGACACCTATTCGCGGGAAACTTTTCTCGCCTGAACGTCCGTCGACCGGATTGACTCGCGGGCAACCGCAACCCGTCCGGTACGCGTCAGTTCTTTGATTCCGAGGGGTTGCAGCAGGTTGATGATCGCTTCGATTTTTCGCGGGTCTCCGGTCACCTCGATCGTGTAGGTCGCCGGCGTGGAATCGATGACATTGGCCCGAAAAATGTCGGCGATTCGCAGCGCTTCCGCCCGATCTTCCGGCCGCGTGTGCACCTTTATGAGAGCCGTCTCCCGCGAGACAAAATCGCTTTCGTTCAGATCCACGACCTTAATGACGTCAATGAGTTTGTTGAGCTGTTTCACAATCTGTTCAATGATCCGCTCGTCTCCTGACGTAACAATGGTCATCTGCGACATGGACGGATCAAGCGTCGGCGCCACAGAGAGACTTTCGATATTGAAGCCTCGACCGCTGAAAAGTCCGGCAATGCGAGACAACGAACCAAACTTATTCTCGACGGTTACCGAAATAATGTGCTCCATACCCCGCATGACTCCTGTCCACCATCGGTTAAGCCGTGAGGATCGTGTCCGAATCTTTCGGAACCACTTGTCCAACTCCGGACTGCTTATTTTTCAGGGCCGGAGGATCTTCCAAAATCATTTCATGGTTGCAACCGCCCGCCGGAATCATTGGATAGCAGTTTTCATAGGGATATGTCGGCACATCGACGATGACTGGTTTGTTCACCGCGATTGCTTCCTTGAGCACGGCATCGATCTCAGATGGCTTGCCGGGCCGGAGGCCGATCGCTCCATACGCTTCCGCCAACTTCACAAAATCCGGGGTCGCATCCAGATAACTTGAGGCATACCGGCCTTCGTAGAAGAGATCCTGCCATTGACGGACCATTCCATGGAATTGGTTATTGAGCACAATAATCTTGACCGGCAGCTTATGGACTACCGCCGTTGCCATTTCCTGCATATTCATCTGGATACTGCCATCGCCCGCGATGCAGAGCACCAACCGGCCGGGAAACGCCGCCTGCGCCCCCATGGCCGCAGGAAATCCGAACCCCATGGTTCCAAGTCCTCCGGAGGTCAGCCAGCGATTCGGCTTCGCCAACTTGAAGTACTGGGCAGCCCACATTTGATGCTGCCCGACATCGGTCGACACGATCGGGTCCCGATCCTTCGTGAGGTCATAGAGCCTGCTAATAACATATTGTGGTTTGATTGGTCCGTCTGTTTCTTGTTGGTAGGAAAGGGGCTTCGCCTGCTGCCATTCTCGAATTTGATTCCACCAGGGCTTGCGTAATTCTCGCTGGTCGCCATTCACTGTGGCACGAAGAATTTGGATGATCTCACGGAGCACCATCTTGCAGTCACCGACGATGGGAATATCGACATTGACGTTCTTTCGAATCGAGGTCGGATCGATATCGATGTGGATAACCTTGGCATGCGGGCAAAACTCAGAAACTTTTCCGGTAACACGATCGTCAAATCGTGCTCCGATGGCCACAACAAGGTCGGAATAGTGCACCGCCATATTCGCCCAATAGGTTCCATGCATACCCAACATACCCAAGGATTGGGGATGCTCGCCGGGAAAAGCCCCGAGCCCCATCAATGTCATATCGACCGGCATATGAGTCAGTTCAGCTAACTCCAGCAATTCCTGCGACGCACCGGAGAAGATGACACCTCCACCGACATATAGCACCGGCTTCTTTGCCTTGGTCATAGCCTCAGCCGCTTGCTTGATCTGCCACTTATTCCCTTCATACACCGGATTGTAGCTGCGGATAGCGACCGAGCTCGGATAGATAAATTCCGTCTTATCCATGGACACGTCTTTCGGAATATCTACCAGCACCGGGCCTGGACGCCCCGTCGTGGCAATGTAGAAAGCCTCTTTGATCGTGATCGCCAGATCCTTCACATCTTTCACCAGGAAGTTGTATTTGGTACAAGGTCGACTCAGTCCCACATTGTCTGCTTCCTGGAACGCGTCATTCCCGATCAGGCTGGTGGGAACCTGCCCGCTAAAACAGACCAACGGCACGGAGTCCATATAGGCATCCGCCAACGCCGTGATCACGTTCGTCATGCCGGGTCCGGAGGTGACAAGGCAGGCACCCGCTTTGCCGGTCGCCTTCGCATAGCCTTCAGCCATATGACCCGCTCCCTGTTCGTGGCGGGCAAGAACCACTTCAATATCCTTCTGCTGGTGAAGCATGTCGAAAATCTTCAAAACAACACCCCCGGGAAGGGCAAAAATCGTCTTGACGCCTTCCCGTTTGAGACACTCGATGAAGATTTCAGCGCCTGTAAGCTTCATAGCAGAGCCTCCGTCACTGTCCAGCAGTGAAAACCCGGAAAAGAAAACGTGCCAATGGGACTAGGTCCTGCCTGATTCAGATGAACCGGACGTGACCCCCACGGACTACTCAGAAGATTCTGATAAATAGGGGAAAATATCGGTTATCCTATCACTACGTGTTTCCACCCGTCAATAGTCGGCACTGTCCTGAAGCTCCCTTCCCTGACAAGGAGCATGCTGACGTGATACCTTTTTGCAACTTCTAACTCTGTGGTGCTGGTCGCATCCTTAATGAGAAGACCTATTCATGTAACCATTCTGTCTCGTGAGAACTGCCACCTTTGCGATGTCGTCTATCGAATGGCCGTTCATCTCGGGACGGAACTGCCTATCGAAACGAGCAAGGTGCCGATTGAAGGCGACAACGTACTAATGGAGCGCTATGGCATGAGGGTCCCTGTCGTCTTGCTTGACGGAGTCGAGTACTTCGCAGGGAGCGTCACGGAGAAAGAATTAAGTCGAGCGATAAAAAGAGCGCGGTGGAGAAGACCTATAAGCCGGATTCTGTCCCGTTCGGGATTCTACCCCAAGCGGGGATGATCATTTCTCTGGGATCCGAGTTGCCTCGAACCTCAAGCGACCTACCCGAAGACCTCGGCTGGGCCAGCCGGTCGCCGACCTTCCGAAGAAAGCCGGCAGATGTCTTCCTATTTGGCCTTGCATCGGGCGACGCTTACCATGCCAGTGATGTCACCACCACTGCGGTGGGCTCTTACCCCGCCGTTTCACCCTTACCTGATCCGGAACGACAAGATTGCGACTTATCGTTTCGGCCATAGGCGGTCTATTCTCTGTGGTGCTGGTGTCGGATCGCTCCGCCTGGGCGTTACCCAGCGCCTTGCCCATGAAGTCCGGACTTTCCTCTTCGAGCGTTACCGCCCCAAGCGATCATCCGATCTTCTCCCTCGCGCGAGAATACTATACGGCCGGATGTCTCGGCTTTCAAGCGCGCCCTACGAATACCTCGTCCTACTTTATGGACGGCAGGAGTGCCTCAGGAACCGGCCGTTTGGTCTGGTAGACAGCCATGGCCTCCGGCATCCACTTTTTCAGCTGGTCGATGCGTGTCCCGTGGCTCGGGTGTGTGGACATAAACTCTGACGGCCCATCGCCACCGGACAACTGTCCCATCCGTTCCCACAGAGCGATCGATTCACGCGGGTCATAGCCGGCGTCCGCCGCGAGCAGTATCCCGATATAGTCCGCTTCCGATTCGTGCTTACGGCTGAAGGGCAATAACACACCTACCTGCGCGCCGACACCAAGCGCCGCCATCGTCGCTTGCCCTAACATTCCGCTCCCGCTTGCCGCACCGGCTGCCGTTCCAATGACCTGAAGCCCGGCATTCGTCAGTTGGCCCTGGCTCATCCGTTCTGCACCATGGCGTGCCAGCGCATGGACCACTTCATGTCCCATGACGGCGGCCAACCCTGCTTCCGTCTTCGCCATAGGAAAGATGCCGGTATACACCGCCATCTTACCCCCCGGCAACGCAAAGGCATTCGCCGTCTTGTCGTCCTTGATGACCGTCACTTCCCACTGGAACTGATTTGCCATCTCGGCATACTTCGAACGCTTAGCCGCTTCGACAATGCGTGCCGCCACACGCTTGACCGGTTCAACCTCTCGCGGATCTTGTGACAGGCGCATTTTGGGATCGCTCTTGACCTGATCGTAGGCCTGCGCACCCATTTGCATTTCTTCCTGCACGGACGTCATGAGCAACTGCGACCGGCCGGTGTACGGATTGGTTTCGCATCCCACCAGCGAAGTGAACGCCACACTTATCACCATGAGGGCCATCACCCACGGAGGCTGTGTCGCGATACGCATAGGATGACCTCTTTTTTCCGGTTCGAGCCTGTCTACTCCAACGAAATTGACCGCTCTAGTTCGGTTTGTTAGATTACCGTACTGCCATTGATACTCTATATAGTAGGACCATCCATCTGTGGCCAACAAGGCACCACACAGTACCATCGAACGAATCGGCATCGATGAGTCCGGAAAAGGAGACTATTTCGGCCCTCTGATCATCGCCGCCGTCTTCGTCGACGCGACCACCCAGAACGAACTGGCTCTCATCAATGTCCGGGACAGCAAGAAAATATCAGACGGCCGTATTCTCGACATGGCACCTGACATCCGGATGCTGTGTCCCCATAGCATTATCGCAATCGGCCCGCAACGATACAACGAGCTCTACGCAAAGATCCGCAACCTCAATCGCCTGCTCGCATGGGGACACGCAAAGGCCTTGGAAACTCTCTTGAACAAGGTCTCGTGCGGGTTGGCCATCGCGGATCAGTTTGGTGACGAGCGGTTGATCCTGAACGCACTACAAGAAAAGGGACGCACGATCGTATTGGAACAACGCCATAAGGCAGAGTCCGATCTGGCCGTAGCTGCCGCCTCAATCCTGGCTCGTGAGGAATTTCTCATTCGTTTGAAACGTCTTTCGGATGAGATCGGCACGACGTTGCCCAAGGGCGCATCGCATGCCGTCGAACTGGCCGGACGCATGATCGTGAAAAAACATGGCGAAGAGCGACTGGGTTCGGTCGCAAAGCTGCACTTCAAAACAACTCAGACCGTGTTAGGGAGAACCAGCTAGACCGACTCGCCGATTTCGAGGGCCGACGTTTTATCGAGATCGGGTCCCGGAGTGACTTCGACAGGAATTTGCCCGTCCCAGTAGAGCATCCGGCGGCAATAGGGACAGGTGTGGAGATCTTGCGCGCGTTTAACTTCTGAAATCAGTTGCGGAGGAAGCTGCAAGCGACATCCGGAACAGATTCCCTCTTTGATTTCAGCAAGAGGATGATCCTTGCGCGACGCCTTGATCGAGTTATAGCGACTGAGAAGCCCTTTCTCGACATGGGCTGAACGAACTTGCAACTGAGCTTCGAGATCAACTAACTCGGCTGAAAGCCTGTGCTCCAGTTCATCGAGCGCCTGTTTTTCCTGCGCATAAGCCTTCTCAATAGCGCTGAGCTTCTCCTGAGCTTCTTTCGCCGCTCGCTGCAGTTGCTCGATCTTCTCCATACACATCAGGATCTTCTCCTCGATATCCCCTTTCTTCCGGTTGGCAACCTCGATTTCAAAGAGATGGGCTTGATATTCCTTATTGGACTTCAGCTCGGACAACCGAGACTTCAGTTTCTCCGTGTGCGCTTCATGCGCTTCAAGATCATGCTCATACGATCGTCGTT
Organism: Nitrospiraceae bacterium; assembly: GCA_035457905.1. Lineage (GTDB taxonomy): Bacteria > Nitrospirota > Nitrospiria > Nitrospirales > Nitrospiraceae > Palsa-1315. The sequence goes on from DATIAT010000076.1 coordinate 61,008, forward strand.
CTTTGATGAGAAGCTCCACGGAAGCGCCGGCTTGTTGATGTAATTGTCGAGCCTCTCGAAGTGGGGCGTCAACTGCTTGGAGCCGTTCTGGGATTTTCCGGCGCTTGTCCTGGATCTCCGCAATCCGAAGATCCAGCTTCTGCAGTTCGATAAGGGGGGAAAGATTCTGGTTCAACGCGCTCCTGTAGGTGTTATTCCAAGCGACGATCTCAACCTGTGCGTTCCGCCGTCTCGCCGGTGGGCCCACTAGGACTTGAACCTAGGACCAGCTGATTATGAGTCAGCCGCTCTAACCACCTGAGCTATGGGCCCGATCAGGCGGATGACTTTCTCGAGCCTACCCCGCAGACGATTACGATCAATTCTAGGCTGCCCAGGGATGGGGAGTCAAATCCCGAGGAGCATTTGGCGACACCTCACAGGCTTTCCACAAAGCTGCGCAGCTTCTTGCTCCGGCTCGGATGACGCAGTTTGCGCAAGGCCTTGGCTTCAATCTGCCGGATCCGTTCGCGGGTCACTTCGAAATCCTGACCGACTTCTTCGAGGGTATGGTCGGTGGCTTCCCCGATGCCGAACCGCTTGCGCAAGACTTTTTCTTCGCGCGGGGTGAGCGTTTCCAATGCGCTGTTGATCTGGCGCTGGAGATCATACCGGATCGCCGCCTCCAGAGGAGACACTGCCTTCTTGTCCTCGATAAAGTCGCCCAAGTGGCTGTCCTCCTCCTCGCCGATCGGAGTCTCCAGAGAAATCGGCTCGCGCGCAATTTTCAATATCTTCCGTACTTTGTCGAGCGGCAGATCCATGCGTTCGGCAATTTCCTCCGGTGTCGGTTCGCGCCCGAGTTTCTGGACCAAATGGCGCGAAGTTCGTATCAGCTTGTTGATCGTCTCGATCATGTGCACGGGGATACGGATCGTCCGCGCTTGATCGGCAATCGCACGGGTAATTGCCTGACGAATCCACCAGGTGGCGTAGGTACTGAACTTGTAGCCACGCTTGTACTCGAATTTATCAACAGCCTTCATCAAGCCGATGTTTCCTTCCTGAATCAGATCGAGAAACTGAAGACCGCGGTTTGTGTATTTCTTGGCAATACTAACAACGAGACGTAGATTCGCCTCGACCAGCTCAGCTTTCCCGCGCTTGACTTTATCCTCCGCCACATCCAGGTGCTTGACCGCATCTTTGATCTCTTCCGCGGAGACGAGAGCCTCCTCGGTCTCAAGTTGTCGAATCCGGCTCTTCGCAGCCTGGTAGACCTTTTTAATCTCGGTGAGGGTCTCTTCCGAGCAGTTCGTCTTGCGTTTGACTGCCAGGAAGTCTTTCCGTGCACGGCAAAGCTTCTTGAGCGCCTCAGTGCCGGCTTCACCGCTAATCCCCAACCGGCGCTGGCAACTGACAATTTCTCGCTCCCCGGTCCGAATCTGAATCGCCAGTTCCCGCACACGCTGCACCATTCGATCTTTCAGGACGCCGTGCAGATTGACAGCCTCCATCTTATCTACGACCTGGTCGCGAATCGTATCGATTTGCTTTTTGATCTTCTTCTGTTTTGCGGGATCGCTGTTGGCGTGTCTGGCAATTTCATAGAGACTCTTGAGTGAGGTTGAGATCTTCCGGACCGAGTTCAGCCCTTCGAGCGTCTTAGCCCGAAGCTCTTCATAATCCCGCTGGAGCTGCTCTTCTTCGAAATCCTCTTCAGTCTCAACGATCGGAACAATCTCGCGCACGTCGATGGCTCCGCTCTTGAGCTGATCGTACAGTGCGAGGACAAACTCTATCGTCATCGGCATCCCATAGATGACTGAAGCGATGTCCTTCTTTCCCTCCTCGATACGTTTCGCAATTTCGATTTCCCCCTCACGACTTAAAAGCGCCACACTTCCCATTTCCTTAAGATAGAGGCGGACCGGATCGTCGGTTCTGCTGAGTGCACCGGGAGTTAAATCGATTTCTTTTTCTTCTTTTTCTTCTTTTT
>DATIAT010000077.1:0-8074 GCA_035457905.1 Nitrospiraceae bacterium
CCACGCGCCTTCTTTGATTCCGTAGAGACGGAGCGCATTGGGCGTGCTGCCTCCACTTTGATCCAGTGCCGCAATAAAGCCGGGATGTGTTTTCATTTGCTCCTGTTGTTGTTCATGAGCGGTGACATTTTTCATTAGAGATACTCCTGGTTGTGACGTGATGGTTCAGAACCGGAAAACAACCGGTGAAGCAGTCTACAACTGCTCGCGTCTACCCGAACACTGTCAAAATTGACAGAGACCACCCTAGCATTGCCTTCACTTTCAGCACTTTGAGCCCTCCAGCGGGACGAGAATTTTCGCTGTCATCATGTTGTCCAATCAGCTGTGAATGTGCGTTCACATGAGCCCATATGCCTTTAAGTGCCGAGCTGTGCTCGAAACGAAAACTGTAAAGACGGTGAGCGTAGGAACCGCAAGAATGGCTCCCACTCCTCCAAACATGAGAGTGCCGCCGACGAACCCGATGATGACGACGACAGGGTGGAGCAGCACCGCCCCCCCAAGCACAACGGGGTCGTAGACCGCGTTTTTGATCAGTTCGGCCAGCAGCACGGCCAGAACCACCCAGAACGCTAAGTTGCCCTGTTCCACTATGGGCAACAGCGGACGAAACTCCGTGCCAAAAAAGGCATAGGCGAGCCCAGCCAGCAAGGCAACCACGGATCCCAGATACGGAACTACGTTGGTTAACGCGGAAAACAAGCCGATGGCGAATGCCCAGCGGAGGGGCACTCCAATAACGAAGAGAAAAAACATAATGGTAAGGCCAAGCAATGAGCAGGATAAGGACATGCCCCGCAGGTAGTTCCCCACCGCACGATCGAGATCCGCCAGAATGGCGAGCGCCGGCTCGAAGAGCTGATTCGGGACCAAGTTCAGAAGACCGCGTTTAATCTCGCCCGTATCCCGTAGCAGAAAGAAAAACACCAGAGGGGCGATGATCCAGGTCGAGAGCACGCCGCCGAGCACGGTAAGTGGCGATCGCACAAACTTTGTCCAACCTTGGCCGAAAGCCTGGTCTGCGCGGCCTCCCGTGCCGACGTCCACGGTCCTCCTGCTCGCCGCGCGTGTTGCGAGATTCGTATGGTACTCCGTCAGCAATTGATCAGATGCGGACTCAACACCTGATCGCGCATGGGAGGCAACAAAGTCAGCATGCTCTTTGGGCGACAGCGCGAGGACCTCATTGACGTGATCCATCAGAGGATCCACATCACTATGCACCAGTCGGTAGAGCCGGTTGCCGATCGTCGGCGAATGATCAAGACCCATCACAGCCTTGTAGCGATCGTTGAGCGCATAGAGCGCATGGACCTTCAGCTCGATGAACTGGTGCTCGCTTGGAACGATGGCCTGTACGCCGACGAGGATGACGAGGCAGGCGAACAGGAAACCGGTTAACAGCAGGCCGATTGCAATGCCACGCGGCACATTCAACCGCTCTAAACCAGTCACGAGAGGACGACAGACGTACGCCAGCAGGCCGCTCACCGTGAGAGGCAGAATGAGACTGCGCATTTCCCACGTCAGGTAGATAGCGAGTACGACGCCGACCGCCAAGACAATCGGCTTGATATTGGATTCAGTCACTCGGGGTCCTTCTGCTCGCGGGTGAGCTCTTCGACGAGCATTTGAAGTCTCAACGCCGTGACCTGGGCCAGTTTGGCAAGAACCTTATTCGCCAGAACGGGAAAATTCTGGTTGAGCGCCTCCAAGTCAGAACGTCCGAATGCGACCATGGAGACGGGGCCACGAGCCCGTGCAGTAAACCAGTGCATGGTACCGGCTGCCATGAGTGCGGATTCGTCTATCGAGGCTGGGGGCTCCAAGGTTGCCAATAGCAGTTCCACGTCGTTATGGCCTCGTCTCAGGATGTCAACACAACCGGCACGAAGCACGAACATGGCCGCCCCAGGTTTCCCTTGCTCGAAGATGTCCTCCCCATCCCGGTAATTCCGTATATGGACAAGTCGGGCCAGTCGCTTCAGCTGCCCAACCTCAAGGTCCTCGAAGAGTTGGACCCCCTTGAGAAAGTCAGCGAGATCTTGGCTGATCCCGCTGGTTCCCGGCAATAAGCCGAACAGGGCGCGCATGGGGCCTCCGCGCGGCTTGAGGCCCACATCTCTGACCGGCCAAAGGATCTTTTTGATACCGAGTAATTTGAGCTTGTCCTGCTTCATCCTTGTCACCTACACAGACGCAGCGCCTCCGTTATGACCTGTATTACTTCAGCCGAATGGCTTTGCTAAGATCGGTCTCGAGATCCGTCAAAATGATCTGAAGAGCCTCATTCCAGCCTGAGACGAGCGCTTCGGGGCGCGGCTCCCTCACCACGACTTCCTTCCGGTACTGGTTGTGCCAGATTATGTCCGTCGAGCCAGCCGTTTCTTGTAGCAGAACGAATTGGAGACCAAGGACGGCCTTAGCTGGGTTCGCACGGTAATCTCCGTATAGGGCGATCACCGTACCCTCGAGAATATGAGTCGGAGGCAACGATGCTGACGAATCCATGACGTATTGGAACAGACCGGCTGACGTGAGCCAGTTCGTTGTTTGCTGGGTGAACATCACATCGGGCACGACAAACCACTGGTTGTAAAAATCTGCTTCGTAACGTCCATCGCTCCTGCGGTACACCAGTTCCTTTCCTAACGGGGAAGAGGCACGAAATCTCCTGACGTCGAGCCTCGTTCGCGGAAGCGCGGCCATCGTCTCGCCTTCTCGTACCACGTCCAGGGCAAAGTACTGCTTCTCTGGTTGGCTCTGACCAAGGCTGACACAGCCGGCGAGGATACCCATGAGCGGGAAGCCGATGAAGGGCAGCAGCATGGCAATCTGCGCTGTGTGACTGACTTGTCGAACCGGACTGGAGCTAGATTCCACTATTTCTACCTTTCAACAGCCGAACCGCCCATGAGGTATTCGTCAAAGCCGACGTAGAGCCGATAGAATCCGTCTTCCCGGGACCACTCTCCGATTGAGCAATCCTCGTCCTTCTCCACCTTCTTTATCGCGCGGCACTCCAAGGCGAATCCGTGGAGGCCCACGTCTGCACACGTGGCCTCCCCTTGGCGGTGGAGGCGGACGTGAAGATGATCTCATGGTCCCACGGATGCGAGACCAGCTCGATGCGACGCTGTTGAGCCAGCCGGTTCAGTGCAGCGAACAGCGCACGCCAACTGTGCTGTGGCAGGGCCTGTGCAAGGTCCGAAAACCTCTGGATCGGTCGGTCGCAGCAGAGCGCCAGGATGGCGTCTTCGATGCAAGGCTCGGCGTTGGAAGCAGTCTTCGTGTCCATAGCCAATGACCTCCTTCGTACGGAAGTTCTGAGTCGACTCCCTTGCGCGACGTAGGGCGTTGGGCAACACTTTGCTGCTACCGATCGGCCGGGCGCGAAGAGCTGCAACTGAGCTCGCTTACCGCTTCGCCGAGCCGGTTTGCGGCGGCGGTCCGCCCAAGAACATTTGAGCGGGGTACCGTTTCCCATTCTCGCTCAGTTCACGAAAGTTGTCGGCTGTCACGCGAAGGCTGTCGATGGTTTGCTCGATGTCCGTAGTCTTCTTTGCAAGCAGCATGTCGACGTGTCGTAGGCTCCTCTCCAATCGGCTCGAGATCTCTGGAAACCTGTTAGACGCCAACTTTGTCTGTTTCGATATTTCGGACCAGTCCGTCACGATCTCTCTCATCCCGTGCATCACGCTCACTGCGTCCGAGAGAATGGCTTTGACCTCGCGACTTTCCAACAGCCGGCTCACATCATGCGTGATGCGTTTCGACTCGGCTAGCACCTCACCCGCCTGGTTGCTCAACAGCGGCAGATTAGCGTCCTTGATGGATTTCGTCGCCTCGAGCACGAGGCTGTCGACATCGGCCGTCACTTTTTGAATGTCCGCCTTCTCCAGATCCTTGGTGATGTTATGGAGCGCAGCCCCTAGGACGCTCACGGTGCTGGGAGCCGAAGGGAGATACGTCCTCCGCGGCGTCCACGGGACCTGTAATGGCGGGTACTCGTTCGGATCGAGATAGTCCGCTTCGACATAGACCAACCCCGTGATCCCCTGTTGAGCCAGCCGAACCCGAAGCCCAGCGGTCACATAGCTCTCTCGCCTTTCCTCTTTTTCCTGATCGGTCAGATGGGGAGCTAGATCCGTTGCAGTCATGCTCACGACCACGTAGCGGCCATAACGCAACAGCGCCTCTTCGCTCATTTGGTCCGCGTACACGTCACCGACGAACGTAACGGACTCAACGGTTCCGACTTGGACGCCGCGATATTTGATCGGAGACCCGACGGTGAGGCCTTGGACCGATTCATCGAAGTAGCTTTCGAAGGATTCGAGGGTCTTGAACCACCTGCCTCCGCCAAGCGCGACAATTCCGACAATAGTGACGGCGAGGCCAGACATGATGAAAACTCCGATCCTGAAATAACTCGCCTGGGCGCTCATACCTGTTCACCCGTCCTTTCCCCCAGGGCCGCGCCTGCCATTGCAGGATTGAAAAATCGGCGGACCCACGGGTTTGTGGCATGATCCCGCAAGTCACGAGGATGCCCTGTCGCCACGATGCTCTTGACCCGGTTGTCCAGCATGATGACGCGGTCCGCGATGGTGTAAATGCTCGACAACTCATGGGTGACGACGACGAAGGTGATGTTCAGATTTCTGGCCAGGCTCAGAATCAACTGGTCCAGCTCGGCCGACGTAATGGGGTCCAGGCCGGCCGACGGTTCGTCAAGAAAGAGAATCTCCGGGTCCAGCGCCATGGCACGCGCAATGGCCGCACGTTTCTGCATCCCTCCGCTCAGTTCGGACGGCATGTAGTCACCGAATGCCTCGAGCCCCACGAGTTTCAGCTTCATACGGGCAATGAGATCCATGGCGTCCGACGGAAGCTGTGTGTACTCCTCTAACGGCAGCCGCACGTTTTCCAGTAGGGTCATTGAGCCGAACAAGGCTCCCATTTGATACATCACCCCGATTTTTTTGAGGATCTCGGTGCGCTCCGCTCTCTCCGCCGTCACAATGTCCTTCCCCTGGATCAGAATGCGGCCGGCCATCGGTTGGTTGAGCCCGATCAATTGTTTCAACAACGTGCTCTTTCCGCTGCCGGACCCCCCAAGGATCGCGAAGACCTCGCCGCGATAGACATCGAAAGAGATGTCGTCGATCACGATCGTGCCAGCATACCCGGCGGTCACGTGCTGCACCTGAATGACAGGCTCCTTTTCCATAAGGGCATGAACCAGCTACCAGCCTAATGCGTAGTAGACCAACGCGAAGATCCCATCGACAATGGCGATGAGCACAATACCGCTGACCACCGCGTTCGTGGTCGATTGACCGACGGCGCTGGCCCCGGTCGTTGTCTGCAAACCGCGCAGGCAGCCGATGGCAGCCACCACGATCCCGTAGGCGAGCGATTTGACGAGTCCGCCACGGAGATCTGCGAGGGTTACAGCCGTCAGCATTTGATTGACGTAGGCGACAAAGGGATAGCCGAGGGACCGCATGACCAACCCGCCTCCGAACAAGCCGAACGCAATCGCAAACACCGTCAAGATGGGGGTGACGACCACGGCCGCCAGCACACGAGGCAGGACCAAAAATCGGACCGGCTCCAGCCCCATCGTGGTCAGCGCATCGATTTCTTCCCTCACCTTCATGGTGCCGATCTCAGCCGCAAAGGCCGAGCCGGACCGGCCGGTTAAAATGATCGCGGTCATGAGCGGGCCCATCTCGCGCAGCATGGCCAAGCCGATGAGGTTGGCGACGAAGATATCCGCACCGAACCGGCGCAAGGACATCGCGGATTGAAACGCCAAGATCAGGCCGAGCAGCAATCCGATGAGGGCGATGACAGGAAACGCATTGACGCCGGCCTGCTCGGCGACGAGCCAGGCATCGCGCCATCGAACGAGACGAGGATGTCGCGCGGCATAGAACATCGTCGTCGCCAGTTCACCGATGAACTCCAGCAGGCGCTTCACGTCTCGCCACAGTCCGATCCCTGCTTTTCCCACGTGTTGAGTAATGGATAACGCCTCAGCGCGGCGTCCTGAGGCAGGCTCTATTGATATGCGCCCATAGATATCGAGCAGGCGCCGGAATTCCTCGTGCAGTCCCCGAATGACGGCATCGCCGCCGGAGCGAGCCTGCAGCTGCTGAAGGAGGACCAGGAACGCAATACCTGCGCCGTCACAATAGCTCACTCCGGATGCATCGATGACGAGCCTACGTGGTAGCGATTGTGCGAGGATCTGCTGGGCTCGATGCCACCAATTCCCGGTTGTGTATGAATCCCACCGTCCTGTCACGACGAGCGTCAGTGTGCCGCTTTCGGGCGAGAGTCTGGTATCCAGCGAATTCACCACAGCAGCCTTTGCCTGGATCGTCATAGATGGTGGCCGCGTTCACTCCTTGAGGCGACTCATCTCCATATAGTAGTGGTGACCATCATTGAGAGAGACCTCGACCACTAAGACGGCGCTGCCATTCTTATCATGGAGCGTAAGGGTGCCAGTTCCACTCCCGGTTTTTCCGTGCGCTCTACCGTTCAGGATCGTAAGAACACCGGTCCCCAACAAATAGTCCTCGGCACGATTGCTTACAAAGTTGAAGTGTCCGTTTTTTGCGATCAGCAGGATGACCCACGCATCGTCTCGCATGTCCGGAACACGCTTGCTCAAGCCTTCCCATTTTCCGGTTACCTGGTCGACGGAAGAAATCGGAACGATCATGAGAGCAGGACGGGATGTCAATGTCTGACAGCCGAAGACGGTTGTGGCAAGCCATGCCACAGTGATCAGCATGCACGCATTCGTAAGCCGCTTCACCAGCATTATTTCACCAGCTCCAGCTAAAGGTGTCGTCTTTCATCAAAACGACAGGTACAACCCAAAACCGACCATCTCAATCTTTGTGAGAAAGAATTGTCCCCACGGCGCAAAGCCATGATAGTAGTTAATGAGGAAGCGGAAACGACGATCGGAACCCGCTTTGGACCATTCCACTCCGCCCATAATACTGGAATTAATAGTCCAATTAAGTGCTTCATAGGCTTGAAAGTCGGCTCCAAAGATCGGCGTGAAACGCGTGCTCGGGATGACTTTCGCGAGAAGCGGAGCCGCAATGGTTCGCCCTCGCAATTCCACGCCCCAGTGCACCGAACTCGGATCGATGGTGGACGGTTCTATGTGCACTGCCGTCGCCCCGCCGGCGTACATCCGTCCCCACCCACCCGGCGCATCGAGGGACAGAATCGCCTCGAGCGCTTCATAGCTGAGCCCTATATTATTGAAACCTGGCCTGGCCTGCAGAAATTCATCGCCTAAATGGCTGCTTTGATGGAAAAATCGCACGCGGGCCGAGAACAGCCCGCTCCGCCATGAGATAGGGATGCCGACCACATAGTCAGCATTGATGAGATCCTTCGACGCTCCATCAAGATCAAACTGCGCAAAGAGACCAGCAAGAATGCCAACCTGCCACCCGTCACAGCCGTTGCGCTTTCCGATCAGACCGAAGTTGTCGCCGAAGCCGACCGTGCCAAGATTGAGATACTCCCGAGGGCTGGAGCGAATCCTGGTTGCCTGCCAGGAGGCGAAAAACTGCGGCTGCTTCAGATCGGCCCATAGGGGGCGAAAGACATCATTCTCCGGAAAGAGCTCCAACGCGGAAGAGCCGCCGTTTTTCTGGCCAATCCCTTCATAGCGGCAATCTTTCTTCGTCGAGTCGGTGACCACCCTATCTCCGGCGGGCTCTTCGGCAGACGCCGGAAAGACGTGCCATGCGCATGAAGCCACGATGACTGAACCAACCAGAAGCCAAACGCGAAGCGTTTCCTCCCGGCCATTTGTCCGCCAAGGATTCATCGGGTCCTCCCAGGAAAAGCAATCCTGGCGCGACGTTTATCGAGGGTACGTAATAGCACGGGGAGTGCCAAAGAGTGCTGATTTGAACCAGAAAGAATTCGCCGGAATACAGAGACCCGCGACAGAGTTGACAGTGAGATTGTGGAAATTCGCTACAGAGGTGGCGAAGGATTCTGGTTCAAGACGCTACAGCGGAAA
>DATIAT010000078.1:0-4055 GCA_035457905.1 Nitrospiraceae bacterium
CCCCCTTGTGCTGGGCGAGGAATGGCTCAGCATCTTCGTAACCGACATAATTTCCTGTCCAATGGGAATACCGGCGATCGGCCCAGACGGTCACTTCTTCTTTGTGCAATTCGCCGTATCGCCGCTGCAGCACAGCGCCGAACTTGACCAGATCGCCTTGAATCTCGTCGAGATCCTCCATCGTAACCTTCTCCCATTTCGCGCTCAGCGGAGTCCTGAGTTGTTCCCAAAACTGCCCGAATTGTTCCTGATTCATTACGTGCTCCTTGGTTAAAGTGGCGGATCTTCCCCTGTAACTTTGAGACGGACCGCTTAAGAGATGTTCCAGTCCCTGATCCGCAAAACCGGGGAGAAGCGGCTGAGACTGGTGAATCAGACGCGCTAAGAAGAGTGAGGGATTCGGGAGGGAATGGAACAGTCAACGGCGCTCAACAACATGCCTGTACCAACTAACCCTGATAAGTGCCGAGTCAATGCGCGGAGGACGCGGACGACCCTCTAAAACTATGAATTAACACGGATACATTTATTTTAGTCTCTTTGTTGTGCACCCTTTATAAGCATGATCGTCCATCCATTTGTTCAGTCACGCCGTTATGCATCACCGGCTCAACGTCGAAAATGGTCAAATAGAGCCGCTCTCGATCACCAATAATTCTATGGTGTAGGTTGCAGCAGGTAGAGAGGCGCTCAGTCAGACCAAGTCCCGGGGTTCGAAATACGAATACAACAACACCACGAACACGCTTGCCGCATACACCATCGTGGCCGCACCGAAGGGATGTTGGCCGAACCACAGAACAATCCCCGTAATGAAGTTGTTGTCCAAGATCAATCCTTCCCCGAACGGAGTTAGCGCGAGAGATGGGGCAGTCGGCGTGGCTCAGTATCGTTTGAGGTTTCATACTACATCGAACTCATCGTGGCCGCCACAGTCCCACTTCATCGATTCTGTGTAAGCGTATGTTTCTAAAGCGTTATAAATCTTTTCGCAGCCGCCACTGCGGAAACTGCTGATTTAAGCGAGTTGAGCAAAAAAACGAGTCGAAAGGGATGGATGCTGAGGAGATCATTGTAGATTACACGCCTCACCACATGCTTGAGGACATGCAAAAGGATACTGATGGTCGATCATCGGGCTCACGACCTCTTCGCTATGAGTGGAGTTTAAGTTCTTGATGAGGCGCAGGCGCCCCCGAAGAAGCACTGTGCACTACATGGACCAGTAAGATAGAGATGCGGGAGAAGATCGGCCTACGAGAAATTTGAAAGACGTAGCATACCCTGGTTGCGCCGTTTCCGATCCCGTGCAACGGTCGCAATGGCTTTCAGGATGGATTGTTCGAGCATGTCTCCGCTTGTCATGATTTTGCGGAATGCGGCGTGTGCGCCGTTCTTGAGCGCGAGTTCTAACAAGGATGGATTGGAAAGCCCTGTCAGAACGATGACAGCGACTTCGGGATGACGTCCGTGAGAAAGCAATTTCATCAAAAACTCAAAGCCAGACATGTCTGGCAAGTCGAGTTCCATAACGACACAATCGATTGGCTGTCTGACGCAGATATCCAGGCCAGATTGACCGGTTGTCGCTTCAGCTATATTGTAATCTGGTGAGGAGATGTGGAGGCGCTGAGCGTAGTACTCACGGTCTCGATGATTGCTGTCGACGAGAAGAATCGAAGTAGCGTCCGACATGGCCAGCTTGCATTGACAGCATGTCGGCGGTCGGAACTTCCAGCCGGCCGTCGGCATCTGTTCGTACGATTTATTTTAGGGGGGGGCAAAACAGTGTCAACGTGGAAAAATTGGCTGTGAAAGCCCGTTTGCAGCCATCTCAATCATCTCATTGAACACTGGATCAGTGAGAGCTTCGACCACTTCAGGCAACTACCAAAAATTTATATATGGACCCAACCGGGGTGTCACGCGATGAACCATTTCAGAACAGGGCTGCGTCTATATGCACTCCGACAGGACTGAAGTTGGTTAAATTCAGGTCAACGAAGTTGGGTTCCCCCATTTTCTAAAAAACTCATCAGCCATTGATGATCTTCATCGTCAACCTCTAGTAACTCCAGACCGAACTCGTTCGCTCGTGTCCAAAGTACCCTAGCCTCTTCCACATAGAGGGCGTCCTCTCTGTGCGCCGGCGAGATCCACAACTTCAGCACCATACCTGTAGCGACCGGTATCGTACCCGCGACCTTGCACTCTCCCACCTGGGATTCCCAATGGGATACGCTCAGCAAGGTCCCTTGCCCGATGAGTTCCTTGTTGGCATACAGGAGCGGCCATTGGACGGTCAATCGGATGTGGTGGCGACATTCCTTAAATGATGCCATCTTGAGCTCCTTTCATGAAGCCACGGCAGTCAGAGCCTCTTGTCAAAATCTAGATCCCTGATCACCGATACACCAGCCCACAAAGAGGTAGTACAAAGGGGCTGACGGAAAAATTTCATCCCCTCTTCCAGGTCAGTCGGAGCCCTACCTTTGAGGAAGGCATCTATTTCTCGGGCTGGTAGGCTTACATTGACAGCAAACCTAAGTGGAGGCCAAACATGCACCCTGCACGCAGCTGGTGTCCGCTTTCGCTCGTCATGATCGGCTGTCCCTGGGGATGCAGCACACTAAGGAGGTGCAGCATGCGCCATTGCTCCTTGACAAGGATGATTCTGCAGATAACCGGAGCTGCCTTCGTGATCGTATTCATCGAGAGATATATGCGTTAGTCATAAGCGACCACACGAGTTAAGCCGCGTGGACACACCTACCGGTCGGCCCATGACTAGGCTACCAACGAGAACTGGTTCTCACAAATTGGCAGGACGGTTCGACAAGTCTTAAAGGGCTCTTCTGCGTTTGCGGACCTTGGCTGACGGAATGTTCGGCAACCAGGGAATCATTGAAGTGTCTGGTGGTTCTTGGAAGGGCTTTCGTGTTCCCAGATGAGTCCTCCAGCTCTTACCAGATGCGGGTTTGCGGCTTGCTTGCTTTTTTGCCATGGCATTATCGTACCACAGAGGGGTGAATTTTGCTTTTGCTCATCAAGCCTCTGCAAATCAGCAATCTTGGCGGGAGGACCCTGGTCACCATCACGTTGACGATGAATCTAAGGATGAACCCCAAAGCACGGGTGATCGTCTGGAAATGTCAATGACGGAAGTTGAATCTAAGTGAGAAAGAATCTTACGCTGCGACTGCGGAGGCTGGTTGTAACATGACTTTGATCCAGCCTTCCTGGCGCTGATCGAAGTGCTTGTACGCATCAATCGCCGTCATGAGGGGTGCCACTTGGGTCAAAATCTTGGCAGGATCGACAGCCCGGCTGCCGACGAGCTTGACCAATCGAGGAATGTACTTGCGATGGTCACAGTTCCCCATCCGAATGGTCAGATTCTTGTTCATGGCGGCGCCGACGGGAAACGTCTTGGAGGCATCCGAGTAGACCCCGACTATCGAGAACTTCCCGCCTTTCGCCAGCGCCTCAACAGCCCAACTCAGGACCATGGAAGGTGCATCTCCTGGTTCCCAGTTCCCGCCTGAAGGTTTTGTCTTTGGTGCAATCTCTTTCAGTTCCCGCTCGAACTGTTGGCCCTGTTGCTTGGCATGTTTGGCCGCCGGGCCTTTTTGGGGAGCAGTGGCGTCCACGCCGACCGCATCAATGGCCCGATCGACGCCGGCGCCGCCGGTCAGTTCTTTGAGTGCGGCAACTGGATCTTCCGCACTGAAGTCGATCACTTCGGCGCCCTGCGCGCGAGCCATGTCGAGGCGAGAGGGTATCGTATCAATGGCGAAGATGCGGCCTGCATCCAGCAATTTCAAGCTGGCAATCACGAACTGGCCGACCGGTCCGCAGCCGAACACGGCAACGGTCCGTCCCGGATGAATCTCAGCCATGTCGGCAGCCATATAGCCGGTAGGAAAAATATCGGACAAGAGAATGGCCTGGTTGTCTGTAATGTCCTCGGGCAACTTCACGAGACCCACATTGGCAAAGGGGATACGGGCCTTTTCGGCTTGCAAACCGTGAAACGGGCCGGACGATGCCGGCCC
>DATIAT010000079.1:0-11245 GCA_035457905.1 Nitrospiraceae bacterium
CCCATGAATCGGCGGGGGACATCGACCAGATGCATGGACCCCCCCTTGCCCTTGCAGAGGCCCGTTGCTTTGCCGAACATCTCGGCCATGATGCGACCTGGATCGGAGCCTCGGGCGAGGCAATGTCCGTGATCGCGGTACGCACTGATGACGTAGTCATCAGGTTGAAGAGCGGCCATCGTCCCGACTGCAATGGCTTCTTCCCCGATATAGAGATGCAGGAAGCCGGCAATTTTTGCGAGAGCGTACATCTCCGCCGATTTTTCTTCAAACCGGCGGATCAACAGCATTTGGCGATAGAGGGAAAGGACGTCGTTTCGGTCCATACGTGGCCCCTACCATATAGAGCTAGACGCGCGAGACTGGCGGGAAGAGCGAGACGAGTAGCCTAAAGATGTTAATCATTGACCGGTAATCGCCGATTCACGCTTCCAGTCACGCCGTTCTCGCTTGTCTCGCGCTCCACGCGCTATGGTTGATGAATGCTGGTGGACAGCGTCGGCATTCTATCGGTTATGTTTTCGCCAACGGGTTCTTAATCTTGCTGAGCAGACTTTCAATCGGTGGAACGCCTTTGGAAACACCTGTGACTTCCGCAATAATTTTCTGCGCGATCTCGCGGAAAGCCGCCGATTGTGGAGAGGCCGGATCAGCCACGACGATCGGGTTGCCGGAGTCGCCTCCATCGCGAATCGCCGGGTCGATCGGCACGTGGCCGAGAAACGGCACCCCAAGCGCGGCGGCAGCCCGCTCCCCTCCTCCGTGAGAAAATATTTCAGTCCTCTCGCCGCAATGGCCGCAGAGAAAATAGCTCATGTTTTCCACAATGCCGAGCAGCGGCACATTCACTTTTTGGAACATCATCATGCCCTTTCGGACATCATGGAGGGCGACTTCTTGCGGCGTTGTGACGGTGACAGCGCCGGTCAGCGGGACTAACTGGGTAAGTGTGAGTTGGGCGTCGCCGGTACCAGGCGGCAGATCGATAATTAGGTAATCCAGTTCACCCCAGAGCACGTCGCGAAACAGTTGTTGGATGGCGGTATGGACCATCGGACCTCGCCAGACCACGGCGGTCTCTTCCGGGACAAAAAATCCCATGGAAATGAGCTTGACGCCATGGCTTTCGGCAGGAACGATCTTGCCGTCTTTCTGTTCTGGTGGCTTGGTCACGCCCATCATCATGGGAATGTTCGGGCCGTAAATATCTGCATCGAGCAGGCCGACCTTCGCGCCGGTTAGAGCGAGAGCGACGGCGAGATTGACGGAGACTGTGGATTTGCCCACCCCGCCTTTGCCGCTGCTGACGGCGATGACATATTTGACGCCGGGAATGAGGTTGTCTCTCCCGTGACCAGTCTGCGGTTGATCGGCCATGATATGCTCCTGTTCTAGATACAAAATTACATCCGGCCATCAGGCCGTCAGTTCCATCATAAGCGAACAACGGGGTGAAAGAAAATGGGTCTATTGAGTGATGGTCGATAGCTCAATGGGGGAATGTCCGACCCCATCATTTATGAGCGATTCTGTTGCAATTGCCGATGTGTGACCGAGCGAGACGGGCGAGACTGGCGTGAAAAGCGCGACAGGCAGGAGCAGAGTTCACACGTCGCGTGCGTCGCGCTCCACACGCTTGTCGCCGTCGCTTCGGCTTTTCCTGACGAACCGCGTGAATGTTGCGGGTTAACAGGAAGATAATGCAGTCCGTGAGGAGAGATAGTTGCGAAGCGATTATCCGACGGTGGGGTCGTTGCGGCGAAGATTGTATGCGAGTCCGACCAACGAGAGCATGTAAATGATCCATTTCGAAGGATCGAAATTGTACCATTTCGGGCCGTTGCGAAAATCGCGCGCATAGGCGTGATGAAAATTATGATAGCCTTCGCCGAAACTGACGAAGGAGATCAGCCAGCTATCACGGCTGCTGTCCTTGGTGGTGTGGGGCTGTGTTCCGACCATATGACAGAGTGAGTTGATCGTGAAGGTGGAGTTGAGCACCATGAACATTCGGAAAAGGCCACCCAATAGTATGGCGCTGATACCACCCTGCCATCCGCCGTGCCACACCCCGAGGCCAAAAGGGAGTAGGAGCCCCGATATCACGATCGGCCAATAGTAGCGATCCTGCCACATGACGACCGGGTCGCGCCGCAGTCGGATCTCGTACTTTTGTGTGCGATAAGGGGTATCATAAAAGAGCCAACCACAGTGGCTGTACCAAAAACCCTTGGTGGCATTGTAGGGATCTTCCTCCTCATCGGTCTTGGCGTGGTGGCGGATATGGTCCCCTCCCCACTTGAGAGCGGAATTTTGCAACGCCCAACCTCCGGCAACGAGGATGCAAGCCTTCACCCAGTTCGGGCATTCGAAACTCTGGTGTGACACCAATCGATGATAGCCAACGGTGATTCCAAGACCTGTGACAATGTACAACACAAAGAACAGGATCCAATCGAACAGGCTGAACCCGTAGAAGTATCCGTATAGTGGAATGCCAACAACCGTGGCAACCACGATGGCGCAGAACAGGCTGAAGTTCAACGGTGAAAACTCTTCTTTGGCCTGTACGGCTTCAGTCGTTGTGGCAAGCATTACAGCTCCTGATTAACACGCACTCTTCACTTCATTGATTCAAGGGGTTAAGCCACAGGAAAGTTATTAATCTGCATCAGCATACCTAAATCGATCGAATGTTTCAAGCGAATGCCCACAGTGTATACTGAGGGTGGTTTCCTCTCTCACTTCTTCTGGAATGTCGATGCCGGAATTGTCCTCATCTTCCCTCGAACCCATCCTCTACCGCGTCGGTGAACAGCTTGCCCGTCTCTCTGCCGGCCGGACTCCGACGCTCTTTGAGCGCCGCTGGTGGTCACAAGCAGCTCTCAACATGGCCATGCATGACGGCCACTTCAAGACACAGCTGTTTCGATTCATCGATGTCCTGCCCTCCGTTACGGACAACGAAGAAGTGGTTGCACTGGCTCGCGAGTATTTGGGTGAAGGAGGCATACCGATCTTCGGTGGCCAATGGGGGCTGAGCGCGCTCTCTGCAACGAGCCTGGGCGCCCGGCTCAGCGGTAAGGCGATCAGAAGCCAGGTCGAGCAAATGGCACGTACCTTTATTGCCGGAGCGACAGTCGAGGAGGCGGCGCCGAGGTTGTCGGATCTCTGGAAGCATGGGCGAGCCTGGTCAGTGGATCTGTTGGGTGAAGCTACGATCAGCGATCGTGAAGCTGATCGATATCGCGACCGTTGCGTGGAAGCTCTGACCTTCCTCGGACGGGAAGCAGCCTCGTGGCCGTCTCTTCCGTTGCTGGAGCGGGACCCTCTCGGACCCATACCGCGTGTCCAGCTCTCCATCAAAATATCCGCCCTCTCTCCTCATCTCGACCCGATCGATCCGGATGGGAGCTATCATTCGGTAACTGTCCGGCTCAGGCCCATCCTCGATCTGGCCATGGGACTCCCGGCTTCCTTGATCTTCGACATGGAACAAGCCGACACGAAAGGGTTGCTTGTGGAGATCTTCACCAGGCTGCTCGCGGAACCTTCCTACAAAGACTATCCCTACGCCGGCCTGGCGTTGCAGGCATACCATCGGGAAACAGCACGAGACATCGAGGGACTCCTGGCCTGGGTTCGGCGGCGTGGCGCGCCTGTTACGATTCGATTGGTGAAAGGAGCCTACTGGGATTCGGACACGATCCGCTATCGGCAGCGGGGCTGGGCGGTTCCTCTTTTCGAACACAAAGAGGAGACGGATGCCAACTATGAGGCGCTCACGCAGTTCCTATTATCTCAGACCTCACTGATACGACCGGCCTTCGGAACACACAACCTTCGTACGCTCGCCCACATCGAAGCGGTCGCAGAGTCGCTGGGCCTCCCTCCTGAGGCCTGGGAATATCAGATGATCTTCGGCATGGCTGAGCCGTTTCAGTATGCGGTCATGCAGTATGGCCGGCGGTTACGGCTCTATACTCCTGTAGGCGATCTGCTTCCAGGCATGGCCTATCTCGTACGGCGGTTGCTGGAAAATACTTCAAACGAATCGTTTCTGCGCAAGGAGTATGTGGAATCTCAACCCCTGAGCGCATTGCTGGCTCCGCCTGCTCTTGACGGAATGGGCCAGAAACAGCCGGTCAAGACTCATGAAGTCGGCGGAGGAGAGTTTCGAAATGAACCGCAGCGGGACTTTGCGCAGGCAGACAACCGGGCGGCAATGCAGCAAGCCCTGGCGACCGTACGGTCTCAGCTGGGTCGTCAATGGAATCCATCGTCAGAGGGGCTCCGCCTGACAGGGCCTCTCATCGAGTCCCGCAATCCAGGGCGTCCGGATGAAGTCGTAGGACGGCTGTCCAGCGCAGGCCCTGACGATGTTGAACGGGCGGTGCGCCGCGCGGTTCAGGCCCAGGAATCCTGGCGAGAGACGTCGACTGAACGACGAGTGGATATCCTGCGCACCGCCGCGTCGCTGATGCGGGGACGGCGCGATCAGTTGGCGGCATGGGAGATAGTGGAGTGCGGGAAACCGTGGCGTGAGGCGGATGCCGATCTTGCTGAAGCGATCGACTTTTTAGAATTTTATGCGGCAGACTGGAGCAGAATCGCTTCTCCAAAACGGTTAGGACAGGAACCGGGTGAACTGAATGAGCGCCTGTATAGCCCTCGCGGAGTAACAGCGGTCATCGCTCCGTGGAACTTTCCGCTGGCGATTCCCGCCGGCATGGTGTCAGCAGCGCTCGTGACCGGAAATCCCGTGATCTTCAAGCCCTCCGAGCGGTCACCGATGATGGGGTACTGGCTCACAGAGATCCTGCGTGAAGCCGGCGTGCTGGAAGCGGTCCTCTGCTGTGTTCCGGGTGGGCCGGACATCGGGCGTGCGTTGGCGCAGCATCCCGCTATTGCGACGATTGCCTTTACCGGCTCGAAGGACGTAGGGCTCGGCATACTGAAAGAGGCCGCATCGCTTGTGCCTGGGCAACACATGGTCAAGCGGGTACTGGCCGAAATGGGCGGAAAAAATGCAATCATCGTAGATGAAACGGCGGATCTCGATGACGCGATTACCGGAGTAGTCTCATCGTTCACGGGCTATGCAGGACAGAAGTGTTCCGCCTGCTCGCGAGCGATCGTGCACGCGTCGATCTACGACAGTTTTCTGAGCCGTCTCAAAGAGGCCGTGCTGAGCCTGAAGGTCGGAA
The DNA here is from genome assembly GCA_035457905.1 of Nitrospiraceae bacterium. GTDB lineage: Bacteria > Nitrospirota > Nitrospiria > Nitrospirales > Nitrospiraceae > Palsa-1315. The sequence goes on from DATIAT010000079.1 coordinate 5,208, forward strand.
ATCCGGAAGAGCCCGGCACACAAGTCGGACCGGTGATCGATCAACGCGCGCAGTCGAAAATTCAGGACTATATCGAGATCGGCAAGAAGGAAGCCTGCCTGCTCGTTGAAAGGACCGTGCAAGGACCAGGCTGGTATGTTGGGCCGACGGTCTTCGCAGATGTAGCGCCGACGCATCGAATAGCCCAGGAGGAAATCTTCGGTCCGGTTCTTTCAGTGATGAAAGCCTCGTCCTTTCAAGAAGCGCTGGCCCTGGCGAATTCGACGACCTATGCCCTCACCGGTGGAGTCTATTCACGAAGCCCGGCTCATCTGGACTTCGCCCGGCAGCGGTTCGATGTCGGGAATCTCTATCTGAACCGTCCGATCACCGGAGCGTTAGTCAGTCGTCAGCCGTTTGGAGGCCATCGATTTTCCGGAGTCGGAGCGAAAGCGGGTGGTGAAGAGTACTTGACGCAATTCGTGGTGGCCCGCGTCGTCAGCGAGCAGACCCTCCGTCGAGGATTCGCCCCGCCCGAGTGAGGCCTTCGGTGGCTTGATCTCGTACGATTCCAATTCCTCTACAATATCGGTGACCACACCCCGGTCTCCCACCGAAGAAAGTTCCTGCCGCTCCACGTACTTGACCAAGCCCACACCTTTTGCAAACCAAGCAGTCATGACATCGGTTCCCTGCGTCGTTCTCTTCGCACCGGAGAGATAGATCTGCATGTGCATGCGCGCCTCCACCTTCACGGCATTTTTGAATGTGCCTGCCGGCACGGTGATCGATTCTTCTCCCAGCACCGTGGCATCGCCCTGCGCATCGGCCTTTTCGTCGATGCCGTCACGATCCAGGTCCGTCCCGAAGTCCAACTGTTTGCGGTTGAATTGCGGGAAGGAGGAAGCGATCTTCAACGGAAAGCGCACGATTTGATAGGGTACGAGTTGTTTCTCAAAGGGCGTGCCCGGGTCCGATCCGTAGTAGACAATGCCGACACTATCGCGCCGATAAAAACTATCGGTTGGACCATGATTGCCGGGGTTGGTATCGTGGAATACGGTGACCGTCATACCGTTGAGGGTTTTCGTGCCGACGACCGAGGAAACATTGGAAAACAATTTGTGCCCGATTGTTTGCAGAGGCCCTTCGGTAATCTCGCCACGATAGTGCCACTCGTTCCCGATCTGATCGGGAAAATAGTCAGCGGATTGGGCGATAACCTTGGAATCTTCTGCGGCGAAGAGCGCCGAACTGGAGACGCAGCTAAGCAGTAACACCAGCCCTGCGCCAACGGCCCGTCTGTATCCTGGATTCGTCAGCGACATACTTGAAACTCTACACTCGTGAATGTATGCGGTGACCGTACCACAGGCTGCCAGGAGGCGGCAAGGGAAGGAGTTGCTTCTGCCCGTTATTTGGTTTATTTGGTTGACCTGGTCAACCGAACAAACCAGACAAACCAAATAAACTAGATGAACCAAACGAACCAACTGAATTTGAAACGTGCGGTGCTGGTGACTGGCGCGTCAGGAGGCATCGGTCGAGCGATCAGCCTGGCCTTTGCAGAAGCCGGCTGGTCTGTCGGCGTTCATTACCATCGAAACAAGGCAGCGGCCGAGGCTACGCTCGCGCAAGTCCTAGCGGCAGGGGGAACTGGGGTGCTGTACGAAGCCGACATTCGTGAGTCGCAATCAGTGCAACAGATGGTGGAAGCCTCACTCCGCCGAATGCCCGCACCGTCGGTGTTTGTCTGCAATGCGGGAATCGGAGGAAGTCATCTGCTGCTCAGGCAACGGCAAGAAAACTGGGCCGATGTCATCGCCACGAATCTGACGGGAACATTTCACTGCCTTCGCGCCATGGCACCTCCCCTCCTCGCCCGCGGCGACGGATCGATTATTGTGATTGGATCAAATGCCGGATTTCACGGCTCGATAGGACAAGCTGCCTACGCAGCCTCAAAAGCAGGTCTCATCGGTCTCGTCCACAGTGCAGCTCAAGAATGGGGGGCTGGCAACGTCCGGGTGAATCTGATTCTGCCCGGCTGGCAGAAGACGGAGCTGTCCGAAGGAGCTATGCCGGCAGATAAAGGTTGGAATGACCATGCGTTGGGCCGGGCGCCGTCACGAGAGGAAGTAGCAAAGACCGTCTTGCATCTCGCTCAACTTTCCGATGTGTCGGGGCAGGTTTGGAACTGTGACAGCCGCCTCCTATGAGAGGAGCGTATGGCCGATGGCAGGTAGCCGATAGTCTACGTTCGATTGAGTAATCAGATGAAGCATCTCTTTTCTTAAACAATACGCCATCTGCCATCAGCTATCAGTCTATACCAATGAGACAAGGGGTTTTTATCACGGCTACGGATACAGGTGTGGGGAAAACGCTTGTTGCGTCGGCGCTCGTGACTTGTCTGACTCAACGAGGAATCGATGTCGGTGTGATGAAACCGATTGAGACAGGGGTGTTGCGCACGACCAAGGCACAGTCCGATGGAGTGCGATTGAAAATCGCAGCTGAAAGCCATGATCCAATGGCAGAAGTGAGTCCGTATGTTTTTCGACTTCCGGTGGCGCCGTTTTCTGCGGCACGAGCGGCTGGAACGAACGTGCGGGTTGAAACCATCATGCAAGCGTTCCGTGTTCTTCATCGGAAGCATACATTGATGGTGGTGGAAGGAGCGGGAGGTGTTCTTGTTCCAATCGCACAATCACTTAACATGATAGACTTAATCTATCGAATGAAGTTGCCAACGATTGTGGTTGGGCAATCCGGCCTGGGGGGAATCAATCATGCCATGCTGACGCTTGACGCACTCCACCGTCGGAAGATTCCCATCCTGGCAGTGGTCTTGACTCAATGCCGATCAGTGCATACGAAGATCGGTCGCGTGCAGGAACAATCGACCGTGAGTCTTCTCAGACGGGTTGCAGGGATTCCGGTGGTAGGGCCCCTGCCCTATTTTCCGAATGCGAAGCGAAATTGGAACGATGGCCTGGTACGACTCGCTCGGACCGCTCCGATCACGAAGCTGGCAAGGTTGGTTCTAGCCCGTATTATTCATGAAGGTTCGTCACGAAAGCGTGCAAATGCGTATCCGCGCTTGCAGTAGAAACTTCACGGATCATGCGGGCTCACATATGAGCAAGGAACGTTTTCACGGCATAGCCGATATCCGGAACTTTAAGGATTGCCGAGATGACAGCGACCCCGTCAGCTCCTGCTCGCATGACCTCGCTGACCTGATCGATTTGAATGCCACCGATAGCGAAGACAGGCAACGACGTGAGCGAGCGTATCGCCCGTAATCCCTCAAGCCCGACCACCGGGTCGTGGTCTTCTTTGGAACCAGGTTTGAAGATAGGACCAAAGCCAAGATAATCAGGTTTTCCTCTGATGGCTTGCCGCACCTGATCGGGATTGTGTGTAGAGATTCCGATCAGCTTGGACGGACCCATTACTTTCCTTGCCAGGTCTAGGGACAGATCTTCCTGCCCCAGATGCACTCCATCGGCATCCACGGCCAAAGCCAAGTCGCAACGGTCGTTGACGATGAAGAGAACCCCGGCTTTTGTCGCAGCTTGTCGGAGCGCCATGGCTTCCACATAGGCGTCCTTCATCGAGGCGGTCTTATTGCGATATTGGAAGAGGGAAGCACCAGCTTCAGTCGCCATTCTCAACACATCGGTCAAAGGGCGCGCGGGCCAGACCGACGGGTCGAGAATAATATAGAGGCCGGAAAGAGTATGCGGAGGCCTGTCCTTCATAAGAGAACATTCCAGCAGAGTCGCTCTTCACTCACTTTTACGGCCTTTCTTGCTCGTCCCGCCTGTCCCGTCTGTCTCGCCTGGTTGTTTCCTGTCACACGCTACTTTCCACAGGGTGTGATTGATGGTGCGAGATCCGATCGGCTCCCACTGTTGGACTTCAGGAGTACTGAACACCACTTTACCGCTTCCCATGTTGCCTGAGAACCACGTATACCCAAGCGTGCGTGTACGTTCTTCTACACAGTCGTATTCGTTGAATCGCTTCATAGACAACAACGAATCTCCCGCCACGGTTTGTACAGTCTTGTAGTCATACAGTTGCCACATTTTCGCAAGGTTTCCATTGCGGCGAATGGAATCCGGGTCGATATAGACCAATAGTCCTGTTTCGTCGTTGCCGGTCGCCAGGACCCATTCCGCACAGGCTGCTCCACTACTCATTGTCAGAAACATGATCAGTGACCAGCACCCGAAGAGGTAGGTTAGGGACAGCTTATGGAATGGACCTGCGTGGGCGGTCACCGAGCGTGGCGCGGGAAGGCGGTGGCAGGGATGACTTGGAAAGGGCATAATGATCTCGCCAGGGCGCCTATTCTAGAAGCACTGGAATTGATGATGCAAGGCAGCCGAATTCCTGGCGCAGTCATGTCGTTTGGCTGATATAGTACAAGCAGAGACTCGTGTCGAAGGAGGGAACCGCATGAACCCAAAAAATCCTGACACCCATCACGCGGAGGAGCGGAACTTACCGCATGAACCTGAATCCATGCAAAAGTATACCGATGAAGTGAGAGAACGAATTGCGAAGAAAGCTTACGAACTCTATGAACAACGGGGGCGCCAAGGAGATCGGGACTTAGAAGACTGGCTGAAGGCTGAGGAACTGGTCCGCAAAGAGATGAATAGCTGCCGTGCCGCTCCCTAGCACTCGCGTGTCTGGCTTTACCAGGCGTAGGCTTCCGGGGCCGGCCCGCCAGGGCCGGGGAAGATCTCATCGAGTCGTTTCAACATTTCTCTGCTGAACGTCAAACTCAGGGCCCGCATCGTTCCGTTCAATTGCTCCATCGTGCGCGGTCCGATAATCGGCGATGTAACCGCCTCTTGATGCAGTAGCCAGGCAAGGGCTACATCGGCTGGACGCTCGCCGAGTTGTGAGCACAGTGTCTCGTAGGCTTCCAGTCTCGGACGAAACTTTTCGATGTCTTTCTTCACATCCTCGCCCGCGCGTCGACCGACATGTGCCGGCGTCAATGCTCCGGCCAAGAGCCCCCGCGCAAGGGGGCTCCAGGGAATCAGGCCGATACCGTAGGCTTCGCAGGCCGGAATGACTTCCAATTCGATCGTCCGCTCATTCAAATTATAGAGACTCTGCTCCGACACAAGGCCGAGGAAGTGGCGACTCCGAGCCGATTCCTGCGCTTGGGCCATGTGCCATCCGGCAAAGTTACTGCTGCCGACATAGAGAATCTTGCCTTCCTGAACCAACTGTTCCATCGCCTGCCAGATTTCTTCCCAGGGCGTCTCACGATCGACGTGATGCATCTGATAGAGGTCGATGCAGTCGGTCTGAAGGCGTCGCAGGCTCGCTTCGCAGGCCCGTCTGATATGCAAGGCGGATAAGCGGGATTGATTCGGCCAGTCACCCATACGGCCGAACACCTTCGTCGCCAGGACGACCTTTTCACGCCTTCCTCCACCTTGAGCAAACCATCGTCCCACAATCTGTTCCGTCCACCCCTCCCCTATTTTCCATCCATAGACGTTTGCCGTGTCGAAGAAGTTAAGGCCTAACTCCAGTGCACGATCCATGATGGCGAAACTATCCGCCTCGCTCGTCTCGGGACCGAAGTTCATCGTGCCGAGACAGAGCCGGCTGACTCTCACTCCCGACCGGCCGAGATGAACGTATTGCATATCATGGCTCCTCTTCTTCAACATCCTCGATTGATTGCTTGAGCGCTGCCACAAATGCCTCCGGCTGAGCCAGGGCGTTCTCGGTCAGCTGAAATTCTGAAACCAAGACACCGGCCTCGTCCAGGATGATGATCCGATAGCCAGGGTTCATAGTGCAGCTTCTCTTCCTCTGTCATCCAACGCGCCACGAGCCTACCATAATGGGGAAATGCCTTCGATGGTGGAAGATCGTGAATAGCGGGCCAGTCCCGTGGTTGACATCCTAACGAAAAAGGACCAGCATATTATCCCTTCCATACCACTCCAAGAGGTCTGTGATGAAACAGGGGTAGCGGTTGGCGATCTCTTGAAACGGAGCCGGTCGGGTCCACATCG
>DATIAT010000080.1:0-2708 GCA_035457905.1 Nitrospiraceae bacterium
GCCGCTCTCATTATGATGTTCCGGGCCATTCGCTCCCATTACAAGGCGGTGTCCGAGCAGGTTCAACTCTCGCGCGATGCCCGTCCCCCCCGCCCGCGTCGGAATCTCATCCTGATTCCCATCGGTGCCGTCAACAAGGCCGTGGTTCGGGCCGTCGACTATGCCCGAAGCCGCGGGGGCGAGGTGCGCGCGGTGCTCATCGATGTCGACAAAGAAGAAACGGCCGTCGTGGAAATGAAGTGGGCGCAATGGGGATGTGGCGTGCCTCTTATTGTACTGCCGTCTCCCTACCGATCGATCCTCGGCGCGCTCCTAGACTATATTGAAGAGAACCTCGAGAAAGATCCGGAATGTTGGATTACCGTCGTGCTGCCGGAGATTCTGCCGGCGCGTTGGTGGCAGAATATCTTGCACAATCAACGAGCGCTGCTGCTCAAAGGCGCTCTCTTATTTAGAGATCGCGTCGTCCTCACTGACGTGCCATTCCATCTGACGAGGTGATCATGAATCGTGAACCGGTAAGCGTGACGCGTGAGGCGTTGGCTCTGGCAGTTCTTCCCATTGTCGGCTTTTTTTGTCTTCCATTTGCTTCTCCGGCGCATGCCTTTAAGATCACAGAGCCGTCGGAAGGAGCCAAGCTGACCTCGGGGAAAACCGTGACCGCTCATGTGGACTTAGGCAACGACATCGGCATCATCAAGGTTCGGTATTATTGGTATCGAGAGCAGGACGAGACCCTCGTCCTGCAGGATGAAGGCGCGGCGGAGTCGTCGAGCTCCGACGCAAAGATCTCGGTTGATAAATTTCTTCAGAAGGATACTGTCGTAGGCGGTTCCGTCGTCTCGCTTCCCGTATTGGTCTCCACCGGGGACAAGGATCCGGCCTTCGGCGGTCCCTTGAAGGTTCCTTCTGAGGCGATCGGCCCGATGCGACTGCTCGCAGTCGCCGAGATTTCACGAGGGAGATTGGGAAGCCGAACGGTGTTCGATGAAATCATCGTCAATGCCGAACCGGATGCCAAGCTCGAGCGCATCGATTTCGAAACTGACAAGCCCTTGCTGCTGGGACGCGAGGGGCAATTGGCCACCTACGGACAAGTGGATGTGCTGGGCAAGATCTTCGAACTCCCTGTGGTGGGGGATTTTGCTGATGGCGTCGTGAGGCCGTTAACCGCCCCATCGAGCGGGACCACGTATCATTCTTCGAACGACACGGTGATCCAGGTGCTGCCGAACGGCATGCTCAAGATCGTGGGCAACGGGAAAACCGTCCTGACGGTGAAGAACCGCGGGAAACAGGCGTCGTTGGACGTGACCGTGTCCGTGGGCGATGAACCCAATGAGCCACCCGTGGCCGTGGCCGGTGAGAATCGCACCGTCAAATCCGGAACAAAAGTCGAGCTCAACGGCTTGGCCAGCCGAGATCCTGAAGGGGAAGCGTTGTTTTATACCTGGAGCCAGGTGCGCGGAGCAAAAGTGCCGCTCCTGGATCTCAACATGCCGAAGGCCTCTTTCCTTGCACCATTCGTCTCCGAGCCCAAACTCTTCCGCTTCAGGCTGAGAGTCACGGATAAGAAAGGCGCGGACAGCATGCCGGCATTTGTGGACGTGACGGTCGAGCCCTAGCTGAGTCTAACTTTCGCTGAATGGAGCGGTTGACATACTTGGGATGCCCTCGGTCTCGCTCGCCGTACCTCTCCGAGCGATCCTTCCGGGCTTGGCCGGGCGGAATCAGCGCACAGGTGAACAGCTGTGCAGCCTGAGCGCCCTTCTGGAATTCTCTCAGGCACGGTTGTTTTCAACCGTGATCTTCGGTCAGTTCCAGCGTTCCTTCCCGGCCAAGCCTCGGCGGATGCCTCGCTCCTCCGTAATGCTCGCTTAGTCCGAGGGCATCCTTGAAGGTGTCGAATTTGCGCCCCGCCACCGTAGAGTGGGCAGATTTTCCACCCATCCTATTCTAATAGCCTGCGACACGAAGTCCACAAATCGTCCGCACACTTAAGAATAGAGAGGGAACTGAAATTCGAAACGAGAGCTCTCAAGATTTATTTTGAGGCAAATTCCCGCTCAAAGCCCGGCAGGATGGCCTTAAAGAACGCATTCTGGATGAGGCCGACGACAATTTGGACCGTTTCCGTGCGGGGCTGAGGCATCTGTCCCGACACATCCGCCTTGGTGGCCACTTCATCTCGCGGAATATTTTCAAGTAAGGTCGAAAGATCCTCTAACGCCCCCTCCCTCAACTTGTCCAGCGCTTTCTTGTCTCGATCCTGTGCAGGATCGTATACATTCAGCTTTCTCACCAACGGCTTCACATAACCTCGAATTGAACCATCGTCGAGTCTGATTTCGGAATAGCAGGAGAAGACGCCTGCCGTCACATCAAAATTACCGTGCGCGCGCAGCATGTTGTTCATCGACCGGATCTGCGTACCGGCGATTTTTAGTTTGAGCTCAAGGTCCGGGGACTCCGTTGGTGGACGCACCACGCCGGAGATTTCAGTGTCGCCCGACCCCATGAACTTCCCCCGAACCCCCACCGACACAGGTCCATCCCGCAATCGACTGCTATACCGTTCCAGAGTCACGTCGGCATCAGCCACGTAGATCCGGTACTGGGGTTTGGCGGCTTGGTTGACGAATCCCAATTCGCCGCCATTGAGATGGATGTGATCGACGCGCACCAACGTGTCTTCGTTTGCATTGATC
>DATIAT010000081.1:0-3535 GCA_035457905.1 Nitrospiraceae bacterium
ATCTCGATCGTGGCTTTGTCGGTATCGACTTCGGCGATGATCTCGCCTTTCGCTACCCGCTCGCCTGTCTTCTTTTTCCATTCGACGAGTTTCCCCTCGGTCATGTCGGAGCCGAGAATCGGCATGACGAATTCAGCCATACCACACCCCACTCACCTATCCTTTTCCCCGGAGGTCATGAACGGCTTTCATGATGCCTTCCACGCTGGGGAGCGCGGCGTCTTCGAGATGCTTGGGATAAGGAACAGGCACTTCCGCGCTGCAGACTCGGGCAACCGGGCCGTCGAGATCGTAAAAGGCTCCTTCCATGATCTGCGCACTGACTTCAGCGGCAAAACTTCCGGTCCGCCACGCTTCGTCGATGACGACGGCTCGATGAGTCTTCTTTACCGAGCTGAGAATGGTGGCTTGGTCAAGTGGCCGCAGGACGCGGAGATCAACAACCTCGGCATCAATGCCTTCCTCGAAAAGAATATTGGCCGCCTGCAATGCTTTCCATAGTGAGCCGCCGAATGTGATCAGGCTCACGTCTTTCCCCACGCGCCGCACAGCAGCGGTCGAAATATCGACGGAGAGCGCTTCGTCGAGTTCTCCCTCCATCGGATAAAGATACGCATGCTCGAAGATGAAGACCGGATCTGGTTCCTTCAAGGCGGTCAAGAGCATGCTTTTCGCATCGGTCACCGTCGCAGGAGTGAGGACTGTAATGCCAGGGATATGGGCGTACCATCCCTCAAAACTGTGGGAGTGTTGCGCGGCGACTTGTCGTCCGGCTCCGGTGGCAATGCGCACAATTAATGGAATGCTGAACTGTCCGCCCGACATGTGCCGAATCGTCGCCGCATTGTTCACGATCTGGTCCAGCGCCAGCAAACTGAAGTTCACGGTCATCACTTCGACGATAGGACGCATACCGCCAAGTGCCGCTCCGATGCCCGCACCGACAAAGGTGGATTCGGAAAGCGGCGTGTCGCGAATGCGTTCCGGTCCGAATTCTTCCAAGAACCCCTTGCTGCAGGCGTAGGTCCCGCCGTAACATCCCACATCCTCTCCCATAAGAAACACTCGCGGATCGCTTAGCAATGCTTCACGCATTCCCGCGCGCACTGCGTCGCGATAGGTCATCTTTCCCATTACGTGCCCCTAGCCTCTCGGCTTCGCCGGTGAATACACATCCTTGGTCAAGTCTTCGAGCGGTTCCCACGTTCCTGCCTCAGCGAAAGCCTCTGCGTCCGCGATTTCGTCCGCGATGACAGATTCCATCTTGGGGGTTTCGCCATCCACGACAAGACCATTCACGCGGAGCTGTCGCTCCAACATGGTGATGGGGTCCCGCTGTTTCCATAGTGCGACCTCCTGTTTGGACCGGTACAGTTCAGCGTCGTACATGGAATGGGCGCGAAAGCGGTACGTGCGGTATTCGATCAGATAGGGACCCCCACCTTGCCTCACGAAGTCGACGGCTTTTCTTGTGGCAGACTCCACCGCAAGCACGTCCATGCCATCGACGGCCTCCGCCGGAATCGCATAGGCGTCGGCTTTGCGCACGATGTCCGTCTGAGATTGATGGCGGGCCAGCGCGGTGCCCATCGCAAAAAGATTGTTCTCGCAGAGGAACATTACCGGGAGTTTCCAAAGCGCCGCGAGGTTAAGCGACTCGTGAAATTCGCCCTCTGCCACGGCCCCATCGCCGAAGAAACAGGCTGTGACCCGTGACCGATTCTGCAACTTATCGGCCAGCGCAAGCCCGACGGCCACAGGTAAGCCGCCTCCTACTATTGCCAGCCCTCCATAAAACCGGCGCGCGGCATCAAAGAAGTGCATAGACCCCCCGCGCCCCTTTGCACAGCCTGTGACCTTCCCATACAGCTCCGCCATCAATTGGCGCATCGGTGTGCCACGCACGAGCGAATGGCCGTGTTCGCGATAGGTCGCCACGATGGCATCGTCGAGAGCGAAAGCCGGCATCGCACCGACAGCGACCGCTTCTTCTCCGATATACAAGTGGAGAAAGCCACGAATTTTCCCACGGCTATAGAACTCCGCACACTTTTCTTCGAAACGCCGGATTCGCAGCATTTGGTGCAATAACCACAATGCGTGGTCACGATCAATATCGCTCATGATCTTGGTCCCGCGATTGGTGACGGTTAAAGCTCCTACGTCCTTAGGTTGATTCCAGTGTGGAGGTATCGCCTTCCGGTAAGCCCAGTTCCCTGGCTTTCAACAGTCGCCGCATGATTTTGCCACTGCGCGTCTTGGGGAGAGACGGCAGGAAGGTAATTTCTTTCGGCGCCACCACGGCACCGAGACGAGCGCGGGCAAAGCCGAGCAAATCGCGGCGAAGCGACTCAGTCGGTTCGTACCCATCCTTGAGTGAGACAAATGCCTTGACGACCTCCAGTGCGACTGGATCCGGTTTGCCGATGACACCGGCCTCGGCCACCGCTTTGTGTTCAAGCAGGATACTCTCCACCTCGAACGGACCGATCAAATGTCCGGAAGTCTTGATCACATCGTCCGCCCGCCCGACAAACCAGTAGTACCCGTCCTCATCGCGTTTGGCCAGATCACCTGTGAGGTACCACCCCCCTGCAAAACATTTCTTGTACCGTTCCGGTTCGTTCCAATATCCACGGAACATGGAAGGCCAACCAGGTCGCAACGCCAATTCTCCCTGGACTTTTGGTTTCTCCATCACCTCCACGCCAGTGTCGGTTCTCTTGACGATGGCAGCCTCGATGCCTGGTAAGGGGCGCCCCATTGATCCCGGTTTCACATCCATCGAAGCGAAATTTGCGATCATGATGCCGCCTGTTTCGGTTTGCCACCAGTTGTCGTGAAAGGGGCGTCCAAACGCCTCCTGACCCCACACGACGGCTTCTGGGTTCAGCGGTTCGCCGACACTAGCGAGAAATCGCAGAGAACGTAGATCGAACTTCTTCACCAGATCGGTCCCACTCTTCATCATCATGCGAATGGCTGTGGGAGCCGTATACCAGATCGACACGCGATGGTCCTGCAGGATGCGATACCAGCGTTCGGCCTCGAAGTCCGCTTCATCCACAACACTGGTGATCCCGTTCGTCAGAGGAGCGATGATCCCGTATGAGGTACCCGTCACCCAACCGGGATCCGCCGTACACCAGAATACGTCCTCCTTGTGGAAGTCCAACGCATATTTACCCGTGAGATGGTGCGCAACGACGGCTTGATGTACATGTATCGCGCCCTTCGGTGTGCCAGTCGTTCCGCTCGTAAAGTGAAGCAGCGCCGTGTCTGCGGGGTCAGTCGGCCCGATCGTATAAGACGAACTGGCCTGGTCCATGAGGGCGCGAAAGTCTTTTGTGTTTTGGATGGCGATGGCTTGCCCGTCTTCACCGATGAGGAGGACGTGTTCAAGGCTGGAAACTGCATCGCGAATCGCCGCGACCTTCCGCTGATAGAGCGGAACCGTCGTGACCAACACTTTCGCCTGGCCGATGGCCAGGCGCGTGCGAATCGGCTCCGGACCAAATGCAGAAAATAAGGGACA
>DATIAT010000082.1:0-101828 GCA_035457905.1 Nitrospiraceae bacterium
CTCGGGGGGGCGATCGCCGGCCTGCTCTATCCCCTCATGGCCGGCAGTCCCAAACGCTAGGGGTGGCTGGCCTCGGACAGCGCGGGGGCGTCTTGGGCGCAGCGAAAGCCGACGTGCGGATCATGCTCCGTGGGATCGCCTTTTGTCCGAAAGGTGGTCCGCAGTCGATAAGGGCTATTGATATACGAGCCGCCCCGTTGCCCCTTGGCTGTACCCGCCGCCGGGCCGCGCGGATTGACGGCGGGCTGTGTTGTGTAGAACGCGTCGTCGTACCAGTCGGCCACCCACTCATAAAGATTGCCAGCCAAGTCGTGGATCCCGTAGGGGCTGATCCCCTTGTCGCGATCGCCTATGGGTGCCACCGTCTCTGCCCCTTCTTTCAACCCAAAAACCGCTTGCAGCGGCGTCGGCGGGCCGTTTCCCCACGGGTACAGACGACCATCGGTTCCACGAGCCGCCTTCTCCCACTCCGCTTCGGTCGGCAAGCGTTTCCCCGCCCACAGACAATAGCCGGTCGCCTCCATCCAGTTCACCCAGCGCACTGGATGGTCCGCGTAGAGTACCGGCGTCTCCCGATCGGCGAAGCCCCACGGCGGCTCACTCCCAATGGCCGCGACAAACTTCGCAAACCGCCCGTTCGTCACTTCGAAGGTGTCTAGATAAAAGCTGTCGAGATAGACGCGATGGACCGGCTGTTCATCGTCATCGCCCTCATCACTCCCCATCAGAAACTCCCCCGCCGGCACCAGCACCATCGGCGCGCCGTCCTTGCCTATAATAGTGCCTGACAGGTGAGGCGTGCCAGCTGGCTTGGGGGCAGTTCCCGCCCGAACTGCTGGGGCATTCTTATCTATATGTTTTGTCCCATTCGCAGCCCCGCGTGGTTTCGGGGGTACCGGAGCCACATCAGGATCCGGCTTACCCGGAACCGCTTCGTTGGCCCATGCGAGCCCAAAGGTGAGCCAGACCATAAACAACAGACTGCAAAACATCGCATGAACCCTGTATCGATCTGACTTCATGGACAATATCCGTCATCACAAGTGAGCGACTGCAGCGCCACTCGTATTCGAGCAGGGTACCGAATCGAGCAAGGATAAATCCAGAGGGAAGCCAAGACAACCCTGCTCCTCTCCTTTGGGGGCGCGCATATTCGGAGACAAACCCTTGAGGGGTTTATCCGCTGGCCTCAACTACGATAATCAGATAAAGAGGCCAGCGGCACGCACGAAGTGCCATCATATCCTACTGGAGGTAATGAAATATCCCCGCGTATATATATTGGAGGCGCGGGGTCGCGCAAGGAACTAAATGGTCAGTGGAGGTGTTTATGCGGCGGCATCAAGGAAGAGAGGCTTCGCCCCATGAGCGGCCGGAACGCACGCGCAAATGATTGGGATTTACTGGAGGTGTTTTATCCCGTCGCCCGGAACCATCATATGGCTCCGGGTCGAGCGAGCTCTGTATGGTGGAGGCGCCGGGAGTTGAACCCGGGTCCGAAGATCGTCAGTGCGCTGCGTCTACATGTGTAGCCGATCGTTTATATTTCGCCGCCACCCACGCCCATCGGCAGGCTTAGACTGGCCGCTAGCCCAGAAAGTTCTCGTCCTCAGCCGCTGAGCACCAGCCGGGGACCAGCCCGCTGCATCGCGCCCCATTCACCCCCGCGGGCCTCAGGTGAAGAGACGTCACGGCTTAAGCCGCGAGTGCCAGTTCTTGATTGGCAGTTGCATTTTCCTAGAGGTTTAACGAGTCCCCAGGAGCTCGACATGCGACAGTGACATCGGTATCCTCGTCGAAACCGGTCGCCCCCCTTTCTTGGTGAACGTGATTCGTGAATCGTCATTCGTGAAGCGCGGGACACAAGCTCTCTCCATATGCGAGATACGCTTCACGTTTCACGAGCGACGCATCTTCTAGATGCCCATGATACCGCATAGATCAAGGGGATGCCAGGGATGGGCTAGGATTGGCGGACAACGGTGCGACCCCTTTTCCCGCGACGGTTCGTGGCGAAATCACAGAATCGCAGGATGTTCAAAAGCGTCGTCCGACAAGGCCGCAGCGAGCGAGATGCCGAAGAGGTACAAACCGCACTTCGTGTGGGCCGTTCGCCCTTGGAATTGCTCTTGGCGAACGGAAAAGTCCCTCAGTGATTCCGACTCCTAATGTACGTTGAAGCGTTGAGCGACGCGAGAACGCGGCCCGAGGCAAGGCGCGTCTTGGTGCGCCGGGGAGGCGGGTGAACAACGTTGCGGTTTTCAACATCCTGCTATGCGCTTTTGAAGCGGGTCACCTTCGCAAACACTATCGCGGCGAAGGGTAGGGCAAGGCCGAGCAGGAGTTGCGCGATGAGGAGCGAGCCGAGTTGGCTGTAGTCGGCAGGCGTTTGAATGGCGCCGGAGGCCTGGTCACGGATTTCACGACTGACCACGAAGATTTCATTCATGTACTTGGTGCCGAGCTGACTCAACGACAGGGCCAGATTGGTAAATGAAGCCATGACGGCAAAGAAGGTGGCCTTCAGGTTTGCGGGCGCAGAGTTCGCGATCCAGGCAAGCATGGGAATCATAGAAATCTGACCGAGGGGCGATTCTAAAGCCGTATCGATCAGCGCAATGAATCGCGCATCGACAACCCCGCCGGTCATGCTCGCCGTCCATTCGTGAAAGCCGTAGAACATGCTCACGATCGGGAGGGTCAGAATGGTGCCGATCACGGTGAGAAATCCCACAACATAGGCAATCGAACGCTCTGCCATGAAGCGGCGAAAGACGAACATGCCAACCAAGGTGAGCGCGCTGCCGATAAGCGAGAGGATGGAGAGAAACTGCTGATCGAACTTCAGCTGGTCGATCATCCACCACGTCGCTCCCGGTCCCGTGCCGGGAATCGCACGGAACATAAAGATCACGACCGCCGTTCCGACCAACGTGAATCGCTTGTCCGGCTCCAGCTCTCGAATCAGTCTCGTCATCAAGAACAAGACGATGGCCATCGAGCCGGCAAAGACAATCTCTTCGCTATAGGAGAAACCGCCGAATCCGACCGTGAGTGTGAACAGAACGAAGACGATGCTCCCGCCCAGAATCCACCAGTTGGGCCTCGTAGGTTCACCCAACGATTCCCGTGCGTCCATCATCTGCCCGGCCTGTTCACGCGAGAAGCCCTGTTGAGTGAGCTGTTGCCGCTGCTGTCGCCGTAGCCACCAAGCCATCGCCAGCCCGAAGACTGAAATAAACGGGATGACGAGCGCCATCAGATAGACTTGCTTATAGAGACGAACGATCTCGGTTTGTGCAAGTCCGTCGACTCCCGAGAAGACATACACATTGACCAGCGCCACCAGAATCCCGCCACCGATGATCGCCACCCGCCCGAGCGTCTGCATGGTGGTATGCATGAGCTTGAGTGTTGGTTGGTCGAACGGCTGGCCGCGATCATCCACACGCGGGACCGCTTCGACCGTCATCGCATCCGCCACTGCGTCCTGCACGACATATCCGATCGGTCCCAACAATGTGCTGACCACATACCAGACCTCTGCTGACAGGATAGAGGTCATCGCTTCTCGACTCCCGATCAATGCCGCCATGATCCCAAGGCTGGCTGCAAGCAGCGCGGCTCCCAGACCGACAAGCCAACCTTTCCAGCGCCAAAGGAGGTCGACCAGATGCCCGATCGGCATCTTGAGTGCCCAGGGAATGCCTGCCCAGAATCCCAGCGCCGCAAGAAACGAAGCGGAGAGGCCGAGGTAATCCTTGACGAAGAAGGTTCCAACGATGCCTGTGAGACCGGAAATCCCGTACGCCATGTAGACCATGAGAGGCGGCAGATAGGAGAGCCGCATCTCACGGCCGAGGGAAAGAATGTTACGGTCGATCCACCGGGTGAGACTTGTGAACATCGCTATGGGAATACTCTGGTCGGCCTGCGGCGCTCGACCAGTGCCTGCAGCTGTGCGCGCATTTCGTCAGCCGGCAAGCGTGCCCGATCCCCGTGCCCTGCCAGCACCCATTCGAATGGATAGTCGAGTAGCTTCTTGATGGAGTCCACAAGCACATGCTTCCTCCACACCAGCCGGCTCGGAGCACCGAGCATATTCTGGGCGGAATCCCACCAGAGATGATCCCCCGTGAAGAGGAACCGGTCCTTGTAGAGAAGCGCCATGCTGCCCGCCGTGTGGCCGGGCACAGGAATAACCCGAAACTGCGGCATGACTTGTATACTGTCAACTCCTTCGATCACCCACTCCGCATCCGGCGCCGCTTCGATGTCCGCGCGATGAATCATCCGTTGCGCGCCGAAGTGTGCGGCATATTTCTCTGCATCGGCGACATCGTCCTTGTGCGTGAGGAAGATATACGCGATGCCGCCTCTTCGTTCAAATGCCTCGACGAGATGTTTGAGGTAACGCGGTGAGTCGATGAGCCAGTTGCCGTCCGGATGTTGGACGAAGAAACTATTCGCACCGAACGACTTCTCAGAATTAAATCCGCAATACGACACCTCGTCTTCAAGTTGGAGCGGGAAGCTCATCATGGCTTTTTTCATCAGAAGCTGGTCACTGCGCCCGGCGCCGATCGAGCCGACCGGGCAAGCAAGGAGCGCTTGATAGGCCTGATGAGACTGTCTCTCATCGGTGGGCTGTCGGGTGACTGCTGAAAAACTTCCAACTTCCTCGAAACTCTCCGGCGCCAGCTGCCGGCAGGTATCGCAGTTGATGCAAGTCGCGTCGACAAAAAAGTTGCCTGCGACATTCGAGTCGAGTCGTTTTGTCTCATCGGCCATGGCTCAACCGTTATGTGTCGAGGCTCGACATGTTTTTGGTTGCCCTTGCGCGATCGGCTGCTCTCCAGAGATACCAAGCGGCAGCAGTCCTGTACGGCCTCCAACGCTCGCCGTACCGTAGCACTTCTTTCGGGTTCGGCATCGAACGCCGATTATAGACAATGCGGAACCCGTTGCGCAGACCGAAGTCGTCAATCGGTAGGACATCCGGACGACCCAGTTGGAAGATCAGCAGCATTTCGACCGTCCAGCGGCCAATTCCACGGACCGCGATCAGCCGCTCGATGATCGCCTCGTCATCCAGCTTCCGCGCGATGACACTGGTCGGCACGGTGCCATCGAGGGTCTTGGCTGCCAGATCGCGAAGCGCCGCAACCTTGGCTTGTGAAAATCCTGCGCCACGAATCGCGTGCTCGTCCATCGCGAGAAGATCGTCCGGTCGAGGAAACCGTCCTCTTGGGAACAAGGCCACAAATCGGCGCAAAATACTCTCCGCCGCTTTTTCGTGCAGCTGTTGGTAAGCGATCGCTCGCGCCAACGATTCAAACGGCGACCGCTTCGCTTGCGGGGTCAAGGTGAAGGGGCCCACTTCCCGGATCAACCGTCGCATGACCGGATCAGCCTTGGACAGATGCCTGATTTCCGGTGCTTGTCGATTCACCTCAGAACCTTCGCGCCTATCCCTGACATCTGGAAATACTCTACTGCTTAGAGGCACTGTGGACGTCTGATTTGTCGCACGTTCGGGATGAGAGCACCCGCCCAACCCCGGCGGTTAATTCACGCGCCCGCCCGGAGTCTGCCAAGACAGCCTCTTTACCCAAGGACGTGCCTTGTCCCAAGCAGGGTCGCAGCGAGTGACCAAATATGATCCTTCCAAGCCTGCTAGCGTCTTCTCCCTGTGAAGGGTACCCGTGTTGGTCTGAGTGCGGCCGTCGAACGAGGCCCTTCTGAGGGCGCGCGTTCTCTCAAATTCTCATTTCACCTCCAAGGGTAGCCTGGTTGATCCTCGATTGCCCGCGTCGAACGAGCACATTCCTATCGTGCGCGTTCCGCGAGCAGGAGGACGACTAGGCTACCCTTCCATCCTTCTGAGGCCGCGCGTTGCGCGAGCACGAGGATCGTCCCAGCTACCCCATCCTCCCTTTCTCAGCATCCTGCTACATGACAATGCCGCCGCCCGCGTGTATATTCTGCCCCGTCAACCACCGCGCCTCCTCACTGACGACGAATGCCACTACGTCGGCGATGTCCCTGGGGAGACCGAGCCGTTTCAACGGCGACATCTCTATGCCGATCTGCCGATACTGCTCCGTCATCATGCCAGTCTCTGTAAAGCCCGGCGACACCGTATTGACCGTAATACCTCTCTGAGCGAGTTCCTGTGCCAGTCCTTTTGTATACTGCTCCAGCGCCCCTTTGCTGCCGAGGTACGCCGTTGCACCAGGAAAACTCAAATGGGTACCATCGGTCGAGATATTCACGATACGGCCACCCTCTTTGAGCACACCGGCTGCTTCTTGCATCGCGAAGTACGGACCCTTGGCGTTCAAAGCGATGATGTGATCAAAATCCGCCTCCGTTGTATCACGGAGCGACTTGGGCATAAACCATCCGGCATTGTTGACGAGAATGTCGAGCCGGCCAAATTGTTTCACCGTCTCGATCACAAGTCGGCGCGCCTCTACGACCAGGCTCATGTCCGATTGAACGGCTACGGCCTTTCCACCCTTGGCCTGAATGCCCGTGACGACCTGCCTGGCCTTTTCACCGTTGTGGTTGTAGTTCACGACGACTATGGCGCCATCTTCGGCCAACCGTTCTGCGATCGCCCGACCGATTCCGTTGGAGGCCCCGGTCACAATCGCCACTTTTCCGCTCAACGACGCCATCGCTTACCTCCTCCATGATTCTGTTATCGCAGGGGCATTCCCCACAGTCCGGAAAATGCCCACTCTGAAATAGGTCGCCGGATTCGCGGCCGCAATTCTCGCTCGCGTAGCCGGCTTGAAAGGGAAGTCGGGTCACCGGGATAGCCCACCGCGATCATCGCAACCGGCTCGTGGCCCGACGGGATTTTGAGGTCGGTGCGTGCCTTCTCCGCATCGAAGCCCGCCATCTGATGCGTTGCGAGTCCGAGCGCCGTTGCCTGGAGCACCAGATTCTCGACCGCCATGCCGGTGTCGTGAAGGGCATGTCTGTTCGGCTTGGAATCATCCTCAAAGTTCAGGCTCGCTACAGACAATATCAGAACCGGCGCACGGTAGGCCCATTTCCGATTGCCCTCCACCAGACAGGCAAAGAGCCTGTTCCACTCGGTCTCATCATCTTTACTTGCGACGATGAAGCGCCAAGGCTGCTCGTTGTTGGAGGATGGCGCCCACCGGGCTGCCTCGAAGAGAATGCGGAGCTTCTCCGCTTCGACCTGTCGGTCGGAAAAGGCGCGCGGACTCCACCTCCTCTTGAGCAGATCATGAATAGGATGCTGCGTGTCAGCCGGTTTTTCCATCATCGCCTCTCATGCCTGTCCTTTCTCCCGTCGAAGCTCAGCCTCCGCCTGGAACCAATCCTCTTCGGCATGTCCGTCGGTTCCGCCGCGTTCGAGGAAAATCTCGTAGGCGCGCCGCTCGATTTCGCTCTGCGATGGCCCGCGGGAAGCGGACGCTCCTTTTCCGAATATGATGCGCTTCATTCGCGGCCTTTCCTCTTTCTGTGTCGTGCGTTTCGCCATGGCTACCTCCTTCGTGAAGGTCGTGAATAGACCATCGGTGGGAACTCACTGCCCTGCATCACTTCACTCCTGCCCTCCCGGCTGCGCAGACGAAGCCGGCCGCTCACGACCCGCTTCATCCGGCGACCATCCGCCCCCCAACGCCTTATATAACTGCACAATCGAGACGAGATGAAGCCGGTGGGTTCCGGTCAACGCCAGTTCCGCCTCGAAAAGATTTCGTTGAGCGATGAGGACGTCCAAATAGTTGGCGAGGCCTCCTTTATAGCGAAGATTGGCCAGGTGCAACGCCGAACGCAAGGCCTCAACCTGCTGCGCCTGCGCGTCACGCTGCTCGCGAACCGTTCTCACCGCCACCAATGCATCCTCCACTTCTCGAAATGCCACAAGGATCGATTGTTCGTACTGGGCGACGGCCTGGCGGGCTTGGGCTTCTACCGCATCTTGCTGAAACCCTAAGATCTGCGCATTGAGAAGCGGTCCCGTCACACTGGGACCTGCCACGCCGAAGACCGTTTCGTCGGCGATAAGACGAGACAAATGGGGACTGGCCACACCGAGAAGTCCGGTGATGCTGAGCTTGGGGAACCGATCGGCCTTCGCCATACCGATCCTCGCCGTGGCCGCTGCGAGATTCTGCTCGGCCTGAACGATATCAGGGCGGCGCTGCAACAGATCCGATGGGAGGCCGGGCGGCACGGCGGGCGGCATGATCTGTTCGGTCAAGGAACGACCTCGGGCGATCTGGCCCGGGTTTCGTCCCAGCAAGACACTGAGCTGGTTTTCTTTCTGGATCTTCTGCCGTTCCAGCTCGGCTGCGCGCGCCGCCGCGTTTGCCCGCTCGGCTTCGAACTGATCGGCATCCAGCTTCGAGATGACGCCCTGGCGGAGGCGAGCCTGGGCGATATGAACCGACTCCTCCCAGGATTTCAGCGTCCGTTTGGCAATATCCAGCTGCATATCGAATTGAAGCAATTCGAAATAGGCCTCGGCCACACCGCTGACGAGCTGAAGAACCACTGTCCGACGGCCTTCCTCACGCACGAGCAAATCTCCTCTCGCCGCTTCGTTCGACCGTCGTATGCGGCCCCAGATATCGAGTTCCCATGAGAGGTTGCCTTGCAGGTAATAGTTGAAAGGGTTGGGAAATCCCGGGACCAAGAAACTCGACTTTCTGCCGAAGGACGGAGCGTTGGCCGTTGCGCTCATTTGGGGAGCAAAGTCCGTGCGGGCAACGAACAACCGCGCCTGAAATTCCTCGACGGCCGCTACAGCCCGTTTCAAATCCTTATTCTCCTCGAGCGCAATCCGGATGAGCTTTTGCAACTCTTCATCCTTGAGCAGCTCCCACCAGGGCATATTGGCGATCGATAAGACCGCTCCGCCATCCTTCTCCGCCATACGGAACGAGTCGGAGGTAGAAACGCTCGGACGGGAATAGTCCGGCCCCACCGCGCAAGCCGCGACAAGGACGGCCAGGACTGTCACTATCAGGACGCGCATCAGTACTCCTCTTTTCCCTGCAACAGGGTCTCTGCTGTTCCCGGCGCCGTCAGTCGCCGCCCTCCGACACGTTGAGACAACTTCCGGACCAACGTAAAAAAGAGCGGCACGAAGAAGATAGCAAGGAATGTGGCTGCCAGCATACCTCCGAACACGCCGGTTCCGATTGAATTTCTGCTGGCTGCGCCGGCCCCGCTGGCCAAGACCAACGGGACGACGCCCAGAATAAAGGCCATCGATGTCATCACGATCGGCCGGAACCGAATCCTGGCGGCTTCCATTGCGGCATCGAACAGAGATTGTCCGGCCTCATATCGTTTGTTAGCAAACTCGACGATGAGAATCGCGTTCTTAGCGGAAAGGCCGATCAGTGTGACTAATCCGATTTGGAAATAGATGTCGTTCGACATCCCCATCACCCACACGGCAGACAAGGCTCCGAACACACCAAAGGGCACGGCGAGGAGCACGGCAAAGGGCACGGCCCAACTCTCATACTGCGCGGCCAGCACAAGAAATACCATCAGTAAACCGAAGCCAAAGACAAAAAGCGATTGTCGCCCGACCATACGCTCCTGGTAGGAGATCCCGCTCCAGTCGATCCCGTACCCTTGCGGAACCAACACTTCTTGAGCTACCTGATCCAGGGCATCGAGCACCTGTCCGGAACTGTACCCGGGCGCCGCCGCCCCCAAGACCAGCGCTGTGTTGTATCCGTTGAAGTGGGTGACCGGATCGGGCCCGCTGGTGAACTCCGTCGTCACTACGGTATCGAGCGGGATCATGGTGGACTTCTGCCCGTTCACGGCGCGCACGTAGATCTTCGCGACGTCCTCCGGCGTGGATCGATACTGCGACTGCGCCTCCGTCTGAACCCGATAGACACGGCCGAATTTGAGGAAGTCATTGATGTAGAGATTGCCGAAATAGGCCTGCAGCGTGTCGAATACTTCTGAGATCGGCACACCCAGCGATTTCGCCCGTTCCCGGTCCACGTGGGCGAAGATGCGCGGCGCGCTCACACGAAAATTGGAGCCGATCGCTCCGATTGCCGGATGCTGTCTGGCTTTGACGAGAAACTCCTGGGCCACGCTGGCAAACTTGTTGAAATCCCCGCTGCTAGGATCTTGAAGCTGGAGGGAAAATCCACCCGTGGCGCCGAGCCCACGGATAGACGGAGCGTTAAAGGCCAGAATCAACGCCTCAGGAATTTTCGCGAACTCTCCGTAGGCGGCGCCGATCAGAGCCTTCACATGGTTCTGCGGATCCTGCCGTTCGTCCCAGTGATGCAACGGCAGAAACATTGTCGCCGAGTTCGGTCCCCTCGTACCGAAGACGAAGTTCTGGCCGGCCAACGCATCGGTCGAATGAATGGCGGGAACGGAGAGAAAGTAGTTTTCAATTTTGGTCAGCACCGCATCGGTCCGTTGCTTAGACGCGCCATCCGGCAGCTGGACGATTGTGATGAAATAGCCCTGGTCCTCGTCAGGCAGGAAGCTTGAAGGAATCGTCCTGAATAATCCAACGGCAAAGAGACCGATAACGACGAAGACCGTCAAGGATAAGACCGAGCGGTTAAGAATCGCCCCCACCGCGTTCGCGTAGCGCGCCTGGGTCCACCCGAAGATTCGATTGAAGATACGGAAGAAACCTTTACGTTGGCTGTGACCAGGCTTCAGCACCAAGGAACTGAGGACTGGACTCAGCGTGAGGGCGACGATCCCGGAGATAATCACGGACATGGCGATGGTGATGGCAAATTGTTTGTACAGCTCGCCTGTAATGCCACCCAGAAACCCCACCGGCACGAACACCGCGCAGAGCACGAGCACGATCGCGATCACCGGCCCGGTCACTTCATCCATCGCCTTCTTGGCGGCGTCCTTTGGAGAGAGACCCTCTCTAATGTGACGCTCGACGTTCTCCACCACCACGATGGCGTCGTCGACCACCATTCCAATGGCCAGGACCATGCCAAAGAGTGTGAGGGTGTTGATCGAAAAGCCGAGCGCCTGCATGCCGGCAAAGGTCCCGATGAGAGAGACCGGTACGGCAACGCCGGGGATCAACGTCGCCCGCCAACTTTGGAGGAACAGATATACGACCAGGATGACCAGCACCATCGCTTCCGCCAGAGTCTTGACCACTTCTTTAATGGATACTTCGATAAACTTGGTCGTGTCGTACGGAATATCGTAGGACACCCCGGGTGGGAAGGTCTTCGAGACCGAGTCCATTTCCTTCCGAACCCGCTTCACCGTGTCGAGTGCATTGGCCCCCGGCGACAGAAAAGTCAGGAGAAACACATTGGGCTTGCCGTTCCACCGGCCCTCGAGACTATACGACTGAGCGCCCAGTTCGATTCTGGCCACATCCTTCAGATGGATCATCGACCCATCGGGAAGCGCCCGCACGATCATCTCTTCGAAGTCCCTCACATCCGTGAGGCGGCCCTGCGTAATCACCGGGATCGTCAGTTCGGTGCCTTTCGGAGCCGGCTCCCGCCCGATCGTCCCTGCTGGAAAGTCCCGATTTTGTTCGCGGACGACGTTGGCGATATCGGTTGGCGTAAGACTGAGTTGGGCCATCCTGGTCGGGTCCAGAATCAGGCGCATCGAGTAATTCTGCCCCCCAAAGACCACGGCGTCTCCGACACCTCGCAACCGTTTAATGTTATCGATCACGTTGAGGAGCGCGTAGTTGGAGACAAAAACGGTATCTTTCGTGGGGTCGCTTGAGCTGAGGGCAACGACGGCGAGGAGGTCCGGCGACACCTTCTTGACCGAAATGCCTTGCCGGACAACTTCGGGCGGCAACTGAGGCTCCGCCAGTTTCTGGCGGTTCTGGGTCTGTACCTGTGCGATGTCCACGTTCGTCCCGATTTCGAACGTGAGCTTGATGGTCATGTGGCCGTCATTGGTGCTGGTCGAATCGTAGTAGAGGAGGTTGTCAATACCGGGAAGCTGCACTTCGATCGGGCGCGCGACCGAATCCGCGATTACTTCCGCGCTCGCACCGGGATAGTCGGCGTCGATCTGGATGACGGGTGGTGTGATTTCCGGAAACTGGGCGATAGGCAGGCCTTGTAAAGCGACCAATCCAACGACGACGATGACGACGGACAGGACCGACGCAAAGATCGGCCGATCGATAAAAAAGTGCGGGATCATTTCGCCAGCTCCGGCTTCGCATTCGCCGGGAGGGCGGGAGCGGCTGAGTCGGATTTCATATACGGAACGGTCTTCACCGGCGCACCCGGTGCGATCATGTGGAATCCCGCGACGATTACCCGATCCCCCTCACGCAACCCGTCTTCGACAGACCACTGACTGCCGCGCCAGGTCGTGGCTTGGATTGGGCGAATCTCCACTTTATTGTCCGTCCCGACGACAAAAACGATAGGACCCTTGGGTCCCTGTTGGACGGCGCTCTGGGGAACGAGGATGACGCCGGTCCTCACTGCGCCCAAGATGCGGATTTTCACGAACTGTCCAGGGAACAGGACACTATTCGGGTTGGGGAAGGTCACGCGAAAGTCTCTGGTGCCTGTGGCTGAGCGCACGCCGACTTCGAGCAAATCGAGTTTTCCTTCATGGGGATAGGTGCTGCCGTCCGCAAAGGTAATGACACCGCGTAATTCGTAGAGCGTCGCACCCTGAATCCGATGAGCCGCGCGCTCCCTGAGGCGTTTCAGGACGAACGTTTCCGAAGCGCTCGCGTTCACATACATGGGATCCAACTGGTGGATCGTGGTCAGTAGATCGGTCTGTGCTGAGATGAGACGCCCTTCATAAAACCGGCTCCGCTCGATCCGCCCGCTAATAGGCGCAACGATGAGCGTGTTACCGAGATCAAACTTGGCCTTTTCCTGATCACCCTTGGCCCCTTCCAGCGCTGCCTTGGCAGCCAACTCTTCCGCCACCGCATCATCAACATCTTTTTGGCTCACCGCTTGGTCTGCCAGCAGCGGCTTCACGCGAGCAAGGTTCTGCTTGGCTTGTACCAGCCGTGCCTCTGCCTGAGCCACCCTGGCATTTGCGCTACTCATCGCTGCTTTGAACGGAACCGGATCGATTTGATAGAGCCGGTCGCCTTGCTTGACGTCACGCCCTTCCGCAAAAAACCGCTCTTTTAGAATACCTGTCACCTGGGAGCGAATTTCGACCGGTCTCGAGGCTTCAGTCTGGCCGATGAACTCCGGTTCATCCGGCATCGTTTGGGATGACACCGTGACCACCGGCACCTCCGGGACGGGACGAGCCGGCGTTGAAGCTGCTTCCTGTTTGCAGCCCGGCAGACCGGTCAGGCTGAATGCAACGAAGAGGCCGAGCATGCTGAACGCCAGTCGGTGTAGTAACTTCCGTATCGTCATGTTCCCCATCCTCAGGTCTTCACCGATTCGTATGAGTCGAGATTTTCAGCATGGATTCTCTACCTTGGCTGTGAGGAATGGCAAGGGGCATTCATGCTAGGCGACCTCCTGATAGGCCGGCTTGAATGCCTCCGCCGGAAGGATGTTGTATCTCCTTCTCAGTTCTTCCACCTGCTCTCCCATGACCGGCCAATAGTCCCAGCCGTTGTTCAGGTCTATATTCATCGCCGCGCCTCGTCGCAACGCGATCAAGGCCTTTTCAGGGTTGAAGAATCCCGTTCGGGCTTTGGTGATGGGCGTCATCCGAATACCGACATGGAACTGCATCAGCACGAAGAACACAAAGAGCCACGGGTCTCGCCGCTGAAAGCCTGCGCTGAAACAGGCAATCTGAACTTCTCCCTCTGGGTCCGTTCCGTAACCGGATAAGACGTGCGCGCAATCGTGAAACAGAATCTGTTCTGCCGCTCCACCCTTTTCCCCCGGCAGGGCAAATCCATTCATGCGGCAGTATTCCCAATAGGCACGTCCCAGCGAACCGGTAGGATACTGTTCCAGGGCCCGGTAGCGGGCGGCCAGCGTCACGTCCTCATATTTTCCGATCATCCCGCGCACAAACTTGTAGAGGCCGCGGATTCCCGTTGCGTTCCAGATTTCTTTCACTTTGCCCTTCAGCCAGAATCGGCGTACGAGATCGAGTCGCAGCTGCAAGATCTCTCCCTTTGATGCATGGCGCAAGTCTTTCACCTCGGGCGCTTTCACCTCCAGCGCCCGTGCGAATTGTTCGACCATGTCCGTTTCCCGAGCATTGACTTTCCCATCAATGAGGGACATCACGATTAAACCCTGTATCAGTTGCTGTCTGAGCTGCAGATCGGGAAACGCTTGGGCCAACTCTGACGGCGTGATAGGAGACAGCTGCTCCAGATCGTGCGTGGTACCAAAGACCCGCTGGATCGACTCCAGCATGTGACGCTCTGACGCATCGAGTGTTCCGTCCGCCATGGCGACGGTCTTCATTGCGCGCAACCCCCAAAAAGCCTGTTCCGGACTCGGTATCTTCAATTCCATTGTCGTCTCTCCTTAATGGTGTGAACCTCTCGTTTATATCTGCCCTCGTGAGCAGAAGCACGGTGTTCGAGTATCCGGCAATGGTCTTCGGCTGTGGCAACGATCGTTCCACACGACCCGTCCCTCCAGGCAACATAGCCAAGTGATGAAGAATAGTGAGGATTTTCCTGCCTAACGTGAATAGGTGGGGCGCAATAAGGTGTTTCTGGCGGAAGGATGCTGCCGGTATATCGGCGGCTGCCGAGCACTCGGCTCCGGCTCTGACCACGGAATTGAATTGTGAAACGCCGGCGAAATGCGTGTGACGAGAAAAGAAGGGTGAAGGGGTGAATACCGGGGATTAAGAGGGGCGAGCGATGCCCAGCTTCTGCATTTTTGATTGGAGAGTGGTCCGCTTCATGCCGAGCTTTGTCGCGGCCCCCGTAGGCCCGCCGATGGTCCAGTTCGTGTCACGAAGTGTCTTCAGAATATGTTCCCGTTCGGCCTGTTCAAGGGTCGTTGCGCTTTGATTCGATGTATGATTCGGCGCCCCCTTTAATTCGGCGAGCGACACAAGTAGATCCGGCCCTCGGCTAAGAATCACCGCTCGCTCTATGAAATTTTCCAGCTCCCGGACGTTGCCGGGCCAGTGATAGGCCTGGAGAGCCTGCATGGCCTCCGACGGGATCGTCTCAATGCGTTTTTTCATCCGTTGCGCTAATTTCTGAGCGAAATGTCTGACCAGCAAGGGGATATCTTCCACACGGTCGCGCAGAGGAGGGACGGTAATCGGGAATACTTTGAGCCGGTAATACAGGTCGCTGCGAAACGCCTGCTCCTCTACCATCCGGCCGAGATCTCGGTTGGTGGCGGCGATGACCCGGACATCGACACGGATCGTCTTGGTGCTCCCAAGTCGTTCGAACTCCTGTTCCTGGAGCACCCGGAGCAACTTCACTTGTAACTCCAACGGAATTTCCCCTACCTCGTCGAGGAAGATCGTCCCGCGGTCGGCCAATTCAAACCGGCCTATCTTAGCGGCAATGGCACCGGTGAATGCGCCTTTTTCATGTCCGAAGAGTTCGCTTTCCAACAGCCCAGTCGGAATCGCGGCGCAGTTGAGCTTGACGAACGTCCGTTCCCGCCGATTGCTATGATTGTGGAGTGCCCTCGCAACCAGCTCTTTTCCACTGCCCGTTTCGCCCAGGACCAGAACCGTCGAGTCGGTCGCGGCAACAGTCTGGACTTCTTTGAGAACACGTTTCAGAGCCCGGCTGTCCCCGACAATTTCTTCGAAGTTGTATTCCGTCTGGATTTCCTCCTCCAGGTACAGCTTTTCCTTCGCCAGCTTATCCTTCAGAGAAGAGATTTCTTGATAGGCCTTCGAATTTGCAACGGCAAGCGCAACCTGGTTGCCGATCCAGCTGAGCAATTTCGCATCCTCGTCGGTAAATGCGTTTGCGCGCATGCTGACGACGCTCAGCGTCCCCAGCGCTTTCCCGTGTGAGATGAGTGGAACGGCGCAGCCGGATCTTAAGCCTTCGGCTGCCCCCCGCTTGATGATCTCTGCAGGGAACTCGGCGAGGTCGATATCTTTAATCAGGACGGTCTGTCGAGTCGTGAACGCCAGTCCTTCCGGGGTTCCTTCCAGCGGAACCGGATCGCCTTCTCCGACAAGATCCTGGTTGCTCGGGAAGTCCATCGCGTGAGCACGTAACTGGTTCGTCGCCGGATCGTACAAGCAAAACCCTGCGAGATCGTGAGGGAGCACACGACTGAGGCAGTCGGAGATCGATTTCCTGAGCGCTTTCAATTCGAGGTGCGATACGACGGCATTGTTGATTTCCAACACCAGGCTGAGTCGATCTCGCTCTCGGGCCAGAGACTGCTGCGCCGCTTCTGTACTCGCAAAATTGAGCGCATTGTCGACGGCCACGGCGACCTGTTTACCCACCTGCTGGAGGAATTCCAGATCCGTTCCACTATAGGCTTCCTTCTTCAAGCTCAAAAATCCCATCGCGCCCAGCCGCCGCACCGCCGTGGTCAGAGGAACGAAGCAAAACGAATGCACTCCGTCCTCCTTCATGTTTTGAGTCACCTTCGGCCAGCGACGCTCCTCGACAAGATCTGGTACGAGGATGGGTTGCTGTGTTTGCCACACTAATCCAGCGGGACTTTCATCGACCGGTCCTTCATGACCTCCAACGAGATCGGCCAGCACGTTGGCCTGAATCGTGTGCAATCGAATGGTGTTCTGCACAGGATCGTGTAACGACAGGGCCACGAAATTAACGTGCACCACTCCAGGAAGGCGCTGGGCAAGATCTCGAAACAACTCGTCGATGTCTCTGTGCGCGGAGATCGCCTCTGCAACCTCTAGCAAGGCTTGGTATCGTTCCGCGAGGGTCTCACAGGGAGATGAGGAATGCATATCCATACGCGTGCAGTATGGCGTATCGGTCGGTGTTTGCTCAAGAGGGGGAAGGGATGGAGACTGATGATCTTCTGTGCTCGCGCAACGCGCGGCCTCCGAAGGCCCTCGTTGGACGCGCGCAGTAGAAGATCAATCAGCCCCCATCTCTAAAGAGGTAGCAAGAGATCTCAGAAGAAGAGGTGGACAGCCAGACCATCCATCTTGCTCGCAGAACGCGCACGATCAGAATGTGCTCGCTTGGGCAAGCGACGCGTCTCGGCGCGTCGAGGGCGGGCGGGTGAGAAAGTCGCGCAGTTGAGGGCAACCTTGGCCACTCCCTTGAAGAACGACGAAGAAAATTTGAGGGGATACGCGCAACGCGCGCCCTCAGAAGGGCCTCGTTCGACGGCCGCACTTAGACCAACATGGGTACCCTTCCCAGGGAGAAGAAGCTAGCAATCTTGGAATGGTCGTCTGTTCATGTTCTCAACCGCGGACCGACAGGCATTCGTAGTCCGGTAGACGAGCTTGACCCCATTCACAGAGGTGGGGCTATACTGATCCGCATAAATGCCGTGATATGCTGTCTGACAGGTGGCAACCAATTGAATGTGAAGGAGATGGCAGGCATTCGGCAAGGCATTCCGAGGTGTGTTATACGGACAAAAACCGAAACCTCCGCATCTTAAACGGATTAGGCTATATATAGATGGGCGACACAGGGACTTCACAATGCCTACGAATGAGCCAAAGACTACTGCCTCATGGACGCATCGCGCCTATTTCAAGCAGTACCGTCTCAACATAGAGCAGTACGGGGAGATCCTGGTTGCGCATGCGTTTCAGGGTGAGAAAAAAGGCGACGCTCAACCTTGTTACGACGTGGAGGCTACGGAGTCGAACGTGCGCGTTGGATTGCAAGCAGCGGGGGCTTCCCATACCGCTGTCGACAAATGCCTTGCCATCCATGCGGACAACGCCATACGTATTGAGGTCAAATGCAAGCTAGCCTGCACCTCTGGTGGAAAGGTTAACGTCATTCATTGTCGCAATAAGCTCAAAGGGCTCCGACAACACGCAGCCGCTACGCACCTTGCGGTCATCCTTTTCGACGCAGAGGGGAATGGACCTGTTGGAGAAGCTTGGTTCTTCACGGCAAGCAGTGCGGAACAACTTCAACGTAAGGACACTAAGAGTGGATATATCCCTGTCCCCGCCGTCAGAAAAGCGGCATCGATGGGTAAAGACGGGCTCATCGACATCCGAACGCTTATTGATGACGCCGCGTCTAGAGCGCTATCGGTAGTTGGCTAACAAGCTATGTCGCCCAACCGGGCGCTTCAGCCGAACCTCGCGAAAAACGCGAGGTCGACCAAGCTTGGACGTTAGTTTTCTTCGCCATGCTCACGCAGGATTCACAGGCACATGAACGGATACGGTAACGGTGTGAACTTATATCGTGCAGCTGGAGAACTGGCAGGGATAACGAGTCTCGTCGATGCGTTCTACTCAAACATGGATAACTTTCCAGGGGCCCGTGTGATTAGGAACATGCATCCTGAGGATTTAACCGAGTCGCGCAAAAAATTAACCTACTTTCTGTGCGGATTGCTGGGCGGACCTCCGCTGTATCACGAGCATTACGGCGGAGTCAGCCTTCCTGAATTTCATAGACAATTCCCAATTGGTTATGACGAGCGAGACGCATGGCTGTTCTGTATGGAACGTGCCATTTCCGTGCAGCCGTATGAGGAATCGTTTAAAGAATATTTACTGGCTCGATTGAGGGTTCCAGCGGAAAGGATCAGGCTGTTCAATGCGGCAGATATCTGATAATTACAAGGAACGTGCGTTCTGAAGATTTTGTAAATTCGAGTGGCCGAGTCCCTGTCATCGAGGCCGGGTGTGGAGCCCCAGGCCTCATCCGCCCTCCGCAGCGGACTGCTGCGGAGGACGGGCAGCCGTGGCGCCATGCGTAGGTGGATGAACGTTCTTGCTACTGCTCTCTATAGCTGATTCGATAGATCACCCCCGCTGAGTCGTCTGAAACCAATAGGGCGCCGTCCGGCATGACGAGAACATCAGCAGGGCGACCCCATGCCTTTTGGCCCTGAAGCCAACCCTCTGCAAAGACCGAATATCGGGCTCGTCCCTGTTCATCCCGCGACACGAGCGTGATCCGATAGCCGATTTTCTCGCTCCGATTCCAGGATCCGTGCTCGGCAATAAAAATTTGGCCTCGGTACTCCTTGGGGAACATGGCACCAGTGTAAAACCGCATACCCAACGGGGCGACGTGAGGTCCGAGCGTGACGGCAGGCACGGTGAATTCGCGGCAGGCGCGTTTGCTCCCGTACTCGGGGTCCGGGATCGTCCCGCCGTGGCAATAGGGATAGCCGAAGTGCAGCCCGGGCTTCGCCGCATGATTGAGTTCATCCGGCGGTTGATTGTCTCCCAGATAATCCCGACCATTATCCGTAAACCACAAGTCGTGGGTTGCCGGGTCCCAATCGAACCCGACGGAGTTTCGCACTCCCCGTGCGACGATCTCATAACCACTTCCATCGGCATCGAGGCGGGAGATGAGCGCATAGCGGTCAGGGTCCGGCTCGCAGATATTGCACGGAGCTCCGACGGGAACATAGAGTTTCCCGTCGGGACCGAAGGCGATGAACTTCCAGCCATGATGCGTTTCTTTCGGAAAAGCATCGGTGATCGTCACCGGTGAGGGCGGGTTCGTCAGCCGTTGTTCGATGTCATCAAATCGCAAGATGCGATCGACGGCGGATACATACAGCGAGCCGTTTCGATAGGCTACGCCCACCGGCGTTTGTAAACCTCGGGCGATTGTGAGGAGTTGGTCAGCACGCTGATCGCCGTTCTTGTCCACCACAGCATAGACATCGCCTTTCTCCCTGGTACCGACAAACAGGGTGCCGTTTTGCCCGAGTGTCATCCCTCGCGCATTCGGAACGTTGTCCGCATACACCGTAATGGCAAAACCGGGGGGAAGTTTGATCGTATCGAGAGGGAGAGAGGCGGCTTCGGTCCGGCTCTCGAAGAAGAACATTATCGAGGAGCATATCAGCACAACAACAAAACTCATCACCCCCCCTACCCCCCGTTTCCTCTCACGGTTGTGGCTCATGACTACTTCCTCACCAATAGGTTAAAAATCCACTGCCCCAGTATTCCCATAATCGGAGGAAGGAATAGAGCCGGCAAACATCGAGCAAGGGTCAGGCGCCATCCCAGCAGAGGAGCTTCATAGGTCAGCATTCGGATCGGGCTAACCAGGGTCTTGGCGGTGATGAGAGCGATCAAGGCTCCGGGAGCCGCTCCGCTTTTCCAGAGATTCGCCGCGATGGGAAACAATAGATAGGGTCCTCCCGGAATCACCAAACCGGCCACCCATCCGATAAGAATTCCTCGCAGGGATGACTCGGTTCCAAACCACTCAGTAATTTCATCGGAAGGAATGAGCACGCCGAGCAGTCCGGCAATGAGAAACCCCAACAGCAGTTCGATCCAGACGTTCCCAAAGAGTTGGCCGCTTGCATACAGCCCTTGCAGAGGCAAAGAACGATCTTTCAAAAAGGCGAACAATCCGACGGAGGCCGTCAGCACGAGCAAGACAATTAGACCAAGATCCATGCGTCGGCTCATCGTGGAGAAGACCCTCGATCGGTCCGATATTCGAACAGGATCGGCATTTCAGCCGTAAGGCTTGTCTGGGTCCGTACGGACTCAATGTAGTCATGATCGGGGGCGAGAGAGCAAGCGGGATCTGTCGCGCCGGCGTCGCCCGTCACGTGAAAAGCCTGACAGCGACACCCTCCGAAGTCTGTCGCGCGGCGATCACAGGTCCGACAAGGATCGGGCAGCCATCCGTCTCCACGAAATCGGTTAAATCCCATTGAATGATGCCAGATATCAGCGAGACCGCGCTGCGTGACCTTGTCGAAACAGAGTCCGGGTATTGTGTGCGCCAGATGACAGGGCAGCGCGAGCCCTTCAGGATTCACCACGATGAACCGACGTCCCCATCCCTCCATGCAGGATTTGGGGTAGGCTGCGTAATAGTCAGGAGTGACGAAGAGGACTTCCATTGTTCCCCGAAGGCGTGCTCTCGCGTCAGCCGCAGCGGTTCGCGCCCGCTCGATTTGGTCCCGAGTAGGCAGAAGCGCGGCGCGGTTCTTCAACGCCCAGCCAAGATACTGCGCATTCGCCAACTCGAGCCGGTCGGCGGAAACGCGCTCGGCCAGAGCGATGATGTCCTCGATCTCGGAGATGTTGTCGCGATGGAGCACAACGTTCATGGTCAGCGGGAGTTCGAGCGATGTAACCCACCGCATGGCCTCGAGCTTCCGATTGAAAGATGGTGATCCCGCAATCCGGTCTGAGACCGACGGTCTCGTACTTTGGATAGACACTTGCACGCTATTGAGCCCCAGCGCTCGCAGTCGTGCGAGCCGCTCAAACGTGAGCGGAATTCCACTTGTAATGAGGTTCGTATACAGTTCGATCTTGCTCGCTCCTTCGACAAGCAGTTCCAGATCTTCCCTTAACAACGGCTCGCCTCCTGTGAGGTTGAGCTGGACGACGCCAAGTTCTTCCGCTTCGTGAAAGACCCGAAGCCATGTGGCTGTGTCGATCTCGTCTGCCTGCTCTGCATAGTCGAGTGGATTCGAACAATAGGGACATCGCAGGGGGCACCGATAGGTGAGCTCAGCGATCAATGTGTAGGGGCGATGCTCGTGATTCATGGCAAATCCTGAAGAAGGCCATGACCTGCAAGGGCATCGAGAAAGTCGTGCACCTGTCGCTTGATCTCCTCGGGAGGAACGCCGACATAGATCAGAGCGAGATGTCGCGCAATCTCGTCGATTGTCCATTCTCCCGTGCAGAGACGCGCAATCTCCATCGCGGTTTTGTTGAGCTCGAGTCCTGTCTCAGGATAAAGGAGCATGTCGTAACCGGTTCGTCGATCAAATCGGAGGCGTACTTTCGGACTGAGTCGAATTTTAGATGTGGCGATACTCATGGACCGTCTTCCTTCGTTCCGATTCCGGTTCGACATAGGCCATGTATATGCAATCGAGCATAGCCCACAACATTTCGGCTTTCCTGATCAAGGCCTGCACACATCGTTCCTGCTGAGCGTATGTAGTTGCATGGCCGGTCACGAATTCGACGGCGTGCTCCGAATCGACCGTGGCGCGGGAGATCCGCAATTGAAAATACGCCAGAGATTCCGAGCCCACCCAGGGATAATGATGTTTCCAAGCTTCGATGCGCCGAACCATGAGAGTGGGGGCAAACAATTCCGTGAGCGATGACGCCACCGCGTCGAGAAGCGGAGATTCGCGGACGAACTGAACGTACTCGTCGCAGACGAGCCTGACTCCCGGGAGCACCGACCGGAAATCTTTCACTTCGTCGACGTCGAGACCGACTCCTCGGGCCAACCCAAGCCATAGGGCGAGTCCGCCTTCTCCGTCCTGTTGGCCGTCATGGTCTTGAATCCGCCGGAGCCAGATCCGGCGAAAGTTCGGGTCCTCGGATTTCGCAACAATGAAGGCATCTTTGACGGGTATCCGCGTTTGGTAGTAGTAGCGGTTGAGCACCCACTGTTGAAGCTGCGTCTTCGTCAACTTCCCGTCGTGCATGAGCTCATGGAAAGGATGATGGTCATGGTAGCGGATGGAACCTTCGCGCCTGAGCCATTCCACAAAGGCTTCTTTCGAAAGCGGATCTCGGTGTTGTTCTTCCATCATAATGTGATCTCCATACCGTCCCAGGCGACGCTCCATCCTTCTGCTTCAACCAGTTCTCGCTCATGAGAATCATCCCTCAGCATAGGATTGGTATTGTTGATGTGAACGAACACCCGTCGGGCCACGGCGATTGTCGAAAGCGTCGAAAAACTCCCTTCCGGCCCACCCACGGGCCAATGCGCAAGATCTTCAGCAGATTTGTTCAGGAAACCGGGCAAGGAGAGTTCATCGCTCGACCAAAAAGTCCCGTCAAACATGACGCAATCGGCCCCTTCCAGCCCTTCAACGACTGACGGGGTGATCCTGCCGACAGCAGAAAAATAGGCCAGGACTCGCCCGCTGGTCAATTGGCGAAACCGCAGTCCCACGTTCAAGTCCGGATCGTCGGACGAGACCAATCCTTCTAAATGGATTGGGGGCTTCCCCGGAACGGCCACGGCTCTCACTGTTAATCCCGACGGGCTTCCGTCGGCATGGAACACGGGTTCTTCAAAACCCGGTTTGAGTGTCCGCCATGTGACCTGATCGGCGAAGCGCTGAAGGGTCCTGTACAAGACGTTCCCGTCGGTGAATCCGCGACGCACAGAATCGGTAGCATAAACGACAAGGCGCTGATTCTCCCGTAGCGAGAGGAGTCCCAAGGAATGGTCCACGTCTCCGTTAGTCAAAAAGATCGCCTGGATCGGCGTGGCGCGGGACGTACCAGGATGGAGAGGACCGAAACTCTCGATCTGTGAACGAATGTCTGGAGAGGCGTTGACGAGAAACCAGTTTCTGTCGTCCGCGCTGAGACAGATTGATTCCTGTGTCCGGGGGCTTGCCGTGATCAGTCCTTTCCGCAGGCCACTGCAATTTACACAGGCGCAGTTCCACTGTGGGAATCCTCCTCCGGCAGCCGACCCCAGGACCCGGATGACCATCTGCCCACCCGTCCTTATTCTTGCGTCATAATCGTAACCGGTACCTCGGCAGATCGTACTTTCACATCGGGTCTGTCTCGAAAATCATCTTGATACGAGTTGATCTCGGCATCCATTTTCACCTCCACAAATGAAGGGGGTTCCCAGTTCATGATGGGTTCTCCTTTTGTTATTGGCTATTTCGTAATCTCAGGAGGAAATTCGGCTCTACCATGCTGTTCTGCAGAAGGCCTTTCTATCCAAGAAACAGACAGCGTGATTGATACAGCAAGTGTTCATGATTGGGCCTTTTAACCTTGCGCCTCTGTGCAGTTCGAAGGAGTAAAAGGATTCGGTATCGCGCAACTGACGACTCGCCTGCTTCAGCACAGCGAAGCCTGTCTGATTGATCATTTCGTCCCATCAATAACCTACCGTGAACCGGTGGCGAATGTGTTGTGGCTTCTCAATCTCGTCAATCATCGCCATCGCATAATCCTCAAACGAGATGCGACTTTCTCCGTTTGCGTCTCTGAGCAACTGGTCCATGCCAAGCCGGAACTTGCCGGTTCGCTTACCAGGTGACAGATCGGCAGAGGGAGACAAGAAGGACCATTCAAGGCTCCCTTCTTCGCGCAGCATGTTCAGAGTTTCCCGTGTCGCGAGTGCTCCCTGTTTATATTCCGCCGGAAACTCAGGCAGGTCCACGGATTGAACCCCCGGCTTCACTTCCAAACTGCCTGCCCCTCCGACGAACAGCGATCGCTTCACTCCGGCTTTCTTCACGCCATTCCTTGACTTGCTGGTTGTAGATGTCCGGATGGCCCCAGCCGGGATTGAAGGCGCTGATCACCGCATCGTGGCCTGCGACCACCCGAGCCACTTCATCCTCGTTGTAGACATCATCTTTTTGTGAGCGAAGCTTCGGATACGATTTGACCTTTTCCGGATGCCGGACGATGGCTGTCACCTCATGGCCACGATCCACCACCTCTTTCAAAATGGCTGACCCGACAAAACCTGTCGCACCAATCAAAGCAATCTTCATGGTGCAGCTCCTCGTCGGTTGGGGAACAGATGATCTGCGGTCCTTCCAGCGAAATCAGAGCGTCGTGTGCGTGCCGTCGCAGAACGGTGGTGTCTTGGTCTGTTTGCATTGGCACAAAGCGACTTCTTCCTTTTCATTAAGCGTGAACTCGACCGGCTCTATCCCGGTACCCTGGTGCGACCCGTCACAGAACGGCTGGTCTCTCGACCGGCCACACTGACACCAATAATAGGTTCCCGGGTCTAACGTCAGCACTGCCGGCTGCTTGGCTGCAATGCGTGGCTTCTCCATAAACTGCCCTCCTTATGTTGGTTGTGAATGCAAAGGCCTGACCGGCGATGTTCCGGAAGACTCGTTGGTTAATCAGCTTACAGGACAGCCTGTGCATGGCCACTCCGCACGATGCAACCAGGCCGTTCATCTTTCCAGGCTTTCTCCCATAGACGAAACCCGCCGCGAAAGGCGTGTGCGTTATCACCGAGACGGACGCCCTTCGGCAGACGCTTCAGCTTCGTCGCATTGCCACCGCCGAGTATCACGTAATCCGCCTGCAGCGCGTCCCGGAGCGCAGCCACGACATCGGTGACATACCGACGCCATTTCTTCTCACCGTATCGTGTGAGCCCGCGCAAGCCGACGTAGTCCTCGTAAGTCCGGCCATTCCTGTAGAGCAGATGCGCCAACTCCATCGGGACCAGCACGCCGTCGGTGATCAGCGCAGAGCCCAGGCCAGTGCCGAGCCCCAGGAACAACATGCGTCCACCTTCGTAACTGCCGAGAGCCTGCATAGCGGCGTCATTGATCACCTTGACCTGACATCCGAAGGCCTTTTCGAAATCGAACCCCTTCCATCCTTTACCAAGGTTCTTGGGTTCGGCAGCAGGCCGTCCGCTTCGCACCGCTCCCGGAAATCCCAGCGCAATGGCATCATACGACCAATCAGCGGCGAGACGTTGGACCGCTTTTACCATGTTTCGCGCTGTCATCGTCGGACCGGAAGGAACCTTTCGCGGCATTCGTTCACCAGCGGCCAAGATCTTCACGTTGGTTCCACCCACGTCGATCACCAACACTTTGACGGGATGGCCTGGTATCGTCTCCTGGCCCTTCACTCGCTGCACCACTCCGACCATCCCCTCTATTGGTTTCAGGCTTCCGGTTTACCATCCACTGTCATGTTAGAAACTGACCTTGAGCCCCACGATCCCCACTACGATCAACAGCAAGGAGATGAGCCGAAGGAGCGCGGCCGACTCGCCAAACAAAACGATTCCGAGGACCGCCGTTCCCGCCGCACCAATCCCTGCCCATACCGCATACGCGGTGCCGACGGGAATGCTTTTGAGCGACAACGCAAGAAAGTAGAAACTCGCTCCCATCGCGAGCACTGTCCCTGCGCTGGGCCACAGCCGTGAAAATCCATCCGTATATTTCAGCCCCAGGGCCCACAGGACTTCGAGTGCTCCAGCGATACAAAGGTAGTACCATGCCATCTCGCACCTCGTTTGCGCTCGATTGGAAGTTTCTCCACTATGACCGAAGGTGATGATTCCTCAGAAGAAACCGTCGTTACTTCGTTACCGCAAATTTCGTCGCAGCGCCGATGCTGTCCAACCCCGCTTGAGCACAAGCCGCATCGAGATGCCACCGGGCGCTCCTCCGACCTCCGACGCCGATCCCGCCGATGATCTCACCGGCGATCTCGATCGGCAGTCCTCCGGCAAGAAACAAAATCCTGTCGTTCATGTACTGTAACCCCTGAAGCGCCGGTGTCTTCGCGATAAGCTCGGCCACATTCCCGGTCAGCCCGCGCATGCTCGCCGAGGTATACGCTTTTTTCTCGCTGCCTTCGACGGTATGCGGTCCGACGCCGTCCGCTCTGAGAAACGGTCGTAACACGCCGGATCGATCCACCACGGCCACGCTGCCCTGATAGCCATCTTTCCCACAATGCTCTACGGCGGATTTGGCCGCTGTCACGGCGAGAGACACGGGCAACACCGCTTCATGCGGCAGTTCCTCCGCTCCGACTAGAACAGGAAACAATCCGAATACAGAGGCCGTGATCAGAGTCATTCCCATGGTGGACAACCGTACGCTGCACGGATGTCGATTCTTGTTCCGCATCGATTGCTCCTTGATTAGGTTGAGTAGAACTGAACGTCCGCTCGACAGGATGCGCCTCGCTGTACTCCTGAATCAAGATCACAGACGCAGGGGGCGAATCGGAGCCACCACCGCAGCAGGGTTATTCTTCCACACCGATTCGTCCGCATCGACGTAGAGCTCCACCTCATTGCCGTCGGGGTCACAAAGATAGAGGCTTTGGCTCACGGTGTGATCACTCATGCCGTCGATTGTGACACCGGCCCGTTCAAGGTCTTTCTTCGCCGCGCGTAATTCGTCGAGGCTGTCTCCCACTTTAATCCCGATGTGGTACAACCCGCGACGCGGTCCCTCGGGAGGTCCCGGCGCATCACCGACTTGGATCAATAGCAACTCATGATGCGTGCGCCCCGACGTCAGCGCGGCTGCCGCTCCGTTGAAAATCCGTCCAACTTCCTGAAACCCGAGCAGGTCGCGATAAAAAACCAATGACTGTTCCAGATCCTTCACATAGAAGACAACGTGTCCGAGATAATGGGCTTTCATTTGAATCACTCTTTGTTCGACAACGACTGCCTGAGCAGCGCCGTGACGGCCGCGTGTGCCAACACGACATCGGGCTCTCGTTGCAGCGCATCGTGATACTGCCTGCCGAATCCCTCTCCCTCTTCAGTGGGTGTCAGCAGCGTTCGCGCAGACGCAAGGAGAGCCACGATCTCAGCAGATACCGATGCCTCGTCTGTTTCCGCCAGCTCATCGAGCTTGACCATCAGTTGGGACAGCGGACGCAGCCAGGCAAACCACGCATCCCCCAGCACCAGTTGTAAAAACGCTCCATTGGACCGGATAAGCCCGTGCACACGCTCATAGGACACCCTTTCGTCGTCAAGCAGGGCTTTGTGCAGACGAAGCAGCGCCCGAGAAAGATGATCGAGCTGCGCGTCTCTATGAGCCGGCTCCGGCATAATCCGTCTTCTCCAAAGCCCTCGCGGCTGCTAGCCGGCCAGCTCACTATCGAGTTGATGCGCCTTGCGACCGCCACGGACAAGGGGATGCTCAGGAAGCTGACCGCCGATCATAAGCTTCGCCATGTCCGCAGCTCGAACTATCAATTCCTGCGCCCCTTCACGCAGCTCCCGGCTGTTCTGCACTTCGCTGACATTCCGTTCCATATCTTCCGCGCTCCAGCCCCGTGAATGGGCAATGAACGGAAACTGCGGGAACTGGCAGCCGACTTCTGCAAAAAAGGTCATGAGCTGCCCTACTACGCCTTGAACATTGTCTTGCCCGCCCATGACGATAAACGCCGCGACTTTGTTCCTCAGCAAATGTCTGTTCGCAATGGTCTCCTGATTTTGGATGCAGTTCATCCGCTCGACCATCTTGTAGTAGAGGCTACTCGCGTTGCCCCAGCGAATCGGGGTTGAAATCAGAATCACATCGGCCCAATGCACGATGGCTTCGTAGACACGATCGAGCTGATCGGTCGGGTCCATCTGCGTAATCGAACAGGGCCAGGTGCAGGCCTGCGCCGATTTGGAATAGAAACCCTCGCACGGGCGAAAGTTCAGCTCGCGGAGCTTAATGCATTGTGTCTCCAGTTTGAGAGCGCTTCGTGCATGGTCGAGCGCCACGTCCAGCAGCGCGTCTGAAGTGCTGTATCGTGGGTGCTCCGCGGTCATGGCGGTCGTCGAGATTCCCACTACGCGGACAGGTCCGGCCTGTCGCAACACCGGGCGTGCGAGCGGATGAGGCTTATGCGACCTTTTCTTTCGCTTCGTGGCCGACGATAGATCGATATAGAGTC
Source organism: Nitrospiraceae bacterium (assembly GCA_035457905.1). GTDB lineage: Bacteria > Nitrospirota > Nitrospiria > Nitrospirales > Nitrospiraceae > Palsa-1315. Next base: position 28,498 of record DATIAT010000082.1, read on the forward strand.
GTCCGTTCTCGATCTTGGTGGCATAGCTCGGAACTTGATCCTGTTCGTACCCCGGCTCCCCTCGACCGGTCTTGTGATGAAACTTCCAGTAGTGCCAGGGGCAGACGACATAGTCGCCGTCGAGGGTGCCTTCGCCCAGTGGGCCGCCGATATGATTGCAGACGCCGGAGATCGCGCCAAAGGACCCTCCCTTGTACGTCAGGGCAATCGTTGTCTCACCGGCAGAAACTTCACGCAACGGCTTTTCCTTCAGCTCCTCGACATTTCCAACATCGGCCCATTGTGCATCCGGCATGAAAGACTCCCTCAACGATTGGACACGTCATTTCCATATGTTGTCCAATTGGAAATCGAGCTGACAAGACGCTTGAGACATTGGTGAAGATTCGCTGCGGTCATCGAGCCTTCCCTTTGCGTGATCGCTTGGCAAATGTAATTCCGGCCTTCTGCACTTCCTGGTAGGGAAGGAGCCAGACAAGCGATTCGTCGCTGAGATCACCGACCTGAATACGATTTCCCCAGGGGTCGCGGAAGTCGCAACGGAAGCCGGGCGCCAGTGAGAGTTTGTATTTGTTGATGAGCTTCTTCCGCACTTCCTTGAGCTGTTTGTCGTCACGAACCATAAGACCGAAATGCTTCGTGCGATCCGGTTGTAATTTGTCCACTTCGAAGATCGCCATGAATTGATGCTCGCCCAGCTTGCACCAGGCGGAGCCTTCTCCCCCTCGGAGCATCTTCAAGCCGAACACATCGGAATAGAATTTCACCGCTTTTTTAGCATCGGTGACTTCAATGACGACGTGGTTACATCCGTAGACCTGAACTGCCATTTTCCCTCTTCGTTTCTTGCCCGACTGTCTCTTCCGCCTGTTGAAGGGCTGACACAAAGATATCGGGAGATTGCGCACCGGAGATCGAGAGGTTGCCGTTGAAGACGAAATAGGGAACCCCGCGAATGCCCAACCGACGCCCGGTCGCCTCTTCGGCTTGGACTTCTTGGACTGCCCTGTCACTGGACAGAAACCGCTCGACCTCCTCACGATTGAGTCCGGAGTCTGCCGCTATAGTGGCCAGCGAATCGAGGTTCCCGATCTCGCGCCCCTTCGTGAAGTATGAATCAAAGAGGGCCTCGACCATTTCGTCCTGACAGCCTTCTCGCTCCGCGAACCAAATCAGTCGATGCGCATCGAACGTGTTCGGTGTCCGTACAATCCGATCGAACGCAAAGCCGATCCCATTGGCCTGACCTGCTTTCGCCACCCGATCCTCCATCATCCGCCGACCCTCCGCGCCGCCGAACTTCGCCTCGAGATAGACTCGTCGATCCAGACCGGACTTCGGCATCGCCGGATTCAGTTGGAAGGGGCGCCACGCAATATGCGCCCGTTGCACGTACCCCGCGGTCGTGAGCGCCTGTTCGAGACGGCGCTTCCCGATGAAGCACCAGGGACAGACGACATCGGAGTAAATCTCGATTTGCATCGTTTCCTTCAGTACATTCTGTTACGGCTTAACTCAGATGACCCATTTTGCCCGCCTGATAATCGCTGACGGCTTGCACTAATTCTGCTTTCGTATTCATCACGAACGGCCCATAGCGAGCCACGGGCTCATTGATCGCTTCGCCCGCCATCACCAGAATCGTGGCGTCCTCTTCTGCAATGATCGTCACCGGCTGTCCTGTCGAGGAAAAGACAGCGAGTTCTGCCTCCCTCAGAGTTTGAGCCTCACCGATACGCACACGGCCGTTGAGAACCAACACCCCCACATTATGCCCGATTGGCAGAAGTAGCAGGGTGCTGTGACTGGCGCGCAAGCGCATGTCATACAGCTCGATGGGCGTAAAACTCTTTGCCGGTCCTTTAGCCTCTCCTATCGACCCGGCAATCACGCGAAGCGTACCGGCGCCTCCGTCCAACGGCACGACCGGAATCTGGTCGTTCTCAATGGTTTGATAGCCCGGCGCCGACATCTTGTGAGCCTTAGGCAGATTCACCCACAGCTGAATGGCCTGCAATGTCCCGCCTCGCCTTGCCCACTCCTTCTCGTGCATCTCTTCGTGCACGACCCCGGAAGCTGCCGTCATCCATTGCACGTCGCCTGGACCGATCACACCGGAGTTGCCCGCTGAATCACGATGAGCAACGCGACCCTGATACACGATCGTGACAGTTTCGAACCCTCTGTGCGGATGTTCGCCGACCCCCCGCGGATGGTCCGTCGCCGGATAGAAAGTCGGGCCCGCGTAGTCCAGCATGATAAACGGACTCAATTCACGATCCAGGTCGTTGCTGGGAAACAGGTTTCGCACGTGAAAGCCGTCCCCGACGACATGTTTAGAGCCCGGTTGATAGATCTTCACCTCCATCACTTTTTCCACATTGACTGTCTCGATCGTATCTCTCATGGTGCGCCTCTCTTTCTGCGTCCTTTGCGTCTTATTGGACTGGTACGTTTTCTGTCGATCCTCTCAGAGTCGCTTTTCTTCGAGATCGTACACATCGAACCATACATACACCGGGCGATGGTTAGGGACGAATTTCGGAATGTACTCTTCCAGGTACTGTTGGGCCTGAAGACTCATGTCGCTGAGCCTCGTTTCGCGCATGGTGTTATTCCACTTCAAGATGACATCCGCATCCTTGATCTTTGAGGCTTCAGCGATCCATGCGGCGATTTCTTCGTCTGTCGCTCCCGTCGCCACCACATCCTTCAATTGCTCCGGAGTGATCCCTGTGAACGAAAACCATTGCCCGGCAAGCGAACAGGGCCAGTAGTTGTATTCGCCGTTCATGCCCAGCAAAAATGCTCTGCATTTATCGACGCTGCGCGCAGCAATCACATAGCCGCCCAGTTTTTCTCGCGGGCTCCTCGGATAGCCTGTTCGTAGATCCTTGGCCAGCTTGGCCACTTTCTCGACATTCGTTTTCATAATCCTCTCCCCCTGCTTCGCCTATGCCGCTCTCCATCGGAATGAAAAAACGTTTTTATCTGATGCCCGCGGCAGTCACAGATTCATTCCATCTGAGAATCGCGGCCATACGTTACTCTCCCTCACGGCAATATAATAGTCCTAACTAGAACTAAGTCAAGGGGGGATTTCTCCCGGGGCCGACCCCCTTTGGAAATTGCTCAACGTATCACTGGGTCGTAACCGGCCAAGAACACACCTTGGTTCGATGCGTCTTACTGTCCGACACGGCCTTTAAGAACCACGGCACCGACGAGATGCGAAGCCGTTTCGGATGCCTATGGGAGGATAGAGCCAAGGACCTTTACCGTGAAGCAAGCACACTCGTGACAGACGTCATCTGATGATGCCTTCATTCACTGCACCATCATGGTTCCTCTCGCTCTGGTTTCTCGTCATGCTCGGTACGCTGACTGTCGTAGTACCTGAGCCGGCTGTCACGCTCGATTCTCTTCCCCGCTCTCCGCGAGTCGGATCGCAAGGAATTCCTCTTTCCTCGTACAACCGTGTTCCCATCTCGAAGCTTATCTCCAGCCCCACCGACTATCACCTGCGAGAAATCAGGATCGTCGGTACCGTCCGCGCCGTTGAGATGCATCTCATGACACGAGGTTGCGGGAGAACGTATGAATGGATGTCTTAGATCGGGGGGCTTGCGGCAGAAATACCAGCCCGGTTCGAGCGCCGACGCTCATCGCCGGCGAGCGCGTCAATCTGTTGGTCCATGTTGTTCCTGGGAGGGACGCTCTCAGAAGTCCGGTGGAAGTTTCCACGCTGTGGATCGAACGGGCTCAAGATTAGTAGTGGCGTGGCCCAGTAACTTGACCTCTCCATCTGATTACGCATTCATCACAGATTGAAATGTCTCTCTGAGAATCCTGCCATCTCATGAACAGTATGCCTCTGTTACGTTCCTTGATGGCAAGGCCATCATAGTTTCTTTTCTAGTTTTGTCTCATCCACTCATCGCGAAGACAGCGGGTGGCGCCGATCTGGGTCCCAGTCGCCCGCAGCGGGGTCCCTACACCGGGCGGGGTGCGAGGACGGCTGGGTGAGATCGGTGACAGGGCCCGCTGGCTTCACCTCTTCTCTTTCATCGCCCGTTCCACTTCACGGCTCGCTTCGCGCGTTTTGATGGTTTCCCGGCGGTCGTGGTGCTTCTTGCCTTTGGCCAACCCGAGTTCGACCTTGGCCAAGCCTCGCTTGGAGAAATAGACGCGAAGGGGAATGAGCGTGAGTCCTTGCTGCTGCGTTTTGCCGAGAAGCTTATCGATCTCCTTACGATGAAGGAGCAGTTTCCTCGTACGGAGGGGTTCGTGATTCATGATATTGCCGTGGCTGTAAGGGCTGATATGGCAGTGGTGAAGAAACACCTCGCCGCCTTTCACGCTGGCGTAACTGTCCTGTAGATTTACGAGCCCCTCTCGCACGGATTTGACCTCTGTACCCCGCAGCATAATGCCCGCTTCGAACTTCTCCTCAATGAAATAGTCGTGATAGGCCCTTCGATTGGTAGCGACGGCTTTTTCGTTCTTCTCTTTTTGCTGCTGCACCATCAGGCCGCATCGCTCCGGGAATCTCAAAGTCTTCAAGTCCAAAAGTCTTCTGCCATTCGGAGACCTTTGCCTTGACGACTTTCAGACTTTCCAACTGGTTTTTGTTAGGATGCCGCCATGCGCGGATCCGGTTCCTTCGATTCTTTCTCAAGCGTTCTCGCAGGAGTGGCTCGTCGTCTGGGCCTCGAAACTAAGTTGCTCGAAAACCGCTTACGCCGAGACTGGACTTCCGTTGTCGGAGAGCCCGTTGCGTCGAATACTTGGCCCGACCAGATCCGCTACAAGAAACTGTATCTCATGGTGCACAACAGTGTCTGGATGCACCAGCTCACGTTCCTGAAGCCGACACTTCTTCACAAACTCAAGGCAATAGACGGCGGGGAGCTCATCACGGATATTGTGTTGCGCGTGGGCGAGATTCCATCACGTGAAGTCGTTTCCGACACAGCGCCCGCCATTGATCACGATTCGACCGCTTCCGAGATCTTGGAGTCTGAAGCAGAGGCTCATGTCTCAGCGATCCAGGACCCCGATCTTCGTCTGCGATTTACATTGGTGATATCGAAAAATCTTCGACCTCCAGCTCCGCCGGGACGGGGTCCGTCACACGTCCCTTGAACAGAATGCGTGTGGCATCGGAAATCTCTCCGCCTTTGGGAATAGGACCGAGACCTCCTTCTTCCTCCTGATCCTGTAGCCGGTAGTATCCCCTCATTGCCTTCTCAAAGTCTTTGACCACCGATGCGTCTCCGTCCAGATACTTCCTGAGCATCTCCGGCTCAGCCCATCCATCATTGTCGAACACATACACCACGACCCGCCTGTACCAACCGCCCGCATCGCCCGGAGTCGTCGGCTGGATCTTCATCTTGGCAAAATGATGCGTCTGCCGGCCGACCTTGCGGAACCGCTTGATCAAAGTTTCAACCCCTAGGTCGGTCGTATCATGAGGCACATGCGCTGCCACGATGTGGCCGAATTGAGAACCGATACTATACGGAGGGATCGTTCGATCGGGGCGGCTCAGGTACATTCCTCCCCATATCAGAGTAAAGGAGATGACAAGCACACCGAGGGCCAACTTGACGACCGTGTCCAGGGGCTTTTTAGGCTTCTTGGATCCGGTAAGGGGCGTTGGAGGAGGAGCAACCTGTTGTTGCATCGAAGGCCTGCACTTCACGAACAAGCCGCAGGATATCGCGCCTATCCGTTACCCCCGCTTTCCTCGGGGAGCGCCTCGGCACTTTCTGCCAATCGTGCGACGGCTACGACCCTGTCTCCCGCTCCCTCGAGATCGAGGATCCGAACCCCCTGGGTGTTACGACCGATCTCACGGAACTCATCTACCTTGCATCGAAGCACCTTGCCTTGAGCGGCCATCAGCATGATCTCATCGCCGTCACGCACTTGAAGAAACCCGACGGCGAGCCCGTTACGCTCACTCGTCTTGACGCTGATAATACCCTTTCCCCCGCGTCCCTGGACCCGATATTCGGTCACCGGTGTACGTTTCCCATAACCGCCCTCCGTGACCGTGAGGATTTGGGTGGTGGAGTCCGGGGTGATGGTTTCCATGCCGATGACTTCGTTGCCTTCCTCGAGCGTAATGCCGCGCACACCATGTGCCGTACGTCCCATCGGACGGACTTCGTCCTCCTTGAAACGGATCGTGATACCCTTCTTCGTGCCCAACAGAATTTCCCGCTGCCCGTCGGTTACATGCACGCTAATAAGCCGATCTCCTTTATCCAATGACAACGCGATGATGCCGCCCTGGCGGGGGTTGCCGTAGGCCGAGAGTTCTGTCTTCTTGATGATGCCTTGCGAGGTCGCCATCACGACGAACCGGTCTTCGCGGAACTCACTGACCGGCACGGTCGCGGTGACCTTCTCGTCGCCGGACAGCGCCAGCAGATTCACGAGCGCTTTGCCCTTGGCTGCGCGACCGGCGTCCGGAATCTCATGAACTTTCAGCCAATAGACCTTCCCGGCATTCGTGAAGAACAGAAGCGACTCGTGTGTCGACGCGGTAAAGAGCGTCACGACAAAATCCTCTTCCTTGACCCCCATCCCGATCTTGCCCTTGCCGCCGCGCCGCTGCGCCCGATACAGGGTGACCGGATTGCGCTTGATATAGCCAGCGTGCGAGATCGTGACGACCACCTCTTCGTTCGCGATCATGTCCTCCAGGGTAATCTCCGCTTCTTCTTTCACTATCTTCGTACGGCGGTCGTCCTTGTAGGTCTCGCGTACCTCGATCAGCTCGTCTTTGACGATCGCACGAACCAGCGCGTCGCTGCCCAGAATCGACTTGAACCGCTCGATCTGCTTCAAGACCTCCGAATATTCCTCGATGAGTTTGTTGCGCTCCAATTGGGTAAGCCGCTGGAGCCGCATCTCCAGAATCGCATTCGCCTGGATTTCGCTCAGCGCAAATGACCGCATCAAGCCGACCCGGGCTTCATCGGGCGATTGGGACCGACGGATCAAGGTGATCACCGCATCCAGGTTATCGAGCGCGATCTTGAGGCCTTCGAGGATATGGGCCCGCGCTTCTGCCTTGTGCAGTTCGAAAGCAGTCCGACGGACGACCACTTCGCGCCGGTGCTCGATAAAATGATTCAGGATCTGCTTGAGGCTTAAGACCTCAGGCCGATTGTTCACCAGCGCGAGCATGATGACCCCGAAGGTCGTCTGAAGCTGTGTGAGCTTGTAGAGATTGTTCAGCGTAATGAGCGGGATTTCGCCGCGCTTGAGCTCGATGACGATGCGGATGCCGTCCCGATCGGATTCGTCCCGTAAATCCGAAATCCCTTTCACCCGTTCATCCCGGATCAGCTCGGCGATCTTTTCTATGAGCTTGGACTTATTGACCTGATAGGGCAGCTCCGTGACGATCAACCGTTCTCGCTCCGTGCGCTCATCCGACTCGACCATCACTTTCGCGCGCAACGTGAGGAGGCCCCGCCCGGTCTCGTAGGCGTCCTTGATACCGGCTGTTCCGTAGATGAATCCGGCCGTCGGGAAATCCGGGCCTGGAATCTTTTTCATCAACTGGGCGATCGTGATCTCCGGATTTTCCAAGAACAGGAGGAGCGCCTCGATTACTTCTCCGAGATTGTGGGTGGGAATATTTGTCGCATAGCCTACCGCGATCCCGCCGGCGCCGTTGACGAGGAGATTCGGGATTTTCGAGGGAAGCACCAGCGGTTCCACCAGCGACTCGTCGTAGTTCGGACCGAAATCGACCGTCTCCTTGTCGATATCGGCGAGCATGTCCTCAGCAACCCTGGTCAGGCGTGCTTCGGTATAGCGCATAGCCGCGGGCGGATCGCCGTCGACCGATCCATAATTGCCCTGACCATCCACGAGCATGTACCGCATGTTGAAGGGCTGCGCCATTCGAACGAGGGTGTCGTAGATCGCGCTGTCTCCGTGGGGATGGTAGTTCCCCATGATCTCGCCGACAATCTTGGCGGACTTGCGAAAGGCTCGGTTCGACGCCAAGCCCATTTCGTTCATGCCGTAAAGGATACGGCGATGGACCGGCTTGAGGCCGTCACGCACGTCGGGGAGCGCACGACCAACGATGACGCTCATCGAGTAACTCAGGTACGACGAGCGCATCTCGTCTTCGATGGCGATCTGTCCTAGTCTCTCATCAGGTGGCATCTAATTCTCCGCGGATGCTGAAAATGGTCCCCAGCTTCGTTCTCCGTCACGTGCCTCCCTGCGACGTACCACAAGAGTACGCCTCAGTCGTCCCGTTCCCTGCGGCCTTCCTGGATGACCATTTTGAGCTTCCTACAAGGCAATCGGCACACAGAATCGAAGACAGCTCTATTACTACCGTTCATCGCTCAGCGTTCGGCTTTACACGTCTAAGTTACGTACTTCCAGTGCGTGGGCTTGGATGAAATTTCGGCGGGGTTCGACTTCATCGCCCATGAGAATCGTAAAGATCTCGTCGACTCCGGGTACATCTTCCAGTTTGACTTTCAACAGGGTCCGGGCCTCCGGATTCATTGTCGTTTCCCAGAGCTGTCCCGGGTTCATCTCACCGAGCCCTTTGTAGCGCTGAATGCTGAGGCCCTGCTTGCCCCTGTCGAGGATCGCATTCACCAGCTCAGCCGTAGCGGGCTGGAGCTGTTCCTGTCCGTCGGCTTTGATCTTATACGGAGCCCGGCCCAGGCCGATGGACGACGGTGAGAGCTTTTGCAGCTCGCGGAATTCAGCGGAGCCGAGCAGCTCGTGCGTGACTGCAAAACTATGTGTCACCCCGTTAGCATGCAGCCGGCAGGTGACCTTGCTCGATTGATGCTCCTCGTCCTCGACGATCTCCAATGTCGGTGTGAGCTTCGGGTAGACGACCGCGAGAGTCTTCTTCACATTGGCCATGACCTTCTTGAGAGCCGTCTGATCCTTGAGGTGCTCCCGATCGAGCCCCGGCTCATCCACAAACGCCCGCACCATGCTCGCCTCGTGCGGCTTCTTATTGAGACGCGCGAGCAGCGCCTCGAAGGCGATCAATTTCTTGAGAATGGGGAGGAGGCGGCGTCCTTTCACAAACCCTTGAACCCCTTCCACATACACTTCGACTTCCTCGACGGCGATATCGGCCAAGTGTTCGTTCAACGCCATTTCGTCTTTGAGGTATCGTTCTGTCTTGCCTTTCTTCACTTTGAACAGCGGGGGCTGGGCAATATAGACGTACCCTCGCTCGAGAAGCTCCGGCATTTGCCGGAAAAAGAATGTGAGGAGCAGGGTCCGGATGTGGCTGCCGTCCACGTCGGCGTCTGTCATGAGGATGATCTTATGGTACCGGGCCTTGCTGATGTCGAACGAATCTTTATCGGCTTTCTCACCTTCTTCGCGCTTGCGGCCGATGCCGGTACCCAGCGCCATGATCAAGGTCCGGATTTCGTCGCTTGAGAGCATCTTGTCGAAACGCGCCTTCTCGACGTTAAGAATCTTGCCCTTCAGCGGTAAAATCGCCTGAAACTTGCGGTCGCGGCCCTGTTTGGCGGAACCGCCGGCTGAATCGCCCTCGACGATGTACAGTTCGCTCAACGCCGGATCTTTCTCCGAACAGTCGGCCAGTTTTCCAGGAAGCGACCCCCCATCGAGGGCGCTCTTCCGCCGGATGAGCTCTTTCGCTTTTCGCGCCGCTTCACGAGCACGAGCCGCATCGATCGCTTTTCCAATAACCTTTCGGGCGACCGTCGGGTTCTCTTCAAAATAGGTTCCGAGCGCCTCGTTGACCGCGGACTCGACGATACCCTTCACCTCGCTATTGCCCAGCTTGGCTTTTGTCTGTCCTTCGAATTGGGGGTTCCGGACCTTGACGCTGACGACGGCTGTGAGCCCTTCACGGACATCGTCGCCGGTAAGCGATTCGGTGTCTTTCTTGAGCAAGTCGTTGGCGTTCGCGTACGTGTTGATCGTACGGGTGAGGGCGGCCTTGAAACCCACCAGGTGCGTACCGCCTTCCTTGGTATTGATGTTGTTTGCAAAGGAAAATATGTTCTCGGCGTAGCTGTCGTTGTATTGAAGGGCGACCTCCAGCACCATTTCCGGTTTCTCGATTTGTATGTATATGGGCTTGTGCAGCGGCATCTTGGCTTCGTTCAGGTGCTCGACAAACGACACGATTCCGCCCTTGTACTTGAATACTTGCTCTTTGACCGGCTCTTTCCGCTCGTCCTTGAGTGTGATCTCGAGTCCCCTGTTCAAGAAGGCGAGTTCGCGGAGTCGCTGCGCCAGTACGTCGAAGCTGAAGTCGAGCGTCTCGAAAATCTGTCCGTCGGCTTTGAACGTCACGGTCGTACCGCGGCGCTTGGTTTTCCCCGTCATCTTGAGGGGAGCGGTGGGCTTGCCGCGCTCATATCGCTGCTCGAACACCTGGCCGTCCTGCCAGATCTCCAGTTCAAGCCATTCGGAAAGAGCGTTGACTACTGAGATCCCGACGCCATGGAGCCCGCCGGACACCGTGTAGGCGCCCTGTTCGAACTTACCTCCCGCATGCAAGACCGTCAGTGCGACCTCGGCGGCGGACTTGTTTTTCGTGGAATGCATCCCTGTCGGAATGCCGCGGCCATTGTCCACAACCGTGACGCTGCCGTCGATGTGGATGGTCACCTCGATTGTTTCGCCGAATCCTGCCATATGTTCATCGACGCTGTTGTCGACGACTTCGTAGACGAGGTGGTGGAGCCCGTCCACTCCGGTGCTGCCGATATACATCGCCGGGCGCTTCCGAACGGCATCAAGGCCTTCCAACACCTTGATTTGATCCGCACCGTAACTCTCTGATTTCGGTGTAGTTTCTGTCTCGTTATCGGCCATCGGTCTCCCGTTTACACATATAGCTATCGGTTCTCTCAGGTCCGCCCGCCGCAACCTTGCTCCCTTTTGATTGCCGGGGTCGGCTAGATTTTAATCGGCATGACTACGCATTTGAACCCAGGGCTGTCCGCTTCCTGGATCAAACAGGGACTCAGCGGATTGTCCATTTGCAGAGAGATCGTTTCTCCGTCCATCACGCCCAGGACATCCAGTAAATAGCGGGCGTTGAACCCCGTGTTCAGGGTTTCTCCTTCGTACCGTGCCGCGATCTCTTCAGTCGCTTCGCCAAAATCCGGGTTGCTGGAGAAGAGTGTCATCTGTCCGGGGGCAAACGACACTTTGACCGCGCTCGCCTTATCACGGGACAGTACGGAAACCCTCCGAAGCGCGCTTTCGAGCTCGATTCGATTGACCCCGATCTTCCGACTGCTATCTTTCGGAATCACCTGTTGATAATTCGGATAGTTCCCTTCCATAAGCCGTGAGGTCAACAACAGCCCGCTCTTCCGGAAAATCATGAGATTTTTTGTGAACCCGATTAAGGGCTCGCCCTCGCCTCCCTCCTCCAGAAGGCGCTGCATTTCGTGCGCCGCCTTTTTCGGAATAATGGCCTTGATCTCCTGCGGGGCCCCTTTGGCACCGGCCTTTCCCACTTCCTGCTCAGCAACCGCCAACCGATGCCCATCGGTACCGACTAGCCGCAAGACCGTTTTCTTCTCCGACGTGATCAGGGTCACCAGAAGGCCATTAAGGATATAGCGCGCGTCATTATCTCCGGCTGCAAAGAGAGTCTTTCTGATCAGCTCCAGAAAACCGGCTCCGGTAAGGGGAATGAGTCCTTCCCGTTCGATCGTGGGCAATGCGGGGTAGTCGGTGCTGGGGAGGCCGACGATCTTGAATTGGCTCTTACCGGCATGAATCGTCGTCCAATTATTGTCGCTCGAGATGATGTCGATCTCACCAACCGTCAGTTCCTTGATGATCTCGTACAGCTTTCGCGCCGAGACCGTGATGCCCCCGGGCTTCTCCACGAATGCCTTGTAGAGCCCGCGCATGCCGATTTCGAGGTCAGTGGCGACGATTTCTACTCCCTCCTGCTTCGCCTCTATCAGGATGTTCGACAGGATCGGCATCGTATTGCGCTTTTCGACAACGCCTTGGACCCGCTGAAGACCGGTCAAGAGTTCATCTCGTCCCATACGGAGTTTCATGGTCTGTTCCCCTTCACGCGGCCCTCACGCTCGCAGGATCTGCTCCTTCAAGCTGTCCAATGTGGCACTCAGCACGCTGTCGCTGTCCTTCGCTTTTGTCACCTGCTTGCAGGCATGGATGATCGTCGTATGATCTTTGCCTCCGAACTGTCGACCGATCTCCGGATACGACGAGTCTGTAAGCTCCCGACAAAGATACATGGCAATCTGCCGCGGATGCACCAGCGTCTTGCTCCGTCGACGGGATTTCAGATCGGCAATCTTGACGTGGAAGCGCGCGCCTACCATTTCCTGAATATCATCCATCGATACAATCTTTTTCTTGGATCCGATCAGATCGCGAAGCACGTTCTTCGCCATCTCCAGCGTAATCGTTTGGCCTGTGAGTGAAGCATAGGCACCGAGTCGCACCAACGAACCCTCCAGTTCGCGAATATTGCTCTTCATCGTTGTAGCAAGAAACTGGATGACGTCTTCCGGCAATATGATGCCCTCGTCTTCGGACTTTTTTCGCAAGATGGCAATCCGAGTTTCAACGTCAGGGGGCTGGAGGTCCGCGATCAATCCCCATTCAAACCGCGATCGCAACCGTTCCTCGATATCAGGCATGTCTTTCGGAAAGCGATCACTCGAGAGGACGAGCTGCTTGTGCGCCTCATAGAGGGCATTGAATGTGTGGAAAAATTCTTCTTGTGTGCGTTCCTTACCCGCGAGAAATTGAATATCGTCGATCATCAACATGTCGATGTGGCGATACCGTTTTCTCAAATCCATCATCTTGTCATATCGAATGGAGTTGATGACCTCGTTCGTGAACTGTTCGGTTGTCAGGTAGGCGATCCGGAGATCGGTCCGTTCTGCGACATAGTTCCCGATGGCATTCAAGAGGTGCGTCTTTCCCAGCCCGGTATCCCCGTAGATGAACAAAGGATTGTAGGCTTTCGCCGGCTGCTCAGCGACTGCCATACAGGCAGCGTGCGCAAATTGATTTGCTGCGCCCACCACAAAATTCTTGAATGTATACTTTGGGTTCAGTTGTACGCCCCGCTTTGCCCGCGGTCCGGTGTTTTGACGACCGGATGCCATAGCACCCCCGCCGCTCCCATGTTGTCTTGGTGTCGGTTTATGAAATACGACAAATGTGATCGAAGTCTCCACACCACCCCGGGCAGCTGAGACGGCTTCCGAAAGGAGGAGGCCGTAATGTTGGCTCAGCCAGTCTCCGAAAAACTTATTGGGGACGCTAAGTTGAGCAGTGGAGTCCTCGATTCGTTCCAGATGAATCGGCGTAAACCACGTATCATAAACCTGTTTTGGCACTTTCCCCTGGATATAGGCCAAGGCATCCTGCCATTCACTTGCTATAGTCATAATCCCTGTATCATTCTAAATACACAGACTTATTCACACCTGTTGATAACTTGATTCTTCGCGATGGTATTGCATCCAGCCTTCTATCGTTATCAGACCTTCTACGTCTCACTGCCAAACTATGATGCACAAGACACTACACATTGTGAACTTTGCATGCAGCACATATTCAGAGTCAATCCCCAAGCCACTCCACAAGCCTGCCGCTTCACATGCGCTCGAAAATCAATTACTTGCTCTCTTTCCACAATATCCACAGTTCCTACTCCTCCTACTTCTCTTATGACTTTCTTCTTCTTTGAGATAATATCTTCGGAGAAGAGCGCTACTCCACCTACAGAACGATCACGCGTTCGGAGGAAAAAATTTCTTCAACAAGGTCGTCATACGTCAACACTTCACGGACGCCACCAGCAACGATTCGCTCACCCACAACAAGTTCCTCTCTCCACAGGGAAGGAGCTTTCGATGTCGCGCGCTCGATGGAGACGATATCTGCACCGACCTCATCTGGGCGAAAGAGCGATGAAGAAATCAAGTCCGCTTGTTGTCGAAGAATATAAAGCGTCGCACCCATAAGTGCTCCAAAAACGGCAACTAGAAAATCAAAGACCTCTCGACAGATCGAACAAATCGGCGGATTTCATCGGCTGTTCGAGTCATGACGGAAAACCCCAGTGGTGAAACGTCCATCGGTGTCCCTGCCTCAATTACAAAGGAAACGCCCAGCTGTTTAAAAGATGGAAGATATTTTTCAAGAATATCGACGTCGATAATTTCATCTATGTCGTCGCCTAACAGTGTAGAAGCGCGGCCGAGAAGCACAACAGTCGTATCATGGTCTCCGGCAGCAAGACCCAGTGCGATACGCAGGGCTTCCACGGGACGAGCCGTAGTAAGAGGGTCTTCTGAAATCACCACGGCGATACGTTTTGGCATAGACGACTAACCGCAGTGACGATACTCTCTTATGTAAAAGCGAGAAACCGATCACAGCCGTCAATAATTCCGGACAGCACGACCAAGCCAGACAAGGAAATCCTCGAATCGACAGTAGTTGTTGAAACCCCATGTTTTTGACAACCATAAGCACAGACAGACATTTTGACCCCGGCGTCGATCAGGTCACGATAGCGTTGATCCACCGCTGCCTTCACCCCTTCATCGATCAGATAAAGATAGACATCGACTCCTTTACGCAAAGCAGCTTGAGTCAAAAGGACAACTGTCTCAACGCTGGGATGAGAAGGGGGTGTGGATAACAGGAGGCCCAGCTTACGAGCAGCCATGCGTACAAACTAAAGACGTCAATACAATCAATCTCTTATGATGAATATTGAGGGCGAGCCTACGGGGTTTTCAACACAAAGTCAACACCAAAAAATTGACCTTTTTATGGGGAAAATGCACGCTCTTTCAGTAGAGATGGGAGACCGTGCAATGGAAGTTCCTCCTGAGCCTTCGACTCGAGGTTACGGAGGATCACAGAACCACGTGAAGCCTCTTCATCGCCGAGGAGAATGGCATAACGACACTTCGATCGGTCTGCTTGGCGGAGGTGGGCCTTGAGTGTGGCAGCACGGTAGTCGCATTGGGTTGATAGTCCGATTCGACGGAGATCGTCGAGTAGGACTAACCCAAGCCTGGCTCCGTTCTCTCCAAACGCTGCGACATAATAAAGACTGCCGTGCCCCGACGGTGAAGACGCTTGAGGGAGCATCAACGATATACGTTCAAGTCCCATCGCAAACCCGACAGCCGGAACCGAAGGACCGCCGAGTGCTTCTACCAAACCGTTGTAACGACCGCCGGCTCCCACTGCATTCTGAGCCCCCAAGTGAGTCGAGGTAATTTCAAAACTCGTCAAACAATAGTAGTCGAGTCCCCGGACTAAACGAGGGTTAAGCCGATAGGGGATTTCAAGAGCCGTAAGCCCTGCCAGCACCCGATCAAAATGCATGCAGGCCTCAGGAGAAAGATGGTCCGTCAGCCGAGGCGCCGACTCTGTCGCAGCTCGACAGCCGGGCACTTTGCAATCCAGTACCCGCAAGGGATTCGTTTCCGTGCGGCGCCGACAATTCGCACAGAGATACGACTCCTGCTCCGAGAGAAATGCGCGCAGGATAGGTATGTAAACCGCGCGGTCGCCCGAACTCCCGAGGCTGTTGATCTCCAATGTGAGGTCTGGCAGAGACAGATCGGACAGGAGGCGCCACAGCAACGCGATGACTTCGATATCCGCACGGGGGTCTGTCGTACCGAAGTATTCAACCCCAAACTGATGGAACTGCCGTAGTCGCCCGGCTTGCGGGCGCTCGTGGCGGAACATCGGGCCGATGTAGAAGTACTTCTGCGGAAGCGGGTCGGCCGTCCTATTGTGCTCAATGAACGCGCGAACTGTACCGGCCGTACCTTCGGGACGCAATGTCAGCGAGGTCCCATCTCGGTCGGGAAAGGTGTACATTTCCTTCTCGACAATGTCCGTCGTCGCCCCGATACTCCGGGCAAAAAGCGCAGTCACTTCGAAGATCGGTATACGGATCTCCTGATAGCCGTAACAGAGCGACCAGCGCCTCGCTGCATCCTCAATGAACCGCCATCGCGGCACTTCTTCGGGCAGGATATCCTTGACGCCCTTGATGGCCTTGATCATTTCCATATTCAGCGATGATCGTGAAAGGTTCGGCGGACTATAGCGACGGGTCGCAGCCAAGTCAACGCGCGCTGAAACGTCGAGCGGCAGTGATCGAAGGTCAATAGATTAGGTTCTTGCACAGGCGTTACTGCGGGCGTATAGTTCGCGGCCTGTCTGCCGTGCGAGGGAAGCTCATGAGTATCGATCAACAGACCCGGCGCGTCGTCGCCCTGGCGCCTATGCCGCCCGAGAAATCCGCCTACGCCTTGGCCCGCTACAGCCGCTCGCCCGACTCCATCGAGAGCAGCCTCCGCTGGGTGCATGGACACTCTTCCGAAAAGTTCTGGGAACAATTCTATTTCGACTACGGGCATGCTTCGATCGCCGATCTGGGCCACGTCATCATCTGTTTCGAGAACATTTCCGAACTCGCTGCGATCCGCCTCGAAGACGAGCCCTTGTGGGATGGCCAGGCGAAATCGAGCCGGTATCAGAACTTTGCGTCAGGCGGGTGGTTCGTACCGGATTCCATACGAGGGTCGGAGACAGAGGGCGCCTACCATGGTATTCTCCGGAGCCTCGCCGAAATCTACCGCCTCTTACACCAACCCCTGACGCAATTTCTTTCGGAGCGCGACCCCCGCCCCGAGTCGATGAAGCCGGCCGACTATCAACGAACGATCGCCGCGCGCGCATTTGATGTGACGCGGTATCTCCTGCCCCTCGCGGCACGGACGAACGTCGGGCAAGTCGTCAGCATCAGGACGTTGGAGAAGCAAATCACGAGGCTGTTATCGTCACAGCTACCGGAATTGCGCGCGATCGGGGACGAACTCAAGGACGCCTGCCAACGGTCGCCCGTCAACCTCTGGGGCGAGCTTTGCGGTCAGGCGGCGGGAATCCATGAACCCCTCGCCCCGACGCTTGCCCGCCATGCCATGTCGAACAACTATCAGGCCTCGGTCTATACCGAGCTTGCCCGTTATGCCAAAGAGGTCCTACGGGGCACCGGGTTGGATCAACCCTCGACGTGGGGGAAACAGGAGCCGGTGGAACTCATCGAGTCTCACGACCCGTTGGACGAAATCGTCACCACGCTGCTGTACCGTGTCTCGCACGCGCCTTATCGGAACCTCCTCGCCGTCGTCCGCGCATGGACCGAGAAACAGAAGCAGGAGGCCGTCGACGTCGCGATGAGCACACGAGGGCCGTACGACGAACTCGTCAAGGAGTTTCGCAGCGGCTATGCCTTTATGTTCGACGTGCTGATGGACATCGGAGGCTGGCGCGACATGCACCGGCATCGGCGGTGTCAGCAGATTCAGCAGAACTTTACGACCGTGCATGGATATGAGGTCCCGCCGCCGCTCGTGCAAGCGGGACTGGATCGGGAATACCGGCAGGCGATGGATGCAGTCCGTTCGGATATCGATCAGCTCAAGAAAGCGAGCGCAGAGGGCTCGCTCTACGCCACCCCGTTCGGATTCAAGGTGCGGTGCCTCTTCAAGATGGACTATGCCGAAGCCGAATACATTGCGAAACTCCGTTCCGGTGTGAAAGGCCACTGGTCCTACCGCACCATCGCCTGGTTGATGAAGCAAACATTGGCGGCGCGGTATCCTTCTCTCGGAGATCGCATTCAGGCGACCTCGCCGGACATTGAAGACACCCTGACCAGGTAATCCGAACAGCTTGTCCCATGGTCGATCATCACGTACGATGCGAAGCAGCCCTGCTGGATGGATGCTGGGATGCTGCAGAAACAGAGGCCCTTGCCTGGGCCAGCTCCAGGCCGATAGAAGGTGAACACGATCCCAGACCGCACTTCGCGCTCAACGTGGTCCATCTGGTCCGTGGCCAGTTTGCCCAGGCCTGGCAGGCCCACGCGCGCTGTCTGCAAGAAGCCGGCGATATCGCGCGGGTGAAAGAGTGGGTCGAGGCCATCGTTGCACGAGACGCAGGAAGTGCCAACGCCCACCTGGTCATGGGACTGTTCCTGGCCCAATCGGGCCAATCCGAACAATCGATGGCATTCTATAAAGAGTCGGCAAAGCTTGCGCCACAGTCCGTCTATCCCCATTATTTTCTCGCACAGATCCACGAACGGTCCAACCATATCGAAATGGCCATCAAAGAATACCGAGAGGCCGTCAGACTGGATCCATCCTACGCGCCGGCAAGAACCAATCTAGGCGTGGCCTATCAGGAACAGGGCAGGCTGGAAATGGCGATCCCTCAATATCGTGAAGTGATCAAGCTGAACCTGTACGATCCCGTGGCGCACGCCAACCTCGCCTGCGCGTTGGCGGAACAAGGCAAGATGGAACCGGCGATACAATCCTACAAGACGGCGCTGAAATTGAACCCTCAGGACGCCGAAGTCCACTTTGCACTGGGCGGCTTGTACGAAACGCGCGGGCGCCTCGACCTGGCGAAGAAGGAGTATGACGCCGCTCTCCTCGTGGATCCGAACTTCGGTCCGGCGCACTCGGCAATCGGCTGGTTGGCGCTGGGCGCACAACGGCTGGAGTCCGCCTACGAAGCTTTCAATCGGGCCCTCAAGTCAAACGATCAAGACCCTCGGGCCTACCACGGCATTGCCGAATACTATTCTCAAAAGGGGAAACGGGAGAGCGCACTTGACAATTTTGCCAAAGCGCTCAAGTACTACAAAGATCCCGAAAAGAAAAACGCGATACTCAATCAGCTGTTCCAAGAAGGCCAAATGGCGGATTGAGGGTCCACGATCCCCTCGTTCCTCGCTCGCTCAGCGCGCACACAAGACCCATCAAACCTCTACACCACGGGCGGTGCTCGCTCAATGGGCGCGGTAGAACGAAGGGATCGCGGACCCTCTTGATGTGTGGAATAAGAAGAAAGGGCACGTGGGAAAAATCCTCGCTGGGTACTCGCTGCGGCCTTGCTGACAGCCTTTTTGAGCATCCTGGGGTTATTCTGGCATCAGTACCGTATCTAAGATTCCAACGGCATTATTTTGTATAAACGGTATTGGTCGCGTGGCGAAGTTGGAACCCTAGAAATACTCAGCTCGGCCTCCGACGCTCGCTCGGCTGATTCACCCCGACACCCACCACGGGCGCCCTCCAAGCTACAGAAAGTCTCCCGATATTCCCGCCCCTTGGCTGGCCCTGCGCGTCGTCATCCTGAGCACAGGGCCAGTCCATCGGGCTGCCGCACGCGTTAGTACGGGATCACCTTCAAACAGTCCTTGCTCTCCCCATTCCAGACCACATCACACAGGTTGGACATACGCGCCACGATCTGGGCCGCCACGCCCCCCGTGCCGCCGAACAACCCGCACCAGCCCAGGGTCACGAAACCCCAGTGCAAGGGAGCGGAGAAGAGTTCGTCGACGAACCAGAAGGCATGACCCCACTCATTGAGTCCGACGTTCGGGAGAATCATCATCGGCCCCACGATCGCTCCCACCAACGGGAACGACACCGCCCTGCTGAACTGCGGCAGCCGGGTCATGGCATACAGATAGCTCGCCACGCCACAGGTGATATACAGCGGGAACGTGAAGTAGAAGGCGACGACATGGCTGGCTGTGAAGCTCGTGTCACGGATGATCACCTGGTGCCACGAGGCATCCTGCTCCAGAGTGTAGCTGCCTGCCCAGTAGACACCGAACACGTAATCCGCCAACCACATCATCCAATAGAAGTACCGTTTGAGCTCCGTCTTCGGGTCCAGATTCGCCAGATTGCGATCCCGGGTAGTCCAAATCCAGCCCAGGGTCGCAGCCGCAAAGATGATGTTGGAGATCACGTTGAAGCGCCACAGTCCCATCCACACGTTCTCGAACTCCGGCGTCATGGAGTCCAAGCCGTGGGAGTAGCCAAAGACGCGCTGAAACACGACCTCTGCTCCAACCGCGATCAACATGGCGAACCAGCCGATCTTGAGGGGCCTGGAATCATACCAGAGGGACATGTCGTAGCCCCGCTCGGTCCCTCCCCATGTTGTTGTGCTTGCCATGTTCCTAACCTCCTTTACAACTTTGAGACACACCACTATTTGAATGAACCACTCCTCTGTATTGATCGAGACCCGCGCGAGGAATAGGGTTAGGAGGCGACTCGTCAGAAGTAGCCAAACCTCAATGAGGCCACCGGCATTCACCGGTGCCCCCAACGGCCTATGTCTATGTGAAGGAGATTGTGCCTACGAGGCAACGCGACACCGGCTGAAGAATGGCTCGCGTAACTGACGAGACTCCCGCCCGTGACTCGCCGGGCCGTTCTAATCCGGGGGATTAAAGTCTGCCATATCTACCTCCTCCTTCGGTGTGGAACTACCTCGGGGGGATACCAAGACCATGCGCGCATTGGGCTGCTCCCCCCTCACGTGCATGGTTGTGATTGTCGTGGTTATGGTAACTCTTCTTTTTCGAGTGTCAAGAGAGGAAAATCCCGGCCTTTCACGCAAACATTGTGGCCCTCGGCCGCTCTATAGAGACCCCAATGCCGATAAAGCAAGGACAACAGATTACCATTGGGATAACGTAGTCGTGGAATGCTCCATGGCGACAGACATTGGAATGAGTCCCCCAGTAGATAGTATCCGACTTGTCTGATTGTCAGCCATGCACATTGCCCCTCCCGATTCTTTCCAGACCAAGTGCTCATTTTGTCAATGTCATGGATTGATCGAGAGAAAGATTGTGGCATTGCCGCGATTGAGCAAGAGCAGCACCGAAGATTTCGAACTCAGCTGGCTGGCGAGTCGCTCAAAATCCTTAACATCCTTGACCGGCTTGCGATTAATTTCGCGAATGATGTCTCCGGTTCGCACTCCTGCCCGCTCAGCGGGACTATCCGCTTCGATTTCCGTTACAAGGACGCCTGACTTGAGTCGGCCTGACTGACCGGGCTTCACATCTTCGACGGTTACTCCCGCTAGGGCGTGGTCGCCCTTTCCAGTTCCAGAGCCTTTAGCAGATGCAATCTCTTTCGGCTGTTCCCCAATTGTGAGTGTGAGTTCTCTGGGTTTCTTGTCTCTCAAAATCGAGAGTTGCACCGTGCTTCCCGGCGCTGTCTCAGCGACTAACGACCGTAAGTGATTCGGATCATTGATCGTTTTGCCGTTATAGGCCGTGATGACATCTCCTCGCTCCAGGTTCGCTTTTGCTGCGGGGCTATCGTCCAGGACATCTGCCACCAGTGCCCCCTTCGATTCGGCAGTGCCGAATTCCTTGGCCAAGTCCTGTGTAACCTCTTGGATTGACACGCCGATCCACCCCCTGACGACCTTACCATGCTTGAGCAGGCTATCCATCACGCTCCTGGCCATGTTGCTGGGAATGGCGAACCCGATGCCCATGTATCCGCCGCTTTGCGTGAAGATTGCGGTATTGATCCCGATCAGTTCGCCCTTCAGATTGACAAGCGCTCCTCCAGAATTACCGGGATTAATTGCCGCATCAGTCTGGATAAAGTCTTCGTAGTCCACAATTCCCATGTTCGCACGACCTACCGCGCTGATGATGCCCATGGTGACGGTTTGGCTCAGCCCGAAGGGATTGCCGACGGCAAGGACCATTTCGCCAACCTCCAACTGGCCAGCATCTCCCCACGACAAGACTGGAAGATTGGATGCGTCGATCTTGATGACGGCAACATCAGTCTTGGGATCTGTCCCGATAGTCTTCGCCTTGAACGTGCGTTTATCAGGCAACGAAACCGTCAACTCATCAGCGCCTTCGACCACATGATTATTCGTGACGATGTATCCATCCGAGGTGACAATGACGCCGGAACCGAGACCTTGTTCTTGACGTTCTCGCGGTGCCGGCATTCGCCGCTCGAATTCTTCGCCGAAGAAGCGACGGAAAAAGGGGTCGTCAAAAAACGGAATCGGGCTTTGTTGACTCCGAAGAGTGCGCTTCGTGACCGAAGAGATATTGACCACGGAGGCCTTTGCTTGTTTGGCGATCGCGACGAATGGTTGCGCAGAGACACCTGTATCTCCTGCCGGTTGGGGAGCCGGTTGAGCGGCAACCGCCAGCGGCTGCTGAACCGTCACATCCGAAGGCTGTGAACAGGCCACAACTCCTACGGTGAGCAGGAGCACTCCGCAAACGAACGGGACCGCGAAACGCCGTTGGATCGATTGAAGGAGTCGGTTCATGGCAATGCCTCCGCAGCCCCAGAAAATTGCGGCGATGCAAGGTCTCCCGCTTCTCTCTCGCTTGCTACGCCGCTATCTTGCCGCCGGTCCCAACGCTGGTATAGAGCAACCTTGTTTCTCAAAATTAATGGATCCGTGATAGATCCGCAGTTCAGACATTTCCGCCCGTCATATTCCCACGCGTCGATTGCGGTTAAACCGCCCGAGAAGTACGCGTTGATGGTCAAGCCACCACAGCGCTCGCATTTCATGGTCACCCCTCCTTCTTCCCCCTAGAGACTCCCGTTCACTAGTCCTGAGGGAACGTGTTGACTGATATAAGTCGTGATCGGCTCAATATCAGATTGCGAGTAGTAGTGTTTCCGTACTCCTTCCTCAAATACAGCAAGCGCGTTGCGCACGAAATCTTGCGCCAACGTATAATCGTTTGCCTCTTGAGCTTTGGCAGCCTCGTTCAGAAGCCGAAGCACGACCACCTGCGGAGTCCGAGGATCACTGGCATAGACATATCGATAGTCCTTCTTGAGAAGCTCCTGCTCAATGTCCTTGACCCACGGAGCCGCATAGGCTTCGCCTCCAGAGATCCATCCGGCCGCGTGAACCGATGTTTGTATAAGCGCCATCCCGCCGATTAGCAGGGACAGCGCGCAAGATACGGCTGTAACTCTCATATGTCCCTCCTTGGTTAGGGGTTAGCGTTGGCGTTATTGGGGGTCATCATCGGCCTTCGTCATCAATGCAATCATGCCGACTCCGCTAAACGACAGTGTAAATAATTCTTCATGAATAAGAGTCAAGATCACTCCGAACCGCGGCCGGAGTCGTCCACGACCCCCTGGGTCTTGACCGAAACGAAACAGCAATTACCTGTTCACCAGCAGAAATAGCCCGCTGGTTGGTTACATAGCGCTCACGAGTATCGGTAATCGATTCAGAGGGCTCTACTCTGAAAAACCTAGAAAAATAATATAGCGGTAGGTGTTCCTGGGAGCACGACAACATCAAGAAAGGAGGCCATCTATGAATCTGACACGTTTGGATCCATTTCGTGAATTAGAAGAGATCTCGGATCAACTCAACCGTTTCCTAACCCGCCAGGATACTTGGCGATCAGACAGCAAGGAATTAATGACCGTGGCAGATTGGGTTCCGCCTGTGGATATCAGCGAAACCGACGAGGAGTTTCACATTGAGGCAGAACTTCCTGAGGTGAAGCAGGAAGACATGAAGGTCACGTTGAACAACGGCGTGCTCACCCTGCAAGGCGAGCGGAGGGAAGAGGAGGGGAATGGTCGCAAGGCCCACCGGACGGAGCGGTCGTATGGGCAGTTCGTCAGGCGCTTCACGCTTCCCGATATTGTAGATGACACGAAGGTGAAGGCTGAGTTCAGGGAAGGCGTGCTCCATCTCCACCTGCCTAAATCACAAGAGGCCAAACCCAAAGCCATTGAAATCGAAGTGGCATAACAGTTGTTCACCTCGTCGTGCATCGTGACATCGACGACCACGGCCCGTCTTTCCAGCAAAGACGGGCCGTTGCTTTGTGGGCACCTCCCCCTTGACTTCAAAAAATTCTGAATTACCTGCAGGTCCACATAGACTGGCTGGACTGGATGGACTTGGTGAAAGGCCCACTATCTGGAATAGCGGTCATGCTCCAGATAGCCGCTCGGCCCTCTCACCCATCTCCTTCAACCCCAGCGCTACTACAACTGTAATGATAAGTATCGCTAACGTCCATGTGATGAAAGGAGAGTGTTGCTATGATGGTTCTGAATCAACCCCCGGTAATATTTCGCAATGGGTCTGTCGAGTCACAAATCGATCGTTTGCTCGATGACGCGATCCAGTCCGTGAATGAATGCTCGCAACCGTGGGATCCGACCTTCGATGTGTTCGAAGACGAAGAGGGTTTTACGGTTCAGATGGCACTCCCGGGGCTGGAAGCCAACCAGATCGGAGTAGAAGTAGAAAACGACATGCTCCGCATAAAAGGCGAACGGAAGCATGGCACCTCAGAAGGCAAAACGTGGTACGCACGGAACATTGCGTCGGGGATGTTCTCGTGTTCGTTCCGGCTTCCGGACTATGTGGACCATGAGAAATCGATGGCCGCGTATAAGCAGGGCTTGTTGACGGTTACGTTCCCCAAACGGGAAGAGGCAAAGCTCCGTCGGATCAAGATCGAGAGTCAGTCAGTAAGTGGTACTTCGATGAAGGATGAAGGTAAGGAGGTGGCTATAAAGAAGCATATGCACTCACTTGTTGCAACAAGTCTGGTACTCGGTGGATTCGTAGCTTTGGGCATCTGGGCTGCCTGGAACGTGTTGCTCTCTTAGCCTACCGCCGAGTTCGCCACCAAGACGTCACGTGAGGAATGTGCTTCTGCGAACACCAGTATATGGACATAACGGCGTATGAGCCTATGAGAGAAAGGGTCTTGGAAATTCGAACAGATTGATAAGTGGTAACCGGGCTTCACCAAAGCCACTCAATGGTGGCGGGCCAAAAGGGGGTGAACACGATGATGGATCTTAGTTCGGTGATTGATGCAAGCTTGACATTCGCTGGAGTCATTGCTGTGGCTATGATGGGGATTGCGACATTGTCCTTTTCGTCCACCACCGTGTCCACGCACTCGGAGTGGACAGGACCTCAGTCCCATCACGCTGTGCACTCGGGTCTTCGAAAGGCTGCCTGAGTATGTCGAGGGGGCCCGCAAGAGGCTTAAAGAGAACGACGGTTAACCTGTTGCAGAGAGGTACAAAAAGAACGAAATTAAGCGAATTCAGGAGGAGGTAAAGGACGATGAAATATCTACCATGGATCTTGGCCATCATCGCGAGCTGGCTTATCGCGGCACCTTTTGTACTAGGGTACGCGAAGATGGAACCTGCGATGTACAATGATGTGGGAGTCGGTGTGGTTCTATTGGTGGGCACACTCTTCTGGGGATTTTCTGAGTTGAGCCACCATGGGTTCAGTAGGGACATACAGGCACAGCAACGGTAAACGGTCGGCTCAGGGGCTTGGTCTGGGGCGAGGCCAAGCCCTTCAATAAGATCACCAAGGAAAAGAACATTCTGAAGAGCTCTGAATCATGAGACTGATCAAGCCGTGGAGGAATGAATATGGCTGCGAAGGCACTACTATACCGAACCTCGGTTCGCGCCGCCGTTCTGCGCGGCGTCAGCCAATTGCCGTTCGCCGTCAAGGCGACCTTGGGGCCAAAAGGAAGAAACGCAATTCTGGATAAGAGATAAGAAGTGGGGCTCCCAGACGATTACCAAACACCTCGTTGGGGTATGAGCATCAACTGAAAAAACGTTATGGTTATGACTCATCAGGCATCAAAATGGGGCACCAACGAGGCTGGAGGAAAGAAAATATTGGAGGTGTGACGGTTAGTCCCTGCCCATCCCGAGGTAGTGGGGTAGCTCTTTCCCTGCGGCAAGCACGTGGGGGGTTGTGTGAGTCGAGAACGAAGTTGGGCGTCTTTTTCAGAGACTCCAGAGGCTGCTCAAAATTTCCGCCAGCAAGGCCGGAGGGAGGGCGACGACTGAGGCGTAACTTTCTCACCCGCCCAACCCCGGCGCGCCAAGACACGCCTTTTCCCAGACTACGTTCTCGGTCTCGTGCCTATCCGCGACATACCACACACGGGAAAAGAGCTGTTCTGACAGCTCAGGATTGGGCGGGTGAGAATGCCGGAATTTTCAGCAGCCGACTAGAGGTCGCGGATGGCGCCTTGCAATACCGTAATCTGCGTCACCGGATCGCCAGAGGCCTTTAACTCATTACGGATCTGATCTTTGAGATAAGGGGAGTAGCCGACACGGTCAATCAAGAGGTCGAGAAATCGTTCGACAGGAAGTAGACTCTGGGCCTTGAGTTCTTCCATGATCTCATCAGTGACAGGCACGTAACTGTTCCCCATGTGGAACACCACGTTGTAGTGACGGTTTTTCCCGATGCGTTCAAATCGTAGACCCTTCGCCAAATTTTCCTCGGCAGAATGCTGAAAGAGTCGCCTTCTTCGGTATCGCGTCGGTGTTGAAAACAGTGAAAAGTAAGACGTGATTGGCGAAAGGTAGGGTTCCAGGCGCGCTTCTTCCGAAACCTTTCACATGTGACGATTCACGTCTGAGGAACCGTTCACCGGCCTTGTTGAACAGCCCGTTAGCCCTGCAAGAGGGCCCCATTCTAGACAAGTGGAAGCGCGAAGACAAGGGTGGAACACAGCACCAGCAACACGAGTTGTTCAAGCCTCTTTGGTTTTCTTCCCGAAATACTCCTTCCTGCTGACCGCCACGTCCGTGACGAACATGACTCCAGAGTGTCGATCGAACAACGGCCGGAGTCCGGCGAGGATTGGTTCCACCTTTTCTTCCGGGACGACCGTCATGATCATTTCTAGACTTTCCTGCTCGCTGAACATGAAGTGCGCTTCATGCACGCCGCCATGCCCTTTTCCCGACACGTTGCCGATGATCGTGTAGCCGGTCGCCTTGACATGGTCCAACAGCTGCGTCACGAACGCCTTGTGTTCTCCCGCCACGATCACACGAATTTCTTTCATTATTCGACAGATGGTTTTCGTAGAAGCCGCTGTGGGTGCCGGTCGAACGTGAAGATCTGTTCAGCCGAAACCCGCGGGTCGGCTCATATTTGACCCGGCTATTCAACAGGACCCGCGAGTTGCAAGAGAGATGGGAACTGGCTCACTCACTGGCCAGATCTTAACAAACCAATCACCCTACGTCATACGGCCACCACGAAGGAAAATACTTTATGGTTCCTGTTTTCTCACATCTGCATGCCGGGTCAGTCCAGGTAATCGACGGTTTACCGTGGGCGAACCAAGAGAATAGATGCGTCCGCCTTGGCTACCATTTGTTCAGCTACTGAGCCGATCACCAGGCGTTCCAACCCACGGCGATGCGCGGTTCCCATCGCCAACAAGTCGGCACCCCATTCATTTGCAGCATCGGCAACGGCTTCTGCAATACCATTCAGGCCGTATTCGGCTTCAGCATGCAGCACACGGGTTTCCACTTCTATCCCGTTCACGACCGTAGATTTGGCATGCTCCAGCATCTCTAGGCCGGCCTGCTGATCGGCGTCGTCTGAATCGGCAACGGCGTAGACGATGCGCAGCGTGCCATGATTGGAAGTGGCAATATTCCGCGCTTCCTTTAATGCCTCCCGAGATGTCTCGCTCCCGTCGATAGCCACCATAATTTTCTTGAACATAATGGAGCTCCTTCTTGAACATGTGTTGCGCATTGAAGGGTCCGAACCTCTGCTGCCCTGTCCTCAAGAATATACCGCTTGGTCAATGCGAACCAGGTGGGCTAGGTGACATCGCTGCCGCTCTTTTTGAGGTCATCAATGTACCGTTTGACAATATCCCTTCCAGGCATTTTATCGAGATTGGCGTACACCATATAGTGAACAATGCCGTGCACAGCCATGGCGGCCAGCAAGCCCTCGAAAATTCCCACCTTGAAGACCAGCAGGCCGCACAAAATAGCCAGGATCATGGCATAAGGACCGTGATGGGTTACATGGACAAGTCCCTCAATCATCTTCCATCCGGAGAAGATCATGATTATGGCCAACGCAAACTTCGGTAGATATGTCAGGGAGTGCGTGTTGAACGCGAAGAAGGTCACAACACAACCAATGATCAGGACCGAGAACTTGGTATAGGCCCCAGCCAAGCGATTGGTGGTACTTTTGGCCAGACCATCCAGGTTGGTCATGCCGCCGAAGAAGCTCGATCCCATATTGGCGATCCAGATGGCAAATAGACTATTGTTACTGTTGCACTTGCGTTTGAGCGGGTCGATCTTTTCAATTGCGGCATTACTCATTACCTGTTCGATCACGTCGATCAGCGCCAACATCAGCGCAAATCCCACCATGTAGACCGCGGTCAACGCACTGTCAAAATGCGGGATCGGCCACGCGAGCTTGAGATCCGTGTCTTCCATGGACAGCATGGGTACCGACATGAATTGGGCAAGGATCGTTCCTGCTATGATGATCACGAAATACGGAACGGCGGGCTGTGTGTTCTTGAACTTTAAAAAGAGATAGACGAAGAGGCCATAACCCCCCATGGAGATCAGTATCATCTGGATACGCGCGCCGTTCAAGAACGAATCGGCGGATTCCATGCCTGCGGGAAGCTCATAGGTGAAGGCAAGAAACTTGAGAGCGATCTTTAACCCTACCCCCGCCAGCAGCCCTTCAACCAAATAGACCGGCACGGCAACTAAAAGATACCTCTGCCAGTTGAATTTCCAGATGACGGCTTGAAAGATGGCAGTCAGGAACACGGCAAAGGCCATATTTTCCAGGCCAAAGTTGGCCACGCCCACGGCCAACACCGGCGCCAGACCTGCAGCGATTCCAGGGCAGCCGATATAGTTGCCGGGCTTAAACCAGGCATTGATCCAGCCGATGAAGCAGGCAAAGGCGACGGTGGCCAGCCCCACCTTGATAGGAAACTCGGACATCATGGCGATGCCCACCGACAGTGGAATTGCCATTGACCCAGCGATCAGTCCAGCTGCGATATCGCGACCAGCGTACTTAGCCTGAAACGCGGCTGATCCAGGGATGCTGACCGGTTCCGTTGTTATAGGCCCTTTACCCTCGGTATCTTTGGATTTGTGTTCATGTGACGATAAATTTCTTTCTGCTTCATAACGTGTCATTAGTAGTGCCCCAACGTCATTCGAACAGATGGAACTGGTTGAACGCATCCGACAACATGGTTTCTGCTTCTGAGGGGAGGAGTAGTTGGTCTAAGGTGGCGCCGATGGGAAAGGCCGCGATCTTGGCGCGTCGATGCCGTGAGCTCTCATTGCCGGCCAGCACGATGGGTGCTGCGATGAGCGGGAGCAATGGAACTAGGATGACGGTGAACACCCGTACCTCATGATGATTGACATAGGAACCCGAGAAAACAGAAAAGCCAACCGCCCTCCTCGACGACTGATCGAGGCAATCCGGTTGGCTTGTACTGCTACCGGCCTCTCTCCCGAATTGCCGGTCGCCCTACGGCCGCTGACTGTCGAAGCCGGCGACTCACCTGTTTTCGAAGAAGCTCGGGACCGGAGACATCGCCGTACTGTGAAATCCGGCCCAATCAATAATACTGTCCATGGACATTCGTCAAGTGCCTGACATGAAATTGGTTCCCTTGGTCGCTCGGCGATGGCCTGAAAGCCTCAGACGGCGAACCGGTTTGGATAAAAGCCTTACGTTTCCGCTTGTTCGGGCGGGCGTGCCTCCCTATAATAATCTGCTGCCGGTCGGCCGCTACGATAGAAGGCTCCCATCATTCGGGCGAGGTACCGCGTGGAAAACGCCATTCGCAACGTCATCATCAAGTTCGAGCAAGAATTCATGGGTCGCGGGCCCGATGAAGTGCGCGCGTTCGTCGTGCGGGATCTGGTCGTTGTCCGGCTGAAAGGGGTACTCACGCTCGCTGAACGCCAATTAGCCAAAACGACAGAAGGCGTCGATATGGTGAAGCGGTTGCGGCAAAACCTGATCGCACTGGGGCGCGACAAACTCTGCGAACAAGTGGGCGATATCACGGGCGCGAAAACTCTGGCGCTCTTTACCGACATTGACGTACAGATCGGCGAACGGGTTTTCGTGTTCACCCTCGATCGCGACATTCAGGGTGGAAGCCGATAGGGGGATAGGCCCGGTATGTTTTATCTATGACGAAGCGTCGACTGCAAAGTCTATCCTTCGACAATACCTATGCCCGGCTGCCCGAATCGTTCTATGCGAAGCTGCACCCGACTCCATTTTCAGAGCCGCCCCATCTCATCAGCTTGAACCCCGCAGCAGCAGAACTGATCGATCTCGATCCCGGTGAAGCGAAGCGACCGGAATTTGCTGCCGTATTTGGCGGCAGCATGCTGGCGCCGGGGATGGAGCCTTTGGCGATGCTCTATTCCGGCCATCAGTTCGGGGTCTATGTCCCGCAACTTGGAGACGGGCGCGCAATTCTCCTTGGCGAAGTGAGGAACGAACGAGGGGAGAAATGGGATCTACATCTAAAAGGAGCGGGCCTCACGCCCTTTTCACGCGACGGCGACGGGCGGTCGGTCTTACGATCCACAATTCGCGAATACCTCTGCGGTGAAGCGATGCATGGTCTTGGAATTCCCACGACGAGGTCGCTCTGTATTGTAGGCAGCGACGAAAAGGTGTATCGCGAACAGGTCGAAACCGGCGCAACCCTGCTCCGCATGGCTCCCTCGCATGTGCGGTTCGGGTCGTTCGAGATCTTCTACTATCGGAAGCAACACGAGCAGCTTAAAGTGCTGGCCGACTATGTCATTGCCAACCATTTTCCCCACGTCGGTGACGGCCCGGACAAGTACGCCCGATTCTTTTCAGAGGTCGTCGAACGCACCGCCAAGCTGATCGCGCAATGGCAGGCTGTCGGATGGGCACATGGAGTCATGAATACGGACAACATGTCGATCCTGGGCCACACCATCGACTACGGCCCGTTCGGTTTCATGGACGACTACGATCCAGGGTTTATCTGCAACCACTCCGACCACAACGGCCGGTATGCCTTCAATCAGCAGGCTTATATAGGTCTCTGGAATCTCAGCTGCCTGGCACAGGCGCTGATCCCCTTGGCCCAGAAGGAAGACCTGAAAGCCGCGCTTGACCGCTACACTTCCATCTGTGAAGGACGATATATGGAGTTGATGAGGGCAAAATTTGGACTCGTTGAGTCGCACGAGGAGGACGCGGCCTTGATACAAGACTTCTTGACACTCATGCATCTACACCATCTCGATTACACGAGTTTCTTTCGAAGCTTGAGCCTGTTCCGGACCGGGGCCGGATCGTTGAACGAGTTCCTCCGCGACAACTTCGTGGATCGAGAGGCATTCGACCGGTGGGCCGGTCGATACAAGGGCCGGCTGCACGAAGAGAAGTCTCGAGATGGCGACCGTGCGGCACGCATGAACCGTGTCAACCCCAAGTACGTGCTCCGCAACTATCTTGTACAGACAGCAATCGAAAAGGCTCAGCAGAAAGACTTCTCCGAAATCGATCGGTTGCTCACCCTGCTGCAAAATCCCTACATCGACCAGCCGGGTATGGACGCCTACGCAGCCCCGCCTCCCAACTGGGGCAAGCATTTAGCTGTCAGTTGCTCGTCATAGAGACAACGCGCTTCCGGCATTCTTTATGCTCAGGTGTAATGGTGTTTGACTTGCGGGAGGTCGCTCGACTCACTGTCTCGGTGGGTTCATAGGGCGGCCTCCCGTCCTTATTTCCGCCGGAATTGTCAACGTTCGACCAGGCATGCCCCTGAGCACTTCTCTCTTAGCACCCTGGTGAATCTCTGTTCACAGTCCGCTGGTCCCAGCAAAACACCTTGCAGTCCCCCTTACTGTCTGTTGTAGAGTGGCCGAGGGCAGCCTGGTCGTCCTCCTGCTCGCGGAACGCGCACGATGAAACGGTGCTCGTTCGACGCGCGCATTTGAGGATCGACCAGGCTGCCCTCTAAGGAGATAGACGAGCAAGCTCAGTGGGACCGTTCTATGGCCAAAGGACGTACCGACTCGAAACTCGCGGTGGCGGGCGCACTCACGCTCGTGCTGGCCATTGCCGGCGCGTTGCTGGTCAAAGAACCGTTACGCAGTTCGCGGCCGGTCGGCACTGGGTTGGAGATGAAGCACACAACCGGCGAACAGCTGGTCCGTGCTCGGCTATGGGAGGATCCGGTGGCGGCCGTGCAGCGAGGTATCCTAGAAACAAAATCGACGGGGAAGGCAGCCGGACCGGAACCGACTTTCACCCAACGACTCGGGCCGCTTAGGCAGGCTCTGGCCGAGCGTACCAGGAACGGGCAGCGCGTCACCGTCCTCCTGGTGACCACGACAGGAGGGCCTTACGTCGAAAGCACTGAATCACGCATTCGTGATCGGTATGCCGTCGGCACCGCTCTCGGTGTCGCGTGCTATGTTCCGGAAGACGAGGGCCATCTCTCCTTCGTTGAATGGGAGCCACAGGGAGTCATTCAAGCGCTGCCCTATGAATGGTACCGTCTCAGGAAAACGCGCGTCTGTGGAAATGAAGCATCGCATGCCACCAACGTGCTTGTCGTCTGGCTGCCGGACGAAGCTCTCAGCCGGGGGTTCCTGGCGACCCTGACGTCACTGTCCCAAGCGTTGGTCTGCCAGGAACTGCGGCAACAGAGCGAATGTGTCCTGGCCGGCGACAAGGGCAAGCTGGTTCGATTAAATCCAGTGATCCAGCAGGCGGTCACGTTCAAGATCATGGGGCCTCGCGGCTCATCGGCATTTCGCGGGCTCCTGCAGGAAGCCGGGGAGTTGTACGGCGATTCGCACGAAGGAATCGGTGTCTGGCCGAATGCCGACGGCGCGATTGAGTTGTACTCGCCTTGGGCGAGCGCGATGAAGGGACTGCTTGCCTATGGACTCAAGAAAGAAGGCGGCAAAGGTGAAGCCTGCTCAACCTATGAGACATGCGAGCAGGAGTTTTACAGCCGCCTGGTTCAGGCCAACGTTCGCCTCGTTTACGACGTCGGCTCCGACGACCGCTTATTCGAGACGCTCGTTGAAGAACTGGAGCGCCGGCGGGTGCGGCTCGGCTGGGACGCCGTCATCCTTATCGGCGAATGGGATTCTTTTTATGGGCGCGCCTTGCCTATCGAGTTCCGCGCCGCGGCCTGTGCAAAGGTGGCGACCTTCTCGGAAGCGGAGTTGAAGCAGATTCTCGTCCCGACGACCATCAAGGCCTGGTGCCCGACGGTGTCGCGCGCCATCGATTTGCAGATTCAACGTCCCGTCGACTACGAATCGCTCACGCTCAATGTGTTCCGCTACAGCTATCTGAGCGGGCTGGACGGAGAAGTGCCCGGTGACGACAGCGTGACAGCCGGTCGTGGGGAGAAGGCGAAGACGGGTGATCAACTCAAGGACTTCCAACGAGAGCGACCAGAGGGAACGGGGCAGCTCGACTACGTCCGGGCGTTGGTTGCCCGCATCCATGAAGAAGGAGAAGGTGCGCGGGCCATCGGTATCCTGGGCACAGACCCTTACGACGCACTGCTCATTATCAAGGCACTCAGGCCTGCTTTTCCCCACGCGATTTTCTTCACTGTCGATCTCGATGCGCGCCACCTCCATCAGAGCGAATATAGGTCGACACGCAATATGGTGATCGCTTCCCCGTTCGGCCTTCAACTGGAAGGCGGGCTCCAGCGCGACGTCCCGCCTTTTCGCAGCAGCTATCAGACATCGGCGTATCTGGCCACCCTTCAAGCGGTCCAGTTCGTCGTCTGTCGTCCGGACAACCATCCGTCATCTGCAACCGAGACTTGTGCGTCAGGTTACCATGTTGGGTTAACCCCGGAAGACCGTATCTATGACTCGGGGTCTCACCCCAGGATCTTCGAAGTGGGGCGAGACGGTGCGGTGGATTTGAGCATTGTGAACAAGGAGGGGGCGCGAACGGTCCATCCCCTGAGGCAGGACCTCGATCACACGGATAGACAGGGACCGTTGAAGCAGGGAATCGCATTCGACAACACTCAAGTTGCGGCTGCGTTGGTCGTCGCAGTGCTGATCGCCGCTGTCATGGCTTGGACGAATGAACGACTGTGGCTGTGGGTGTTGCGAAACCCTCGTCTACTGGCGGTTCTGGCCGTCATGGGAGTGGCCGCATTCGCGGCGTTCGTGGCCTTCGGAGGCGCAGAGGCATTGCTCGCCAATCATGACGAGGGAGAGCCGTTCTCTTGGACCGCCGGTGTGAGCGTCTGGCCGAGCGAACTTATCCGCGCCTTCGTCGTCGTTCTCTGCTTCGTCATGCTGGGGAAGGGTCTCCGCGATCTGGCCAAGAACAGTGACTTCATCGGCGCCGACTTTCGGTTCGAAGATGAATCTGGCCGCCGCAGATTGTCCCTCCAGACGTTTTGGACCAACCTGCAGCGGGTGTACCATCCGGTCGCGACCAGGGCGGCCACGACCGTGGATCAAACCTGGTCTTGGTATCGCGAGGCCGGTAAACCGGCGCAGCGAGCGATGCGGGTTACTCTTCTCGTCCTCTTGTATCTCGGAATCATGTGGCCGTTGGAATATCGGGTCTTCGACGAGGAAATGATCGATCCTTGCCGGGGCCAGTTGAGTTGCGCCGTTGATTCAATAATGATCCTGAGCAGTGTCGCCTTGGTCGTGATCCTCAATCTTGCGGTATTCGATGCCGTCATGTTGTGCCGGCGCTGGATCGGCTGGTTGACCGTCTCGACCGGAGGTTGGTCCGATCAGGTTCAAGAAGAATACCTGAGAGATTACGGCCTGGGCCAAGCCCAGAAGGCTGAGTTCGGCAAGCTGAAATACTTGGCTGTGATCGATCTCATCGCGCAGCGGACCGCAGTTGTGAATCGCCTGATTCGCTACCCCTTCATCGCGTTGTTGCTCATGGTGGCCGCTCGGAACGATTACTTCGACAACTGGAACTATCCGCTTCTCCTGATTCTCGCGTGGTCTTTGAACATCCTGCTGGCGCTGACGGGCGCGCTCCTCCTGTATCGATCGGCCATCAAAGCGAAAGCTGCCATGCTGGCAGGGCTCAGACGTCAGATGGTCCA
This sequence comes from Nitrospiraceae bacterium, assembly GCA_035457905.1. Lineage (GTDB taxonomy): Bacteria > Nitrospirota > Nitrospiria > Nitrospirales > Nitrospiraceae > Palsa-1315. The sequence goes on from DATIAT010000082.1 coordinate 63,410, forward strand.
GGCCTTGGGGACCGGCAAGGATTACGATGTCCGCGTCAAGCAGATTCAGTATGTCATCGACGAAGTGGAAGCCAATGAACAGGGCGCATTCGTGCCGCTCTACCAACAGCCGGTGATCGAGTCTTCGCTCTACGGCGTCGTCGCATTGTTGCAATATTTGTATATGAGATGACGGACCGATCATGCGCGAAGAACAGGTAGGCGGGCTGCGGACGCGGATCACCGGTGGTGCGGATGGAAAAGGTGGAGGTCGCGGCCCTCTAGTCCTGCTTCTGCACGGCTTCGGTGCACCGGGAGACGATCTCGTGCACTTGGCCGACGTCTTGGACGTCCCGGCCGAAACGAGGTTCATATTTCCGGAGGGTCCGATCTCGCTGAGCTTTGGACCGAGGGAAGCACGCGCCTGGTGGCTCATCGACATGGCGCGCATGCAGGCCGATAGAATGGCTGGTCGGGTGCGTGATCTCTCGCAAGACATTCCGAAGGGCCTCGTTCCGGCGCGTGAGATCATGCTGGTCTTCCTCAAGGAAATCGAGCGGAAATTCGGCATGGAGCCTCGTAAGACCATCCTCGGGGGATTTTCGCAAGGTGCCATGCTGTCTTGTGATCTGATCCTCAGAACGACGCAACCCTATGCCGGACTGATCCAACTATCAGGAACGCTCCTTGCGGCGCCGGAATGGACGCCACTGCTCCAAAAGCGCAAAAACGTGCCGGTGTTTCAAAGCCATGGGACGCAGGACGACATCCTGCCCTACGTCGGAGCGGAAAGGTTGAGAGACACTCTGACTCATGCAGGTCTTTCGGTCGAATGGCACAGCTTCCGTGGCGGCCATGAGATTCCAGGTCCGGTCTTGTGTCGCCTGGGGCCGTTCATAACCAAGGCGGTCACGCAAACATGAGCGGTCCTCGCTCGTTCGAACTCGCGGCCGTCGACGGCAAATTGATTCGTGGCGATCGTGCGGAAGGATCGGGTCGCCAGATTCTCTTCATCACCGGCTTCCTCTCGCGGCGCTGGGGCAACAAGAGCAAAGCGCTCTCGCAATGGTGCCAGGAGAAGGGATGGGGATTCTGTTGTTATGACGTGCGGGGCTTCGGAGATTCGGAGGGTCGCTTCACCGACTACACCTTGTCCGATTGGCTTGCCGATGCACGAACAGTCATCACGACGCTTCAGGGTGGGCTGCCGCTCACGATCGTGGGCAACTCACTCGGTGGTTGGATCGCCTGGCTCATGGCGAAGGAATTTCAGGAAATCGAGCGCCTGATTCTCATTGCTCCCGCTTTCAATATGATGGGAGTGCGCGCGCAGTCCATTTCACCGGAACGACGCCATGAATGGCGACGGGCCGGCTGGATGCCCTGGGACGACGAGCTCGGCCACAAGGATTGGCCTCTTTCTTGGAAATGGGTCGAGGAAAGCGAGGCCTATTGGAACACCACCTTCGATAAAATCAGGCCTGTGAAGACTACGATCCTCCACGGTCTCCAAGATACAGTGATTTTGCCGAAGGGGAGCAAAAAGTTCGTCGAGCAACTCCTCGCGCGCAATCCAGCCTATCCGATCGAACTTGACCTCATCCACGGTGATCACAGGCTGAGCGGCCCGGAACATGTCGAACGGTTTCATCGGCTCGTTCACGAAGTCCCATGAGCACAATGATGTTGACAGTAGAACCTACCTTCTCGGATTCCATCCCGCTGGTTGTGCAATCGGACGGGCTTTTGTTATCGTGACCTCTCCGTCAGATCAATGTGAAAGGAAGGCGGACGCTTCATGGCAACCAATGACAAGCAGGTTATTTTCTCTCTCGTTAATGTCGGCAAGGTCTATCCACCCAAGAAACAGGTGCTGCGCGAAATCTACCTCGGCTTCTACTACGGCGCGAAGATCGGCGTGCTGGGCCTCAATGGATCGGGGAAGAGTTCGCTGCTCAGGATAATCGCGGGAGCCGATCAGAACTACACCGGAGAGATCACCCGCTCGAAGGGCTACAGCGTCGGTTTGCTCGAACAGGAACCGCAGCTCGATCCTGACAAGACGGTGAAGGAAATCGTCGAAGAAGGGAAAAAAGATCTCGTGACCATGCTGCGCGAGTATGACGAGGTGAGCAACAAGATGGGCGAGGCCACTCCCGTCGAATTGGAGAAGCTTCTGGAAAAGCAGGCCCACCTGCAAGAAAAGATCGAAGCGGCGAATGGATGGGAGTTGGACAATGCACTCGAACTCGCGATGGATGCGTTGCGTTGTCCGCCGCCCGACGCCAAGATCGAGGTGCTCTCCGGCGGCGAGAAGCGCCGGGTGGCCCTCTGCCGTCTCATGATCCAGGAGCCGGATATATTATTGCTTGACGAACCAACGAACCATCTCGATGCCGAGTCCGTGCAGTGGCTGGAGCAGCATCTTCAGCAATACAAAGGCACGGTCATCGCCGTGACGCACGACCGGTATTTTCTCGACAACGTCGCAGGCTGGATTCTCGAGCTCGACCGCGGCCACGGCATTCCGTTTCAGGGGAACTACACATCCTGGTTGGAGCAGAAACAGGAGCGGCTTGAAAAGGAAGAGAAAGCCGAGTCAAAGCGGAAAAAGACCCTTGAGCACGAATTGGAATGGATTCGTATGTCCCCCAAGGCCCGCCAGTCCAAGGGCAAGGCGAGGCTGAACCGATACGAAGACCTCGTCAATCAGAAGCAAGAGGCCCGATCGGAAGAACTCGAAATCTACATTCCTCCCGGACCTCGGCTCGGCGATGTAGTGGTCGAGGCGAAAGGGCTCAGCAAAGCCTTCGGTGACAAAGTGCTGTACGACAATCTGGCCTTTAATCTCCCCAGGGGCGGCATCGTCGGAGTGATCGGCCCGAACGGCGCGGGGAAGACGACGCTGTTCAAGATGATCATCGGCAAGGAGAAGCCGAACGCCGGCACGATCAAGGTCGGCGAGACCGTCAAGCTCGGCTACGTTGATCAGGATCGCAGCCTCGACGGGAACAAGACCGTCTACGAAGTCATTTCAGACGGACAGGAAACCATCAAACTCGGCAAGACCGAAGTGAACGCGCGCGGTTACTGCGCTCGCTTCAATTTTTCCGGCGCCGATCAGCAAAAGAAAGTCAAAGATCTGTCGGGCGGGGAACGCAACCGGGTACATCTGGCCCGTATGTTAAAAGAGGGAGCGAACCTCATCATCCTCGACGAGCCGACCAACGATCTCGACGTGAATACTCTGCGGGCCCTTGAGGAAGGGCTTGAGAACTTCGCCGGCTGTGCTGTTATCAGCAGCCATGACCGTTGGTTTCTCGACCGCATCGCGACGCATATCTTGGCCTTCGAAGGCGACAGCAATGTCGTCTGGTTCGAAGGGAATTACAGCGAGTACGAAGCCGATCGGAAGAAACGATTGGGCAAAGAAGCCGATCAACCGCACCGGATTCGCTATCGCAAACTGACACGCCAGTAAATCGCCCCCCATGGCTCCTCTCGCGATCATCACAGGAGCAGCAGGATTGATCGGCCAGTACCTTGTGAGGACCGCCTCGAGATGGGCGCCGCACTGGGACGTGCGGGGGCTTACTCGCGCCGAACTTGATCTTACCGATCACGTCACTGTTGAGCGCGCATGGCGGTCCATCAAGCCCGATGCGGTGATTCACTGTGCGGCTCTCAGTCGGACGAAGGACTGCGAGCAGGATCCTCAACTAGCCCGTCGTATCAATGTGGAGGCCACTGCGCACCTCGCGCAACTGTGCCGGAACATTCCCTTCCTCTTTCTGTCCAGCGGAGAAGTTTTTGATGGAAATAGAGGTTGGTATAGCGAAACAGACCCGCCGAATCCGATCAATGCCTATGGCCGGACCAAGTGTGAAGCCGAACAGTCAGTCATGCAGAATCCTGTGCATACGGTCGTTCGTATCGTCCTGACGGCCGGAACTTCAGAAACCGGCGGCAGGAGTTTTGTCGAAGACATGTGTCAAACCGCTAAGGCAGGCAAGGACGTGACGCTCTATGCCGACGAGTTCCGCTGTCCGCTTCCTGCCGGTGCGATTGCCAGAGCGGTCTGGGAATTCATGGATCACGTGGAGCCGGGCCTGTACCATCTTGGCGGGAGTGAGCGACTTTCACGTTGGGAAATTGGACAGGCGTTGCTGCCGTGGTATCCGGAGTTAAGGGGTCGGTTGGTGAAAGGCTCCGCCCAGACTCACGTCGGCAGTCTGCGTCCGATCGACCTGTCGCTTTGCTGCGACAAGATCCAGCGTCTTCTGTCGTTTCGCATTCCGGGGTTTCGTGAATGGCTCTCAGAACGTTCATCCCGAGGTGCGGACTTGTGGGATTACAATGAGCCATGACCACAGATTCATTCATGCTCGTCTTGACGGCCTACCTCGCCATGGTCGCTGTCATGGTGGGCCTGTGGGTCCTGCAACTTCGTGTGCGCAATATATCGATCGCAGATGTCGGCTGGTGCGGGGGTCTCATCGCGGTTGTGCTGTGGGACGCCACACAGGCAGCAGGCGAACCGGAGCGAAAGGTGCTGGTGGCTGCATTGGCCATGCTCTATGCAGGGAGGCTAGGGTTGTACATTCTCTTCAGTCGGGTGATCGGTAAGCCGGAGGAGGCTCGCTACCAGCGTCTCCGAGCGCATTGGGGCTCTTCAGAACCGGTCAGAATGTTCGGGTACTTTCAACTGCAAGCGCTGGCCGTATCGGTCTTTTCGCTCCCGTTCTTGGTTCTGATCCAAAATCCGGAGCCCCCCTTCGCGCTGATCGAACTTGTCGGGCTGCTGATCTGGATTGTCGCTGTTTCAGGAGAAGCGACAGCCGATTGGCAACTTGCGCAATTCCGATCCAAGTCGTGGAATCGCGACAAGGTCTGTCGTGACGGACTCTGGCGCTATTCACGCCACCCGAATTATTTCTTCGAATGGCTGCACTGGTGGGCCTATGTTGTCATGGGAGTGGGTGCGCCTGGGTGGCTAATGACCTGGATTGGCCCGATCGCCATGGGGTTGGCGCTGCTGAAAGTCACGGGCATCCCCTGGACAGAGCGACAGGCTCTCGCGAGCCGGGGAGAAGAGTATCGAAGGTACCAACAGACGACGAACATGTTCTTCCCATGGTTTCCCAGATGCCCGCGGTGATTGCAGCAGATACCTTCATGAATAATGCGAGCTAGACTTTCCCCCAGAAGATCAGCAGAGCGGGTGAGCTACTGGGCTTTATTGAGTTTCTCGATGCGTGTGCGTGCGAACTCCGCCTGTGGACTCGACGGGTAGAGACGGACGAGTTCTTCGTATAGCTGCTTCGCATGTGCGGTGTTATGTTGCCGCTCTTCAAACTCAGCGGTTTCAAGCAGCTCCTTCGCTTTGTCTCCACTGCAGGCAGCGAGGGCAACACAGAAGGCTACGGCCCCTATGTGAATCCAATGTTTCATGGTTTCTCCTCTTCCTTGAAGTGAGACAGGTTGAGGTAGATGTTTAGGTTGAGCGAAAATCTTACATTCTTCATGTCAATCTCAACCGTCCCGAACTCCTCGCGGACATTTTCAGCCTCGTGCCAGATCGATCCCATAGCGTGGCGCCTTGATCGCTTCGCTTCGACAATGTGGACAGCGGCTCGGGCTCGTCAGGCGGCTGCGGCCGCGAAAGACAAAATCGCAGTGTTGACAGCGTGCCGGGTCCAGAATGAATCGCCTCGTCTTGTCGCGCGAAACGGTCTTCACGACGTGAATCAGATGCTCCTCGATCTGTCGCTCGGGGAGGCCCAGCAGTTGCGCCAACTGATAAGACGATAATCTGGCACCTGCGATCAAGTCGATGATTCGTTGACGCGGCGTCCGTTCGGGAGGCAACATGACGGAACATCGTAGGGCATCGTGCGAGGAAAGCCAAGTGCAATGCAAGGTCAGTTGAACGGCGCCTGTCCCTCTGGCAGGATACAGACACCATGCCCGATCATCCGACTCCTCATCAAGACGAACTCGCCGAACTCGCGCTGAAACGTGTTGTTGCCTCAGGAGCCGAGTACGGCGATATCCGTCTCATCGACAGCACGATCCAGACCGTTCGCGGTGAGGACTGCCGGATCGCATCCGTTCGAGAAGCCCAGGACAGTGGGTTCGGCATCCGAGTTCTTTACCATGGGGCGTGGGGTTTTGCCGCCAGTTCCGTGCTGTCCCTGGAGGAAGCCCCTCGAGTGGCTGAACTGGCAATCGAGATCGCCAAAGGCTCCGCATCCCTCGCGAACGAGAGGGTGAAGCTAGCCGATGAACCGGTCCATCGAGACTTGGTCGTTACGGTGCGGAAGATTGATCCGTTTGCCGTCCCCCTTGAAAACAAAACGAAGTTGCTCCTGGAGACGATGGAGTATATCCATCGTCAACCGGGTATTGTGCGGAGCAGCGCCGGCCTTTGGACTCATCGAGACCGCAAGCTTTTTGTGTCGACCGAAGGCTCACGCCTGGAATTCGATCTCCTGGCCCTGAACGGCGATTTTGATGCCACGGCAGTTCATGACGGGAGATTTGCCTCGCGCTGCTTCAATACACCGCATCTTCGTATGGGCTATGAACTGATTGAGAGCGCCAATTTTTTGGCCGAGGCACCTCGCATCGCGTCTGAGGCCGTCGAAAAAGTGAAGGCGCCCGCCGCCGAACCCGGTCGATACGATCTCGTCCTGGACCCTGAACACCTGTCGCTCACGATGCATGAGTCCTGCGGCCATCCGAGTGAACTCGACCGCGCGCTTGGGTACGAGGCCAACTATGCCGGGACCAGTTTTCTCACGACCGAAAAGCGAGGAACGTTTCGATACGGCTCCCAGCACGTGAACCTCGTGGCCGACAACTGCGAACCGGAGACCCTCGCCGCCACCGGCTACGATGACGACGGTGTGGCCTGTCAGCGATGGGACATCGTACGCGACGGGATCTTCGTCGGCTATTGTACGAACCGAGAGGTCGCTCCGAAAATCGGCGAGACGCGCTCTCGGGGCTCCAATCGAGCGGACAGTTGGGGCAGTGTCCCGATTGTCCGCATCGCCAACATTGGGCTTGAACCGGGCGGGGCCACCCTCGACGAGCTGTTTGCCGATGTGAAACGGGGCATCTACATCGAAGGACACGGCTCCTACAGTATCGATCAACGACGCTATAACTTCCAATTCGGCGGAGACGCATTTTGGCTGATCGAGAAGGGGAAACGGACCCATATGGTTCGTGATGTCGTCTACCATGGGATCACGACGGAGTTCTGGGGCAGCTGCGACGGAATCGCAGATCGGTCGTACCGCCGTCGGTACGGATTCATCACGTGCGGCAAAGGTCAGCCGGGCCAGTCAGGCTGGATGACCCACGCGGCGTCCCACGCTCGGTTCCGCAACGTCAACGTGATCGGAGGGCAGGCTGGATCATGAGCGCTATCGGCCACAGGGCCTGGCCGAAGTTGACGAGCGCGGAGGAGTTCCGGTTTCTCGCGGAGTTGGTTTTGAAACATTCGACCGGCGACCACACGCTTGTTTCGCTGCACGATCAGCAGAGCGGGACGACCCGGTTCGCAAACAATCAGATCGTCCAAAATGTCGATACAAGGCGAGGATCGTTGGGTGTGACGGTGGCGTTCGGGCGGCGTCACGGCACTGCAGATACGACGGATTTCACCGCTGGAGCGGTTCAGGAGACGGTGACCAGAGCCGCAAGAATCGCACGCCTGTCGCCGGAGGATCCGGAGTATCTTCCGCCGGTTGGGCCACAGCGATACATATCGGCGCCTACAACCCGAGCCGAAACTGCTGCGGCCGGGCCCGCGCGCCGGTTGGAATATGCGAACGAGGCGATCGGGCAATGCCGGATGGAAAATCTTGGCGCCGCCGGAATTGTGTCGTCGTCGGTCACGACGGTCGGAGTCGCCGCGAACACGGGACTCGTCGCCTATGAAGAGCGGACCGATGCACGATTCAGTCTCACGGTTCAGGCCGGCGAAGCCACCGGGTGGGGCGCTGCAGCCCACCGGTCCATCGACCATCTGAAGATCCAGGAACGGACACTCACTGCGATCGATAAGGCCAAGCGAGGCCTGGAGGTGCGAGAGCTGCCGCCGGGGCGCTACACCGTGATTCTTGAGCCGCCCGCGGTCGCGGGGTTGTGGTCTTCGCTGCTCTGGACGCTCGATGCGAAATCTTACGAGAAGGGTACGAGTGCATTTTCAGGAAAATTGGGCCGATCGATCGTCGACAAGCGATTGACACTCCGCAATCTACCTGCGCATGAGGATCTCTTGGGTGTCGCGTTTATCGCCGATGGATTGCCGACCGTGGAGTCCGACTGGATTGTCGATGGAGTGCTAACACAGCTTGCACATGATCGGTTCACCGCGAAAGAGCGAGGGATCGACAAAATTCCCACACTCGACGCTCCCTGCCTCTTCGGAAAGGGGTCGCCCCTGCCGAATCTCCAGGATCTGATCAAGAACGCGGAGCGCGCCATTCTTGTGACGAACTTCTGGTACATCCGAACGGTCAATCCGATCGATCTCACCCTGACGGGGATGACGAGAGACGGGACGTTTCTCGTCGAGAATGGAGCAATCGTGTCGGCGGTAAAAAACTTTCGATTTCACGAGAGCCCTCTCCAGGTTTTCAACCGGATCGCAGCCTTCACGAATCCGGCGGAGGCGATCACGTCCGAAACCGGCAAGCTTCTTGTGCCGGCGATGACGCTCTGCGACTTCAACTTTTCCAGCGCCACCCGATTCTGAGGTTTCTCCGTCTGAATTGGACAGCCTAGTGTTGATCTCTGGACGCGGTGGGAAGGCGAGGCGACGCAAGAGCGGAGGAAATCGAGATGCGCATGACAAGGTGGTATCTGGTGAGCGTGCTGGCAACGAGCCTGCTGAGCACCGGCTGCAACATGGCGGGAACTTCCGGGCAAGAGGATCTTGGACGAGGGATCGTACGGGGCACTCGGGGAGCCCAACTGGCCGGCGATGCGCACCTTCCGGTACCGGCACATACAGATTCCTTTAAAGGCCAAGTGACGGCGGTCGAGGGCGGGGCCTATGTGCTTCGGGAAGCCAACGGCATCGAGCGTCGCGTGGGGCATGACCAAAATACTCGAATCGACAGACCTGCTCATGTGGGAGATCAGGTCGAGGTCTTCATGGATGACAGAGATCGTGCAGTCTTTATTCGAAACATTGACGAAGACGGCCGATTGCAATAGACCAAGGTAGCCTTGAACCATGGGGGAGCACGAGACGAATGCCATTTAGAGAAGGATCAAGATTCGTGACTCATCTGATCGTGGGTATAGCCTGTTGGCTTGCGATGTTCTCACCGGCAGAAACTACATCTGCCGACCAGACCGATGCTCCTCAGCTATTCGATAATCTGGGCTCTCTGCACCATCCCATCACCACTTCATCGGAACGTGCCCAACGGTATTTTGATCAGGGGCTGCGGCTCGTCTATGCGTTCAACCACGAAGAAGCAATCCGGTCATTTGAAGCTGCGGCTCAAGAGGATCCGCAGGCGGCCATGCCCTACTGGGGAATTGCACTGGCGCTCGGCCCCAACATCAATAGTCCGATGAAGAAGAAAGACGAGCATCGCGCCATCGAGATGGTCCAGAAGGCCCGACGACTGGCAAGCCGAGCCACTCCCGTGGAGCAAGCCTACATCGAGGCCTTGGTCACACGGTACGTGGGCCGGAAGGGAGTCAAACGCAAAGGGCTCGACGAGGCTTATGCGAAGGCCATGCGATCGGTGGTGCAGCGATTCCCCGACGATACCGATGCAGCCACGCTGTTTGCGGAAGCGATGATGGATCTGCGGCCATGGGACTTCTGGAAACCGGATGGACGACCGCAACCAGGCACCGACGAAATTGTCGCCACGCTGGAGTCCGTGCTCGCGCAGGACCCCGAACACCCGGGGGCCTGCCATTACTATATCCACGCGCTCGAAGCATCGCCGTTCCCGGAACGAGCCCTTGCCTGTGCGGAACGATTACCAGGGCTGATGCCGGGAGCCGGGCATCTGGTGCATATGCCGGCTCATCTCTACATCAGGCTCGGCAAGTACCATGAAGCCGCCGAGCGAAATGAACATGCGGCCCAAGTCGACGAAGCCTATTTCGTCATCCGCACACCGAGTGGAGATTACGCCGACGGCTACTATTCGCACAACCTGCATTTTCTCTGGGCCTCGCTTATGATGGAGGGGAGAAGTGCGGAGGCCACAAGAGTGGCTCGGGAGTTGACAAACACGATTACCGAGGAAGAAGCACGTACCGACAAGTGGAAAGAATTTTATCTCCCGACGCCGCTGTACTCCATGATCCGGTTTGGACGCTGGGACGAGGTGCTGCGTGAACCGCCGCCCCCGAAAGGGCTTCGTCTCATGGACGGTATTTGGCGGCTTGGGCGGGGACTGGCGATGGTCTCGACTGGTCGATTACCGGGAGCCGAGGGAGAGCATTATGCATTGGCGAACCTCACCAAGCAAATTAAGCGAGATCGGAGCCAGGAAGAAAAGATCGCGCGGACCCTTCTCAAAACTGCCGAACGGATGTTGGCCGGCGAAATCGCCGCGCATCGGCAACGATATGACGATTCGATCCGTCTGCTGAAGGAGGCCGTCAAGCTGGAAGACAGCCTGCCCTACATGGAGCCTCCGTATTGGCCGTTGCCGGTTCGTCAGTATCTAGGGGCTGTGCTGTTGATGGCCGATCGACCGGCTGACGCTGAAACCGAGTATCGAGCCGACCTCTCGAGAAATCCCGAAAACGGATGGGCGCTGATCGGATTGACCCAGAGTCTCCGGGCTCAACAGAAAGACGACGAGGCCGCTGAGGTCGAGGATCGCTTCAAGAAAGCCTGGGCCCATGCCGACTTTGATCCGACCGATTCTCAATTGTGAAGCGTGAACGAAACAAGCAAGACGTGCAGAGCAGGTCGTGTAAGATGTGAATCGTTAACTGTCAATCGTGTATTCACGTTTCATGAATAACGACTCACGCTCTTCGGTCCCTCTTTTCTCGCAAGTCTCGCTGTGTGATGTGTAAGACGTCACACAGTCGTTCGACTGAGTCTGTGAGGAATACCGTTTGATGAGAAGACATGTCCCAATAGTGATTCTCACGGTGACCACGCTTCTCGGTGGAACGTGGAGCGTTCAGTCGGCAACCCGGGCTGCAGCGGATGAAGCTCCAGGCAAGGCCTACTTCGCAGGAGGTTGTTTCTGGTGCATGGAAGAAGCCTTCGAGAAGGTTGAGGGGGTGCTGTCTGCCACCTCTGGATATATGGGCGGGACAGTTGTCAATCCGAGCTATGAAGAGGTGTCCAATGGACGAACAGGGCACGCAGAATCGGTCGAAGTGACCTATGATCAGGCCAAGGTGAGCTATCAGAAACTCTTGGATACTTTTTGGCGCAATGTCGATCCGGTTACACCGGACGCACAATTCTGCGACCACGGCAATCAGTATCGCTCTGCCATTTTCTTTCGAACCGACGAAGAGAAGCGTGCGTCGGAGGCTTCCAGACAAGCGATTGAGCAATCGAGGCGATTTAAAGAACCGATCGTCACGCAGATTGTGATGGCAACCCAATTCTATCCGGCCGAGGAATACCATCAAGATTTCTATAAAAAGAACCCCATCCGTTACAAATTCTACAAATATAATTGTGGTCGCGCCCAGCGGCTGGAAGAGTTGTGGGGAAAACCGTAAGCCGGGCTGCGTATCCCTTCCCCTGACCCTTCGCAAGAGTTGCGCGACAAGCCCCCTGCGCGCGGTGTATATTTCTGACACCGCCAATCAGGGCCGAAACCGTTGTCCAGCGAGGTGGGATCCGTGAAACGCCCGATCCGACAATCAACCAGGAAGCCAGTGATCGGTGTCATGGGCCCAGCGAAGGCCGGGGTGCGAGAATTGGCCGACGCTAGAAGCCTGGGAGAACTCATCGCACGTCAAGGCTGGGTGGTGTTGACAGGGGGGCGCGCAAGCGGTGTGATGGACGCGGCCAGCGAAGGGGCAAAGTCGGTACCCGGAAGCCTGACGATCGGAATCCTTCCGGACGGTAAAGCACACGTGTCCCGGTTTGTGGACGTGGCGATTGTGACGGACTTGGGCCAGGCGCGTAACAATGTAAATGTTATGTCCAGCGACGTCATTGTGGCTTGTGGGCTCGGCGGCACTGGAACGGTCTCAGAAGTTGCGCTGGCGCTGAAGGCAAAGAAGACCGTGATTCTGTTGGGAGCCGGGAGAGAGGGGGTGGGCTTGTTCAAAAATCTCGCGCCGCATCTCGTCCATGCCGCTGCCTCGCCCGAAGAGGCGGTGAAGCTGATCGGCGATCTGCTCTAGCAGGATGCTAAAAAGTCCACGAACGCCTCGTGCCCGGCTCATGGCTTAATTCCGCACGTCTCGCTTTTCTCGGCGCTCTCGCATATCTAACGCACCATCCCACAGAGATATTCTACAGTTCTCAAACGTTCATCCTGTACGCAGCGTGCCACAGTCGGCATGTGGTACACGCGCCGTTTCCCCTATACCATCCGTACGTTAGCGGAGGCTGGTCCAGGCACGGATCTTGAGACCTTGCAAGGCTTTATGAAGGTTGTCCTGTGCATAGGAATGTAATCGCACACCATGGCCACCGACACCGCAAAGAGCGGACGGCTCTGTTCGCGCGTACTGCGCACCCTCTGTGCGCTGACCATGCTGTGTCCGCTGGTCGTTGCCGTCCCCACGTCTACGCGGCCTGACTACGACGGCGCCTACCCTCGATATTCTAAACAGGAAATCCGTCACGCTATTGTGTGGTACGCCAAGAAATACCGTCTCGATCCCGCGCTGCTGCGCGCGGTCATCAAGACAGAATCCGATTTTCGCCAGCATGCCGTATCTTCCAAAGGTGCGGTTGGATTGATGCAACTGACGCCTGCTGCCGCGGCCACGTTGCGCGTGGACAACGCCTACGACTCAATTCAGAATATCCGCGGAGGTGCAAAGCAGCTACGACATCTGCTGAATCTCTACGAGGGTGACCTTCCCGTGGCTCTGGCGGCCTATAACGCAGGTGTTCATCGGGTCAAAAATCGGAAAGTCCCGCGCATCCGAGAAACCCGTGCCTACGTCAGAAAGGTGCTGCGACACTATGAGTCATTTCGTTCTCCAATGCAGCCTGCTTCAGAACATGTGACAAATTGATGCAGAGAGGGCACGGAATGGAACTGCACTGTTACACGGTGGGGAGAAGGAAAGCCGGTCGAGGTGGGCGGCTTCTTAGAGCTTGGCTTTCATAATAATGGATCGGACTCGTTCCCGTTGGGCCGCCCTGATCCCTGTAAACTCGAGACCGAAATTTTCGCCTCTTACCCATCGCACCAAGGCCTCGTCGATGCGCAGAGGCCATTGCTGATCGTGAAGAAATAAGGACAGACGGAGCGTCATGCCGGCCTGTACATGAGTAAGCGACCTCGCCTGGCAGCCATTCGTGGAGAGATCAAGGACTGTGGCCTCGCCCTCGAATTCGTTTTCTCCAAAAAAGAACAGACGGCAATTCAAGCTGAGACGGCGGCCCCGACGTTCCGTCATAACGACCTTACGATCAGGACGTGAGGCGCTATCCGATCCGGAGTTCTGCGCGGCCAAGGATTACGCCCTTCCTCTCGATCCCCAGAGAAGAAATAAGTGGACGGAAAGAGCACGTTACCAGACGAACTGTCAGCATGCCTTTCTTCATTGCAGTAACCGGGAGAAAGGCGGACAGCGTCCTGATCGAAGTATAACCAACTGGGTCTTGTATGTAACAAAAACCGCGCAATTTGCTATCGTATCCGAATCAATCTGCTCCACCGTATGCGTGAAAGAAAGCTTGACCTGTCTCGAATCAGTCTGCGAAAAGGAAGACCCGGTAATCAAAGAGGAGTGCGACGATGACACGGCAGAGCAACCAGCGCATAGCCACATTGGCCCATTCAGAGATTCGAGCGATGACCCAAGCCTGTGTTCAGGTAAAGGGCCTGAATATGGCGCAAGGCGTTTGCGACACGCCGGTTCCCCCGGTGGTTCTCCTGGCCGGGGCGCAGGCGATGGAGCAAGGCAAGAATGTGTACTCGAGGTTCGATGGGTTAGCCGAACTGCGGCAGGCTATTGCCAAGAAACTGGCAAAGTACAACGGCATCTCGGCTGATCCGGAAACGGACGTGACTGTCAGTGCAGGAGCCACCGGGGCCTTTCATTGTGCCTGCCTCGCTCTTCTCAACTCCGGCGACGAGGTCGTCCTCCTGGAGCCCTACTATCAGTATCACGTCAGCGCGTTGCTGGCGGTTGAAGCGGTTCCCGTAATGGTGAAGATGCAGGCCCCTGACTGGACCTTCTCGGCTGAAGAAGTCGAGCGTGCAATCACCCCACGAACCAAGGCGCTCATCGTGAATTCGCCGGGCAATCCATCCGGCAAAGTGTTCAACCGGCAGGAACTGGAAAGTCTTGCCGCGATTGCGCAGCAACACGATCTGTTCGTGTTCACCGACGAGATTTACGAGTACTTTTTGTACGACGGCCGTACTCACACGAGTGTTGGAAGTTTGCCCGGCATGGCCGACCGGACGATTACCATCGGCGGTTACTCCAAAACCTTCAGTATCACCGGCTGGCGCATAGGCTACAGTGTTGCAGCCGCGCGGTGGGCACAGGCAATTGGAGCCGTGAACGACTTGCTGTATGTCTGTGCCCCGACGCCGTTGCAAGCGGGTGTGGCGTTAGGCATACAAGAACTTCCGCAGTCGTTCTACCGTGACCTGGCGCGGGACTATCAACAGAAACGCGATCAGTTCTGTCGAGCATTGGCGGATGCCGGGCTTACTCCGTCGATTCCCCAGGGCGCCTACTACGTGCTGGCCAATGTCTCGCGTCTACCTGGTACAACGGGAAAAGGGCGGGCGATGTTTCTTCTAGAAACGATAGGCTTGGCCGGTGTGCCGGGAGAGGCTTTCTTCACAGGAGTTGAGGGAAGGCAGTTCATCCGATTCAGCTATGCGAAAATCGATTCCGATATTGAAGACGCTTGCCGGCGTCTTGCACGGCTTGGCTAACAGGTTGTAGAAATCGATGGAAAACCCACGGCGGGCTTGATGCAGGAATGACGTGCATCTTGGGGCACGCGGGATTGTCGGTCAGGAGAGAGCCAGTGTGACCACCGTGCATCCAACCCGCTGATCGCTTGCCTGTCTGGCCATCAAGTGATAAATACAAACAAGTGAGGCAAGTTGAAAGTCTGATATGTTCATACGATACCTCAATCTTTCTGTCTTTCTCGCCGGCGGGGTACTCATAACAGCCTGTGCCCATCCGGAGGCTCATCGAGCCGCCACTAGAGATTCCCCTCCTCCATCGGTGGTGTCTCAATCAGGCGACCGCCATATCCTTGCCGGTGATTGGGAATATGAGGACGGTTCCGTCGTTCCGCTAACCCTCGATGAGCAAGGCAACGGTCATTATTATTGGAAAGACGGAGAAATCAGGACACAGGCAGTCATCGGTAATAGTTGGAAAGGCATTTGGTTCCAGAAAGGGAATGACCGAGATGGTGGATTCACCGTCAAGTTCTCACCGGATTTCTCTAAAGGGATTGGTCGCTGGTGGTACAGCCGCATCGGAACAGACTACGCACCGAAGCAGAAAGGCGGGACATTTCATGTCAGCAAGAAGACCGCTGTTTTGAACCGCAGCCGTACTCCGCCGGCGCCGTGAAATATTTCTCGCGCCATGGCCGATGATCGGCTGGGAGCCTCCATGGAAGGGCGTAAACATACCCGTTTTGCAGTTCAACTTCCCGTATCCTTTAGCGGAGACCGACTTTCCCACGACGGCACGATCTTAAATTTGTCCGGAGAGGGGTGCGCCATCACCTCGGAAACCATTGCCGGCCCAGCAGCATATTTAGAGTTGACCATGCAACTCCGTGAACAAGAGAAGCCGGTCCAGGTCGATCTGGCCGCGGTCCGCTGGTCTTCTGCGACG
Source organism: Nitrospiraceae bacterium (assembly GCA_035457905.1). Taxonomy (GTDB): domain Bacteria; phylum Nitrospirota; class Nitrospiria; order Nitrospirales; family Nitrospiraceae; genus Palsa-1315. The sequence goes on from DATIAT010000082.1 coordinate 79,424, forward strand.
AGATTCGGCGTTGAATTTATCAAGATTCGTGCTGAAGAGAAGGAACGCCTGACCAAGTTTGTCAAGGCTTTGGAATCAACGAGCTGAATGAAGGAGGGTGCGACGAGGTTCGAGAAGCTATTTTATGGCGACGGTGCGGACTTGTTCATAGGTCGTCAGGCCCGCGAGTACCTTCGAAATTCCATCCTGCACAAGCGTTATCATACCTTCTTTTGCAGCGAGGCTTTGCATTTCTGCTGTTTTGGCGCGGCTCTGGATCAAGTTTCGCAATTCATCCGATCCGCTTAGGAGTTCGTGCAAGGCGACCCGACCTTTGAGCCCTGTCTGGTTACAGGTCTGGCACCCACGCCCTCGATAGAGCTGAAAATCTACGCGATACTCCACTCCGAGCGCCTCCCATGACTGTTTTCCGTAACCACGTGCCAGTTTGTCGTACTCCTGCGCCGTTGGATGGTACGGCTCCTTGCAATTGACACAGATCCGCTTGCAGAGGCGTTTGGCGAGTACACCTTGCATGGCATCGGCGAAATTGAAGGGGTCGCACCCTAGGTCGAGGAGACGGACCACCGTTTCGACCGCACTATTCGTGTGTAATGTGCTCAAAACCAGGTGACCGGTCAGTGAGGCTTCGATGGCAACATCGGCAGTTTCCTTGTCCCGCATCTCACCAATCATTATGACGTCAGGGTCGGCTCGTAAGAAAGACCGCATAGCGGCGGCAAACGTAAACCCGATTTTCGGATGGACCTGCACCTGTCGGAGGCCTTCCTGGGTGATCTCAATCGGATCTTCCGCCGTCCATATTTTCCGTTCGTCCGTGTTGAGGTGGCGCAGCAGGGCGTGCAAGGTGGTCGTTTTACCGGAGCCGGTTGGGCCCACGCACAAGATGATGCCGTGAGGTTTTTCCACAATTTCCAGAAGCGTTGTGAGGGTCGCAGGAGCAAACTCCATGGTGTCGAGAGGGAGAGGCTCCTTAGCCGTGAGCAACCGCATGACGATGTCTTCATTGTTGCCGGAAGTCGGCAATGTCGCCACGCGCAGCTCGATTTCCCGATCCTGGTTCAGCTTGAAACGGATCTTCCCGTCCTGCGGTCTTCTCCGCTCAGAAATATCCAGATTGGACATGATCTTGATGCGGGATACCAAGGCCCGGCGATAAATCGCGGGAATTCGCATATAAGTGGAACACGTACCATCCACGCGAAAACGAATGGCTGTTTCCTTGCGATCCGAGTACGGTTCGATATGGATGTCGGACGCATCGTGCCGGTACGCTTCGACGATGATCTGGTTTGCAAGCCGTACGATCGCGGAATCGTTTTCATCGATACTGTCAGAGTCGGTGTCGAGAGACTGTTGCTGGTGCGCGTCGCTGACTAGCTCGCCTAGTGTATCCGCAATGGACCCGCTATCGGTGTCTCCGATCGTGGCGTTGAGGAACCGCTCGATGTCACGACGCAGGCCCAAGGCATACCGTATCGTTAAGCCGGGGAAGGTGCGCCGGATGTCATGACCTTTGTCGATGTCATGAGGGTTGTCGATCAGGACATCCAGGATATCCCCCTGCCTTTTCAGCGGAAGCCAGTGGTGCCTGCGAAGGTAATCGTGACTCAGATTATCGAGGAGTTGAGGATCGGCGAAGGTCCGTTCGTCGTATGGAATATAAGGGCAGTCGAAGAAAGTACTCAGCGTCTTCCCAAGCGCCGCTTTGGGAACCCGGTACTTCTCGATCAACAGGCTTTCTAAGTCCGTCAACCCTGCCAGGGACTCCTGAACAGCTTTCACGAGATCAGCCTGGCGAATGAAGCCTTCCTGGATCAAGGGGTCGTAGGCGCGTGGTTCAATGATTTTGTGGGCCAGCTTCTGCATTGATCCTATCATGTGAGCCACGAAAGGGGACGATGTCCGTTTCAGTGTCCGCGGCTAAACGGTACATCTGTCAGTATAGAAGTATTTTCGTCGTTCACAACGAATATCAAAAAGAAAGCGCTATCCTTCGCCAGCCAGGGAAACACGGGAGCTGGGGGTGGCTTTCTGGCCGGAGGGTAGGGCTGGAAAATCTGCTTAGCGATCTCGAAGGTTGCCGAACCGTCGAGGGTGTCAAGCACGTATGCAAAGGTCCCCGCCCACATCGGCGCTTCGCTTATGATCCGCCGATTCGCTCGATTTCCCTCTTCAGGGACGGGTCCCCTTTGTGATCGATAGCCCTGGTCACGCTCGCTCTAATCGAGCGCGGGCATGTTCGGCATGGGTCAGAAGGTCGGCATGCAAGTGCTGTTCGGCGGTGGCGGCGACAGCGATGACGCCGCAAAATCGTGGTATCGGCTGATTGAAGACGAACGGCTTCCCGCCTGCGTCGTTGATGACGCCGCCACTTTCCTCGATGAGTAAGACTCCGGCTGCGAGATCCCATTCGTTTTCCGGCTCGATGGTGAAGACGGCCTGGATGCGGCCGGCGGCCACGAGGGTCAACGCGTTAGCGATGGAATTCATGGGGCGGCACCGTGCGGTCGCGGCGAGCGTTGACCATCGGTCGTTCCGGAATTCCCACGCATTGACCATGATGACAGGCTTGAAGTCCTGAGCGAGAGGGAGCGTGACACGCGCGCCGTTCAAACATAGCCCGGCGCCGCGCATGGCCGTGAAGAGTTCATCGGTTGAGGGATTGAAGATCGCAGCGACGACCGGCGCGCCTCGTTCGACTAATGCGGCAGAGATGCAAAACTCCGGCACCCGCTTAACCAAGGCCTTCGTGCCGTCGATGGGATCCACAATCCAGACGCGCGCCCGGGTGAGGCGAGCCGGATCGTCAGGAGATTCTTCCGAAAGCCAGCCATCCTGCGGAAACTCCCGCCGGTGCATCTCATGCAGGATGCGGTTGACCTCGCGGTCTATGGTGGTGACAGGCGAACGGTCCGGTTTCCTCTGCACCTCGAAGCCATCTCTGACCAATTCACGTACCTTCGCGCCGGCCTTTTGCACCGCTTCGACCAACACAGCTAATTCTCGTTCCATGTTGCCTGCCTCATGGGGTAGAGCCAGAAGGGTAGCAGGTCTTGCTGGATCGGCAAAGGAGAAATACGGCAGCCGTCGACTTATGCAGCGATCCACTTGACCATCGAAGCGAACCTGCGTACAAGCAGGGAGTACAGGGAGGTCTCTGCCGATGAAGCTGGTCCAGAAACGATCCAGAAAGACAGGGCTCCCCCCGGGCACCCTCGTCCATATCGGCGAGAAAAAAGCAGACAAAGTCACGATCAAGGTTTTCAACTACGGCAGCGCTCACTGCGACGAACGTCAGGATCTGTCGCCCGATGTGCTTGCGCCACCGACCGATGACTCGGTTACCTGGGTGGATGTAGGGGGCATTCACAGCATGGATATCCTGGAATCGTTCGGCAAGCAGTTCCAGCTCCATTCCCTCCTCCTCGAAGACATTGCCAACACCGATCAGCGGCCGAAGCTCGACGACTATGAAACCTGCCTGTTCCTAGTGATGAAAATGCTCTCGGTCACCGATCGACAGGATATCGTTGTCGAACAGGTGAGTCTGGTCCTCGGACGGAACTTTGTCCTGTCCTTCCAGGAAAATGGGGCTGACGTCTTCACACCGGTACGCGATCGTCTTCGTGGAGGGAAGGGACGTTTGCGGCAGTCCGGGGCCGACTCCCTGCTCTATGCCCTGATCGATGCAATCGTAGATCAATACTTTGAGGTATTGGAGGTGTTAAGCGAGAAGATTGAAGCGTTGCAAGATGTTGTGGTCAGCGATCCAAAGCCGGAGACGCTTCACCGGATTCATGCCCTCAAACGGCAGTTGTTGTTTCTTCGGCGGGCAGTGTGGCCGCTCCGTGAGGCGGCGAACAATCTTTCCCGATCGGAAAGTCCCTTCTTACAGGAATCGACGAAGGTATTCTTCCGCGATGTGTACGATCATGTCATTCAGATCGTTGATACCATCGAGACGCTTCGCGAAATGGTTTCAGCCAGTCTCGATATCTATTTGTCGAGCATCAGCTATCGGCTGAACGCTGTGATGAAGGTTCTGACGATCATTACGACGATATTCATGCCGCTGACCTTCATCGTCGGTATCTACGGGATGAACTTCGAGCATATGCCGGAGCTGAAGTGGGGATGGGGCTACCCCGTGGTCCTCGGCGTGATGATAGCGATCGCGATCGCCATGCTGGGGTTTTTTAGACTGAAGAAGTGGATCTGATACGCTGATGAGCCTATTCTGCTTTTGGAAACCGCGGAAGAGGGCGATGAAGCGGCGTTGGTTACTCACTATCACGATGGGCGCGCTGATGCACGGATGGTTGTTCGTTACAGGTTGTGGCAACGCGGACGCCAAGGCAGGCTCGCAAGGAACATCGTCCGATGTCCCGAACGTTGCTCAGAAACGGGACAAAGCTCTGCCAGCCACGCAGCGATTTGTCGTCCTGTCGGACTTCGCCAACGACGCAGTGTTAGATAAAGAAACCGGTTTAGTCTGGGAGAAATCCCCTCAGACTACGAGCGCCATATGGATCGTGGCTAATCGCACCTGCAATGAGAAAAATGTCGGAGGCCGGAAGGGCTGGAGGTTGCCGTCGCTCCAGGAGCTGACCAGTCTGGTGAATCCTTCCATAGTTCCACCGGCCCTCGCTCTTCCGGAGGGCCATCCGTTTTTGGCTATCCGGTCAGCCGTCTATTGGTCGGCGACGAGGGTTGGCGAGGATCCCAAGGGTTCGTGGGGAGTACATTTCGGCTTGGGCGGCGGTGCGACTTTCATCCATTGGGCCCACCCCGGACAGGTCTGGTGCGTTCGTGATGGCATGAGCAAGGATCAGCCCTGAAACTTCGACAAATGAAGCGAGCTTATTCAGAGACCTCGACGCGATCAACGAAGTAGGCGGTTTCTCCAAAGCAGGTCGTGGGAATATAGCGATATTCTTTGTAGTGAAGGACCAGTCGTTTTCCCATGACTTGCGAGAGCTGTGCCGCCACGTTCGCGTCCCGCACTGAAAAGCTCCACAGCACCGGTGCCACACCCGGCACCGTGGTCATGGCCAGCTCTCCTTCGTGCGTCTTGCAGATCCAGCCTTTGTGGGAAAATTTCTGAATATAGCCGGCTCGGTTCCCTTCGGAGTAGCTGTAGTTGAAGGCGATCAGCAGATAGGCTGCTCCCACAAACGCAAGAAAGGTCAGTATGACAGAAGAACGCCACAGCCATTTCATAGATGAATCTCTTCGCTCACGGCAAAAGATCTGTGAATAGCCAAGGAGCTTCGACCTTCCGCCGAGTCTCGTAGGCAGTGATGGAGGTCTCGTGTTGCAACGTCAATCCGATCGCGTCGAGACCACGATACAGGCAATCTTTTCTGAAGGGGTCGATCTCGAAGCGGCAGATAGAGCCGTCCGGGGCAGTCACGGTCTGGTTCGCGAGGTCCACCGTCAGCCGGTACCCTGGCGTCGCCAACACATCTCGCATCATGGACACAATCTCGTCGGCCTTCAACACTACTGGCAGCATGCCGTTTTGGAAACAGTTGTTGTAGAAGATGTCGGCAAAGCTTGATGCAATGATGCAGCGGAAACCCTGGTCGAGAAGCGCCCAGGGGGCATGTTCACGCGACGATCCGCATCCGAAGTTGTCGCGGGTCAGAAGAATTGTGGCATCTTGGAAGCGCGGTTGATTCAAAAAGAACGTCGGGTCCTGTGCCCCGTCCTTCTGCCTGCGCCAGTCATAGAATAGACCTTCGCGGAGCCCGGTCCGCTTGATCGTCTTCAGGAATTGCTTCGGGATGATTTGATCGGTGTCGACATTGACTCGGTCCAATGGCGCAACCAAACCCGTTATTTTCGTGAAAGCTTGCATATGTATGGTCGAGTGCTGAGTTCTTAGTTTTGAGTTGTCCGTGACAGCAAATTTAACGGTCAGCACTTATCCCCAAGTTCTGACATCGACGAAATGCCCTTCGACAGCGGCGGCGACGGCCATCGCCGGTGACACGAGGTGAGTCCGGCCGCCGGCCCCCTGACGTCCTTCGAAATTACGATTGCTGGTCGAAGCACAGCGCTCTCCGGGCTGAAGCACGTCGGCATTCATCGCAAGACACATACTGCAACCGGCTTCCCGCCATTCGAACCCTGCGTCTTTAAACAGGCGGTCAAGCCCTTCCTGTTCAGCCTGCCGTTTTACAAGACCGGATCCAGGAACGACCATCGCATGAACGGTCTTTGCGACACGCTTGCCCTTGGCCAAGCTGGCCGCAAGTCGGAGATCTTCGATGCGGGAATTAGTGCAGGATCCGATGAATACCGTATCGATCTTGATATCGGTTATGGGCATGTTCGGGGTGAGGCCCATGTATTCCAACGCCCGCGCCGTCGCTCGGCGCTGATTCTCGTCAGGCATTGTACGGGGGTCAGGTACTCGTTGATCGATTCCGGTTACCATTCCTGGACTCGTACCCCAGCTGACTTGCGGCGCGATGTCTTCGGCCCGCATCGTGACGGTGAGATCATATTTCGCATCCGTATCGGTCTTGAGCTGCTGCCATGTCCGTATGGCCTGATCGAACAGCGCCCCTTTCGGTGCCAACGGACGTCCTTCGATGTAGGCAACGGTGGTCTCGTCCGGTGCGACCATCCCGGCTCGCGCGCCTCCCTCGATCGACATGTTACAGAGTGTCATGCGTCCTTCCATACTGAGCGCGCGAATAGCCGTACCTGTGTACTCGATGACGTAGCCGGTACCGCCTGCAGTGCCGATCTTGCCGATGATCGCCAGAATCACATCCTTCGCGGAGCAACGATCCGAGAGCCTGCCGTCCACGCGAATTTCCATCGACTTCGGACGCTTTTGCACCAAACATTGCGTGGCCAGTACGTGTTCAACTTCGCTGGTGCCGATGCCGAAAGCCAAGGCACCGAACGCGCCATGCGTCGAGGTATGGGAATCGCCGCAGACGATTGTCATCCCCGGCAGGGTAAAGCCCTGTTCCGGTCCGATTACGTGTACGATGCCTTGCCGGAGGTCGTTCATGCCGAAGAGCGTGATGCCGAAGTCACGGCAATTCTCCTCCAGCATCCGGACCTGTTTCGCGCTGAGAGGATCGGCAATACCGAAAGTTCGGTCGGTGGTTGGAACGTTGTGATCGGGCACAGCCAAGGTGGCCCCGGGACGTCGAGGCCGGCGGCCCGAGAGCTTGAGTCCTTCAAACGCCTGCGGCGAGGTTACTTCATGGACCAGTTGGCGATCGATATAGAGAAGAGTGGTCCCGTCCGGCTCTGCGTGGACGACGTGGGACTCCCAGATTTTGTCAAAGAGGGTTTGCGCGGCCATACACGCTCCTCAGGAATCGATCGCTTCGGCGGCTGCCTCAGAGAGGCTGCACATTATACAGAGTTCTCCCAGGGTCTGCGCAAGAGCACGCACCATGTTCTTGCGTTGACCGACCGGACGTGGTACACCGCCTGATCGGTTGAGACGAAACCTCTTCTCCGCAGCTGCATCGGAGGATTGTGCCGTGACTTCCGAGATATGGGCCAATCCCGCCGTCATGGAGTGGTCGCAACTGCTTCTGGACAGTTTCCGTCGCTGGGTCGGGCGCGACCTATTCGAACGCGTGGGTGATCAAGACTATCAGGCTCATGCGCTCTTTCAGTCTCCTTTCGTCGTTGTATCCCATGGAATGGAAGAGGATCCTGTTATCAATTACGGAAATCAAGTCGCGTTGGACCTCTGGGAACTGACTTGGGAGCAACTCGTGAAGACTCCGTCTCGACTTACGGCTGAGCCAGTCAATCGAGCCGAGCGGGAATGGATGTTAGAGCAAGCCAGAACACGCGGCTATCTCGACACGTACCGAGGCGTGAGAATTACTTCAACAGGACGCCGTTTTCTTGTCGAAAACGCGCTTATCTGGAATGTTGTGGATGCGGAGGGGCGGATGGTCGGGCAAGCTGCGACCTTTTCGCAATGGACATGGTTGGCCTGACCGCCAGGGAAAAGATTGAAAGGTCGGCCAGCGTTAGAAGGCTGTTATTGGGTCCGCTTGGTCTCCTGGCTGAACGACACTAATCACATCAACCAAATAACCGGACAGACTGGGTCTGTCTCGACCTGAGCACCCTCTCAGAACGGGGAGTAGACTTCAAATCCGCCGTATGCGCCGCCATGGAAGGCCGTGTTGTTTTGGTAGCCACCCCTGACGAGCAAAAAGACGTTACCGACCTGAACTTCACCGACGGGACCTGTCGTGATCCCACGAAAATCAGCGCTACCCATTCCGGTTGCGTCCCAGCCGACATACGTTGCGCAACAACTCTTCTCGGGCTTGTAGACCAGAGCCTTCCCGCGCAATCGGCTCCAAAAGAAATTATCAAGGTCGGCGTATGATCCTATGGCGAGGAAATTCCATTTTTCATGCCGGTAGAACGCTTCAAGTTGGCCGTAAACGCCGGCTTGGTAGTCGATCGATTTGCTCGCGTTCGGCTGCTGTTCTTCGATGCGACGCAGCTGGGGGCCGACCAACGCCGAGAATGTCCAATCATTGAGCGTTTTGGCGATGCCGAGCGAGGGGACGATAAACTGGGCATTAGCATCCAGAATTTGTCCGTTGCTTTTAGTGTGATATCCCAGTCCCGCTGTTAGCACATGAACAAACAAACTGATTTCTTCTGAGGCTTGCAAGGTCGGACTAGGATAGCGGGTAGGGGGAGGCGGGGTCGAAGTCGATAAGCCGAGTTCTCCTGAGATCCGCTGGAGAGGGACTCGTACCCCGAGGTAGCTAAAGTACTGGCTCTTATTGTCGATCGTCACCCCCAAGAAGACCTCTCCCGCCTCGCTCATGAGCGGCAGAAATGTCATGATAGTTCCCGCAAGTAGGAGCAGCGTAAGTCTCACCATCGTTCTTTCCTCTCCCCAAAGCTATCTGCGAGAAACGGAACCGGTTTATCCGGTCCTTGATACGAGATGCTGCGGGCGGGGCTTTCGGCATGAGAAATATTACTCGCAAATTCGCTTCTCAAGATGGATCATGGCTGAAGCTGAAAAACAACATCTCCAGTTTCGAGCAAGAATGATTCTTGGTCAACCATTTGTGCAACAGTCCCGGTCGGAAAATCGTATAGGTGATGTGGGCCAACAGAAAAAGGATCTGCCACCGGCACGACGGGACAGCTCAACTGTAAGCGGCTAAACAGGAGGAGATCAATCTGGGAGGACCGTCGCATAGCAAACAGTCCGTCGCAGCAATACAGGGATTGTCACACCTAGAGGCTTCAAAGTCTGGAGGGCCTATGTAAGCCCTGTTGAACCGGCCACACCATCCAGTGTAGCGTACCCATACCATGTCGATGCACGACGAGCCGGCTTTCATCACCTTACGCATGAAGGGGATGATCGCGCGATTCGTGGGAATCGTGACGGTTGCGCTCGGATTCGTGATCGGGATCTATGGACTTGAAGACCCAGGAGCACCGTGGTTGCACACGTCGTTGGGCTTACTGGCCACCGGCATGTTGGCTCAAGGCTATGCGCTCTATTGTTCGATAAAGCGCGCGCGCGAGATCAAAGACCAGCCTAAATCATGAGACGCATTCGACGGCATCTGTTCGGGATCTGGATGGTCTTCCTCGTGGGAGCAATGCTGGCCTGTGGAGGTCCGTGGCGCGACGGCTATTTCCAGAAGGGCGTGGACCGTCTCACCCAGGACGAGGTGGTGGAGAAATTCGGGCCGCCTCATACGGCCAAGACACCGGTTCTTGGGGGGGATTCTGTCTGGACTTATCGAGTTCCGATCAGCGACAAGGAACTGGCATCGGTAAGCCTTTCTCATTTGACCGACAGAGCGCAACAAGCAGCGACATCAATCGCTGACGGTTCCAAGGCTACATTGTATTGCTACCGGTATACTCTGATCTTCAATGAAGAGAAGATCCTGAAGCAATGGAAACGTGAAGAATGCGTACCTGGAACCCATGACACGCTCAACGCAAATTAATGTTCTAGTGCGATAATCCATGCCTGACTGGTTGCCGTACCTCGATAGCTCGGTCGTGTTCGACGGGCTTACATCGCTGCTGCTTCTGATCTTTCTCCTCACGGTGCGAGCGCTGATCGTCCGAGCGATTTCAAAAAATCCGACACTTTCGATGGAGGCAAAGCGTCGATGGGTCGTCTCCGTTCGCAACACCATGATGTTCGTGTTGTTAGTCGGGCTGGTCGTCATCTGGGCACACGAACTCCAGGTCTTTGCAGTGTCTCTCGTGGCGGTTGCGGCGGCTCTCGTCTTGGCAACTAAGGAACTTCTTCTTTGTTGGAGCGGCGCAGCGCTACGGGTGGGGGGAAAGGTCTACTCGGTGGGCGATCGGATTCAGATCGCCGGTCATCGCGGCGTAGTTTTGGACCATGATATTTTCGCGACCAAACTTCTCGAGATCGGTCCTGGCCAATCCTCGCATCTCTACACCGGCCGCGTGACAGTGTTTCCGAACAGTTTGCTGTTTACGAATGCGTTGGTCAAGGAAAACCCCGGCCAGGAGTATGGGCTCTATGTTCTGGCGATACCGCTGAAAGACACGGACGACTGGCGGGATGCCGAACGGCGCCTGCTTGGTGCGGCGAAAGCGGAATGCTCCTTGTTTATGGAAGAAGCAGTTCGGCACATGAAGTTGCTGGAACAAACTAATTTACTTGAAGCTCCGTCGCCGGAGCCGCGCATTACCCTCCAGGTGGTCGAAGCAGGCCACGTCCAGTTGGTGCTGCGATTTCCCGCCCCGGATCGAGGGCGTTCACGGATCGAACAGGCCATTCTGCGCCGGTACCTGACTACAGCCGCGCCATCATCAAACAAATAAGATCTTGAATAATGCCCGCCAGGGGTGTTCTGAGCACCGCTGAATCGTGAAGCCAATCCCATGGGGCGATTGGCCGAGTGATTCAACAATGCAATGAATCACTCGGCCAAAGCCCAATGTATCAATTCATGTATCGGAAGACGATTCGCAAATGACGATCAAGAGGGAATTCTTGAAAGCATTCGACGAGAAAGGAATCGAATCAGGCCGGCGTTTGATGCGCGAACAATCCTATCTGTCGGTTTCCAGGCTAGTTCTTGACAGGTTTGCAAAAGGGGCGCAGGCTGGTTTTTCCTTAGGAAGGAAACCATCATGGTTCACAAGAATACATATTCCAGGAGGTGCTGTATGCAGAAGTTGATCGTCGCCGTCTTTGCCGTTGCATGCTTGATAGGGACCAACTCGTTGGCTCTGGCTGACGATGCCATGAAGGGCGAGATGGGTAACATGAAAGGTGAGAGGAAGGCTGAGAAAGATGCGATGAAGGGCGAGATGAAGGGGAAGAAGGCGGAGATGAAGGGGAAGACAAAGGCTCACAAAGATGCGGTCAAAGCGAAACGGCATGAAACGAAGGGCAAAATGAAAACGCATAAAGACGGGGCGAAAGTCAAAGTCAGAGAGACTAAAGGTGCTGTTCAACCGACGAAACAGGATATGAGAGCAGCAGTTCCGGCAGCTCCTATCCCCCCCGCCGCACCATAAGTTCTTGCAGTCTCGTCAGTAGGCTGCCGTCCCTTGTGAGAAAACTCCTCACGAGGGACATTGACAAGGTCATCATTGATCATTCCTCATCTTGTTCCACTGTGGGCCTTTTGCTAGGATGCGGCGGGTTGAATGTATGTATGGCTCCCATGAAAATCGCGACGTTCAACGTCAATTCTCTCCGAAAGCGTTTGCCGGTCGTGCTCGACTGGCTTGTCCGACAGAAGCCAGATGTGCTTTGCCTTCAGGAAACCAAGGTCCAAGACAGTGAGTTCCCACTGCTGGCGTTTGCGGAGTCCGGGTACGACATTACGTACCGCGGGATGAAATCGTACAATGGCGTCGCGATATTGAGCAGGGTGAAGCCGGAGGCTGTGTCGTATGGATTTGATGATGGTGGCGAATCGGAAGATGCGCGGCTGTTGCGTGTGGTGATCAAGGGCATTCCGATCGTCAACACCTATGTGCCGCAGGGCTTCGAAATTGACTCACCCAAGTATCAATACAAGCTTGGCTGGTACAATCGACTCCGGAAGTATTTCGAAAAGCATATGTCCCCGAACAAACCCGCCATATGGTGCGGCGATATGAATGTAGCTCCGCGGCCGATAGATGTGCATAGCCCGGAGAAACATCTCAAACATGTCTGCTATCACGAGGATGCCCGGCGTGCGTATGAGAACACGTTAGCGTGGGGATTTCAGGATGTATTCGTGAAACTCTACCCGGACAGACAGCAGTACACATTTTGGGACTATAGGGCACCGGGTTCTCTGGAAGGGAACAAAGGTTGGCGCATCGACCATATTCTGGCAACGGCCTCGTTAGCAGAACGCTGTGTCAGGGTAGAGGTGGACGTCGAGCCGCGGCGAGCGAAAGACTCTTCAGATCACACGTTCTTATGGGCAGAATTTTCGGTCTAACCACGAGCGCAACGTCCACGCGTGCCTGGCTCGGTCGGTGTGTTCAGTATTACGCACCGACCGGACGGGCTCTCGACCTCGAACAATCCATCAAGCGGCATTGAGGACCCGCTGCTTCGCATGCAACAGGATCGCGCGATTCTGTGCAATCAATGGATCGAGAATCAGCCCGCAATTGATACAGCGGAGCACCGCGCCATCCTGCGCATACTCGGGTCGCCACTCTTTCACCATCAATCCTTTGCATTTCTTACAGGTCATCGTGCTCACCTCCTGCTTCGTGTATTGCAGTGCCGGCTCGTTACCCTTACACAGGGGGGACTCTAGCACTGCAAGATTAATATGGTGTTAACTGGCAGTTAAAACTCTCTAATGTCTATACATGACGATAGGCATGATGTTGCGGTGATCGGTGCGGATACCGCCGGGCTTGCAGTCTCGATTTTCGCTGCGAAAACGGCCGCGAAGAGCAATCATCCGCAGACCACCGATACGCAGCTCCCACGGAGACATCGAGATCGTTTAATCGGGGCATTGACTCGATTCCAGCTTCCCATCATGCAGGATCGCAGCTGGAACTTCACTCTCTCGAAAATGGGGTCTTGCACACAAGGTTGCACAGCGACTAGATGAATTGAGCAGACTGGTCGAGGAGCGCACGGCGGAACTCCAGCGCATGAGCGATCGACTGACACAAGCCAACGGAACTCTGGAGCGAACCGTGGCGGATCTGGAAGCCGCTCAGGCAGAACTTTTGCGACAAAACAACGAACTGGAGCGGCTCGCATCTCGCGATCCTCTCACCGGATGTTTCAACCGCCGTGCTTTTTACGAGCAATTTGAGAAAGCCTTCTCAGAAAGTCGCGAACAGGGCACCGAACTGTGTTGCCTCAGGGCAGACATCGACCATTTTAAACGCAATAACGACGAATTGAGGCATGCCGTGGGGGATCAAGCCTTTCAAGCGGTAGCCAGCTGCCTGGCGCCGGACTGCGATTGAAGGACGCCGTAGGTCGCTATGGGGGAGAAGAGTTCTGTTTGATGTTTCCGCGCACGACACTGGTAGAAGCCCCTAGTCGTGCCGAACGTCTTCGGATTCAGGTCGATGCTGAGGCTGGGCACAGAATCCGAACGGCATCCCGTCTGGTGATCACAGTGAGCTGCGGTATTTCATCTACGGTGTTCGGAGGGCGAACGCCTTTGGAACTGATCGATCAAGCGGACAATGCTCTCTATGCGGCCTAAGAAGGAGGACGAAATTGTGTCATGACCCTTGATCCCATTACCGTCGGGACAAACCCGTCCGATCAGTTCGAGCCGCAAGTCAGGCGGGTTACTCCACGGGTGCCGAATCCAAAGGCTTCTCAGTAGAAAGGTTTGTCTGTGCCGGTATGAGGCGTTAAGGGCCGGGCAACTCCGCCGTCGACCGCTCTACTTCATCCCGGCTTATCCAGCCAGGTTCGACAATCTCGAATTCTCGTGTGCCTTGGCTGCGGCGAGAGGTTCTCCCCCTCGGCGCAAAACGAAATTTCCTGTTAGCAAGGCGGTTTTCACAAGTACGTCTGCAAATGGCCAGGCTCACCGATGAACAGCTGAACATCCTTTTGCTCTCAACGTGGCTTCCGCACGGAGCCTTTGTTTTCTTGACAGAGATGAACAGATCATCTATCCGTTGACAAGAGAGGGGCCGGTCTGTCGACAAGTTCGGGCATGGAATCTGGAAGGAGCAGATGATATGGGCCGTATCCTGACCTGTCCGCAATGTCAGAAAGGCGGCATCCTTCGCGCTCGCCCGCAATCTCCTCGTGAACGCATGGCGGCGCTTGTGTTCATCTCGCCGTTCCTTTGCCCTTTCTGCAGCCATCGGTTTCTTGCGTCGCGCCTGGGGTTCAATCATGCGCAACATCAAGTCGATCGCCGCGAGCACCTCAGAATTCCCGTGCGGCTGTATCTCTCATTTTCCGGCGGCAAAGTTCGCGGTGAGGGAACAGTGTACGATCTCTCGATGGGAGGTTGTATCATCAAGAGCGAGACCCAAGTACGGCCGGATGACATCTTCTATCTGCAATTATCCCTTGACGACAGCGAACCTCCTCTTGAAGTGGCTGCGATGGTCCGTTCCGTGAGCGCCCGCGGCATCGCGTTCAAGTTCCTTCGAGCCGGCCAAGAAAACAAACGTCTGCTCGCTTTCGTCCAAGCCCAGGCATCGGATCAGCCGAACAAATCACCGCTCAATGCCGGTGTCGCTGCCTGAAGAAGCCGACGAATCCCATTTCCCGTCATACCATACGATTGCAGGCTAGAGCTTTGACCGTCCACATCTGTACATAATAGAGCAATGTTCCCGCGAGGATGCTCAAAAGGTCGTCCAGCAAGGCCGCAGCCGATGAAAGCACTGGAGGCGTAGCCTCTGGGCTACGTTGGGGATGCTTTCGAGGCGAGAACGAAGCTGGCGGGCTTTTTCAGCATCCTGTCAGATCGGAGTTTCCCAGGCAGAGGGGAGCGGGTGGTCGTTGATCAGTTTCTCGTGTGTGGCCAGATCATAGGGTTCAATGGTGAGATCTTGCTCATTGAACGGTTCGGGACAGGCAGGGGAACAGAGGTATGTACGATACGATTCAGCCTTCTCCTTCGTGGCGAACCGGCACAGTCCATATTCCGGCATTCCGGATGAGGGATACCAAAACGCCAGCTCAAGCGCACTTCCCTGGTAGATGCCGAGGGTACGGTGCGTGATCTGAAATCCGCCAGGCAAATGCGAAGAAGGTTCAAGCGACATCAGACGGTCGTGCCTCCATATCATAACCGCATGTCTCATGATAGCATGTGCAATACTCCGCGCCATAGACCGGCGCGGATGACAAGGAGGCGAGCCATGGGCCGTCGCATTTCGACATTCGGTGTCATCGCGACCGCGGTTCTGTATGTCGGGCTCTCAGGGTGCGGCTACAATGAGCTTCAGGGATTAGACGAAGACACCAAAGCCGCGTGGAGTGAGGTGGTGAATCAGTACCAGCGGCGTGCCGACCTGATCCCGAATCTGGTCGCCACCGTCAAAGGCTATGCCGCGCATGAGAAGGACACACTCGAAGGGGTGGTGCAGGCGCGTGCGCAGGCTACCGGGATTAAAGTGACGCCAGAAACATTGAAAGATCCGGCTGCTTTCGAACAATTCCAAAAGGCGCAGGCCGGCCTCACGTCAGCATTAGGGCGGCTGATTGCCATTGCGGAAAATTATCCTAATCTGAAAGCCGACCAGAATTTCCGTGACCTCCAGAGTCAGCTCGAAGGGACAGAAAATAGGATCGCCGTCGCGCGCAAGCGCTACATCGAAAAGGTAGCAGAGTACAACAAAGGCGTTCGCTATTTCCCCACGAACTTAACGGCCAAGTTCCTCCTCCATATGGAAGAAAAGCCGAACTTCACCGTTGCAGATGAAAAAGCTGTGGCCAAACCTCCGGAGGTCAAATTCAACTGAGTTCACGCCTTCCATGGAATCCCTCAACATGAGCCGTGTCTGGCATGAGCCGGCGCGGCTCATGGTCTTTCTCGGGATGATATTCTTCGCGGCCTCGGCCTGGGCGTTAGATGTGCCTCCGCTCACGGGCCGTGTCGTCGACCTCGCTCATCTGCTGCCGGCCGATGTCGCCGCCTCAATCAGCCGCGATCTCGATGCCCACGAGGCGAAAACCAGCAACCAGGTTGCCGTTCTGATCCTACCGTCTCTCGAAGGCGAACCGCTCGAATCGTTCTCCCATCGCGTGGCTACGACTTGGAAGCTCGGCCAGAAGGGAACGGATAACGGTGTGCTGCTGCTCATCGCTCTCAACGAGCGAAAAGTCCGCATCGAAGTGGGATATGGTCTCGAAGGCACCTTGACGGATCTCCGTTCCGCCCACATCATTCGTCAGGAAATTGTGCCACGTTTTCGAAATGGAGATATGGCAGGCGGCATCACCGCGGGGCTCCAGGCCATCCTCAGCACCATCGAAGGCACCTACGCCGCGACAGAGACTCCCCCGGTCGGCTTTCGCCTGGGCGACGCGCCAAGCGGATTTGAATATGTGATCATCGGCGTCATTGTAGGGTTCATGGCCGGCCTCCTGCTGAGCCACGGACTCCAAAGTACTCGGGCGTTGTTGGGGAGCGTGCTCGCATACCTGGTGGCACAATTCGCGAGCGTGCTATTTGGAGTAGTTGCTGCAGGCGTGACAGCACTCCTGCTCTGGCTGATTATTCAAGCGAATCGTCGCCGAGGCCAGGGTAGAGGATGGGGAGATGGTTTCGTCGTAGGGCCGGGCAGCGGATTCGGTGGATCGTTTGGCGGCGACAGCGGATTCAGCGGCGGAGGCGGTGACTTTGGCGGCGGCGGCGCCTCGGGGAACTGGTGATCATGCAATTTACCGACGCAGAGCGCGAACGAATAACACAGGCCGTGCGGCAAGCTGAGCAGGGCACGAAGGGTGAGATCGTACCGATGATCGTCCCGGCGTCGGCGCTGTACCGCGAAGCCAGTTATCGGACTGGACTTATACTTGCCCTGCTCGCACTGGCCCTTCTCCTGACGATAGAAATCTACTGGCTCCCGTGGGGATGGTACGCCGGAAACGCAGGCTGGCTGCTGTTGACGGTCCTCGCAGCCTACGGACTCGGACAATGGCTTGGCAGGATTCCAATGGTGATCCGGCTCGTCACGTCACGCGAGCGCATGGCGCATAAAGTGACCCTGCATGCGGAGCAGGCGTTTTACAAGCACGGTTTGCACAACACCCAAGGGCGTACGGGCATTCTGATACTCGTCTCGTTGCTGGAGCGACGTGTGCACGTATTGGCGGACAAAGGTATCAACGATCGTGTCCCTGCCGGCACATGGGACGGGCTTGTCAACGGGATCATCGATGGCATTCGAACCGGGCAAGCGACCGACGCTATCTGTGCGGCGATTGCAAAATGCGGAGTTCTCCTCGCGCAGGTCAGCCCTGCCGATTCCGGCGATAATCCCAACGAGCTGCCGGACAAGTTGATTCAGGAGCCATAATCATCGGCTTCATGGACTGGCCGGCGTCGTTCCGATAGAATCACGATCCATGTCCGATCCTACGGCGGCGTCTCCAGCTCCGGCGAATACACAGGACGAAACTCGCGCGGTGGTCAAATCGGCCGGCGTGATCGGCGTGGCCACCTTCTCCAGCCGGATTCTTGGCTTCGCCCGCGACATCGTGTTGGCGAGAATGTTCGGCGCGACGCCTGCCGCAGACGCCTTCTACGTTGCCTATCGTGTCCCCAACCTGCTTCGTGAGTTATTTGCGGAAGGATCAATGTCTTCCGCCTTCATTCCAGTCTTCACGGAATATCAAACGCTCAAGTCGAAACGGGACGCCTGGGAACTGGCGAGCGCAGCCTTCACCACGTTGCTCACAATCGTAACCGGCATCACGATCGCGGGCGTTGTCGTCGCGTCCGGAATCGTCTGGCTCCTGGCGCCGGGATTTCATGACGATCCGGCGAAGCTGGGGATGACGACGTTGCTCACGCAGATCATGTTCCCTTATTTGATCTTTATCAGCCTGGCCGCGCTGGCGATGGGCATTCTGAATTCTATGCGGGCTTTTGCGGCGCCAGCCTTTTCGCCGGTGTTCTTCAACATTTTTATCATCGGATGCGCATTGTTTCTGTCGCCCACGATGCAGGAGCCGATCTTCGGCGTGGCCATCGGGGTCGTGGCGGGGGGCGCAGCACAGTTCGCCATGCAGTTACCCGGATTGAGCCTGCGCGGCATGTTGTTTGGATTCCGGTTTGCGCCCGGCCATCCCGGCGTGCGGCGGATCGGCGCACTCATGGTGCCGTCGCTCCTCGGCCTGTCAGTAACCCAAATCAACATTACCGTGAGCACGATCCTCGCCTCGTTTTTTGCGGGCGGGCCGACCTACCTCTTTTACGGCATGCGATTGATACAGTTTCCGCTGGGAATTTTCGGCGTGGCGCTGGCCACGGCCATTTTGCCGACACTCTCGGCACAGGCTGCACGCGGGGCGCTGGAAGAGTTGCGGACGACGTTGGGATTCGGGCTTCGCATGATCCTCTTCATCATCCTGCCGGCGATGCTGGGTTTGATTCTCTTGCGTCAACCGATCGTCCATCTGTTCTTCGAGCACGGGACCTTTACGGCGCATGATACCACCGAGACCGCACTGGCGGTGCTCTGCTATTCCGTGGGGCTCTGGGCCTTCGGAGGGGTCCGCATCATTGTCTCAGCCTTCTACTCGTTGCAAGACACTCGTACACCGGCCATCTCTGCGGCTATCGCAGTCGCGGCCAATCTCATCTTTTCGCTCCTGCTGATGTCGGTCTTGGGAGCCGCTGGTCTGGCCTTGGCTACGGCTCTGGCGTCGATGGTAAATGGGGGGATCTTGATCGCGGTGCTCCACCGCCGGTTGGGCGGCGTCGAATGGGGCTCCGTGGGGCGGTCGTCGTTACGTGTGTTGGTTGCATCCGTACCGTTGGTGGTGGTCTGTGTTTTGGTAGCAGCAGCGCAGGTTTGGACACATCCAGGCGAATGGATCGAGAAATCCGTGATGCTTCTTGTGGCAATCGGGTTGAGCGTTGGAGGTTATCTGGGTATCCACGCCTTGCTGAAGTCGGAAGAACTCGATCTAGTCTGGGGATTGGTCAGACGTAAGTTCAAGCGGGAGGTGGCTTAAGCAATGGGTAAAAGATCACCTTCAATCGCACCACTCACCCCTTACCCCTCACGTCTTAAGGCATGCATCTTCCGCACGCCTTGGGGCTGGATAGGTGTGTCAGAAACAGCGAAGGGGATCGACGCGGTGGTGTTGCCGAAGGCGTCGCGCCAGGCCGTGCTATCCGAGTTACGATTATCCTCAGCCACGGTGGTGGAGAGCCGGGCTTCTCCGCGATTACAAGAGGCCCGGGCGCAATTGACCGGCTATCTGGCCGGCGCGCGTCGGACCTTCAATCTGTCTCTGGACCTTTCACAGGGGACACGTTTTCAACAGAAGGTCTGGAAGACCCTTCAACGCATTTCCTACGGACGTCTTCGATCGTATCAATGGGTGGCCCTTCGTGTCGGAGGCAGCCGGTATGCCCGTGCCGTCGGCAATGCCGTGGGGGCCAATCCTTTGCCGATCGTCATTCCTTGCCATCGCATTGTGGCGCAGGATAAGTCGCTCGGCGGATTTTCGGGCGGCTTGCCCATGAAACGGAAGATGCTCGCCCTCGAAGGAACTCTGAGGCACCTTCGCCACGGACACTCATAACTCATGAAGGCTGTAATTCAGCGGGTGACCAGGGCGTCGGTTCACGTTGAGGGCCAAACCGTTGGACAGATCGGATCCGGCCTTCTGGTCCTGCTGGGCGTGGCGAAAGGCGATACGGAGATGGACGGCCGCTACCTTGTCGAAAAGATCAGGATGCTCAGGATCTTTTCCGATCAGCAAGGGAAAATGAATCGCTCCCTTGCAGACACGGCAGGATCGGTCCTGCTGGTTTCCCAGTTTACCCTACTGGGCAGGACGGCGAATGGCCGTCGCCCGAGCTTTGACGAAGCAGCGCCTCCTGAGGAGGCCAAGCGATTATATGAGCAGATTGTCTCAATGTTACGAGACCAAGGTACCGCTGTAGCAACCGGAGTTTTTGCCGCGCACATGCAGGTCGAGTTGCTGAACGACGGGCCGGTAACTTTTGTTCTGGACAGTCGTCGCGAGGGCTAGTTTCTGGAGGAAAATACCGAGGACGACATACGCGCTTTGACCGACATCTGCTATACTGAATCGTGCGTATTCAGAATGTCTAAGAGGTGGATATGGGAACGGAAGTTCCACCACGACATCCCCTCCGCCAGCTGTTCGGCGCCCTGACCGAGAAAAGTTTTACGGAGCATCTCGGGTGGCCCGATCTCAATGTGACCGGCTACGTCTCCAATCTGCTCGTCGACTTTACCCATACCGACCGGCTGTATAAAATCAGGAATCATCGGGATCAACCGGTCGATACGGTTGTAGACCTCTTGTTCGAATCTGAAATACTGCTTGAAGCTGACTCAATGGACCGTGAACGGGCTGTGCATCAACACATCGGCGATTTCACGCTTTTCATGGCTGGGCTGTTTCCGGAATATCTGCGCCGACTCAAAACGGCCGGGTTGATCTACCACAAGGATTTCCTCGTGGACTATATGAAAACCGGAAAACGCTCCTACGGAATTGTCGCGCGAATGGTTGACGATCCGCCGCAAGGGGAGCCTCCTCTGTTCAGAAAACTCTCCGACAATTTCGAGCTCTGCGTCACCGGCCTCGGGTTCGTGCGATCTGATCTGGATCGCATGAAAGATCCGGCATATCGGCAGGCACGGAATCTTCTCCTCAATTGACCAGAGCACATCCTCTCATTCTCGCCCATGGAGGCGCCGGTTCACGACGTTTGACGACGTCGCAGGCCGCCTCGTTGGCCGAAGCGATCGCGGCCGGCTACGATCTCCTTGCGCAAGGAGACTCCGCTCTCGCCGCTGTTGAATGTACGATCGGTCTCCTGGAGCAATCGGGACTATTCAATGCAGGGCGAGGAGCCAAACGCCAGCTGGACGGAGTGCAGCGTATGGACGCCGCAATCATGGAAGGGGCCCACCTCAAAGCCGGAGCTGTCGCCTCGATCGAAGGGATCGTGCACCCGATTACGGCGGCCCGCCTAGTCATGGAAGAGACAGACCATGTTCTGTTAGTCGGTCCGTTCGCCGGCAGATTTGCGCAGTATTTCAAACTGGATCGGCATCGTTCCACCGGCGTGCCTCGCCGCCTCCCTTACGACCGAATTCTCGCGAGACAGAAACGCTCAACGACAGAGCGGCACGGGACCGTCGGCGCGGTCGCCTTGGATCGGTCCGGGACGGTGGCGGCTGGTGCTTCGACCGGAGGCATCGATTCGATGTTGCCGGGGCGGGTCGGCGACAGTCCGCTCGTTGGCTGCGGAATCTATGCCGACAATCGGAGCGGCGCTGTGTCGATGACAGGAATCGGTGAAGGCATCATCCGTCTTGTAATTGCCAAGAGTATCTGCGATCGTCTGGCCATGGGGATGAGCCCCGCGCTTACTGCTCGCCAGGTATTGCGAGCGTTGGCGTTTCGGATTCGCGGGACGGCTGGCGCGTTAGTCCTCGCCCCCGATGGTCGCTTCGCCATACGCCATTCCACTCCGTGCATGATTGCCGGATACTGGACCGGACGCGGGACTCCCGTGGTCAAGGATTCCTTCCGATAGAAGAGAGCTTTCCATGGCCCGTCGCCTGGGACGCATACCCAAACGGTATAGCCAAGTTGCTCGCGTCAGCGTCATGATCCGCCGATTGATCGGAGGAGCGACAGTTGGAGAATTAGCTGAAGAGTTCCGGATCACCAAGCGCCAGGTTCACCGCGATCTTCAGCAGTTGGAAGAATCGGGCTACCCGCTGGAACAGGAGGATGGGAGGTGGAAACTCCCTGCCGGCTTCAAAGGGCTTGAGATGACAGTGTCACCGTACGAACTCATGTCGCTCTACCTCGCTCACAATCATATGGCATATCTGAAGGGAACGCCCTTCGTTGACGATCTGGAAGCCGTTATCAAGAAAGTTGAAGCGGGCCTACCCGATAAAATCAGAAACCATCTTGAGCGAATCATGACGACCTTTGCACCGCTCCAGCGGCCAGCCAGGGACTATGCAGCTCAGAGAAATGTTCTGGACTCCCTCCGCAAAGCGTTGCTTCGACAACTCACGGTTATGTTGCGTGGTTACCAGAAGCCAGGAGCGGGGCACTCGAAAGACTATCTGGTAGACCCCTACGCGCTGGTCCTGTATCAGTACGGCCTCTATCTCATCGGCTATTCACATCGTGCAAGCGGAATCAGAACCTTCGCGGTGGAGCGAATCAAGAACG
>DATIAT010000083.1:0-94773 GCA_035457905.1 Nitrospiraceae bacterium
GTCCCTCCTGTACGGCTCGCGGGATAATGTGCACCGGTCGCGTACATAATGTCATCGACCTGGAAATTAAAATGGCGGGGCCGACGGGATTTGAACCCGCGACCTCCAGATTGACAATCTGGCGTCCTAACCAGCTGAACGACGGCCCCCCAAAAACTCTACGTATAGCGGAAGATGTGAGTGACAAGACTATATCTAGCGGTCTGTCCCGTCTAAAATTTCATGATTTCTGTTCAATGATGTGTCCTGTTCCCGATGAACCAGCTACCGCACTGGTAGGCGGAACAGGGATCGAACCTGTGACCTCTGCCTTGTAAGGGCAGCGCTCTTCCAACTGAGCTATCCGCCCGATTTTCTTAGCAACCTCGGCGGATGCTACCAACTCCACATGCCCTTGTCAATCGAATCTCGCACTCTTCTTGCAGTTTTCGATTACTCCAGCGTATCCTTGTATTTGAATCCAGTCTCCTCAGTCAGGTTTTTTTCTCTGCCGCCGGCCCGCTCGAGGAAAGTATCTGTCATGCACCCGTTTCAGGCGTCCCCGTTCAATCTGCGTATAGATCTGCGTCGTCGCAATATCCGCATGGCCCAGCATGACCTGAACAGCACGAAGGTCCGCACCGCCTTCAAGCAGATGCGTGGCGAATGAATGACGAAGCATGTGCGGTGAAATGGTTTGTCTTATTCCAGCCCGCCACGCACGACGTCGCAGCAATTTCCAAAAGGCTTGTCGTGTTAACGGACCACCCCGCCTCGACACGAACATATACCGTGAAGTCTTCTTCCTGAGAAGTCGTGGCCGCGCCTCTTCCATATATTGCTGCAACAGCTGTCGCGCCTCCTCACCCATCGGCACGAGACGCTGCTTCGCGCCCTTGCCCGTGACCCGGAGATAGCCGACATCAAGATTGATCAGCGCCACTTCAGCCATCACCAACTCCGACACGCGAAGCCCTGTCGCATAGAGCAACTCCAACATGGCTCGGTCACGGAGATCTTCAGGGGTCGGGATCGCCCCTAGATCCAACAACGCGGTGACATCATGTGGGGTTAGTGTTTTAGGAAGCCGCACACCTCGCGATATCGGGGGCAGACCAACGGTAGGATTCTCTTCGATCAGTCGCTCCCGCATCAAAAACTGGAGCCACCCACGAATCGCCGAGAGACAACGCCGAGAAGATGCGCGAGACAGTCGCCCCTCGTGCATGGAACGGAGAAATCCCGTCAACGTCTTCGTCGTAAGTGGTCCGAGCGGTATGGCACCGGTTCGGTACAAGTAGGAATGGAACTTACTCAGGTCGCGGCGGTAGGCTTCGATCGTGTTGACGGAGAGACCGCCTTCCACCCGGAGACGACTCAAGTATCGCTCGGCCAGCGGGTGTAACATCATCTGTGTCATGATAGCCAAACGTTCAAACGAACACAACGAACCCTGTCTGTCGTCTTCATGACGGTTCGTTGCAAACTGGGAGAGCGGCACTGGAGAAGCAAGAGGAGCGCGACTTCGTAACGATCGAGTTCTGTCATTACGCGTCGCGCTTTTCCCACCAGTCTCGCTCGTCTTGCTTACTCAGGCATCGGCAATTGCATCAGAAGCGTTCATGACTGATGCGGGCTGCGGGAGATTACCTTGACACCCCACAGGGTTTCCGATAGTAGTCACGTCGAACGATATAGCCGTCAGACTGCCAGGAGCTCATGGCCCGCCCGTTGATATCTTTGCCTTCACATCGCCCGTACAGTCTTGCGATATGCGGGAACCTAGTGCCGGTGCTTGTCTGGAGCATGCTTTGTCTCGCCATCGGATTCGAATTCAATTCGCCGGTCCAGGCAGAAACAGGACAGAATAGCCCGGCAAACCATCCCTCGCTGAACCAGGCGAAGCGCTTGATCAATGCAGGGCAGGCTGAGGAAGCCATCACAGTACTCCGTCGTTTCCTGGCTACCTCGCCGAAGCCCGAGTTACTCGACGACACCTACCTCCTCTTGAGCGCTGCCCTATACAGCGCAAAGCAATATGGTGACGCTTTAAAATACCTCCAGCAGCTGCAAACCGAGTTCCCCAACTCAGAGGTAACGGATCGAGGCAAGCTGATGCAGGCGCGGGTCCATGCGGCAATGGGCAACCTCGATCTTGCTCTGCCGATCTTGACCGGCCTGCGCAATCTTTCCAAAGATGACGGCACAAAACGCGAAGCCTTGCGGTTGAGCGGCGAGTTCTATGCGCAAAAAAAGGACGCAACACGCGCCATTCAGGCGTGGCTCGATGAAGTGGCCTTGGGAACCGAAGATCAGGCAGAAGACGTACGTGCCCGCATTCGCGAGCTGGCCAGCCAGACGACCGACAAGAAAACCCTCGATCAAATCCGGGACGCTTTTCCTCGCAGCTTTCCAGGCGATCTCGCGTCACTCCGACTTATCGACCTCTACATGGATCGTGGAGAGGATCACCAGGCCATCCGACAAATTCAACAATTTCTCGTCAATTTCCCTACCCACCCGCAGGCAGCGAAAACCTCGGAACTCCTCGCCACACTCCAAGCCAAACAAAAATCCAACCAGTTTTTTATTGCCGGGGTCCTGCCGCTCTCCGGCAAACTCGCTCCATTTGCCAGTGAAGTCCTCAGCGGAATTCAGCTGGCCATCGAAACGAATAGAGACCGGGCAGGGAGCCCGTCGGTCGGTCTCATCGTCAAAGATCTCGAATCCGATTACGCCTCGTTCTTGGACGACTTCTCCGAATTGCTGAATACCGATAGCCCCCTCGCCGTGATCGGTCCGCTCCTTTCGAAAAATCTGCCGGTTATGGCTGAACTCGCCGAGCGGGCTCACATTCCCCTGATCACGCCGACGGCGACCCTCCCCAACGTCAGACGACTCGGCAACTATGTGTTCAGTACGGCGCTCACCTACGAACTTCAAGCCAAACGAATTGCGGCCTATGCCATCAAAGAACAAGGCTTCCGCCGCTTCTGCATTTTGCATCCCGACACCACGTATGGCCGCGAGCTGGCGCGGCTCTTCGCTCAAGAAGTCCGCCAACATGAGGGAGAAATAATCGCCGTTGAGTCCTACAAAGAAGGCGAAGCCGATATGAGCGCGCAGCTCAAACGTATGAAAGCGGAGGACCTGAAACGGTACGGCTTGTCCGTGTCGGTCGATCAGACGAAACTGACCGGAAAACTGACAAAGCTGGACAAGAAAGTCTTCTATACGCCGGGCTTCGACGCGATTTTCATTCCGGGTCGCGCCGCCGATGCCGGGATCATTACGGCCCAACTCAATTTTCACGATATGAAAGTTCCTTTACTGGGCGCGAACGGATGGAACTCGCCGGACTTTGCGCGTATGGACGATCTGTCGATAGACGGAGCAGTGTTTGTCGACGGTTTCTTTGTGGACAGCCCCACGCCGACCGTGCAGGATTTTGTCTCTCGGTACAAAAAACGGTTCGAAACCAACCCGACACTCTTCGCGATGCAAGGCTACGATGCCGTAAAATTGGTGCTCGATGCGGTCCGAAAAGGCGCGTCTTCGGGAGAAGCCGTCCGCGACCAGCTACTGACACGGCCGGACCTTCCCTCCCTGGCCGGGCCGGCGGCGTTCGGACCGGATGGGACGCTCCATCGTCCGCTCTTCCTCATCCAAATCAAACGAGGCCGATTCCAACAGATTAACTAACCTGCATGAACTCTTTAGCCCAAATTCTCCACACGATTTCCTACATGGCGCTTCCCCTCCTCTTCGCCATGGTCTTGCACGAGTACGCCCACGGCTGGGTTGCCTATAAATGCGGCGACTCGACAGCCAAGCTCCAGGGACGGCTCACCATGAATCCTCTGGCGCACATCGATCCGTTCGGAACTGTCATCCTGCCGCTGCTCTGCCTGCTCATGCCAGGAGGATTCTTTCTCGGATGGGCCAAGCCTGTGCCGATCGACCCGCGCAGCATGCACCAACCACGTCGCGACATGGCGCTCGTCGCGGCAGCAGGGCCAGCCATGAATCTTGCCCTGGCCATCGGCAGCGCTCTTCTCTTCGCGCTCCTCTTGTCGATCGATCCCACGATTGCGGAGTACTGGTCAAAAAACGAAGCGACGGCGCCTCCGGACACCTGGCATCAAATGGTCCTCTGGCCGATCGCCGTGATGTCGGTCTACTCTGTCTTGATCAACGTGCTCCTCATGCTGTTCAATCTGCTGCCGATCCCTCCGTTGGATGGTGGGAGAATTCTCACGAGCCTTCTCCCGAACACTGCGGCAACGACGCTCATGCGTCTGGAGCCCTATGGCATGTTTATCCTGGTGGCGCTGATTTTATTCGATCCACAGATCCACGTGATCCACACGATCACGAGCACCTTGACCCACAGCCTATCCAACACGATTCTCTCCACCGCCGTCGGTCTCGGAGCAGGAGACACACCATGACCACTTTCCGGAAACGAGTCCTCAGCGGCATGCAGCCGAGCGGGCTGCTCCATCTCGGCAACTATCTCGGCGCCTTGGAGAATTGGAAAAACCTTCAGAACGAATTCGAATGTTATTTCTTTGTCGCGGATTGGCACGCACTCTCGACGAGCTATGCCGATACAAGCCGCATCCGAGAGTTCGTCCACGAGCTGTTGATCGACTGGCTTGCCGCCGGTATCGATCCCGCAAAGGCCACGGTATTCGTGCAATCGCGTATTCCGGAACATGCCGTCTTGCATCTCTTGTTATCCATGATCGTTCCTATCCCCTGGCTGGAGCGAAATCCGACCTATAAGGAAAAGCAGGAAGAAATAAAGGAGCGTGATCTGAGCACGTATGGATTCCTCGGTTATCCAGTTCTCCAAGCAGCAGACATCCTCATATATAAGCCGGATTTCGTGCCGGTGGGGAAGGACCAACTGCCTCACCTGGAACTCACCAGAGAATTGGCCCGCCGGTTCAACAGCCTGTACAAGCCCGTGTTCCCTGAACCGCTGGAGCATCTTACCAGGTTTCCGAAAGTGCTCGGCACGGACGGCCGGAAGATGAGCAAGAGCTACGGGAACACAATCAACCTGTCAGACCCAGAACCGGTCGTGAGACAGAAACTCAAGACGATGGTCACCGATCCCGCCCGGGTCAGGCGCCACGACCCAGGAAATCCGGATCTCTGCCCCGTGTACGATTTCCACAAGACGTTCTCCTTGCCGGTGATTCAGAAGCAGATCGATACCGAATGCCGGACAGCAGCCATCGGTTGCATCGATTGCAAGAAACTCGTCGCCGATCGAATTGTCGAGCGCATGACGCCGATGTGGGATGCGCGTACGCGCTTGACCAAAGACCCTGCGCGGCTGAACGACGTCGTGACGGAGGGCAGCCGTAGAGCCGGCGAGGTCGCCAAAGCGACGCTTCACGATGTAACCGAGGCGATGAAGATCTAGTTCACCTGCGGTGGCACGTTACGCTCACAACATTGACAGGCACCTTGGATGGGGGATATGATTTGTCCAACCATCAGTCTATACACATGCTGCGACCCTTGAGACCCTCCCTAGCCTCATTCTTGATCGTTCTCTTTTTCGCGGTGAGCTTCAATGCCTATTCCTGCCTTGTGCCGGTGAATGGCGCCCCTGTAGCAGGAATGGAGAATGGCTGTTCAACTCAAGATGAACAACCAGTCTCTCAGTACTGCGATGCATTTAAGACAATCAGCGTGCAGTCAGCCAGTAAGTTTCCTCTTAACATTGATTATCAAGCTCGCTGTCAGGCAGACACTGCCTCCCTGGCGCATCTTGCCATCCTCACCTCATACAGCAGTCGCTTGTCCGATCATCCCATAATCGCCCCTTCCCAGGATCTCTTCCTCAAGATTTCGGTTCTTCGCATCTGATCTTCCCTTCCCATATCCCGCAATCGCTTCCGCGCCATTACTAATGCCGTTCGACGTGTAGTTTCAGCGTCAAGACCGCCGTCAAGTTCTCTTGGCTGCCTAATATAGCCGGAGCACAGACAGGGCATCGAATGAGTGGGAACTCTGGGAGGGGACTTTTATGAAAAGACATATTTCATATCAGTGTGTAATCGTCGCGTCAGTGCTGTTGCTGTTCGTGGGCAGCGGACTGTCGCGAGCGCAAGATCCCGATTCTGTCCTGCGTAACAGGCTGGTGCTGCCTGAATTGATCCAAGAGGTTCTGACTCGAAATCCTGAGCTTGTGGCGGCACGCAAGCAGTGGGAAGCCGCCACGAATCGGATTGCACAGGCGCGGTCGCTGGATGACCCGGTCCTGTCCGTCCAGTTGTGGAACATCCCGCAGCCCTTCAAGGCCACGCAAGCGGACAACACCATCTTCGGGCTCTCGCAGAATCTCCCCTTTCCCGGAAAGCTTGCGCTCAAGGCCGATGTCGCAAGTCGTTCGGCCGAGATGACCGAGCAATCGGTCCGCGCAAAGGAGCGGGAACTGGTCGCCCGCCTGAAGCGGGACTACTATGATCTTTTTGTCGCGCAGAAAGCGGTCCAGATTCACCATGAGCAGGTCGACTTGCTCAGACAGTTCGTCGCAATTGCGAACGCGAAGTTCCGCGGGGGCATGGGAAGCCAGGCCGATGTCCTCAAGGCACAAGTCGAGCTGTCCTTGCTGCTACAACATCTCCCTGTCCTGGAACAGCGTCGCAAAACCGCCGAGGCGATGCTGAACACACTGCTTGACCGAGATCCTGCATTACCGTTGGGCATGGCGCAGGAGCCGGCTCAACTACCACTCGAAAAATCTGTCGAAGATCTGCATCTCCTCGCGCTGAGCGACAGGCCGGAGCTCAAAGCCGCCGAGCTGGAGGTGCAGCGGAACGAGCAATCCCACGCACTGGCCGAGCGCCAGTACTACCCGGACTTCAACGTGGCGTTTCAACGTTTCCAGAACTACCAAGCCACTGATGGATTCGGCGCCTATGTGGCAATGAGCATCCCCTTCTCGTTCTGGACTAAGGCGAAATACGACGCAGGTGTACAGGAAGCCGCAGCGGCGATCGCGGTCGCGCGGGCGCAGCAGCATACCTTAGAAAACATCACCCGGTTTCAGATCAACGATCTTCTGGCCAAGCTCAAGGCAACCGACCAAGCTGCCACGTTGTATCGCACCACCATCCTGCCGCAAGCCGAGCAGAGCCTCGAAGCGGCGCGCGTGGGGTATCGTGCAGGCAAAGCAGGGTTTCTGGATTTGATCGACGCGCAGCGGGCCTGGCGAAGATTTCAGCTTGAGTATTTCACGGCCCTTGCGGACCGCCAACATCGACTGGCTGAACTCGAACAGGTCGTGGGCGTCGCTCTCGATCAGCGAAGCTAACACTCACACGAAGGAGGAATGTCGATGAACCAGCAAGTGTATAGAAACAGTTTCATCGTTGGCGCCGTTGCAATTGGGGTGATCATCGGGGTCATCGCCGGACTCTTCGCCGCCCATCTGGTGATGGGCGACATGTCAGGGATGACCAAGGAGAAAGGAGGCGTTGCTGCACCCCGGGGCCAGGGGGACGAGATGGGAGAGATGAAGGGCATGTCCATGAATGAGATGGGGATGAAAGGGATGGAAGGCATGAAGGGTAGTTCGTCTGCGCCGGCTGGAGCAGTGGTAGTCCCGGCTGTCGCGCGGCAGTTGATCGGAGTCCGCAACGCCCAGGCTGCGTATAGAGCATTGGAACAGGAGATTCGAACGGTCGGGACTGTGAACGTCAACGAGCGTGGGCTCACACAGGTCACACTGAAAGTTTCCGGATGGATCAAAGACGTGTTTGTGAATTCGGTCGGCAGACCCGTGCGGAGAGGTGAGCCGCTCTTTACCGTTTACTCGCCGGATCTCCTGGTCACACAAGATGAATATTTGTTGGCCTTACATACGCAGGCCCAATTGGCGGCTAGTCCGCTCGCCGAGGCCAAGGCCAATGCGGTCGCCCTCGTGACAAGTGCGCGAAACCGTTTGCGCCTGTGGGATCTAAGCGATGAACAAATCGCGGCTCTGGAGCGTCGAGACAAAGCGGAACCGGTGCTCACGGTCTATGCCCCCTCTTCTGGGATCATCCTCAAGCGAGAAGCCGTGCCGGGGAAATACGTGGAGCCAGGCACGATACTGTACGAGGTAGCGGATCTCTCCACAGTCTGGATCTCTGCCGACATCTACGAATCCGAGGTGGCCGCAGTGAAGCTTAATCAACCAGCTTCAATCACATTCGCCGCCTATCCAAGGGAAACCTTTCGCGGCAATGTGTCATACATTTATCCCTCATTGAATACCGAGGCCCGTACGGTGCGCGTGCGGTTGGAATTTCCGAATCCCGGGCTGAAGCTCAAACCTGGCATGTACGGGAACGTGACTTTGCAGACGGCTGCGGCGGACGCATTAGTCGTGCCCAAGGAAGCTGTGCTGGACACAGGACTTCGGCAACTCGTGTTTATGGATCATGGCGATGGAGCGTACATGCCGTACCCGGTCAAGCTTGGCCGCAAGAGTCAGGATTCCGTTGAAGTGCTGGAAGGACTCAAAGAAGGAGATCAGGTTGTGACCTCGGCCAATTTCCTTTTAGACGCGGAAAGCAAGCTGACATCAGCCTCGAGCATGCAAGCCATGATGGGCCGAATCGGCATGGGCGATTGGCAGATGCGTGGCGCGCACGAGGGCAAGATGGAGGGCATGGACATGAGCAGTATGAAAGGGACGGAAGGAATGCAAGGCATGAAGGGGACGGGAGACATGCCGGGCATGCAGATGGGCGATATGAAGGGAATGCAAGGTATGAAGGAAATGGGGGGCACGAAAGAGATGGCAGGGCCTGTGACCCGCCAAGTGAACGGACTCACACTCTCTCTCACGACGACACCGGAACACCCTAAGGCCGGTGAGGTATTGCTCAAGCTCAAGCTCGCTGATCAGTCCGGCAAGCCTGTGACCAATGCACAAATCGTGTTCGTCTATACCATGCCGATGCCGGGGATGACCGATTCCAAGGCGACAGCTAGTCACACCAGGGATGGGCTCTACGAAGGCAAGGTCATGTTCGGTATGGGCGGCACCTGGGTCGTGACGGTCAATGTAACGGTACCAGGACGATCGCCCGTTGCCGAGAAGTATCAGTTCTCGGTTGGCGGGGGAGGCATGTAATCTCTCATGCTCGCGCAACTCATTGAACGAAGCGCCCGGAATCCGATTTTGGTCATCCTCCTTGTCTTGCTGTTAGCAAGCTGGGGGCTGTGGGCGGGATTTCAGGTTCCTCTCGATGCGATTCCGGATCTGTCCGATGTCCAGGTGACCATTTACACCGAATGGCAGGGGCGCAGCCCCACGTTGATTGAGGACCAGGTCACATATCCTATCGTCACCTCTATGTTGGCTGGTCCGAAAGTCAAACGAGTGCGGGGGGTTTCCGAATACGGCGTCTCTTATGTGTACGTCATCTTCGAAGACCGGACGGACTTGTACTGGGCAAGAAGTCGGGTGTTGGAATATTTACAGAAGTTGACCGGCAAGCTGCCATCCGGCGTTACACCGACTTTAGGTCCCGACGCGACCGGCGTCGGGTGGGTCTATCAGTATGCGTTGGTGGACGAGTCTGGCGCGCATGATCTGGCACAGCTCCGTAGCCTCCAAGACTGGTACCTGCGCTACCAACTTGAAAGTGTGCCCGGCGTGGCAGAAGTGTCGGCGGTGGGCGGGTTTGTCAAGCAGTATCAAATCGAAGTGGATCCGAACACCCTGGCTGGCTACCGGCTGCCGATCAAAACAATCATCGATGCAGTCCGGAACAGCAACGCAGAGGTGAGCGGCCGTGTGTTAGAAATGGCCGGCACCGAATACGTGATTAGAGGGATGGGTTACCTGCGTTCGGTTGATGATATTGAGCTGATCCCCGTCGGGACAGATGGACGAGGTACGCCTATCTTAATCCGGGATATCGCCCATGTCCAAGTCGGGCCCGACCAGCGGCGGGGCGTCGCCGAACTGGACGGCAAGGGCCAGACGGTCGGCGGCATCGTGATCATGCGGGCCGGGGAGAACGCCCTCGCTGTGATCGAGCGGATCAAAGCAAGGCTGGCAGAAATTACACCGGCCTTGCCGAAGGGTGTCCATATTGTTTCCACCTATGACCGGTCCGACCTCATTCATCGGGCTATTGCCGTGCTCCGTGAGAAGCTCGTGGAGGAGAGCGTCATCGTCAGCCTGGTCGCGGTTCTCTTTCTGTTTCACCTGCGCAGCGCCCTGGTGGCGATTCTCATACTGCCTGTGGCCGTGCTGCTCGCCTTCATCCCGATGGCCTACTTGCATATCACGTCCAGCATCATGTCACTCGGTGGGATTGCCATCGCCATCGGCGCGATGGTGGATGCCGCCATCGTCATGGTGGAGAACGCGCATAAGCGGTTGGAACAGCATCCTCATGCTGATCGGATCGAGACCATCATCGCGTCGGCCAAAGAGGTCGGCCGTCCCTTGTTCTTCTCGCTGTTGGTGATCTCCGTATCGTTCCTGCCGATCTTCGCGCTGGAAGCTCAGGAGGGCCGGCTGTTCACGCCGTTGGCCTACACCAAGACGTTCGCCATGCTCTTTGCCACTGTACTCTCTGTGACCTTGGCTCCTGTACTGATGGTCCTCCTTATTCGGGGACGCATCCGACCTGAAGCCAAGAATCCGTTGAACCGGCTGCTGATTGCGTTATATCGCCCCATTCTCTCCGGCGCGTTGCGCGTTCGATGGCTGACGATCGGACTGGCGGTGGTGGTAGTGGGATTCACGGCACCGATCTTTTCCCGCCTGGGCGCAGAATTTATGCCGCCGCTGAATGAGGGGACCATTCTCTACATGCCGACTACTGTCCCAGGTCTCTCGATTCCTGAATCGGTCAAGGTCCTGCAGGTCCAGGATCAGTTACTCACGACCTTCCCGGAAGTGGAACGGGTGTTCGGCAAAATGGGGAAGGCTCCGACTGCCACCGATCCGGCCTTCGTCGGAATGGCCGAGATCACGGTTACGCTCAAACCGGAAGGGCAATGGCGACCCGGCATGACCTGGGACCGTTTACTGGACGAGATGGATGCCAAGCTACGCATTCCCGGATTTCCGAACATCTGGTGGATGCCGATTCAGACCCGTACCGAGATGATCACGACCGGCGTGCGTAGCCCTGTCGGCATCAAAATCCTGGGACCGGATCTGAAGACCATTGAGAAAATCGGCTTGGAGATCGAGCAAGTCTTGGCAAACATGCCGGGTACGAAAAGTGCCTTTGCCGAACGGCTGAACGAAGGCTACTACCTGGATCTGATCGTCAACCGGCGTGAAGCGGCCCGCTACGGCCTGGCGGTGGGGGACGTGCAGGAGGTGATTACCTCGGCCATCGGCGGAGAAACTGTGACGACCACGGTCGAAGGGCGGGAGCGGTATCCGGTCAATGTCCGCTACAAACGCGAACTGCGCGATGACCCAGACCGGCTCAAGAGAGTGCTGATCCCCACGCCGAGCGGGGCGCAGATTCCGCTCGGACAAATTGCAGATCTCGTGATCACTCAGGGCCCCCCGTCGATCGCTGATGAGGCGGGAGCGCTGGCCGGGTTGGTCTCAGTCGCGGTGAGTGGGCGGGACCTGCGCGGCTACGTCGAAGACGCTCAACGTACGGTACGAGACCGAGTGACGTTACCCCCTGGCTACCGACTGATCTGGACCGGTCAATACGAGCATCTGGTACGAGCCGAAGAGCGGTTAAAACTGGTCATCCCCGTCACCATTGGGATCATTCTCTTACTACTGTATCTCAACTTCGGTTCGCTGGTGAAATCACTGATCGTGCTGGTATCCGTCCCCTTCGCCGCAATCGGGGCCATCTGGTATCTCCACTACCTGGGCTACAACTTGAGCGTGGCGGTCTGGGTGGGGATTATTGCGCTTGTCGGCGTGTCTGCCGAAATTGGCGTCGTCATGCTCGTCTATCTCGATGAAGCCTACGATCGGCGGGTGCGTCAAGGACAGATGGCCACGGCTCAGGATCTGCGAGAGGCCATTTTGGAAGGTGCGGCCCAAAGAGTGCGGCCCGTGATGATGACCGTGGCGGCAATCATTGGGGGATTATTGCCGATCATGTGGACCACCGGCACAGGCGCCGACGTGATGAAACGAATTGCGGCACCGATGATCGGCGGCATGGTGAGTTCAACGATCCTAACCCTTCTGGTCATTCCCGTACTGTATGGACTCTGGCGTAGTTGGGCTGGGTCTCGCGGGACCCCATCCCTACCTGCCGGTACTGGCATTTCTCCGGAAGAGCAAAAAAGTATCAGCATTTCCGAGAGTCAAAACATATGACGCGTTGTGGACAATTGACTTCCTTTGAGCGAGGAGTATCATTTATCTCCATGCTGAGGGTGTTTCTCATAGGGTTACTCACTCTGCTGTTGTTATGTATGATCCCCCTTATGGGAAGCACCCTTAATGGTGGCGGTCACCTCCACCACGATGCGTCTGCGTCCTGTGCCACCTGCATGGGATCGGTTGACTTACCCTTGGTCATCTTTCTTTTGACTCTTTTTGGTTCTGCAACGCTTATGCTCCTCTTGTTACCCCCAATGGTCGCCTCTCGCGCACCATTTCATCCTCCTCGTCACACCCCCTGATCTTTTTTCACTATCTTCAACAATTGCAGCGGGCAGTCATCCTCCCGTTGTAGCGAGCTACCTCTAGCGTCGCCTTGTCATCTGTC
The DNA here is from genome assembly GCA_035457905.1 of Nitrospiraceae bacterium. Classification (GTDB taxonomy): domain Bacteria; phylum Nitrospirota; class Nitrospiria; order Nitrospirales; family Nitrospiraceae; genus Palsa-1315. Next base: position 12,711 of record DATIAT010000083.1, read on the forward strand.
GACTCGTTTGCTTCAACACGATGAACGTTCGATTATCAGAAGCACGAGGCTATTGAATGCTCCGAGACGAAGGGGCCTACCATGAAATACGATTTTCTTTCTCGAAGGCTTCTGTTTGTACGGGCCATAGCGCTGAGCATGCTGCTAGTAGTAGCGCTGCTGGTCCCTGCCTGCACTGTGACAAACACCCTCGTCAGTCCGGGTTCACAGGTTCCGCTACGCGGAGACGTGATCGATTTAACCATCAGCGAGCAATCGGTTCGTCTTGACGAGGGAACCGGAAGGGCTGTGACGATCAATGGGGCGATACCTGGTCCTGTGATTCGTCTGAAAGAGGGCCAACAGGCGACGTTGCGCGTGACGAACCATCTGAAGGACAGCACGTCGATTCACTGGCACGGAATACTGTTGCCGCCCGAAATGGATGGCGTACCAGGCGTGAGCTTCGCCGGTATCGAGCCGGGCGCCACCTTCACCTATCGCTTTCCGGTCAAGCAGAGCGGAACCTACTGGTTTCATAGTCATTCAGGCAGTCAAGAGCTCTTGGGGATGTATGCCCCAATGATCATCGATCCCATCGAACCGGAGCCATTTAGTTACGAGCGTGACTATGTGGTGATGCTCTCGGATTGGAGTTTTGAATCACCCGACACGCTGTTCTCCAATCTGAAAAAGCGAGCCGGATATTACAACTTTCAGAAGCGCGCAGCAGGCGAGTTCTTCACCGACGTGCGACGCATGGGCTTCTGGCCTGCGGTCCAGAACTACTTGATGTGGGACCAAATGCGGATGGACCCAACAGACTTTGCGGACGTCACCGGGTATACCTTCACCTATCTGATGAACGGGTTGCCGCCCACCGGCAACTGGACCGGACTGTTTCGTCCGGGCGAGCGGGTGCGTCTGCGTTTCATCAACGCAGCATCGATGACCATCTACGACGTCCGCATACCAGGCCTCAAGATGACGGTCGTACAGGCCGACGGGCAGAACATCCAGCCCGTCGTGGTGGAGGAGTTCCGCGTAGGAGTGGCGGAAACCTACGATGTAATCGTCGAACCAGTCGAGGACCGCGCCTACACCATATTTGCCGAAACGATGGATCGCAGCGGCTATGCACGCGGCACGCTCGCCACGCGGACAGGCATGGCCGCAGCGATCCCCCAACGTCGGCCCAGACCGCTCCGCACAATGGAGGATATGGGCATGCCGATGGAACACAAGGGGATGGAGGGGCATGGTCATGACAGCGGTAGAGCAATGCCCGGCTCAGACCCATCCGGCAGCATGCCCTCCGCAAGACCGTCTGACGACGTTCCGACTATGGAACACATGCACCATGGTTCAGACACGCAGTCCGTGCAAGGCCTGCATCAGACGCCTCGCACGCATGAGGATGATTCGCGCCGCTCGGAGATCCCCGGCGCCGAACCGGTGAAACATGGCCCCGATGATCATGGGCCCGGCAATCAAACCGTGGCTGAGTATTCGAAGAACCGGTCGGGAGAACCAGGGAGAGGACTGGAACATAGTGAGCGGCGAATCCTGCTCTACACCGATTTAAAAAGTCTCGAGCCTTACCCCGACCAGCGGAAACCGGAGCGTGAGATTGAACTCCATCTCACGGGTCACATGGAACGGTTCATGTGGTCTTTTGACGGCAAGAAATATTCAGACGCTCCTGAACCGATTCACTTCCATTACGGCGAACGGGTGCGCTTGACTTTCGTGAACGACACAATGATGGAACATCCGATCCATTTGCATGGCATGTGGATGCACCTGGAAAACGGCACAGGCGAATACCTGCCGCGCAAGCATGTGGTCATCGTCAAGCCGGCAGAGCGCCTGTCTGTCGCCGTCACCGCAGATGCTCCCGGGGCCTGGGCGTTTCATTGCCACCTTCTATTTCACATGGAGGCGGGAATGTTTCGGGTCGTGGAGGTGTCGCAACCATGAACAGAACAGGCTTTCCTACCAGATTCTCCGCAAGCCTTCTTGCAACGTTGGCCTTGGTGTTGGGAGACGGCATTGGCATGAAAGCCATCGCCGCCGAACTCTTAGTCGAGTCTTTCAAGGTCCCACTTGCGTCAAGAGTCACTTATACGGAGGCACGAACCATGAGAATCTCAACCGATGTCGATGCGACTGTGGCCATCGGTTCTTCTTTCCTGCGGCAAGAGACCCAACCTACCTTATCCCCGCGAAGCCATTGGCCTGCTCCTGTGAACGATCAGGAGCATCGCCTCCTTACACTGATTGATGTTCTCGAATATCGGCCCAAAACAGGAGGCGGTGAAGGTCTCAGCGATTATCGGTGGGATGTGGAAGGATGGTACGGTGGGGATTTCAATCGAGTCTGGTTCAAAAGCGAAGGACACCGCGATACAGCATTTAAAGCAGACTACAATGTGGATTTTCAATTGCTGTACGGCCGGTTTATCCGGAAGTATTATGATTTTCAGATCGGTCCACGCGTCGAGACACAAACATTCCGTGGACGCAACGTGACACGCGGGCTCGGGGTGGTCGGCATCGAGGGGGTTGTACCGTACGACTACGATTTCGAGTCTGCCTTGTTCATCGATGAAAACGGTGCAGTGTCCGCCCGGCTGTCGTTCACGAAAGATCTGTTATTGACGCAACGGCTCATTCTCCAGACCCGCTTCGAGACCAACGCCGCCGTACAACGAGTCGAGGAATTCACAACCGGCTCCGGCCTCAACAACCTGGAATTCGGAGTGAGGCTGCGTTATGAAATCCGACGCGAGTTTGCCCCCTATGTCGGCGTCTCCCTCGATAAGAGTTTCGGTGAGACCGCGAGCCTTGTGCGCCAGGAGGGGGGCGATCCAAGTCAAGTTCGGTTTGTGGTAGGCGTGCGGGCATGGTTTTGATCCTCGATCAGAATGTCAAAACGGCAATCCCGAGGAAGATTGAGTTGTTTCAATTTCAAGAAAGATAACTGCTACTTCGCGAGAGTAAAATCCGATTGATCCCAAGTCAAAAACTGCGGGTATAATACCGATACACTCTTCGTGTGGTAAGAGGATCTTTCAATGACTAAGCCAAAGCACGAACAATCCGGCTCTTCTTCTATTGTCGACTCAGTCGTTCAACGACTCACCGAGAACCGATCCCTCTTCGAGACATTCTTGCGCCGCCGGGTGCAGGATGACTTCATCGTCCAGGATCTTCTTCAGCAAAGCTTTGTGAAAGCGATCCAGCAACAGCATTCCTTACACAATGAAGAAAGTGTAGTGGCGTGGTTTTATCGGATACTTCGCAACACCGTGATTGATTACTATCGGTCAAAAGCGTCCGAGGACACACGCCGGAACGATTTTTTGGAGCAATCCAGGGTCTTAGCCGATGGCTATGCGCCTTCATTGGATGAGGTCAAGGCGACGGTGTGCAGCTGCCTGGATGGTGTCGTATCAGCTCTCCGCCCAGGCTACGCTGACTTGATCCGTCGGGTTGATTTGACAGGAGAAACACTTGCGGTAGTCGCTCGAGACTTGCATATCACTCCCAACAACGCAACGGTCCGTCTTCATCGGGCACGGCAGGCTCTGCGGAAGATGTTAGAGGACTCTTGCGGAGTCTGCAGCAAGCATGGTTGCTTGAACTGTACTTGCGAAACACCCTAAGCCTTTCAAAGATTCCCATCATTCCGCCAGTTGCTCCTCCGTTTGAACTGTAATATTCGTCATCCCTTTCCGTCTGTAGAGGTGTACGAGGCAATATGACGCGCCTCAGAAACCTAATATACAAGAGAGGTCATGATGCAACGAATAACGGTACAGATTGGCGGTATGACATGTGGACATTGCGTTGAGCAAGTCACCAAGGCCCTGGGGGGCCTGAAGGATGCTCACGTGCACTCAGTTCAGATCGGAAAAGCCACCGTTTCGTTCGATTCACAGAAGATGTCACCGGATGACATCATCAAGGCTCTAGAAGCTTTCGGATATAACGCCCAGTGGGAACAGCCATCTGAATCTGGAACGAATGCGTCAGCAATGACGCATGACCACTCCGCTCATCATCACCATCCGACGGAGCCTCAAGCAGCCTCACTCACTTCTCTCGCTTTCTCTGCGACAGCTCATTGCCTGACCGGATGCGCGATCGGAGAAGTTCTGGGTATGGTCGTCGGCACCTATCTGGGGCTGACGAATATGACCACTGTGGCTATTTCGGTGATACTGGCGTTTGTGTTTGGGTACCTGTTGACCATCAAACCGCTGTTGAAGAATGGTGTGGCGTTACGCAAGGCGCTCGGCCTCGCCTTCGCGTCCGATACGTTGTCCATTGCAACCATGGAACTTATCGATAACGCCGTGATGCTGGTTATACCCGGCGCTATGGATGCAGGCTTAGGGACAGTCCTGTTTTGGGGCAGTCTAGCTTTTTCACTGATGCTGGCATTTTTTGCGGCAGTGCCGGTGAACCGATGGTTGTTGAGCAAAGGTCGCGGGCACGCCCTAGTCCATCAATATCATCATGCTCATTCATGCTGAGAAGAACAAGGCGCCGATGGGAGGGTTGATACCGGTTCGTCGCACAATCGGGTTGTCGGACAGGTTGAAGGAGATGTGGCTTCGCGGCCTCTGCAAGACGAGCTGAGTTGTGCTATCGTGGGCCAAACTGAAAGGGGTCGTTCATGCCGCGTCCACATACGATAATCGGATTGGGGCTGGCATTCATTCTGCTGGGAACGGGTTGGAACATCGCATGGGCGGTCGATCCGCCCTGCGATAAATATCCCGTTTCCAAACAGACCACATGCGCGGCGATCTGGAAATCCCTGAACCAGGAAGACGGCCCCGTGATCGCGCAGTTCGGGCTGGATCAATTGAAGCGGCGGGAGGAAGGAAAAATCACCGCTGAACAACATCTCGGAGAGAACATGGCCTTCATTAAACAGTCCACCGAGAAGCGCCTTGAACGACTCCGGGTACGAATGGAAAAAGAATAGGCTTTACAAGGTCTCCGTCTTCGACTTTTCTATAGCCCGCCCTGCTGAATCCAGGAGATCGCGGCCTACGATGATCGGTGCCTTGAAATGAATGGCGAGCGCGATCGAATCGGATGATCGACTGTCGAACGTCTTCACCTGATCCTTCACTGCAACGGTCAACGTCCCATAATAGGTGCCGCCTTTTAGCGTGATGACAGTCCGCAGCACTTTCCCGCCATAGGCATCTAGGATCGAATGCATCAAATCGTGAGTCATAGGGCGAGGAAGCTTCTCGCCTTCCAATGCGCCTTGGATCGACAGCGCGACTGTCAGATCGACGAAAATCGGGATGGCCTTGCCTTCAGCCAGCAGGAGCACCACGGTGCCGTGATCGGACATGCGAACCTGCACATCGGCGATCGTAACCTGATCCGGAGTTGCCGATGAAGATTCGGCCGGTTGCACAATCAGCAGCGCAAGCGCGCTGAAAAAACAGATGGAGAGGACGAACCGCTTACATGTCATCATGGTCACCTCCCTGCCCGTCAGATGCGGACAAATTGATTGGTCTCCTTCTCCAATCCGATTTCGGTCTCCGGTCCATGCCCCGTCACCACGATCGTCCCGTCCCGCAGAGTGTACAACCGTTCTCGAATGGATTGCTCGATGGTATCGAAGTCTCCACCCCAGAGATCGGTACGCCCGATGCTGCCGCGAAAGAGTGTGTCGCCGGCTAAGACCACGTTTTCAGCCGGAAAATGAAAACTCATGGACCCGGGGGTGTGGCCGGGCGTGTGGAGTGCGACAGCGGAGACGTGTCCGATCAGCAGCTTTTCCTCATCCTTGAGCCAATAGTCGGGTACTGGAACAGGCGTGTAGGCAACGCCGAACACCCGGCACTGCAATTCGAGGTTATTCCACAGGTCAAGATCGTTCTGATGCAGACAAATCGTCGCCTTCGTCGCCTTCTTGATTTCTCCGGAGGCGAGAAAATGATCGAGATGGGCATGGGTGTGGAGGATATGCGTGACAGTCAATCCAAGTTGCTGCACCTCATGCAGGATTCGCTCGTAGGCGCCGCCGGGATCGATCACAGCCGCCTGTTTCGTCACGGGATCGCCGATGATGGAACAATTGCAACCAAGAGGCGGAACGGAAAATGTTCTTCGTATCATGGCCGGCGTCATGGCGCATGCTACCGCCCAATCCCATCAGCGTGCAAGCAGTGGTCCCTCTGGCAACTCCTATCCACGTAATCCGCCGTGGACAAGTTAGAGCGAAGTGTGGATAATCCGAAACATACGCGGAGGGAGGTGACGTGCAGGACAAGATTTTGTCGGTACAGTGGCCTGTGTTGGTCGGATCGATCGCGCTCTGTTTTTTGTTAAGCAGTTGCAAGCCCGACGACTCGCCGTTCAAAGCGGAGAATGAGTTGCTCCGCAAGCAACTGGCCAAGCAGGAGTCGATGGTTACCTCGCTGCAGGAAGGGAACAGGGTTATGCATCAACAGATCGATCTGCTGAACCAGGAACTGCGCGACGCAAAGCACTCGGTTGAGAGCGCAAAGGCCGAGGCCAAAGCAGCTGCTGACAATCTGGCGATACAAACGGCTCAGGCGAAAAAGCTGAGCGTCGATATCCAAAGAACCGCGGCAGCCCAGGCAGCGCAGAGTATCCACGTCGAAGAAAAAGGGACCCAGACCGAAGACCTCCCTCGCCCACTGAGCACCGTATCCAAGATGGTGGAAGAAGCCCTCACCCGCAACGGGTACCACATCAGAGTGAGTATCAAGACCGATCAGAAAGCGGTCTACGTGACGGAACGAAAAGTCTCCCCTCCTGTCTCGCTTGAAGTCGCCGGTTCGCGGAATCAATACGTGCTGTCCCTCCATGCGCTCCCCTCGAACATCACCCGCCTCAACGTCAAGGCCGACTTCGAAAAACTGGCCCAGGGTGGCCGCATTCTCAGTGTCAGTGCGGAGGAAATCGCAGAAATTGAACGGAGCCTCATCAGAGAAATTAACAAGGCTTTGGCCTCTCCCAGCAAAACCTGATGCACTGCCCGTCTTATGGCGCTGCACGCCGCTCTCACGTGGCAACTACGCGATTCACCAAGAACCGTTCGCGAGGTGAACTAGCTGCCGGGAGATGCAAGGCCGCAGGCTCCAAGAAACCGTAGGCGTATTCGCTGCAATACGTCGAGGATTTCTTGGAGCCGAGAACGACGCAGATGCTGGCAGCTCGTTCGCCGCAGCGCAGCAAAGTTCCCTTTCCTTGGTGAGGTGCCACGCTCGTGCTAGCATTTCTTTTCTATGGCTCTGTCAACCACTGTCCACGATCTCCGCACGCTTATTCGTTCCCATCACCCGCTGATCGCCATCGAGACGGTTGAAGAAGACCGGGTGCTGGCATTGCTGCAATCTGTTGCGGCTCAGGAGCGTATGCCGCTGTTCGAATGGTCCATTACCAGAGGACTCACCCGGCATGACGATGTCCCGACACTCAGCAAAATGACCGCCACGCCTCTGGCGGTTCTCCAACATCTGCAAGGTCTGACCGTAGAGGCGATCTTCTGGCTCAAAGATCTCGTGCCGCATCTACAGGATCCTGCTGTCGCCCGACAACTCAGGGAAGTCGCGGCAACCTACAATCGCGCCAGATCGAGCTGTGTCCTCACCGGCCAGCCTATCGTGTTCCCGCTCGATATCGAGAAAATCGTCGTTCGGCTCGACCTGCACTTGCCGGATCGGAGTGAGCTGCAAACCATGCTCCAGAGCGTCCTGGAATCGCTCGGCCCCAGAACATCGCCCCGTCGCCCACGGTCGACCACCGTCGTGCAGAGTATCCTCAATGCCATCAGCAACTCAACAGCGGCGGACCAGAGTCCCTCCGCCGGCGAACGTGACGCCATTCTCCGCGCTTTGCAGGGGCTGACCCTCCATCAGGCCCGACAAGTCATCACGCAATGCGTCGTAGAAGACGGCACACTCTCCGCCGATGACGTGCAGATGATTCTGAAGCGTAAGGTCCAAGCCATCAAAGACGGCGGTCTGCTTGAGTACTATCCGCTTGAAGACAACCGGTTCGAGCTGGGTGGATTCGCCAATCTGAAATCCTGGCTGGAACGCGCGAAGGTCGGTTTTACCGCAGAGGCCAAGGCGCTCAATCTCACGGCTCCCAGAGGAATCATGCTCGTAGGGGTGCCGGGGTGCGGTAAATCGCTGGCCGCCAAGGCCATCGCGCGGGAATGGCAGCTCCCGCTCTTAAAGCTCGATGCAGGCCGGTTGTTCGATAAGTTCGTCGGCGAGTCGGAGAAAAACTTCCGCAAGGCGATCGAGATGGCTGAGGCGCTTTCACCCATCGTCCTCTGGATCGATGAAATCGAAAAGGCGATGGCTGCGGGGGGCGGAAGCAGCGAGGCCGATGCGGGCCTGAGCCGCCGGCTGTTTGGCGCATTTCTCACTTGGCTTCAGGAAAAGAAACAAGAGGTCTTCGTCGTAGCCACCGCCAACAACCTGTCGTTGCTTCCCCCCGAACTCCTTCGCAAAGGCCGATTCGATGAAATCTTCTTTGTGGACCTGCCGGACGACGGCGAGCGGGAAGCCATCTGGAAGATCCACCTGGGTCTTCGGAAGCAGAATCCGAAGCGGATCGATCTACGCAAGATCGTCAGCGCCAGCGACGGCTTCAGCGGTTCGGAAATCGAACAGGCTGTGGTCGCAGCGCTCTACCGCGCACTCCACCACAAAATACCGCTGGCAACCGATCTGTTGATTGAAGAATTGACCAACACGGTGCCGCTCTCCGTTACCAGGCGTGAAGATATCGATCAGCTCCGGGAAACGGCCCAAGGCCGTTTCGTCAACGTACGGTAAGGCGATGCGATTGCTTTTCATCATGACCGCTATCGCTCTCGTGACGCTCGTAGGCTGCGCCATGCAACCGGTTGCACATCCTCCGGTTGAGCCCCCTCCGATTGAGCGTCCTCGTACATCGCTATCGACGGAACGCCCCTGTTGCCGATCCGTCGAGCGCGTGCCGAGCCGGAGCGCGATCGCAAGGACAGCGGCCAAACTCGTAGGCGCCAAAACGATTGAAAGCAACGGCCGGCGCATCGATTACGACTGCGCGGGAGTGACCCGTGCAGTGTTTCTCAAACACGGGATCGACCTCTACGACGCTGACCCGGTTAACCCGAATCCCAATGGCGTCCGAATCATCCATGCGCATATTCAGCAACAGGGTAAGTTCCACCAAGGGCCTGTCGCCCATCCCGGCGACCTGGTCTTCTTTAACGACACATGGGACTACAACGGAGATGGCAAGGTGAACGATGCGCTGACGCACGTCGGCATCGTCGAGCGGCAGGAGAAGGATGGCACGGTGATCTTCATCAGTCGAGTGGTCGGTGCCATCAAACGCTACCGGATGAATCTCGGCCTCCCTCACGTTCACAAGTCCGCCAACGGGCGAATCCTCAACGACTATCTTCGCCGTAAGGATTCCACCGACCCGGCCAATACCCGCTACCTTTCGGGGGAGCTGTTTGCCCAATTCGCCACTCGGCTGGGACGCTAGCCGGAACATTGAACAAGGCCTGCCGGCCTTGTTCGTTCATTTGGTCTGTTTGGTTTGCCTGGTTTGTTTGGCTGAGCGAGGCTACGCCGATGAACCAAATCAACCAAATAAACAAGACAAACCAGATGAACCAGACAGGGCTTGTGGCTCTGCTACACTTACCATATGGCAACACCGTCACCATCCTTTCCGACTGCCCACGACGATCAATTACGATGCACCATGCTGGAGGTGCACGAGAAACTCTTGTCTCTTTATAGCGCGCTGATTGTCGCGGAACAGCGGACGTACGAACGGACCCATGGTCAGGTTCGCTCGACGGACGAACTCATCCAACTACTGCTCAGCGATCCCTGGTTCACCTGGCTCTGCCCCCTGCTGGATCTGCTGCTCCGGATCGATCGACTCCTGGACGACGACGCATTCGAAATCACCTCTATCAACGTCGAAAATCTTTTGATCGAAGTACGTGCCTTGACTCGCCCATCGTTCGAAGGCGACGGATTCGAGCGCTCTTACTATGAAGCCCTGCATCGGTCTCCTGAAGTGCTGCTTGCTCATTTTCACATCACCGCGTACCTTGCCGGCAAAAGCCGCGTTATTCCGCCCGTAGCAACCTCTCCTTCTCTTAACCGATCCCCTTCTTTTCTCAGAGGCCGACGAATAAGCCGACACTCACCACATTAACGGTATCGACCTCGCGCTTGGGCACCGGACGTCACCATTTTTTCAAGAACCTGCTAAAATTATTGTATGGCGCCTGTCTCTCATAAGACCTCCAGCAAAAGATCTTGCCCTCTCCGCAAGAAGATTCTCGACGTGCGGGGCGGCCTTCTGGATCTCCATAAGGCCCTCATCCTGGCAGAACAAGTGACTTACGAGCGCATTAACGGTCGGGTCCCATCAACCAGCCAACTTCTGCAATTGGTGTTGAACGATCCCTGGTTCACCTGGCTTCACCCTCTCTCACAGCTGGTAGTTCGTATCGATGAACTCCTGGATGGCGACTCAGAACTCTCGCCTGTCGAGGTGGAACACTTTCTGATAGAAGCGCGATCTCTCATCCGACCGTCGGAGAAAGGAGACGGTTTCGAACGAAGCTACTACGAAGCCTTGCAGAGGGAGCCTGACGTCATCTTTGCCCATGTTGAAGTGAAGAAACTGCTGACCAAGATCGCTGCATAATCCCCTCACATTCCCGTGTTTCATCCGGCACCGACCTTCTATTCTCTACCCTTGACCCGCGCGTGGCCGGACAAGAATCGAGTTGTCCTTGCCGCTAGGGATACTCGCACGTAGACTCCTCTGCGGATATTATGACTATGCAGCCTCGACGTGGTGTGCGAATTCCCGTCGGCCACCCTGCAACAATCCAAAGCGATTCAGGCGCCGGGAAAGGAATCCTGCTCGAACTTTCCCCCAGTGGCTGCAGAATACGCAGCAACATCGCGTTGAATGCAGGAGCCTATCTCGCGCTACGGATTGCCGTTGCGCAAGAACCCACCCCTCTGGCCGTGGAAGTCTCAGTGGTTCGCTGGTGCAAAGACGGACACTTCGGCGTGGAATTTCTGCGGTACAGCCAGGGAGACCGTGAACGAGTCACAAACCTTGTAGCGGCTTTGCCGCCGACGAAACTACCGCTTCCCCACAAGCATATAGCATCGACGCTCAGCCCAGTGGGCTCCTAATCTCTTCTGATCCAGAACCCCTGCTTCAAACGAACGCCCTATCGCTGGAAGTTTGACCTTCGTGAGTCGCACCTGTCTTGCTTGCCTGCTCACATTCCTACAAACACAAAGGCGGTCGGATTGGAAAAACCGACCACCTTGTTTCGAGCGTACGGCGCCTGTGTAATGCTATTGATTCGTCTTACTCATGCTTGTCGCCGTCTTCGTGCTTGCCCTCACTAGCATGCTTCTCCCGATCGCTGTGCTTTCTGTGGCTACGAGCATTGTCACGGCCATGTTTTCCATGTTCCCCGGCCGCTTCGTCGGCACGATCCAGGCCACGTTTCTTGTCCTTACCTTTGCCGTGTCCCTTGCCTTTGTGCTTTCCCTTACCCTTACCTTTCCCCTTGCCCTTCCCCTCGTGTTCGTCCCCGTCCTCATGCTTCTTTCCTTTCTTTTCTCCATCTACGGCAGGAGGGGGTGTAGGCTCCGGGGCCGGAGCCGGTGTAGATTCAGTAGGCAGGGGCGGAGCAGTCTGAGTTTGCACCGGAGCCTGATCCTGAGCATATAGGTTTGAGAATGCGAGCAGGACCGCAGCTGCGGTACCGATTGCTATAGTCTTGATCATCCTGATTCTCCTAGAGTTGAAGTGATGAGGTGTGAGCCACCCTCTGCCACGGTGTCGCAAGCCCGGTGCCATAGTCAACCGGGAAACCCCGCACATTTATCCAGGAAAGTAGCAGGGTGAGCCATGCTTTCAGGCTGGTTAAGCCTGAGGCTGTGGCAACACGGCCGGTGTTCCCTCCATCCTGCCTCAGACGATGAGTTCGCTAGAGTCGTTCTTCATCGAGTTCGATGACATCGGCCCAGGTGGAAACAGGAGGGAGAGACAAGACCGGGACCGCGCGTTTCTTAGCGACTTCTTGCAGCCGCCCTTCAAATCGTTGCCGCGCGGCGTCGTCCTTCGGACCCGAAGCAAGTAAACCCAGCGACCATTGCGCAATCTCTTGATCCGACGGTTTTCGACTGTTGCCCTGTACCCAGGCGAGCAATTCCCCATCCGTTCCCCCGGCCAACACCCGCTGCTCAAACGCCCTCGGATCGATCTGCAGAAAATCGACCAGAGACTTGTCGAACCCCACGGTGATGTAATTGTAGTCCGGAATTTTTCCAGCGCGCCGCAACCGAATCTTGTCAATAAAGCGTCCCAAGTGAGCGATGCCTCCGAGAAGGACTTTCGGACTGCGGGGGTACGTTTGTTGTGTCCTTGAAATCTTATCCACCATTGTGACCGGTCAAAAGATACAGACGCACGCCGGAGAAGCCTACGAGAGATGCCAACCGCTGGCATGCCGCCGCTGCTCCCCACCTCTCAGAACGGTCCAGCCGCCTCACCATCTTGGCGGCGCGCACAGCCGTGATCCCCCTTATTCGTCGGATCGTGCGCCCCTTCTGGGGTCGGCCGGACCAATCAATGGTTCCTGAAATATTTTTCTCTCACGTAGGGGGGTCATCTCGGCACCGCCTTGCGCAGCCTAACGTTTATGTTGGAGTCCCACCCCACCAGGTTCGTCAGTCTCTAACGAGATGTTACCCACTTATCTGATTCGAAATCCTGTTGTTGGGCCCCGGCTCAGCAGGAGCAGAGAAAGCTGTGGATCGTTCGAAACCACCATGTGGGTCTCCAGGTACGGTCGATTCTTGGTGTAGGAACGTCTCGTTCACGGTCTAGCAGAACCTTCCACTGGAAGTTCAGACAACTCCTACTGTGCCCAAAGTCCGCGCCGAAATAATCCGCTTCAAGCCGCTTTCGAGTGTCAACAGGTGTATTGAAGCTGAGATCCCTCACCAAAGAGTGGTACGACTTCTTCCTGTCGACTTCTCGCTCTTCACAGTAGTAGCGCTTCGGCAGATGGCTTTGCACCGTGCCATGGTTCTTGAAGTTCTTCACAAGACGGAAATCCTCAGCGCCATAAGCACCTGCAAACTCTTCATCAGTTCCAAATAGTTGAAACCACCGCGCGCGCGATAGATAGAAGATGTTCGGGCTGCCTTTGATTATGGACCCATCGGGCATCTTCCGGTAAAACTTATAAAATCGACGGTGTGGGACATTTCGGCCAGCGAGCCACTGCAAAGTATGTTCCGGAAACGCATGATCCACATCTGAAATTATTACATTGTTTGAGCGAGCATATAGCAGAGCAAGATTGCGAGCGCCGGCCTGATTCCAGCGAATGTCTTCAGTGATCTTGATCCATGTAAGATTCAGACCAACGTCGGGGATCGTATAATCGACAGGCGAGCCATCGTCCACCACAACAAATTGTATCCTGTCCAAGAGTTCGCTTGCATATCGGGCATAACCCTCCAGCAGGCTAGTCACCGTGTGAATGTTCTGCTGGTTGCAGTAGAAGTGCGTTGCGACGGAAAGCCGAATGTGTCCGTGGTTACGCTTGATGCGTCCGAAGATATCTGATCGCGAGGGGCTTGTGAGCGACTGAAGAACATGCCTAAACATCCGAAGCGGAGAGTCTGCACCGAGAAGCTGTTCCTGTTCGAGGAGGACGGGATTGTCTAATGTGAGTCCACCCGGGCGCCGTAGGCTGTTGGCCTCCAAGACCGCGCGTGTAGATATGAAGTTGATTCCGGTATAGCGGTTGAAGACTAGACGGTTGCGATAGCTCTCCCGAAGATTCGCCGGAGCATCCCACCAGCGCACGACAATAGTTGGCGCCCGTCGGCGCAGCTTAAGGAGAACGGCGCGACGCTGAATTTCTTCAAGATCGGTAAGAATCACAAGAAGTTTCTTGTCGTCATCCCTCCCTCGGGAACCGGTCAATGCTCTGGACCAAGCCTGAGCTGCTTCAGTTGGCGCCATCGATATGCGAGCAATGTGTGGGTCTTGCAAGTGGTAGGGACTGGCCTGGTAGGCGTCTAGCAGCCGGCCGAGGGCACCTGCCTTTGTTTCAAAACTCAATACGTCCGTTGCAATGTGGTAGCTCATCCCGACCCCTTTTCTTCTGCCACTTGTTAGGGTTCAACTTGCTCACGGCAACGGTGCACCGAGTTTTTTATGGAATTTGACTAGCCGCACATTCAGCTTATCGATTTCATCTGCCCATTTTTCACGTCAGCGACGGACACCAGCTCAGCTTTAGGGAGAATGCGCGTTTCACGCTTGATCTGAAACAAACGCAATTTCTTTTTACTCTCAACGACTCTACTTCTCTCCCGATAGCAATTAATTCGGCCCGGTTGGCTGGATCGGTAATCCAACGTGGGGCTAAGTGCTGAAATAGCTCAACTCTCGATATGGCATTGAGATCCCGTATGAGCAACCGTGCAACCTTGGGATCTTTGATACGCCAGATGTGCCAAATGATGCTTCGCAGATAGAGCTCCGTAAAATTCCAGCGAACGACGAGCAGACCAGTTGGCTTGTGGTATCCGGTCGGGATATTTCTCGGATGCCTAGCCTTGAACCAAGAAGCCATTGGGTCCTAACGCCGCCTTTGAGTCGCGCGACCACAGAACCAACAGGCCGGTTGAACGAGGACAGGCTACTTTTTGTGCACATACCTGTCAATGGAGCAAACCCCTTCCAGTGTGTGTCGGGGCTCTGAGCGAACTTCGCTGAAGGAGCGGGGACCCATCGAGCTCAGCCGAGAAGGAAAGCTGGGGCTAACTGAGGTATTGTGGTCGTCTGCGGGTGGCGCGGCGAACTGGGCGCCCTACCGCGCGGAGCGGGGCCCTACACCGTGCGGGGTGCGAGCACGGTGGGGCTGTTCACCGTGACAGGACCCGCAGGCTTAGTTCGCCAGTTGCTTTGCTGATTTGCCGGTTTGCAGATACTTATCAATCCCTGCCGCCATCTTGCGCCCTTCCGCGATGGCCCAGACTATGAGCGAGGCGCCACGTTTGGTGTCGCCGCCTGCAAAGACGCCGTCGAGGTTGGTCATGAAATTGTCGTCTACGGCCACCGCGCCTCGCTGATCGTACTTCACACCGAGGCTGTCGAGCAGCCCGTTCTTCACCGGGCCGGTGAACCCCATGGCGAGAAGAATAAGATCCGCATCCATTTCGACATCGCTGTTTGGAATCGGCGCGAACTTGCCTTTCTCGAATTTCACCCGATTGGCGTGGAGCTTCGTGACCTGGCCGTTGTGACCGGTGAATTTGGTGGTCGAGATGCTCCACTGTCTATCGCAGCCTTCTTCATGCGCGTGAGACGTACGAAGCTGCATCGGCCAGAGCGGCCAGGGGGTCGAATCGGCGCGCTGGGGAGGAGGCTCCGGGAGTAATTCAAACTGATGCGCTTCAAAGCAACCCTGTCGGTGCACCGTTCCAAGGCAATCGGACCCCGTATCCCCACCGCCGATAATGACGACGCGCTTGCCTTTTGCCGTAATTGGTTCATCCGTAATCGTGTCGCCGGCGTTCCGTTTGTTCTGCTGCCTCAGATAATCCATCGCCAAATGAATGCCCTTGAGTTCCCGCCCGGGAATCGGCAGGTCACGCGCCTGCTCCGCGCCCATCGTGAGGCCGACAGCATCGAACTGCTTCCGTAACTGCTCCCCCGCGATGTCTTTCCCTATCGTCACACTGGTCTTGAACTCGACACCCTCAGCTTTCATCTGTTCCAGTCGCCGGTCAATGACCCATTTTTCCATCTTAAAATCCGGGATGCCGTAACGCAGCAATCCGCCGATGCGATCTGATTTTTCAAAAATCGTGACGTTGTGGCCGCTCCGCGCCAATTGTTGCGCCGCAGCCAGGCCAGCCGGACCTGAGCCGACGATAGCCACAGTCTTTCCTGTATTGATGACCGGCAGGATCGGTTCGACGTAGCCTTCGCTGAAACCACGGTCGATGATATTCCACTCGATGATCCGGATAGACACAGGGTCTTCGTTGATGCCGAGCACGCAGGCCCCTTCACAAGGCGCGGGGCAGAGCCGACCGGTAAACTCGGGAAAATTGTTCGTGGTATGGAGCGCCTTGAGCGCGTCTTTCCATCGGCCGCGATAGACCAGATCGTTCCATTCGGGGATCATGTTCACGACCGGACAGCCGGTGTTGCCCTGGCAGAAGGGCACACCGCAATCCATGCAGCGGGCTCCCTGCATCTTGAGTTTTTCCTCGGAGATGGGCTCATACATCTCCTTCCAATCGAGCACCCGTAACTCGACCGGCTTCCGCTTCGGGCCCTCGCGGGCGTATTTCATGAAACCTTTCGGATCACCCATTTTTCTCGTCGCTCATCTTTCTATCCCGTCGCTCGCAAGCGCTTCACGTTTCACGAACGACGCTTCACGTTTTCGCTACCGCTTTCTTCTTCCGTTCTTCCAGTACTCGCTTGTAGTCCACCGGCATGACCTTTTCGAACTTCGGCAGCATCGACTCCCAGTTATCCAGGATACGCTTCGCATTCCGGCTGCCTGTATGCATGAAGTGCGACGTGATCATCTGATGCAGCGTCTTCTTATCATCCGCCGTCTTCACCTTTTCCAATTCCACCATGCCGAAGTTACAACGCGACTGGAACAGATCCAGTTCGTTCAACACAAACGCCACGCCGCCCGACATACCGGCTGCAAAGTTTCGCCCCGTCCTGCCCAGGACGACGACAACCCCACCGGTCATATACTCGCAACCGTGATCGCCGGTCCCCTCGACGACCGCCCTGACCCCGCTGTTCCGCACCGCAAACCGCTCGCCCGCCATGCCGTAAAAATACGCTTCGCCTTGCGTCGCGCCGTAGAGCGACGTGTTTCCGATGAGGATGGTGTCTTCCGGCGTATAGATCGCCTGTTTCGGTGGAAACACGATGATCTTCCCGCCGGATAGTCCCTTGCCCAGATAGTCGTTGGATTCGCCCTCGAGGATGAGCGTCACTCCGCGAGAGAGAAATGCGCCGAACGACTGACCGGCGGAACCGGTGAACTTGATTGTAATGGTGTCATCCGGCAAACCCTCAAGCCCGTATTTCTTTGCGATCCGGCTCGACATCATGGTCCCAACCGTGCGATTGATGTTCCGGATCGGCAGATTGAGCGTGACCTTTTCACCCTTCTCCAAGGCCGGATTACAGAGTTCAATCAACTTGTTGTCCAACACGTCGGCCAATCCGTGATCCTGCTTCTGAACACAGTAGCGAGGAATCTCAGGCCCGACATCCGGTGCCTTCAAAAGCGGGGTGAGATCTAATCCCTTGGCCTTCCAATGATCGACCGCTTTTTGGATCTTTAACTTGTCCACTCGACCGACCATCTCATTGACCGTACGGAATCCCAGCTTGGCCATGATCTGGCGCAGTTCCTCTGCGACGAAGAAAAAGAAGTTGACGATATGCTCCGGCTGCCCGGCGAATTTCTTTCTCAAGGCCGGGTCCTGCGTGGCAATGCCGACAGGGCAGGTATTGAGATGGCATTTCCGCATCATGATGCAGCCCTCGACGATCAAAGGCGCGGTCGCAAATCCGAACTCCTCTGCGCCCAGCAAGGTGGCGATCGCGACGTCGCGCCCGGTTTTCATCTGCCCGTCGGTCTCCACCCGGATGCGGCCCCGCAGATCGTTGAGCACGAGAGTCTGATGCGTTTCGGCCAGGCCCAATTCCCAAGGGATTCCCGCATACTTGATGGACGAGAGCGGGGAGGCGCCGGTGCCGCCTGAATCGCCGCTGATGAGGACCTTATCCGCATGAGCTTTGGCCACCCCGGCAGCCACCGTGCCGACGCCCACTTCCGCCACGAGCTTGACCGACACCGCTGCATCAGGATTGGAATTCTTCAAATCGAAAATGAGCTGCGCCAGGTCCTCGATGGAATAGATGTCGTGGTGCGGAGGCGGCGAAATGAGTTGCACACCGGGCGTCGCATAACGGAACCGCGCGATGTTCTCATCGACCTTGTGACCCGGCAATTGGCCGCCTTCGCCAGGTTTGGCGCCCTGCGCCATCTTGATCTGCAATTCTTTTGCGTTCACCAGGTAGTGGCTCGTGACGCCGAACCGTGCCGAAGCCACCTGCTTGATGTAGCTGTTTTTCGAATCGCCGTTCGGCAGCGGAACGAATCGAGCCGGGTCCTCCCCTCCCTCACCGGTGTTGCTCTTGGCGCCCAGGCGGTTCATCGCAATCGCCAACGTTTCGTGCGCCTCCTTGCTGATCGAGCCGAAGGACATGGCGCCCGTCGTGAACCTCTTGACGATCTCCTTGGCCGGTTCCACTTCTTCTATAGGAATAGGGTTCGGAAGGAATTTGAACTCGAGCAGCCCGCGCAGGTTGGAGCGCCGTCGGCTCTCGTCGTTCACGAGCCTGGAAAATTCGGCGAATGTTTTCGGATCGTTGGCCCTCGTCGCGTGCTGCAACGTGTAAATCGTTTCCGGATTCCAGTTGTGGTGCTCTCCCTGGATGCGATAGTGGATCTCTCCGCCGAAGTCGAGCTGGCGTATCGGCGTCGGCTCATAGGCCATGCGGTGCCGCCGAAGCGTCTCTTCGCCGACCTCACGAATGCCGATCCCTTCCAGACGTGACGACGTGCCGGTGAAGTACCGGTCGATAAGCTCGTGATTCAATCCAATGGCCTCGAAGATCTGCGCGCCGCAATAGGATTGCACCGTCGAAATGCCCATCTTCGAGAAAATCTTGAGCAGCCCCTTATTGATCGCCTTGATGAACTTGCCTTCGGCGGTCTGCGCATCAAGTCCCTCGGGAAAGTATTTCTCGCGCTCCAGGTCCACGAGCGACTCGAATGCGAGGTACGGATTCACGGCTCCGGCTCCATAGCCGATCAAACAGGCAAAGTGGTGCACATCGCGTGGTTCGCCGGTTTCTACGATGAGGCCGACTTCGGTTCTCGTACAGTCGCGTACGAGATGATGATGAACGGATGCGATGCCTAGAAGGCTCGGAATCGGCGCCCATTCTTCGTTCACCCCGCGATCGCTCAGAATCAGAAACTTGTAGCCCTCTTTAATCGCGCGAGAGGCCTGCCGGCAAAGATCATCCACCGCAGCCCCGAGCCCTTCAGGACCTTCGGCTACCCTGAAGAGCATCTTGAGCGTCTTACTCTTAAAATGCGGGTCGGCGATCTCGCGGATTTTCTGGAGCTCGGCATTGGTCAGAATCGGCTGTTTGACCCGAATGCGCCGGCAAGCCTCCGGATGTTCATCCATGAGATTCGGCTTGGGCCCGATGCTTGTTGTCAACGACATCACCAGCTCCTCACGGATCGGATCGATCGGCGGATTGGTCACCTGCGCGAACAGCTGTTTGAAGTACTTAAAGAGCAATTGCGGCCGATCGGACAACACAGCCAGGGGCGTATCCGTGCCCATCGAAGAAGTCGTTTCCTGCCCCTCAACGACCATAGGAGTGATGACCATCTTCAACTCTTCGACGGTGTAACTGAAGGCCAGTTGGCGCTGGCGGATCGTCGGGTGGTCCGGCTGCGGCACATTGTTGGGATCGGGCAGTTCATCGAGCGAGATCCGATATTCGGTGACCCAGGATCGATACGGCTTGCGCCTCACGATCTCGGCCTTCACTTCCTCGTCATCGATGAGACGCCCCTGCACGGTATCGACCATGAACATCCGGCCCGGCATGAGGCGCCCCTTCTGCCTGATCTTCCGGACATCCATCGGAAGCACACCAGCTTCCGAAGCCAGAATCACCAAGCCGTCCGTCGTCACCTGATAGCGGCATGGGCGCAGCCCGTTACGATCGAGCGTCGCCCCGATGAGTTTGCCGTCGGTGAAACACACTGCCGCCGGACCGTCCCATGGTTCCTGCATCGCCGCGTGATACTCGTAGAAGCCCCGCCGGTCCAAATCCATCTGCGGATTCGCAACCCATGGTTCTGGAATCAGCATCATCATCGCGTGCGGGAGAGAGCGACCTCCCATGGTCAGAAATTCCACGGCATTGTCCAGACAAGCGGAGTCGCTCTGATCTTCGGAGACGATCGGATAAAGCTTGGCCAGATCCTGGCCGAACAATTCGGAGTTGAGCCGGCCTTGCCGGGCGCGCATCCAGTTGACATTTCCTTTGAGCGTATTGATCTCGCCGTTGTGGCAAATGTAGCGATACGGATGCGCCAGCGGCCAGGTGGGGAACGTGTTCGTACTGAAGCGGGAGTGCACAAGAGCAAGCGCGCTTGTGAGGCTCGTATCCTTCAAGTCCTGGTAATAGGCAGACATCTGTTCCGGGAGCAACAATCCCTTGTAGACGATGGTGCTGGCCGACAAACTCGAGATATAGAAGTAGTGGCGCCCCTGAATAGCCGATTCACGGATGGCTTTTTCCACTCGCTTGCGAATGACGTAGAGTTTGCGTTCGAACTGCCCCTCATTGAGGACATCGCGGGCAATGAACACCTGTCGTATAAACGGCTCGGTGCTGCGTGCCACGACACCGATTGCATCGCTCTTGACCGGGACATCACGCCATCCGAGGAGCCGGGCACCTTCTTCGCCGATCATTCTGGAAAAGAGGACTTCACACTGTTGTCGTGCATCGGCCTGCGGAGGAAGGAACGTCATCCCTACGCCGTACTCTCCGGCATTGGGCAGAGAAACCCCTACATCGCCGGCGGCGCGTTTGAGAAACTCGTGCGGAACCTGAACCAGAATCCCTGCGCCGTCTCCTGTGCAAGGATCGCAGCCCTGTGCCCCCCGGTGACTCAGGTTTTCAAGGATCTGAAGCCCCTGTTGAATAATAGTGTGGGATTTCTGACCCTTAATATTGACGACAAAACCGATCCCGCAAGAGTCCTTTTCCTGTTCGGGGTTATAGAGGCCTTGCTTTGGAGGAAGCCCTGGGATGCTCATTACTCGTATCCCGTTAAAAATGTGAGCGTTTATGCTGCTGGACGGAGGCTATGCCAGAGAGGCGATCAGGACGGATAACCCCGTCACTCATAAGACAAATTTCACGTGTATCCACTTGGCTCACCTTAATGGAAGCACGATTCTTCTGTCAAGATTATCCCTCGCATGTATAGCCCTTGCTGTCACGCTCCGTGAGGGGTTGATCGGCTTGACTTTGTTCCCCCTCTGTCCTACCATCCGCCGCATGCCACAAAGCCCAATCACCCCCACTATCAACAGCATGGCGGACGTCTGGGAGGCGTATCGCGATGAACTGGAGGGGATGGAACGCCAAGCCCGGGCGAATCTTGATTCCAGTGTAGCACTCGTCAATACCGTCGCCGCCCATATCCTGAACAGCGGCGGAAAACGAATTCGACCTTTTCTCCTAGTACTCTCTGCTCGTCTGTGCGGCTATGCCGGTCGCGACCATCACCAGCTCGCCAGTCTGGTGGAGTTCATTCATACCGCATCCCTCCTCCACGACGACGTCATCGACGATGCCGATATTCGTCGTGGCCGGCGAAGCGCCAGAAAAGTCTGGGGCAATCAAATCAGTATCCTCGTCGGCGACTATCTCTACTCCAAAGCCTTTTGCCAGGTCGTCGATTTCCGGAACCACGGGATTAACGACGTGCTCGGCGAAGCCTGCAAGAAGATGGCGGAGGGCGAAGTCCTTCAGCTCTATTACAACGGCAATCCCGAAATGTCGGAGGCGGAGTACCTGAAGATTGTAGAGTATAAAACGGCCGGCCTGATCGCCGCCGCCTGTCGCATGGGCGCTATCCTCGCGGACGCACCGGAAGCTCAGCAGGAGGCGATCTTCCGATTCGGCAGAAATCTAGGCATTGCCTTCCAGGTGGCGGACGACACGCTCGACTACACAGCTAATGGCAATCACCTGGGTAAGACGCTGGGACAGGATCTCCGCCAGGGCAAGGCCACGCTTCCGTTGCTCCATCTGCTGCATCATTGCTCAGAACAGGACCGGCGGATGATTGTCGACCGTATGGAATCCAGGACCCTCACAGATGAAGACCTCGGGCGGTTCATTCGCCTGATGGAGGAATTGGGCTCGATTACCTATGCCATGGATTGCGCACGATCCTATATCGCCGCAGCCCAGCGAGATCTCAATCGGTTCGAAGACAGTACGGCCAGACGAGCTCTCTCGGTGGCCGCAGACTATATGATCACCCGCGATCGATAGCCTTTCTTCCCGCGTGTTCCATGGCCCAGCCATGGAAACGGCATCTCGCAGGAAGAAAGGATCCACCCCTCATATCTTGGTTGCATCCGAGGTGACGGA
Source organism: Nitrospiraceae bacterium (assembly GCA_035457905.1). Classification (GTDB taxonomy): domain Bacteria; phylum Nitrospirota; class Nitrospiria; order Nitrospirales; family Nitrospiraceae; genus Palsa-1315. The sequence goes on from DATIAT010000083.1 coordinate 35,094, forward strand.
AAGCTATTGCCTTGACCATGGAGTTTGACAGTTCGCACGGCTGGAATAAGTCCGGTCTGTCTGGTCTGTCCAAGAACAGCCGAACAGCCTGCAGATTGAACAGTTCACCTAAACAAGAGAGGCCGGCTGGATTGTTCAACTTTTTGCCGCCGCCTTGAAACACGTCTCAGCAAAGGACTCACCATGGCCAAGATCATTCCGTTTCATGGCACGCGGTACGACATGACGGTTGTCGAAGATATCAAACAGGTCGTTGCGCCGCCCTACGATATTATCGATGCAGCCGGGCAGAAGGCTTTGCACGATCGCCACCCCCGGAACATCATCCGGCTTGAATTGGGGCTCGATGAACCAGGTGATAGTCCGACTCATAATCGATACACCCGCGCCGCTTCGAGCCTTCGTGATTGGCTCAAGACCGGGGCGTTGAAACGCGACGCACAGCCGACTCTCTACTATCATGCGATCGAATACACACCGCCTTATGCCCCGCCAGGCTCACCGACAAAAACTCTCAAGGGTTTTCTTTCCACCGTCAAACTGGAAGCGCTCGATTCCGGCCACATCTACCCGCACGAGAATACACGTTCCGCCGCCAAGACCGATCGGCTGAATTTGCTCGAAGCCTGCAAGGCGAACCTCAGCCCTATTTGGTCGCTTTACTCCGACCCGCAAGGAACAGTGCTCGGGCTGTTGGAGCGGGAGGTTAAGGGGAAACAGGCCTTGATAGACTTTTGCGACGACGAGGGATTCCGTCAGCAACTCTGGGCTGTGACGGATCCGGTCGTGCTTGGAAACATCGTCGATGCCATGCGCGACATGCCACTGTTTATCGCAGACGGCCATCATCGTTACGAGACCGCCTTGAACTATCAGAAACTCCGCAGGCAGCAGGCCGGATCGGCGGCCGATCTGCACGCATACGACGCGGTGCTGATGTTGTTGACCGCCATCGAAGACCCGGGCTTAACCGTACTCCCGACACACCGGGTTACGACAACCGCTCTGCCTCCGTATGATCGTGTACGCTCTTTGCTGAATGCGGCGTTCGACCTGCAGGAATTTCCGTTCACTCCAGCCACGCAGGCAGCCACCCGCGCGACATTTCTCGAAGCGATGCGAACGACCGGGCGAACCGCTCCGGTGTTCGGACTCTCGTTGAAAGGAGACAGCCACCTCGCCATGTTGATCCTCAAACCAACCCATCGCCCACCCGCAGAAGCCTCTCCACGCGCCAGACTCGATGTGTCGCTGCTTCAACAACTCGTCGTTACGACGCTCTGCCCTTCGCAAGAGGAACAAGAGGCTATCCTCTATACCAAGGACGACCATGAAGCCCTGGATTGGGTCGCGAAGGGAACGGCAACCGGCGCCCTACTGCTCAATGCGACGAAGGTCAACGAAGTGCAAGCTGTCGCCACAGCCGGCGAACGCATGCCCCACAAGTCGACCTACTTCTTCCCGAAACCGCTGACAGGACTCGTGATACACGTCATGGAATAGAAGCGGAAAGGCGCTCACGTTGGTCCTGTGCTGCCGGAACGCGCGCCGTCAGAACCATCAACACTCCTCCACGAATAGTGAGGCAAGATGAACGCTAAAATTCTGATCGTCGACGACGACCCCGATATTGCCACGATGCTGGAGGATCGCCTGCAAGCGTCCGATTATGGAACTGTGATCGCACACGACGGAATAGAGGCGCTTGAACTGGTCGAGCATGAAGCCCCGAATCTCATGTTGCTTGATTTGGATATGCCCCGCCTGACCGGGCTTGACGTTCTTAAACGGCTCCCGAAAGTCAGGCCGGCCGAAGATCTTCCGGTGATTGTCATGACAGCCCATGCATCGATCGATGCCGCCGTCGAGGCGATGAAAACCGGCGCCTATGATTTTCTGACCAAGCCGCTGGACAAAGACCACCTGCTCCTCGTCATCGACAAGGCCTTAGAGCGGGACAGCCTGAAACGACAGGTTGCCTGTCTCAAGTCCGAAGTCGACAGTCGCTATGCTTCGATTGTAGGCATGAGCGCAAAGATCCGTGCAGTGATGGAGTCGGCGCAACGCGCCGCGAATTCCGATGCCGGCGTCTTACTGCTCGGCGAAAGCGGCACGGGCAAGGAGCTTTTCGCACGTTCCATCCATCAGTGGAGCCCGCGGCAAGCGATGCCGCTAGTGGTCATCAACTGTGTCGCCCTCACGGAAACCCTGCTCGAGAACGAACTCTTCGGGCATGAACGCGGCGCCTTCACCGGCGCAGACCGTCTGCACAAAGGCAAACTGGAGATGGCTGACGGAGGCACGATCTTTTTGGACGAGATCGGAGACATGTCGCTTCCGCTGCAAGCAAAGCTCTTGCGTGTGCTACAGGACAGAGAATTTCATCGGGTCGGCGGCACGCGCGTCGTATCGGTCAACATTCGGGTCATTGCCGCGACAAACAAGGATCTTCGACAAGCTGTGAAATCCGGTGAGTTTCGCGAGGATCTCTTTTTCCGTTTGAACGTCATCAGTCTGACCCTTCCCCCGCTCCGCGAACGACCCGAGGACCTCTCTGCCCTGGCCAAGTATTTCTTGAACCGGCATGCCCGAGACGCGAAACGCCCCGGTATGATGTTCAGCCCCACAGCCATGGAGGCTATGCGACGGTACCATTGGCCTGGAAACATTCGCGAATTGGAAAACGTCGTCGCACGGGCCGTCGTCTTGAACCAGTCGGACACCATCGAAGCGGACATGCTGTCGTTGGATGCCACAGGCCGCACCTCCCCAGGGGAACACCTCTCCTATCTTTCACTCCCGTACCATGAGTCGATGGAAGAACACAGTCGCTATATCATCGCGCGAGCCATAGAAGAAGCGGACGGCAATCAGACGAAAGCGGCGGACCGCCTGAAGCTCCAACGCACCTATCTGGCCCGCTTGATCAAACAACGAAAGATGAAAGAGGGGCTGGATTAGCTCATTAGGCTTCGAAAGAGTACTGTGGCACCTTCGATTTGTAATGTTTCACAGGCGTAACACAACAAGAAACTTTCTTGCAGGATGCTCAAGAAGACCAGACTTCTCATTCGCCCAACCCTGGCGGCTACTTCACCCACCCGCCCAGAGTCTGCCGAGACAGCCTCTTCTCCCAAGGACGCGCCTTGCCCAAGCAAGGCCGCAGCAAGCGGTCAAAGATGATCCTTCCAAGCTCGCCCGTATATGTTGTCCTTAGGATGGCCCGGATGAGTCCCCCACTGCGCGCAACGTTCTCCTCCGCCCACCCACTGGCACGACGGGATGTGCCATAAGCCCAGGCGAGGGTCTACTGATTTTCCCCTCTTCGCCCTAAGGGCGAGCAGGCAGACTGTCCTTTACTGCGCGCATCGGATGAGCACCGCGCCATCGTGCGCGTTCTGCGAGCAAGAAGGATGGTCTTTTTCAGCATCCTGCTATACGGGTAGCTGTCTTGTCGCCAAGGTGATCCGACCGACTGATGCATCGTGCTCAGCCTGCGCATAGCGTTCCGGCGTCCCGATGTCCGACCAGTAGCCGTCATAGTCGTACCCGAGCACCGTTTCACCCCGTTCGATCGCCGCTATATAGGGCTCGATGATCGTTGAGGCCACGCCCTTCGGCACATCCCGCAGAAGCCTTGTACGGAGCACATGAATCCCTGCAAACATGCGAGGCTGGGTCGGCGCCTGATAGGGGTGTCCACGGCCGATGATCCGCACAATGCGGTTGTCCGAATCCATCTCCACAAGACCCCACTGTACCGCTTCGGGATCTTTGCGCAAAACCAGCGTGGCCATAGCATTGCGCTGCTGATGAAACGCGCATACCGCCTCAAGGTCAAGATCCACAAGCGTGTCGCCGTTGAGCACCAACACCGACTCACCGGAAAAATGCTGCTCCGCCTGCTTGAGGCCTCCCCCCGTACCCAAAATCACAGGCTCGCGCGAATAGATGATCCGCAGTCCATACCGCGAGCCGTCGCCCAACGCCTGTTCGATCATCGGTCCGAGGTGATGCAGATTGATCACAACGTCCTGGAATCCGTGTCGCTTCAGGAGCAGGAGATTCCACACTATCAACGGCGTGCCCGCAATGGGAAGGAGTGGCTTAGGAATCGTGTTCGTGAGCGGCCTCAGGCGAGTTCCCAGGCCCGCTGCGAGGACCATGGCCTTCATATCGAAGTGCTGAGTGCTAAGTGCTAAATAGAAATTCAGAAGTCATCGTTCAACGCTCAACCTTTGCTACTGCAGTTCCGGCACATAGGGGGTGAGATGCTTTCTGAGCACGTCCAACTCAGGGTACTTTTGGAGGTTGCGTTTAACATAGCTCATGACGCGTGGGATGTCGGCCAGGAACTTGGGATTACCCTTGACGCGAGCGATGTAAACGAATCGCCCTGCCGCTTTGAGATTGCGCTGGACGCTCGTGAAATCGAACAGGCGACGGAAAGCCTCCCGGTCGGTCCATCCCAGCTGATGCATCGCCAATCCGTCGAGAAAGCGGTCCATCAAGCGGTCGATCAGCGCTTCGTCGAGTTCGATATAGGCGTCGCGCAGCAGCGAAGCGAGGTCATACGTCGCCGGCCCGATCAAGGCGTCTTGAAAGTCGATGATCCCAAGCCGTTCGCCATCGACCATTAAATTACGCGAGTGATAGTCCCGATGGACAAAGACACGCGGTTGATCGGCGAGCAACTCGGCGATCTTTTCGAATTCGTCCCGTATGGGCAGGTAATCGTCGGCGCACATCGGTTTCGCCTGCCTTGCGACGATTCCGTACTCCAGAAAATGGTCGAACTCCCACATAAGGAGCGGCACATCGAACTTCCGATGGAACGCGAGACAGCGCTGATCTGGCGTTGTGCTCTTCACCTGCATGTGCAGCAGGACATCGACGGCCTGCGTATAGCGCGCCTCCACTTCTGCAGCGCTCGCCTCACGACAGGCTTCAGCCAGTGTGAGGTCTCCAAAATCTTCAAGATAGAGCAGTCCCGCCGCCTGATCGTAGTGATAGAGTCGCGGAACGGAGACCCCTGCTTTTGATAAATGAGAGAGGATGTTCAGAAACGGCAATTCGGCGATCTGATGAGCGACGTCGCTGACGGCCTCTTCTGATTGCTTGAAGGCCTCCGGCTCGGCCAACTGCATGAGAATCACAGAACGAACAGCACCTCCGGTCAACTCGATGCGAAAATAACGGCGGTTAGAAGCATCGCCCGCTAAAGGAGTGAGCGCCTTGAATTGTCCCTTAACGGGAAGCACCGCTTCGACTGTGGAAGCCACGAGGGCGCGATCCGGTAATACCAACGGCTGTTTCGGCGCAGCAGGATTCACGGTACCCATAGGCTGCGCATTATACTGATGCGCGGAAACCTTGTCACTCCAAGGGTACGTGAGGAGAGGCCAGCGGCCCTTCCTACTCGCAGAACGCACACGATGGCGCGGTGCTCATCCGATGCGCGCAGTAAAGGACAGTCTGCCTGCTCGCCCTTAGGGCGAAGAGGGGAAAATCAGTAGACCCTCGCCTTGGCTTATGGCACATCCGTCGTGCCAGTGGGTGGGCTGAGGAGAACGTTGCGCGCAGTAGAAGATCAATAAGCTCCCAGCTCTGAAGAGGCAACGAGCGAACTGGGAAGGATCATTTAGCGGAGTAAGGGTTGCCCGATGCGTGCAGTAGAGAGCGCGCAATTCAACCGTCTCCGGACAATTTCTAGCTTAGCGGGGCGCGTTTGCGGCATAGCTGGACTAACTGCTGCTGCACTGCGGGACGCACCTTGCTGAATGCGAGGCCGAACTCTTCGCTGCGGGCCCAGCGAACCGTTGCCGCGTCGATAATGAACGGGTTGCCTTCATCCTCGGGGAAAACACATAACTCCAGCTCGGCTCCTACTTGCACTGCAACGGAACTTGCGATGCGACACCCTCCGGGCGACATGTCCTTCAACTCGCCGTCACCGGCTACCATTGGACTCTTCGATGAGAAGTGACTTCGAAATTGGATAGAAACGCGAGGGTGCTGCCGATTTTCTATCATACCATCTCGTGGACCGATAGACATCTTCTGACCTCCTCACTCGGGCGACCGAATAAGCGTCGAGCGAATGTGAGGGCGAGATCTTCTCGTTCAGTTCATTTCAGAAAGCTTCTTGTTACATGTCTATCTGACACCAGATGACCGGATACTGCCAGAAAAGTTTTGTTTTTGAACAGATGCAAGTAGTGGGGCCTTGGCCCCTCCTCTATGGAAAGAACGGTGAAAATTGCCCCCTCGCGTTTGTCCTATTCGCTTCGCGCTATAGGCTCAGACCGTTACTTATTATCCACTGAAAGATAGATTTTGACCCGCCCATCCTTCTTGGTGTCGATGAGGTACACTCGGATTGCCGAATTACTTCCGGGTTTATTTGCGAAAAACCTGTCTGTTTTCGTGTAGAACTCCGCGTCAGTGTCTTCGTCAAGATCCGTTCCGACCCAATCGTCAGGTAAGCTCTTGCGCAATCGATTTATGATATCTCCTACCGCGATGTCGGCTTCTGACCTGTCATCAAATTTGAAGATGCAACTCCACCTGGCACCGCTGCGATCGTCTTTGTCCTTTACCAGACACTGCTTGGCGCCGGAAAAAGTCACGCTTGACCGCCATGTCGTACCGGTATCGGCATCGACAGCCTTGTGTCCTGTTCGTAACGATTTGAAGTCTCCTGAAGATGCCGTTACTACGGCCTTCGTCACTTCACGGTCATCTTTCCCGACTTGGCTTGCAGTAGCTTGATGACTGTCTGCCGGACAACCATGGCCCGTGCACGTAATTCGGTACATCGTCTGTGTCCATTTTAACTTGGAACGAAATTTTTCAAAACGGATCTCATATTGGCCATCGTTTGCTCCTGTTACGCTTGCGCCTGGATAGGGATTGCCTATCCACATGAACCTGTCGTCTTCGAAGGGGAACGGGTCATTCACGGTGAGCCTCAGGTCGCCGGAGCTATCGTCATAGCCGACTATGAGTGCCATGTGTTGGGGAATGTCATCGACTTTAAATCCACTCGGTGAGACTCCAACAATAATGGGGCGGCCTTGATTCAACTCGTCTCTTACTTCCGCCTCGGAAAGGGTTCCAGTCTTCGATTGAACAGTCAGTGCGATATGTCCTGCCGTTTTGCTCTGTGCGGCCACGAGAGGATACTGTTTAAGCATATTGACCATGGCGGTTTCATCGACAGCGGACATATCACATTGCGTACAATCCGGTAATCCCGCGCACAGCTTTCTCTCCTGCGCGATGCCACACTGATAGTCTGTGGGATGAACAGCAGGAACGTAATAGTATTTGAAGACCATTTCTCCAACAGCAGCCCAACACCAACTGGGGCGTTCCTGAAACACCGGAGGAATGTGTAATTGAACCTCCGCTCCTTTGGCCGGGCTGACCGATGCCAGCAGAACAAGAAAAAGCCCGACCCCTAGTATCGCCATGCTATTTCTCACCGGTTCCCCCATTCATGCTCACTATTTCTTGAGCGAGTCCAGATCGTTACCCTCAATCGACTCATTGCTGCAAATGCGCGGCGCTCTCTGGAGCCTTCCTCGATTGGTTACCCTTCTCTAGGGCAATCTTTCATGCCTGGAAGATTGTGACAGTTCAGAATCCTGCCATTCCTTACCGCTCATCTCAGTCCACATTTCATGCACGATTCGTCGCTCGAAACTAAACCATGCCGGCTTGTCGCGCAGACCCTTCAGATACTCAATATCGGCATCCTTCAGAGCCTTTGGGCGCGGCTTAGCAGCGAGCAGTTGGCTGACGGCCTCAAGTTCCTTCGGCGAAGGTCGCACTGTTTGCGGACCTTCAGTGGCCCGCCCCTGTCCCGATGTCTGGCTCCTCTGGGTCAATTGTACCTGGGTAGGCACAGCATCCTCAGCGCACAATGCCTCCCCTGCCGCCATAACCATAGCCGCGATTGTTACGAATAGAAGAACCGAAACTGGCATACGTAGCATAAGCTCGGTCTCCCGTCGCGAGCAGGTAGAAGCAAGTCTTTCCCTGCTACTCCTTATCCCGTGAATAAATACCATCAGTAGAACGCCGCTGATGTCAAGAGTCCTCCCTCGCCGTGCTTGCAAGTCAAGGGGCGTCGGCGACCAAAGAGCTTTTGGCCAACCCTGCCTGTTGCGCCTGTCGCTGGCTCATCAAACCGACTTGAGAGACCGCCAACCGATTGCCCCGATAGCTGCACCAATTGTATCGGCCAGCCAGTCTTGCCAACTGGCCTCGCGGAGAGGGACGAACGCTTGATGCACTTCGTCCGTGATGCCATAGACTGATGCTGTCACAATCGCCAGCACGATCGCCTGGCGAGCGACAGCCGGCGCCGCTGCCCAGGAGAATGCACGGCAGCAGAGGGCGGCCAGGATGCCATACTCCACTGCGTGCAAGATTTTATCGCTCGTGTCTTTGAGTAAGAACGAGGGGAGATGCTCTTCCGGGTGCGACTGGGATGACAATAAAAAAATCGCGCTTGCATACAGCACCACTGGCGCCCAGTACCAGAACACCTGAACCATCACACCTTGTCGAGTCATGTCATGCATTGATTTCCTCTCGCTCCGTCTCCTACCCTATGCCATACTTATAAGCAAGAGGGTGTAGAAAGACTATATCAACTAGCAAGCCTTTGGTGGCTCGCACGTCCGGAACATGAGGAAGACTTACCGCGCAGATGGATCAAAAAGGCCGCTCAGCGATCCGTTTCAACTAGTACATTAAAACCATGAAAACTGCCTCAGTCTGTTTTCTCTGGCACATGCATCAACCGTATTACACGGATCCGGTCGCAGGGTCCGCCAGTATGCCCTGGGTGCGCCTCCATGCCACCAAGGCCTATTACGACATGGCCTATGCGCTGGAGAAGTTTCCCTCGATGAAAGCCACCTTTAACTTCACGCCTTCGCTCCTGAGACAGTTGCAAGAGATCGGATCGGGAACAGTGCGAGACCTCTTTCTCGAACATGCACAGCGCCCTGCAGCAGACCTTCGCCCGGAAGAGAAGGCCTTCCTTGTCCGGCATTTTTTCTCCGCAAACTGGGCCACAATGGTACGTCCCTACCCCCGCTACCATGAGTTGCTCGTGAAACGCGGCACTGATGTCATTGGTCGCGACCTGGAGCAGGTTGCACGGCAGTTTTCCACCCAGGATCTGCGGGACTTGCAAACCTGGCATAACCTGGCCTGGTTCGGCTACGGCACAGTCAATCGCAATCCCCGTCTAGCCGGGCTGCGCGCCAAAAACCGGGGCTTTACGGAAGAAGAAAAGCAGGAGGTGCTGGCCTTTCAGCTCGCCGCCGTTCGGGATATTGTCCCGATGTATCGCCGGTTGATGGAACAGGAACAAATCGAGCTCACAACGACACCATTCTTTCATCCAATCCTGCCACTCATAATCGATACGGACTTTACTCGACGCGCCAGACCGGATCTTCCTCTTCCCCCCAGGTTTCATGCGCCTGAAGATGCGGAGACACAGCTGCAACGGGCCGTTGAGTTCCATACCGCCACATTTGGCCGGGCTCCCGTGGGCCTCTGGCCGTCGGAAGGCTCCGTCTGCCCGGAACTCATTCCGATGTTGCCGAAGGTTGGGCTGCGTTGGCTGGCAACCGACGAAGGCATCCTCGCTCGCTCCTTCGACGCGGCACAGGAGCCGTGGCAGCGCCACCAGGATCTCTATCAACCCTATCGTGTCGGGCCGGAGAATCAGGATGTCACAATACTGTTTCGAGACCGCGAGATTTCTGATGCCTTTGGATTCGTCTATCACAAAACGAATTCCGAAATGGCCGCCGAGGATCTGCTCCGCCGGCTGCGTCACATCATTCACGACACCCCGCAGGACCAGGTCACCATTGCCATTGCGCTCGATGGGGAAAATCCATGGGAGCACTATCACGGGGGTGGTGAACAGTTTCTCTCGCTTCTCTACAAAGCCTGCTCGACCGGCGCTCTCGATGGCGATGCCGTTCGTACGAGAACCGCAACGGTCTCTGAAGCGCTCCAAACCGCCCCGGCCATTCGGCGGGTCAGCCACCTCCACTCGGGATCCTGGATTAACCAGGACTATAAGATCTGGATCGGTCACCAGGAAGACAATCGAGGCTGGGACCTGCTCAGCCAGACCCGGTCGCGCCTTGCCGAGATTTCTGCCACGCTCCCCGCGGATCGTACGCAAGCCGCATGGGACGAACTCTATGCCGCCGAAGGCAGCGATTGGTTCTGGTGGTATGGCGACGATTTTGAGAGCGACTACAAGGAGGAATTCGACCGGCTCTTTCGAACCCACCTTCGGAACGTCTGGGCAATGGCAGGCTCAACACCACCGGACATCTTGAATCAGCCGATCAGTAGTCTTCGTGGCCTGCCGGAACCAGACCTGACAACCGCGCCTCTCGTATTGCTGAACCCCTCTATCGACGGGCTCATGACCGACTTTTTCGAGTGGCGCGGAGCGGGAAAGATCAAGACTCAGCCCCCTCTCGGCGCGATGTGGAAAGCCGAAGGAATATTCACCGAAATCCAATTCGGTTGGAGTCTGGACCAATTGTATCTGAGGCTCGACCCGGATGAACAATCGCAGCAGCGTCGGGCAGGCTTGACGGTCGAGCTGCATCTGCAGACAACCGAGCGTCTCTATCGCCTGTCGTTTCCACTGGCTTCGCCTGGGCCAGGCCAGTTTCTGCTCCTGCAGAAGCTGGCAAGCGGAGACTGGAAGGAGATCGGATCCTACCGATCGATCTGTTATCGAAAGATTCTTGAACTGAGTATCCCGTTCAAGGACTTACAGCTCACAGCCGGACAGGAACTTCGCATGACGCTCGTGGTACTGGATCATGGTTTGGAAGTCGCGCGCTATCCTCACCACAAACCGGCAACATTTCTGGTTCCCGGCCCCGAATTCGAAGCTACGTTATGGCGAGTGTAGCAGCGCACAGCGCTGAATGATCGATTTTGAATGTTAAATGATAAATTACATGAGTGGCGTTCTTGCATGCAGTCGGCAATTTCTCCTGATCGATTCAACATTCAATATTACACACTCAACATTTTTCCGGAGATACCATGCCCGATTTAAGACGTGATCCTGTTGTCGGTCGTTGGGTGATTATCACAACGGAACGGAGAGGTCGGCCCCACGATTTCATTCCCGTGCAAACCGCCCGACCATCGGCCGCAACGCTCTGCCCCTTTTGCCCAGGACAGGAGCGACTGACGCCGAGAGAAATCATGGCCTACCGCCCACAGCCTGTGGAACCCAATAGTCCGAACTGGACCGTGCGTGTCGTCCCGAACAAGTTTCCCGCGCTTCAGGTCGAAGGAAACCTCGACCGTCAAGGCCTCGGCCTTTACGATCGCATGAACGGGATCGGCGCGCATGAAGTCATCATCGAAACCGCCAGCCACACCGACAGCCTGGCCGACATGCCGACAAAACGGATCGAGGACGTGTTGTGGGCCTATCGCGATCGCATGATCGATCTGAAGAAAGACATCCGGTTCCGCTATATTCTGATTTTCAAGAACCACGGGGCGTCAGCCGGGGCGACACTGGAGCACAGCCACTCGCAACTCATCGCCCTGCCAATCATTCCCACCAACGTACTGGAGGAAATCGACGGGTGCCGGGCTCATTATGATCAGAAGGAACGCTGCATCTATTGTGATATTCTCCGGCAGGACCTCTCCGAAGGCGATCGCGTCGTGGCAGAAAATCCCGAGTTCCTCTGCGTTACCCCCTATGCCCCGCGGTTTCCCTTTGAAATGTGGATTCTCCCTAAACGCCATACCGGCTACTTCGAAGAGAGCCAGAAGATACAATTCGAATTCCTCGCTCCCATTCTCTCGGAAGCACTGCGACGGATGGACAAGGTCCTCGCTAAGCCCTGCTACAACTTCATCCTTCATAGTTCCCCCCTCCACGAAAAGACCGGAGACTTCTACCATTGGCACATCGAAATCATTCCGAAACTGACCCAAGTGGCCGGCTTCGAATGGGGCACAGGGTTCTACATCAATCCCGTAGCGCCGGAGGAATCTGCGAAGTTTCTACGGCAAGCGACAATCTAAAGTCATCATCTGTCCGCCATCAGCTTGCAGCTCCGAAATGATTCAGGGTCAGTACTGATGGCTGACGGCTCATTGCTTTCTTGCAATCCTGCCAATTCCAGCCTTATCATCCCCTCATGCAAGTCCAACTGAGTCACCCGGCCAGAACGGTCGAGGTCAAAGGGCCCAAAAAGGCCAAGGACCTCCTGCGCGAGTTGAATCTTGTCGTCGAAGCGCACCTGGTGATCAAAGGCGATGATCTGGTCACCGAAGACGAGATGCTCTACGACGGTGATCAAATCGAAATCCGACCGGTAATTTCCGGCGGCTCCCCACATTCCACGATTCACGTTTCACGATTCGCGAGCTAAGAATGAATTGCACCAAATGCAAAACCAAAGCGGTCATCGACCTCCCGCGACACAATGCGGCCTTCTGCAAGGGCTGCTTCAACGGCTTCGTCCACGATCAGGTTGCGCGGGCGATCAAGTCCGAGAAGATGTTCAAAAAAGAGGAACGGATTCTCGTGGCGGTGTCAGGCGGAAAAGACAGCCTAGCGCTCTGGGACATCCTGCTCAAGCTGGGCTATCGCGCCGACGCGCTCTATGTGAATCTCGGGATCGGGACCTATTCCGAGCAATCGCATGCCAAAGTGGCGAAATTCGCGGAAGTGGTCGCCGCCTCACATGGAACCACGCTGCACCTCCATAGAGTCGAGCAGGAGGCCGGAGCGGGAATCAAGGAACTGGCTCAGCTTATTCATCGCCCGACCTGTTCCACATGTGGAACGATCAAGCGCTATCGGTTCAATCGCGTGGCGATCGAACAGCGCTACGATGTGATGGCCACCGGCCACAACCTCGATGACGAGGCAGCCCGGTTGTTGGGCAATGTTCTGCATTGGCAGGAGGAGTATCTGGATAAGCAAAGCCCGTCTCTGCCTGCCTCAATGGAAGGGTTTGCCAAGAAGGTGAAGCCCCTTTTCCGGCTCTCGGAACGGGAGCTCGCGGCCTATGCGGTATTGAACCGAATCGATTACATCGTCGAGGAATGCCCGATGGCTAAGGGCGCTCGCACACTGCTCTACAAAGACGTGCTGAACCGGTTGGAGACGGAATCGCCCGGCACCAAACAGGCATTCTATTGGGGGTTTCTCGACAAACAGCGTAAGCCGGGAATGCCTCCCGCCACGATGGCTGAAAGAGACCAGGCAGCTCTGCATCCCTGTTCCGTCTGCGGGCAACCTACCACTGGCGAAGTCTGCTCCTACTGCAAAATGATGGCGAGGGCAAAAACTACGGTCTCAAGCTGACAAGCCGACAAGCTGCAGGCCTTGAGTAGCCAGTGTTGACATCTACCACATTGTCTGCTTGTCACCCTGCTCACATGTCAGCCAATCTCTTCAGCCCTTGCAAAGCCTGTATCGACCCCGTAAGCTGCTTGAAGAAGTGCTGAGTGCCGAGAGTTAAGTAGATTGCTGCCTCGTGCGTGAGAGATAAGAGTTGATCATCCTCACATCAGTATTATTCCCATAGCTTATGGCAACCATACAACGTGACTACTACCAGATTCTCGGTGTTCCCAAGTCCGCCTCTGCGGATGAGATCAAGAAGGCCTATCGTCGCCTCGCACGCCAAGTTCACCCCGATCTCCATAGCGGTTCAAAGAAATCCGAAATGGAAAAGAAGTTCAAGGAGTTGAACGCAGCGCACGAAGTTCTGAGCGATCCGGACAAACGAAAGAAATACGATCAGTACGGCGCGAACTGGGAGCAGGCCGAAGCCTACGAGCAGGCGCGCAGACAGTCCGGCGCCCGCTGGGGGAGCGGCCCGGAGACTTCATTCGGCGGCGAAAGCTTTTCCGACATCTTTGAAAACCTGTTCAAAGGACGCGGGCGAGCCGGGAATGGGCGTGGATTTGCCATGCAGGGAGAGGACCTTGAAACGGAGGTACAACTGACACTGGCCGAGGTGTTCACCGGCGTGACGAAACGTATGACCCTGCAAGAGCCGGTATCTTGTTCTACCTGCCACGGAAGCGGAGTTTTTCGTGGGCGAACCTGCCCCGCCTGTCAAGGGCAGGGTGCAACGCTGCAACCCAACACGATCGAAGTCCGAATCCCTGCCGGAGTACAGGACGGGACGAGAGTTCGCGTGGCCGGTAAGGGACAGGCGGGGACCAACGGCGGCAAGCCCGGCGATTTATACTTGCGCGTGACAATCACACCGGACCAGGTCTTTCGCCGCCAGGGGAGCGACATTCATGTCTCTCTCCCCGTCTTTCCGTGGGAAGCAGCCTTGGGCGCCGAGGTGATGGCTCCGACGCTCATGGAACCGGTTCGGGTCAAGGTTCCGCCGGGAAGCCGGGCCGGTAGTAAGCTTCGGCTGAAGGGCAAAGGCCTCCCTGCGGCGGCCGGCGGCCACGGGGATCTGTTCCTGACAATCGAGATTGTGATGCCGCCGACATTGACCGACGAAGAGCACAAACTCTACGACAAGCTCAGGGCCATCCCGCATCCGGATCCTCGTGCCGAACTCTTCGCTCAAGCCCGACGCCGATCGTCCTCCTGATCGTACTTCACCTCTGTTACACCGTCGGCCGTATCGGTGTGAGCACGACCGCAATGGTTGTGACTACGCGTTATCCGAGTACGCACACTGCTTGCGGGTTCGTCGGGTCATCTTGTTGGCTTGCGTTGTGTTGATCGATCTGGCAAGCTACGTCCACTTACAGAACAACTTGTGACCGGAGGGCGCGAGCGGCTTGTCGCCGGACACACACGCAGTATAAATTGATACTCGATGGAATGACGGGCGCGCAGGGAGCATCGAGACGTTCATCTTCGTGGAGTCAGGCATCTTCATTCGGTTCAACCTAAGGAGGCACGTATGAAGCAGGGAACACGAACCATTGCGACGCTGGGCATCGCATCGGTATTCGCGCTGACCGTTGGGATGTCTACAGTCTGGGCGAATGAGCCGGGTTACTACGGCAAAGGAGGGCACGGAGGCGGCATGCATGGGTCGATGGGCGGACATGGCTCGAACATGATGCACAACAGCACCGGCCAACTGATCCGGCATCTGCTCAAGCACGAACAAGACATCGGACTTACCGCGGAGCAAGTCGCGAAGCTCAAAGAGATGCAGCTGAGCCTGGACAAGGTCCGAATTAAGACCGAGGCCGACATTCAGGTGGCGGAGCGCGAGCTGAGGGCCCTTATCGATGAAGAGAAGTTCGATCTTGGGACGGTCGAAGCCAAGTTGAAACAGAGCGCGGATCTACAGGTCGGCTTACGCATGACCTCCATCAAGGCCCGTAAAGATGTCTATGCCTTGTTGACTCCGGAACAGCGCGCCAAAGAAAAGACCGAGCATGACAAGGTGCTGCAGCAGCACAAGGATGCCGGTAAGGGTTACAACCCTCACGGCGGCCCCATGAAGGGCCATCCCCATAAGGGCGGCACGCTGCACAACATGCGCCTTACTCAAGCATGACCGTGCGGTAGATTGATCGCTCACTCACAACATGAAACTCCCTAGCCGCGATTTGCTGGCCGGCCCCGATCGGGCGCCGGCTCGCGCCATGATGAAAGCCGTCGGGTTCAGCGACGAGGATTTGTCGCGCCCGATCATCGGCGTCGCCAATACCTGGATTGAAGTCATGCCCTGTAACTTTCACCTACGTCGACTGTCTGAGCGGGTGAAAGCCGGCATCAGAGCTGCTGGCGGCACCCCCATCGAGTACAACACTATCGCGGTGTCAGATGGTATTTCGATGGGCACCGAGGGGATGAAAGCTTCGCTGATCAGTCGGGAGGTGATTGCCGATTCGATCGAGCTGGTGGCTCGTGGACATCTATTCGACGGTGTGGTGGCATTGTCCGGCTGCGACAAAACCATCCCCGGAACCGTGATGGCCCTTGCTCGCCTGAACCTCCCGTCGATGATGCTCTACGGGGGATCGATCATGCCGGGCCAGTTCCAAGGCCACAACGTGACCATACAAGATGTGTTTGAAGCAGTCGGCAAGCATGCCTCCGGCAAGATGACCCAAGCAGAACTCAAAGACCTCGAAGACCATGCCTGCCCGGGTCCAGGCGCCTGCGGAGGCCAGTTCACGGCCAACACGATGGCCATCGCGTTTGAGTTCCTCGGCATCTCGCCGATGGGGCGGAACGGAGTGCCGGCAATGGATCAAAGGAAAGACGACGTGGCCTTCGAATGCGGGAAAATGGTCATGGATCTTCTGAAGCGAGACCTCCGTCCCCGGCAGATCATCACGCGGAAATCTCTGGAGAATGCTATTGCCGCGGTCGCGACGACCGGTGGCTCGACGAATGCCGTACTGCATCTGCTCGCTATCGCACGCGAAGCCAATATCACACTGAGCATCGACGATTTTGACAAGATCAATCGAAAGGTCCCGTTGCTCGCCGACTTAAAGCCCGGTGGCCGATACACAGCGTCGGATCTCTATGCGTCCGGTGGGACCACGTTGGTCGCCAAACGCCTACTCGAGGCCGGCATCTTGCACGCCGGACAACCGACAGTGACCGGCCGGACGATCGGGGAAGAGGCCAAAGACGCTAAAGAAACATCCGGCCAGCAAGTCCTCAGACCGCTGTCGAATCCGATCAAGCAGACCGGCGGGCTGGTGATATTAAGGGGAAATCTTGCTCCGGATGGCTGTGTTGTGAAGGTGGCCGGACATTCGATCATGAAGTTCCGCGGCCCGGCAAAGGTCTACAATAAAGAAGAGGATGCCTTCGTCGCCGTGCAATCACGCCAGATCAAAGCGGGCGATGTCGTGGTCATTCGGTATGAAGGTCCAGCCGGCGGACCCGGCATGAGAGAAATGCTCGGTGTGACTGCAGCTATCGTCGGTGCAGGTCTCGGTGACTCCGTCGCGCTGCTTACCGATGGCCGTTTCTCCGGCGCTACTCATGGGTTGATGGCTGGTCATGTCGCACCTGAAGCCATGCTGGGCGGGCCGATCGGCGCCGTGAAGAACGGCGACATGATTGCGTTTGATATCGCGAAGCGAACGCTGACCGTGGAACTCTCTCAGAAAGAGATCAAGGCCAGGCTCAAAAAGGTCAAGAAACCTCTCCCGCGCTATACGTCAGGCGTGATGGGAAAGTATGCGCGGCACGTTTCGTCGGCCTCAGAGGGAGCCGTTACGACATAGCAGGATGCTGAAATACCCGCCGGCGGTTAATTCATACCTATCGACCCTTCAGCCTTCCACGCATCTCTGCCATCATGCTGTCGAGATCGGCTTCCGCTTTTGCACGATCGCTGACCAGCTGATCGAGATTGTAGGGATGAGTCGGAGCCGGTTGAATCACATCCGGTTGTGTTGTGGGCCTGAGCGACAAATCAGGCTGAGGAGGTTGGGCCGACTTGCGTTTGGGCTGGACTGACGAGGCCGGAAGTTGGCCAGTCGGAGCCTCCATATACCTGCTAGGAAGCGGCGTTCCCCGTTTATCCAGTACCTCCACACCCTGTTCCCATATCCATTGTGCGGCAACGGTTGACTTGAGCGAAAAACTGATGCTCGTGATTGGAAGGCCGTCTGAGGCCACACGAGCAATCGCTGTATTCACCCCGATCATCCGTCCTTCGCCATCCAAGAGCGGCCCACCTGAATTGCCTCGGTTCAAACCCGTTTCCGTTTGAAACACGTGTTTGCCCTTTACCCCGTTAAAGTTGTCGACTTCGGCACTGATCACCCCGGTGGTGAGCGTCCATAATCCTCCTTGTTCCGGATGGCCGATGGCGACCACTCGATCTCCGATCCTCACTTGCCCAGCATCACTCACATCGGCAACAGACAGCGCGTCTGTGATGCCGTCGAGTTTCAATAAGGCAAGATCCAATGGTTGCGAATAGGCCACAACCTTGGCTCGGACCATACGGGAGAGATCACGCTTTGACTCTCCTGTCACACGGGCCGGCTTGAGGAAGACAGACAAATGGGTAAAGGGTTTTCCTGGCTGCTCTTCGATCACAACGTGAGCGTTAGTGAGAACCAATCCGTCCAGATGAATGATCGAACCGGTTCCGCCACTCCCTCTCCTTCCGCTATCCGCATAGCCCATGACCATTACCACCGCCGGAGAGACTTGTTCATAGATCTCACGCGGGGAGAGTTCCTTACCGATGGCTCCTGCGCTCCATATGAAGGAGAGCAGGAGCAGGGTCGTGCATATTATCGATGGCATCATAGCCTCTGCTCTGTAGAAGAGGCGACAGAGAGTTCGAAGTTCAAGTGTTGAAGGCTTTGAGTACTTCGGGCTTCGGATCTTGCCCTTCCCTCATATCGGGCACTCGCAGGACGTTTAAGCATAGAAGCGGCGATAGAACTCCGCAAACATTTCGACGACGTAGGACTGCTGTTCCTCCGTCAATTCTGCATATATTGGAATAGACACGACCTCTTCGGCTGCCTGTTCGGACTGTGGGAAAGATCCCTTCTGATGGCCTAAATCGCGATAGCAATCTTGAAGATGCATTGCAAGCGGATAGTATACTTCCGTGCCAACCCCTTTTTCTTTGAGGAAGGCGCGCAACTCGTCGCGCTTCGGCGCTCGAACGGTGAATTGGTTGTACACATGGAAATTCCCGGGCGCCGTCGGCGGTAGCACGACACGCTCCGCATGCTTTGTCCGGGCGAACAATTGCCGATACCGTTCGGCATTCCGGCGTCGCCCCTCGGTCCACTGGTCGAGATATTTCAGTTTGACTTGAAGCACCGCAGCTTGAAGCGCATCCAATCGGCTATTGATCCCCACCGCCTCGTGGAGATAGCGGACCTGGCTGCCATGAACACGTAGCATGGCCATGGAGTCCGCAAGGGCTTTATTGTTGGTCGTAATGAGCCCTCCATCTCCAAAGCCGCCCAGATTCTTGGTCGGGAAAAAACTAAAGCACCCTGTATCCCCAAGTACTCCCGCGCGCCTCCCCTGCTGGGTTGCACCGATCGCCTGGCAGGCATCTTCGATCACTTTTACATTCTTTCGACCGGCAATCTCGTTAATCGCCGCCATATCAGCGCACTGTCCGAAGAGATGAACTGGAATGAGGGCCTTCGTACGAGGCGTGATCGCTCCTTCAATAAGCCTCGGATCGATATTAAATGTGTCAGGCTGAATATCCACGAACACAGGCTTCGCCCCCAATCTTGAAATTGCACCAGCAGTGGCAAAGAACGTGAACGGAACGGTGATGATCTCATCACCGGCCTTCACCCCCATAGCCATGAGCGAGAGCAAGAGCGCATCGCTGCCGGAGGCGCAACCGATCGCATAGCCAGAGCCGATGTATCGACCTATCGATTCTTCGAACGCCGCGACACGAGGCCCCAGGATAAAGCCCTGCTCGCCGCAGACAGCCTCTATCTCCGCCATGATTTCTGCACGGAGAGGCTGGAACTGAGCTTTCAGATCAAGCAACGGCACATCCATCGAAGCCAACCTCCAGTGTGGAGCTCCACGGCTTTACAGCCGTGGTCCCTATTGTGACTTCAGTGGAACCCACCGAAGCGTGTCCTCCTTCGCCAAGGCTACGGAGGACACCCACTGCGCATTTCGCCACGGCTTCACAGCCGTGACTTCCTGCATAGGTGGGTGAATCTCGTTCATCCGAAGGCTAACGGAGGAGTTGCTTCACTCCATTCAATACCTGTCTCCTTTACATTATGCAAGTGGAGAGTCGGAAGCGCGACTTAGCGGAAGTCTCGCCGATGGAAAATCAGGCTAGCCGAGAAGAGGATTGCTGCCGTATACGTCACTCCGTATGCGACGATCAGCATGAGGTCCGCACCACTCACTTCCAGGTGATGAACGACATGGCCCTTCAAATTGAAACGTTCGAGATTGGGCAAGAGATAATAGATCCCGTCCAGTACCCCTCGGCTAAGACTATCCATCTTAGCACCAAATGCTTGCAGGTCAGCTGTGAGATGTCCAATGACATACATCGCCAATGTGAAGATGGCGCTCAAAGTGGCGCTGGTGAATGTGGAAAACAGCAGGGCAATTGCCGTGATCACCATAAACTCGACAAAAATCAGCGCGAGCGCTTTGAAGAACATCCCCTCGACGGGAACTGCTTGAGCATGAAGCACCACCAACAGTCCCAAGGCCATAACTACCGTGTTGACGAGCAAAGTGATCGTAAGGCCCAAGTACTTTCCAAGCAGAAATTGGTACCGCGCCACCGGCTTGGACACGATCGTATAAATGGTCTTCTTTTCGATCTCCTTGTTCACCAGTCCGATCCCAACGAAAATGGCAATCAGAACTCCGAAGAAGTTAATGCTTCCCAGCCCAACATCCAAGATCAATCGGTGAAATTCTCCAAGCGTCAGCCTCATCAATAGAATGGAACTGCCGATCATCAATAACGCGAAAACCAACAGGTTGTAGAGGAGCTTGTCTCTGAGGTTTTCTCGAAATGTGTTAAGCGCGATCGACAGAATTTTCATGCGCGATGCTCCGACGGGCTCCGATGCCCCCCGACTTCCCGGATAAAGAGATCCTCCAACGATCCCTTCTGAGGATTGAGCGAGACAAGGCTGGCTTTCGCCGCACGGATAATCTCCAATGCTCCCTGGACCTGCTGTTGACTCTTCAGCACCACCAGCATCCGATCCCCTTGCATCACCACTCTGTCGGCAAGCGGACGTAAGTGGTCTAACCCTTCGCTGGTCAGACGATCCACGATCAGTTCCACTTGGTGGTTCACCCCACGATCCAGCAAATCGGCTACCCGGCCACATGCCACAAGACGGCCTTTTAGGATCATAGCGACCCGATCGCACAACACTTCGGCATCGTGCAAGATGTGGGAGCTGAACAAGACAGTCTTCCCTGACTCTTTGAGCCGCAGAATCAGATCGCGAACTTCTTTCCTCCCGATAGGGTCCAGCCCGGACATTGGCTCGTCTAACACCACCAACTCCGGATCGTTGATCAAGGCCTGGGCGATCCCCACCCGCTGCAACATGCCTTTTGAAAATTTCCTGAGTTGAAGATCCTTTGCATGAGTCATCCCCACCAGCTCCAAGAGTTCGTCAACTCGCTTATCCAGAACGGCCCCCCACAGGCCAAACAAATGCCCGTAGAATCCAAGAAATTCCCGGCTCGTCAGATAGTCGTAAAAGTAAGGTGACTCAGGAAGGAATCCGAGCCTGGCTTTGGTTTCAGTGCCGCCTAAGTCCCGGCCGAACAACCGGGCTTGCCCGCTCGTCGGATAGATGAGCCCCATCAACATCTTGAGCGTAGTGGTTTTTCCCGCGCCGTTCGGGCCGAGAAAGCCGAATACT
The DNA here is from genome assembly GCA_035457905.1 of Nitrospiraceae bacterium. Lineage (GTDB taxonomy): Bacteria > Nitrospirota > Nitrospiria > Nitrospirales > Nitrospiraceae > Palsa-1315. The sequence continues at coordinate 56,517 of DATIAT010000083.1, forward strand.
TCCCCTGGCCGGACTTCGAGGTTCAGACCATCCACCGCAGTCACTCGCTTGCCCCAGAATCCAACACGGAAAATTTTTGAAAGTTGCTTAGTTTGGACCACAAGATCGGAGTTCGGCGCCATGACTCACTCCCATGTTCTAGGAAAACTGTAGGAAGGCTCTACTTTGGGGAAGCTGTATGTAGGCTGTTTTTTCCGCTTAAAGAACGTGCGTAGCCGTTCTGGATGTGTCGAACTGGAGACTGAACCAGTCTTAGAATCCAAACGATATTCTCCTTCAAATGGCTCCTGGGGGAGGATCGGAAGAACCCCCGCCACTACGAGATCTATGAGTCTCACAGGAAGGGCCAGATGCTGCGTCCGATAGGCTTCCACCGCGCTCTCCAGTATACGAAGATCCCGTTCAATGATAACTTCTTTCATCCGATAGGCCAAGACTTCTTGCATCTCCGGATCTTGCGTCTCTCGTATACGGGCTTCAAGAAATGCCAAGGCTGTGTCAGGATTCCCCGCCTCCGCAGCCATGCGAGTGGCAAGCCCGGGTAGATAGGATGGACCACCAGGCCGACTGGCGGCCTGCATGATGTAGTCCGCCCCCTTGGCCGGATCATTGAGCAGAAAATAATAGTTGTATCCAAGAAGAAAGGGAATGTTCCACACCTCTGGATTCGCATTCACACCCCTTTCAAGCAGTCTGATGCTCAAGTCCGGACGGTTGGCGAGATCGCCGAGGATGACCCCGCCTGCATAGTAGGCATAGGCATATTGAGGATCGAGCGTAGTGATCACGTCCAAGGCGTGATATATCCACTCATATTCGTCTGCACTATTTCGTTTCTTCCCCACCACCTGTATCAGCCTGAGCCAGAGAATATCAGCACCTAAGTGGTGATAGCCGAGCAAGGCTGGTTTCAGATATTCGCCTTTGGGAAGTTGGGCAAGGCCTTCGATCTGGACGACTGTCCGATCCTGCCGCCGCTCAAGCTCCCCTTGCAACCAGCTTACACATACAAACAGGAGAATTCCTCCCATGCCGATCAGAAGCTGATTCATGATCAAGGCTTTGCGATGGTGTAAGGAAGTTGAGACCGCCATGAGCGAGACACCGGCAGGATGAGTAAAAAGGAAGGTCCCGGCAGCCATCGGTGGCTGCCGGGACCCCTTCGCCTTATCTATGTCAACCTAGAACACACCGACAGTGCACTCCTGAACTCCGACATCGCTACTAGCTGCCCAGTATGACAGAGCCGGATCGCCATCCAAGTTGGACATGGCGGTGGCATTCATCCCGTTCTGCAAGAGCACACCAACGCCCGTGGCTGCAGCAGCACCCAACCTACAGGCGGGATTTGGAAGTACAGCTACGTTCGCCGAATCTGAAGCATATTGATAGTAGACATTTCCACTTGCCTGGAATCCGATATCAGCGAAAGTCCCTACCGCAACACCGCCGGGATTGACACAGAATGCGGTACCAGGAGCAGACGGTGCAGGGCCGACACCAAGGGGTGCCCAGGCAATCGGTGTCGTCTTAACGCCAGCCGCCGGCGGAAACGGCGCTGCTGTCGGCCATGCCGGAGTACCGATATAACACCCACGTTCGGCCTGGAAGGAAAGCTGAGACGTTCTGATCGCCCCAAGATTCGTTTTGGCCTCGGACTGGCGCGACTTCATCTGATACTGCAGGAAATTCGGGATGGCGATGGCCGCCAAAATCCCGATGATCGCCACGACGATCATCAACTCGATCAGGGTGAAACCCTCTTGTTTCCTGAATGCTTTCAACATCGTACTGCCTCCTTGTTGATGGTTCGCTCACTCGCCCTGTCACACCTTGCTTCTTGCTCATCGGAACTTGAATCCGATTTCTGTTACCTAGCTTCTTAGCAGGTTCAATGCCCAGTATGAATTCAGCCCATAAAATAAAAACTCTCCTTAGCTATCATACTGTTATGAAAACTGGCTTCTTACAATCAGGCACTTATCATGAGATCATTGCTCCATCTTTTGCTGGGATATGCCAATATTTGTCGCCCGTCGTACGGGACTGACGCTCTGATTTTTTCTCACTGAGAAAGAAAACGAAGGACTTCAGTGGCCTTAAGAGAAAAATCATGCACCAAAACAAATGCTTAGTGCCTGAACTCTAGGACGAATCAGTTTATGGTAGGTAGTGGAGAGAGATTGGAAAATCGGCTGAAATGGAGAGGGCCATTAATGCAAGCGATCGGCAATCAGACTAGACCCGATCTTCGGCAAGGATTGACGCGTTACTCGGCATGTATCTTCTCTGATACACGCTGCTTAGCTTGTTGGATACGTTCTTCTTGTGTTGGATCTCCCATCCCTAGTTCACGGAATCGTTCAATCAGCTTACTATTGGAAGGGTCGAGTTCCAATGCGTGAAGCCACGCCTCGCGAGCCTCCGACAGGTCCCGTTGCTTGGCGTAAATATCCCCAAGATGCTCATAGAGCACCGGATCATCCGAGGCAAGTGCAACTGCGCGTTTCATCTCTGTCAGGGCCTCACTATATAGGCCGGATTTAAACAAGGCCCAGGCAAGGCTATCAACATAGTATCCGTTGCTTGGTTTAAGCGCGACAGCTCTCTTCGTCAAGGAAAGGGCCTGGTCGATTTTGATTCCCCGCTCCGCATAACTGTATCCCAGATAATTGAGCGCATCGGCATGATGAGGATCGAGCTTAATTGCAGCCTCCATCACACGCACAACATCATCGAAGCGATTGAGCTTGTCGTAGACCGTACCAAGATTGAAATACAAATCGGCATTCTTGGGGTTCTGAGCGATGCCCTCCTCGAAAGCTCTCGCTGCATCGTCGAATTGGTCTTTCTGCAAATACGTCAATCCCAGCACGATGTGCGCTTCAGGCTGTTTCGGATTAATGGTTATGGCTTTGGTCAAGTGCGTAACGGCCTCCGGACCTTGTTTCAATCGATAGAACAACAGGCCGAGATGCAGATGCCCTTCGAAATAAGACGGCTCAAGTTGTACGTTAAACGTATATGTCTCGATGGCCTTCTTGGTGTCCTTGGATTCCTCGTAGAGAAATCCAAGATAATCTCTAATTTTGAGTTCTGTCGGACGCGCCTTGAGAATCTGGTTCAGTAGTTCGATGGCTTTGGAATACTGCTTCTCTTCCCCATAGAGGAGCGCCAGGCGGAGCTGAGCATCGAGATCAGAAGGGTCCTCAGCCAGCAAATCGCTCAACTCTTTCCTGGCCCCCTGATAATCCTTTGTGGCCACATAGAGTCGAACCAACTGATGTCGGATATCCCGGTTTCGAGGGTTCACACTTTGGAGATATTTCCTTAGTACTGCGATCGCCCGATCCTGGGCCTGCCGAGACTCATAGACCGAAGCGAGCGCAAGGTAGGCCGGCTCAAACGAGGCATTTGCCGCAATCGCCCGTTCAAAACTAGCCACCGCTTCTTCCCCTTTTCCGGCATCGAGTAGCATCCGTCCCAGGTGATAGTGGCCGACGGAAGATTCAGGGGCGCGCTCTAAACCGGAACGGATCGCCAGTTCTGCCTCGGGCTGCCGTTTCATGTTCATAAGTAACAGGCCCTTTGTGAAATAGGGGTCAGCGGCAGTCGGGTCAAACTCGATTGCCCGATCCAACAATTTCACCGCACGGTCACCCTGCCCTGCACTGGCTAAAATCCCTGCTAGCTGCGTGATCAGCTGACTGTCTTGGCTCGGCCCCTCTGCCGCTTGATCGGCATAGCGGACGGCGTTCGGCATATCACCCAGCGAAAAATAGAGTCCAGCCAGCCTTGCTTTCACAATCTGTGACGCGGGATCCGTCTTGAGCGCAGTTTGATACTCTTCAATGGCACGATCAGTGTTCTGCGCCATTTCGGCTTGGTATCCCAGCATGAAATGATAAGACGCTGCCGCATCCGGGGGGTGAGTCGGCCGCACAGTCTTCGGCGTGTCGACAGGGGCAGCTACCTTGTCAGGCCTCTGAGATGTGCCGGCGCAGCCAACTGCTATGACTGACAGCAGCACACACGTTGCGCGAGAGAGCACCAGGAAACCTTGGCTGTTCGCCGTTAAGCTTGAAATGGCTCGTGTCGTGAACAATTGCACGGTCCTCTCGGGAAATCCAGCCAATGTTGTGGTAGTCAGAAGGATTATACGAGGGGGTTGGCACAGGGTCAAACGACTTCTCGATTGTCAAGGCTTTCGAACTTCGCAAAACGATCGTGAAAGAAAAGTTCTCTTTTTCCAATGGGGCCGTTACGATGTTTGCTCACGAGAATATCGGCGATGCCTTTTCGTTCGGAGTTCTGGTCATACACATCCTCGCGGTAAATAAACATGACGACGTCGGCATCCTGCTCGATCGCACCGCTCTCGCGCAGATCGGCCAGCATTGGAATCGGGGGCTTCCTGGCTTCCACCGCACGGCTCAGCTGCGAGAGCGCAACGACCGGCACGTTGAGCTCCTTGGCCAAGGCTTTCAGCGAGCGTGATATGTCGGAGATCTCCTGCTGGCGGGATTCAGAATCGCTCCGCCCCTGCATCAGCTGGAGGTAGTCGACGATCAAGAGATTCAGGCCCCGTTCTGCCTTCAACCGACGCGCCTTCCCTCGCATCTGCTGTACGGTGATGCTGCCGGTGTCATCGATAAAAATCGGTGCTTGTTCCAGTCGGCCTGCCGCTTCCGCAAGCCGCCACCAGTCCTCCTTCTGAAGCTTGCCCGTCCGGAGACCGTGTGAATCGACCCTCGCTTCCGAACTCAACATGCGTAGAACGATTTGCGGCTTAGACATTTCCAAACTAAAAATTCCCACCACAGTGCCTGCATGAATGGCGGCATGCGCTGCCATCCCCAAAGCGAGGCTGGTCTTCCCCATGCTGGGCCGGCCTGCGATTACTACGAGATCGGAGGGTTGGAGCCCTGCCGTGATATCGTCGAGATCGTAGAAGCCCGTTGGAACACCAGTGATATGTTCTTTTCGCTTGGACAGTTTATCGACGAGATCGAGACTTTCCTTGATGATGGAATTAATGGGAGTGAACGACCGATCCAATTTGCCCTGGGCAAGGCTGAACACCGATCGTTCTGCGAAATCGAGCAAGTCGTCGACTGAGGAAGCGTCTTCATACCCCCGCGCGAGAACTTCCGTGGACGTATGGATCAACTCTCGTAGTAACGCCTTGTCGCGCACGATTTTGCAGTGGTAGCGCACATTGGCAGAACTGGCCACACTCTGCACTAACTCCGCGAGATAGGCTGCTCCTCCGATAGCTTCAATTTCTCCCTGCGCCTTCAGCCGCTCGGTTAACGTAATCTGATCGATTACTTCCCCAATTTCCGACAACTCCAACATCGCTCGATAGACCTTTCGATGCGATGTGCGGTAGAAGTTCTCTTCGACCAGCAACTCCATCGCCTTGGCCATGGCGCTATTGTCGAGTAGAATTGCGCCGAGAACCGATTGCTCGGCCTCCAGATTCTGCGGGGGAAGTCTCGGTTGTGACAAATCGACCGCCGACATAGATTTCACGATCTTTCCTTGGCTTGCCGACCCGGTCGGCGAGCTGCAGCTACCAGATCGGCAAGCCGTACCTTCTTCGAGAGATACCTGAGATTACCGGCGCGGCGGCCTCGCTTTTGCTCGGCAGGAGACTCGACCACCAGTACCTCATCATTACCTATTCCAGGCGCACCGATTACCACCACGGATGCGGCCCTCTGGGCCAATCCAGCAGTCACTGCGGCAGCCACAAGTGCCGCATCGCTGGCTTTCACTGTTTGTTGCACGACTCGGAAGCGAGTCCGACGCAGCTGAGCCACGACTGCGGTTAATCGACGAGCAGCCCGGTGTGGCGCAGCGACAAAATAGTCCACTCGCACAGAGGCCGATCCCTCCTGGGGGAGATCTACGGTACGGAAGAGCCGATCGACATCCAAACCAAAACCGGTCGAAGGCAATGGCCTGCCGAATCGTCCGAGCAAGTGATCGTACCGTCCGCCACCGCCTAACTCTTCCCCCATTCCTTCGGCAAACACGTCGAAGACGACACCATCGTAATAATCGAACCCACGGAACTCTCCCAGATCCAGAAGCAACGATTCCCGATGGCCTGCCGCGCAAAGCAGTTGATACACTTGAGTAAGCCGCTCGAGCGGAGCGATCAATGTCGGATCGCCGCCCGCAAGAGCCCGTCCTCGCGCCAGCACTTCTTCCTGACCATACAGCTCAGGTGCTTCCCGAACGGCACACGCCATCGTCCCGGAAATACACTCACCTGCAAGGATCTCTTCGAGTCTCGGCAGATCTTTTCTTGCAGCCGCTTGCTCAGCCGACTTCTGCCCATGCGCGGATAGTCCGGATCTCATCAGAAGCCCCTTGATAAAACCTACATGCCCAAGAGACACTTTAAAGGATTGGAGGCCAATCGTCCGAAGACAGGCAATCATCAAGCCGATCACTTCACTGTCGCTTGTGACATCATCCAAACCTATGAGCTCTGCCCCGACCTGAAAAATTTCTCTGCCGCGTCCGGCGTGTTCCTGCTCATAGCGAAACACCGACGTTCGATAGGAGAGCCGCAATGGCAGAGTCGCGCCCATCAGCCCCATTGCGACCGTCCTGGCAATCTGTGCCGTGGCATCAGGACGGAGCAGCAGTGTCCGCCCCGTCGTACGATCAACGAATTGATAACAGTGCTCGATCAGTTCCGGTTCAAGGCCTGGAGCCAAGACGTCAAGATATTCGAATGTGGGGAGAATGATTTCGTCATAGCCCCACCGGTTGATTTGACCGAGCAACTGCTCTTCGAGGCCGCGGACCTGCTTCGCCGCGTGAGGAAGGATCGTCGCCATGCCCACTGGAACCAGCGAACGCTCTCGGGACGAGGGAACTTCACCCGAAGGAGGGCTGGACTTCGGAGCAGCGGAGACCATAGCAGACCCGATGGATGGCGCGCGGAGGTTAACCCGCATTATTCATGACAGTTCGTCGCGAAATCGCTGAGTCGCGTCGAGAGACCGGCGCGCGGAGCCCGGAGAACCTGAGGCATACTCGTGCAGTACGTTGAAGGTCCGAGGGGCGAGCCCGCCAGCCGAAGGTTCGTCGTAGCATCGGATCGGCGATTGCAGCAGAAGTGTTCATGGGTAATGCGGGTTAAGATAGATCCGCGACTTTGACCGAAAGAATGTCCCTGCTGGATTTGATCGTCTCAAGCACCGTATGCGGCAGGACCGCATCAGAGCCGATGATGAGCAATGCATTCCCACCCCGTCTCTCGAGCGCACATTGCATCCGGACGATGTTGATTTGGTTGTCGCCGAGCACCTTCCCCACCATCCCGATCACCCCTGGGCGATCCACATTGAGAATCAGGAGCATGTGCCCCTCCGGCACCACTTCAACATTGAACTGATCGATTTCTACAACGCGCGGATCCTTCTTATGAAAAAGCGTACCTGCCACCTGATGCGATTTCTTACCCGCCTCCACGCGCACACGTATCAAGCTCGTGAAATCGCCGGAATCGGAACTCTTCACTTCTTTCACCTCAATCCCACGTTCCTTCGCCACGATCGGCGCGTTCACATAGTTCACAGGCGCTTCCATGACAGGAGTTAACAACCCCTTCAAGACGGCGATCGTAAGCGGCGCTATTGACAGGGTTGCAACTTCCCCGCTGTATTCGACAGTGACTCGCTCAAGCCCACCTTCGCACAACTGCGTTTGCAGTTTCCCAAGCTGTTCAGCTAACGACAGATACGGTTGGAGCCTCGGCAGCAACTCCGGAGAAACCGAAGGGATATTGATCGCACCACGGGCGATCCCCTTCGTAAAGTAATCGACGATCTGCTCCGCAATGCCCACAGCGACATTCTCCTGCGCCTCGGTCGTTTGGGCTCCGATGTGAGGAGTACAGATAAAATTATCCAGCGTCAACAACGGATGATCCGCCTTGACCGGTTCTTCTTCAAACACATCGAACGCCGCAGCCGCCACCCGCTTGGTTTTCAACGCCTCGAACAGATCGCCCTCATGGATAATTCCGCCGCGCGCGCAATTCACGATCATGACACCCGGTTTCATCGTCGAAATCGCCTGCGCATTGATCAGGCCCTTGGTTTCAGGCGTCAATGGCGTGTGGACAGAGATGATGTCGGCACGCTTGAAGAGCTCACCTAGCGGCATCATGGTGACACCCATCTTCTGCGCACGCTCTTCGGCCAGATAGGGATCATAGGCAATCACACTCATGCCGATCCCCTGCGCCAGTTTTGTGAGATGGCTGCCGATCTGCCCAACCCCCACGATGCCGAGGACCTTGTTATAGAGTTCGACGCCCATGAATTTGTCTTTTTCCCATTTACCCGCCTTTACAGACGCGGTGGCCTGAGGAATACGCCGGCTCATTGCGCAGATCATCGACATTGTGTGCTCGGCAGTCGTGACCGTATTGCCGCCTGGCGTGTTCATCACCACGATTCCGCGACGCGTTGCTGCCGGAGTATCGACATTGTCCAGTCCAGACCCGGCCCGCCCGACCACTTTCAATTTCCCTGCTGCCGCAATCAGTTCCTCCGTCACCTTGGTGCCGGAACGCACGATCAGCCCATCGGCGTCCTGAATTTCCTTGAACAACTCTTCCTTCGGCATCTTGGATTTCACGACCGCAGTGAATCCAGCCTTTTCCAACAACTCCACGCCCTGCTTCGACAAGCTATCGCTGATCAGAATTTTCATGCTCATTGTGTCTGCCCTACACGTATGAGTTTCGAGATGCTGCCCCTACGCCATGAGAATTTCCTGTGCCTTGGCCACTCCGCTCCCGAGCTTCACCGGATGTCCCAACCCTTTGAGCACCATCTCAACGGCAGCCACAGCCATGATGATATCGAAGCGATCCATATATCCCATATGGGAAAGCCTGAAGATCTTTCCCTTTAAATGATCCTGCCCACCGGCTGCCGTCATGCCGTATTGAACGCGCAAATTCTTGTAGATGGCTTGCCCGTCAACGCCCTCCGGCGCTGAAATGGCGGTGAGGGCATCACTGGGCGACTCCTTCGGAAACAGCGAGAGCCCGGCTCCCTGTACCCCCTCCCGCATAGCCTTCGCAAGGAGGGCCTGGCGGCCAAATATCCCCTGAAGTCCTGAGGCTTTCATCATTTTCAACACTTCCTGCAAGCCGACAACGAGAGACACAGCCGGCGTATAGGCCGTCTGATTCTTCTGCTGGTTCTCGTGCTCTTTCTTGAAATTGAAATAGAAGGCTGCATTCTTCGCTTTCTCTGCCAGCTGCCATGCTTTGTCGCTCACGCTCACAAATGCGAGGCCTGGCGGGAGCATCAGCGCCTTTTGCGATCCGGTAATCACGACATCGATTCCCCACTCATCGGTCCTGATGTCGAACACTCCGAGAGCGGTAATAGCATCTACCACAAGAATGGTCTCGCTATAAGGTTTCACAATCTCTGCAAGCGCTTTGATGTTGTGCGCAACACCGGTCGAGGTTTCACTCGCCTGCACATACACCGCTTTTATTCCGGGATCTTTCTTGAGCGCATCCGCCACGACGTTGGGATCGACGGCTCGGCCCCATTCCACCTTGATCTCAGTCACCTCGACCCCGAAAGTTTTACAGAGCTTTGTCCATCGTTCCCCGAACTTTCCTCCATTAATCGTGAGGGCCTTATCGCCGGGAGAGAGAAAGTTAGAGACCGAGCCTTCCATCCCTCCGGTTCCGGAAGCTGCCAGAATCAGGACATTGTTTTTCGTTTGATACAACCACTTGAGTCCATCCCGCACTTCCGCAAAGAGCTTGTCGAACTCGGGAGCACGGTGATGAGTCATAGGACGGGCCATAGCCAACAGTACCTCAGGGGGTACAGGTGTCGGACCGGGAGCCAGCAAATACTGCTTCAGCATCGACTGATCCTCCTAACCGGATGAGACGTGAAGAAAGTTATGCAGGGAGGTGCGACGATACCATTGCATTCCAAAACCTGTCAAGGCAAGGAACCGTAAAGACATGCATGTTTTCAGACTGTTGAGCCCCTTTGATGCCGGCATTAGTCCCATTTAGAATTACGTGCAAAGGCGGGAGTGTCTGGTCCCTGTGATACCAAAGGAGGGGCTTCCTTCCCCTTGACGTTCCTTGACATGAACGAAGTCCATCGATACTCTACCCTCACAGAACATGACACACTTCCCACACACAACTGACTGGCACCATGCCTCAGCGAGGTTTCATAGGGCGGCACACAGCTTCCTCCCTATGGCTCTCATCCTCGGTATCTGTATCAGTTTCTCCGGGCTAACCACTATAATAGGGGAGGCTGCACCTTTATCGGAACCATCTACGGCTGACCCGTCCACGCCTGCGGATGACAACACATCGGCAGAAGACGACCCTGACGCTAATCTGGTTCCCCTGGATACTGAAGGACCGGCATCGGAAGCCACCAGCCCCCCCGCTGCAACGGACAGCAGTGTTCCAAGGGCTGAAGACCTTTTACAGCTGAATCCAGCAACACCGGCGACTGCCCGATTTTCAGATGCTCTCAATCCTCCTGCTGAACTCGCTCAGACACAAGACCATTCCCGTAATGCCGCAAGTCAGACGGAATTTGCAACCTATAACGTTCCGATTGTCATGGATTCGTCGGTTCAGGCTCATATTCGCTACTTCAATACCGCTATCCGCGGTCGCTTCGAACAGTGGCTCCTCCGCCTCAGTCGCTATCGGCCTCTTGTCGAAACTATCTTCACTGAATTTGACCTGCCCAGCGATCTGGTTTATCTCTCACTGGTGGAAAGCGGATTCAACCCTTACGCCTATTCGCGAGCCAAAGCCACGGGGCCCTGGCAATTCATGAAAGGTACGGCCAAGGTCTATGGACTCCGCGTCGACAAGTATGTTGATGAACGTCGAGATCCCATTAAATCAACGGTTGCTGCAGCACGATATCTCCGCGACCTTTACGACCTCTTCGGCGCCTGGCCACTCGCGATGGCCGCCTACAATGCCGGAGAAGGCAAAGTGATGCGGGCTCTTCATAAGGCTCGGGCCGAAAGCTTCTCCGAAATTTCAAAGACACGATTGATTCGACGCGAGACGAAGGAATATGTGCCGCGATTTATGGCTGCCACGATTATCGCGAGAAATCCTGATCGATACGGCTTCTCTCAGGAATCTGCAGAACCGCATCAATTCGATGAAGCGATCATTACACGACCCGTCCATTTTCGCGCGATCGCCAATGTCACCGGCATTCCCTATGAAGAACTGAAGCTCTTAAATCCCGAGTTGCGCCGAGACGCAACACCTCCCGACGACGAGACCTACCACTTAAAAGTTCCGGTGGGAACGAAAGGGAAAGTGGAGAAGTTATTCGATCGCATCCCGACATATAAGTTCCCAAAATTTCCGGCGAAGGCTCAGTTTGCCACTACCGGAACCACTCGCTGGTATAAGGTTCGCGTAGGAGACACGCTAGGGAAAGTGTCGAAACAATTTCATATCCCGCTCAAGACACTCAAGACGAAGAATAATCTCTCCGACCCGACAATTCGACCGGGCGAGTTTCTTGTCATTAGCCGCTAGACGGCGCGTTTCGTGCACCCATAGATATTCTACAACTAGCTGAGCTAACTCCCCTTCTCGCCGACCTGCAGAACGGACCAAGCCGCAGCCGAAAGATCGACCCGCCTGAATGCCTATGGTTTTGTCTTGCTTGCTGAGGAAGAAGCCGGAGAACTTTTCTCCGACGGAGCATTGGCCGGCGCCGTCGACGTCGGGGGAGATGCTGACTCTTGCGATTTCTTGACATCCAAGATCTTGGTTCGAATCGTCGCCTCACTGGTGAAGGGAGAGTTCGGATAGGTTTTGATCAGTTCCTGATAGCGAGTCGTAGCCGCTTCCGGTCGCGACTGGGACTCTTCTAGCCTGGCCAGTTCAAACAATGCCTGATCGCGGTTCAGCGTACCGGGGGTCTCTAGAATGGCCGTGAACGCCTTCACGGCTTGATCTCGATCTCCCTTGAGCAAGTATACATAGGCCAGACGTTGTTGCACTAATCCGGTCATTGCAGGATTCGAACTGTACGTTGCAAGAAATCGTTGATAGGCCTCAATGGCCGCACCCAACTCATTTGCCTGAACCAACGTGTTTCCTAAACGATACAAAGCCAGTGGTGCTGTGGAGGTTCGTGGATACTGATCGACAATTTGTCGATACTTCGCGATCGCCTCCTTGAGCGCATGATCAGCCTTTTGAGGATCGTTCGCAGTGGGAGTAGCCAAGAAGCGCGTCGCCTCCTGGTCAAGATCCTGGGCTTTCTGCGCAGCCTGTCTGTCGACATAAAACACGCCTCCGACCACGGCAACCGCAAGCACCACCACACCCAGACCGACCAGCAGGGGACGCCGATAATTCTGAGACCCGTGCAGTGTCTGATCAAGCCAGCTCAGCATATGGGCTTCATCGACCGGAAGCGTTTTCGCCGGAACCTTGATACGGTAGCTCATGGATGGATTTGTCGGAGAGGGCGGAGCCCGTTTCCTTAATTGTGTGGGCGCCTTATACTCAGGATGTCACGAATTTGTCAATGAGGCAGCTGTTGCGTATCAATTCTCACAAGACACACCGTCCCCCATGTTGAGAGACAGGGCACTTCACATGTTTGAAAAACGACTCGACGAATTGGCTGCGCAACACTTGACCAGGCGCCTCACCCCGCTCTCTTCCGGCGTCGGCCCAGTGGTTGAAATGAAGGGGCGTCAGATCCTCTTGTTCGCTTCGAACGACTATTTGGGGATGGCCATGCATCCGGAAGTGATCCGGTCCGCCATCGAGGCAACACAACAGTTCGGCGCCGGAGCCGGTGCCTCCCGGTTAATCTCAGGTTCTTTGCCGCCGTATCAAGAGTTAGAGTCTGCCCTGGCACGGTTCAAAGGAACAGCCGCCGCGCTGACTTTCAGTTCAGGCTACCTCGCGAACATTGGGACTATTCCTGCGCTAGCCGAACGCGGCGGATTGATTCTGGCCGATCGTCTGTGCCATGCGAGCCTGATCGACGGCTGCCGGCTCAGCGCTGCTGACTTTCGAGTCTATCGCCACAACGATACGGACCATCTACGGTCTCTCCTGGCCAAGAGACGCCGAGCGCGGCGCACGCTGATTGTCACAGATGGCCTCTTCAGTATGGACGGAGATCTTGCGCCATTACCCGAACTCCGCCGGCTAGCCCTGGACTATGAGGCCGACCTTTATATCGATGACGCCCACGGCACAGGCGTGATGGGGCCGCAGGGGCGAGGAACGGTCGAACATTTCGGCCTCGATGCCGAGATACCGTTTCAGATGGGGACCTTGGGCAAAGCCTTCGGCAGCAGCGGCGCGTATCTCGCTGGGCCCGCAACATTGATACACTACCTCATGAACACGAGTCGATCTTTCATCTTTACCACCGCCCCGCCGCCGAGTTCGGTTGCCGCCGCCACGGCGGCGATGCGTGTCATGCAGCGAGAGCCGGAACGACGTCAGCGCTTGTGGACCAATCGTGAGCGGTTGTTCTCAGGATTGACCCGATTGGGATTCAAGCTATCTCCTAGCGTCAGCCCGATCATGCCGATCCTCGTTGGCAACGCCCAGATCGCACTCTCGTTCGCCGAATACCTGTTTTCAGAGGGTGTCTACGCTCCCGCGATTCGACCTCCTACTGTACCGAACGCCACCAGCCGCATCCGGGTTACAGTGACATCAGAGCACCAGCCCAGCCATATCGATCAGGCCCTTGCCGCGTTTCAACGCGCAGGGCAATCTGCCGGTCTGATCTGATCGAACGTTCTGCTTCTCCGCACAAAGCCTTCGAAGAATTCTCGCAACTGCTTCCGGCTATTTTCTTGCTTTCCCATTACCGTGTGGCATGATGCCCGAAGTACTCTTGAGGTCCACAAGTAACCATCTCTCTATCCTTTTTATTGAGGAGTCCTTTTCATGGATATTTCGAAGCTCTTGACGTTCACGGCAAAGGAGGGTGCGTCGGATTGTCATGTCAGCGCCGGCGAGCCACCTATGATCCGTGTGAACGGAGACCTTAAGAAACTTGACCATCCCGCACTCACCACGGAAGAAACACATTCACTGATTTATGACATGATGAACGATACCCAACGAAAGAATTTCGAAGAAAAGCGCGAGTGTGACTTTTCCTTTGAGCTGGGAGATATCGCCCGATTCCGCGTCAATGTCTTCATTCAAAACCGGGGGCTCGGCGCCGTCTTCCGAAACATCCCCACCGAGATCATCCCGATGGAAAAGCTCGGAATGCCTCCGATCGTGAGACAACTCTGCGATCGGGAGAAAGGGCTGATTCTCGTTACCGGCCCGACCGGTTCAGGTAAATCGACCACGCTCGCTTCCATGGTCGATTACTTAAACAGCACTTTCGAAGGACACATCATCACGATCGAAGATCCGATCGAATTCATCCACAAATCAAAAAAGTGTCTCGTCAATCAACGAGAAATGGGTATTCATACCCTGTCGTTCGCAAACGCGCTCAGAGCCTCTCTCCGTGAAGACCCGGACATCATCCTCGTGGGAGAAATGCGCGACCTGGAAACCATCCAACTCGCGTTGACCGCCGCAGAAACAGGTCACTTGGTCTTCGGCACACTCCACACTTCCAGTGCACCGAAAACCGTCGACCGCATCATCGACGCCTTCCCGCCAAACCAGCAGTCCCAAATTCGCACGCAGCTGGCGGAAGCATTGGAAGCCGTGATCACACAGACCCTGCTGAAGAGAAAAGCAGGCGGGCGCGTCGCCGCTCTCGAAATCATGGTCGCAACGACCGCAGTACGAAATCTCATCCGCGAGGGCAAGTTGCATCAGATTCCTGGAGTCATGCAGGCCAGCCAGAAAGACGGTATGCAAACGATGGACATGGCACTGTTCGAGTTAGCGACCCGTGGAATTGTGACGAAAAACGAAGCTCAGTCGCGCAGCATGACGCCCAATTTGTTTGGAGTACCAATGGGCGGCGCAGCCTAGAAAACCTGACGAGGAGAAACGGGGGCAGAGATGGATGTTCGCAGTCTCTTGAAAGTCATGGTGGATCAAGAAGCGTCAGACCTATACCTGACCGTTGACTCGCCACCCGCCTATCGCGTCCATGGTTCGACACAGCTAACCGGCGCGCCGCCGTTTACCAATGAGCAACTCGAGGCCCTCGCGCTGGCGCTGATGCGCGGTCAGCAGCGCGGGGAATTCGAGGAAAAAATGGAAATGAACCTGGCTCTCTACTACAAAGAGCTCGGACGTTTCCGCGTCAATATTTTTCGACAGCGAGGGAACGTCGGCTTGGTCTTCCGGCACATCAAGGCCGAGATCCAGACCCCGGAACAGCTGGGCTTGCCTCCGATTGTGAAAGATATCGCCATGACAAAGCGCGGGTTGGTGTTAGTCGTCGGCGCCACCGGTTCCGGAAAATCGACCACCCTCGCAGCCATGATCGACCATCGCAACGCCATCCATCCAGGCCATATCGTGACCGTGGAAGATCCGATCGAGTTCGTTCACAATCATAAGCGCTCGCTCATTACACAGCGCGAAATCGGCTTCGACACACTCTCATTTCAAAATGCGCTTAAGAATACACTGCGGCAGGCGCCTGATGTGATTCTGATCGGCGAGGTGCGCGACACGGAAACGATGGAGGCCGCCATCACCTTTGCAGAGACGGGGCACCTTTGCATCGCTACCCTGCACTCGAATAATGCGAACCAGGCCATCGAGCGCATCATGAATTTCTTCCCGGTGGAACGGCATGCACAGATCTATCTCCAGTTGTCGCTCAATCTTCGCGCCATCATCTCACAGCGGCTCGTGCCATCCGTGGACGGGAAGCGAGCCCCCGCGCTGGAAATCATGCTCGACACGCCCCGCATAAAAGATCTTATCAAGAAGGCCGAGGTCGATTTACTCAAAGAAGCGATGGAGCAAGGGGTGGAAGAAGGCTGTCAAACATTCGACCACGTCTTGTTCCATCTATATAAGGAAGGGCGGATTTCTCTCGAACAAGCTTTGATCAATGCCGACAGCGCCAACAATCTCCGGCTCAAGATCAAACTCGAAGGTCTCAGAGGCGACGACGCGATCAACGCGCTCCTCGACAAACAACCAGGCGACTCCACGCCCGGCGCCTTCAAGATCCAGGGAGGGAGCTCAGGAAATGTGACCCCCCTGCGCAAACGATAACCCGCGCGCTCCCCCACGTCTCACCACGATCCAGCGAGAAACACTCCGCTTACTGTCTCGCAGAAACTCCTTGCTGTTCAAGATATGTGGCAATTTTCTCCAGCGCGAGAGCGCTGAGTTTTGCGCCATACCATGTCGGCATTGTACCGGGCGGATATCCCGGTACGACGAACAGCTCCGGCTCGATGACCGATTCGATCACATACTCGTGTACCGATCTTGCGCGGCCTCGGTAAGCCGGATCGGCCAATCGCGCCGGTCCCGTGGCACCTATGAGAAGAGGCGGCCCTACTCGTCCATCAGCCCCTGGAATACCCGGAACA
The DNA here is from genome assembly GCA_035457905.1 of Nitrospiraceae bacterium. Classification (GTDB taxonomy): domain Bacteria; phylum Nitrospirota; class Nitrospiria; order Nitrospirales; family Nitrospiraceae; genus Palsa-1315. Next base: position 73,104 of record DATIAT010000083.1, read on the forward strand.
GTGTGACACACCGGGCAGCCGGCTTTTGTAAAGATCTCTGCGATCGGCTCATCTCCCGTCACCAATGGCACCATGTGAGGAGCAAGCACAGGCGTCGATGAGGCGGGGGCCCGTGACACTGAAGAGAAGTCGATAGAGCGGATGGCCAGCAACGTTCCCACTATCAACGCGATCACAATCAAGGGTGTGAGAAGTCGTTCCGGCATGAAACCGGTCTCATAAAAAGGCCGGCAAAATCGTATTGCAGGAGGCCAACATGGCCAGCTGAGCCTGACTATCGACCGCATTGCCGGCCCGTACCAGACCGGCGCCACTCACTTCGTCATATTCATGGCACAGCGAAATCCAACCGTTCGATCTTCGAAATCCGGCTCAGCCGAAAACCGCGCAGTCACGCGCAATGCAGATGGGAAGTCCGCCCATGACCCACCCCGGAGCACTCGCTTCTCACCAGTAGCCGGACCGAGTGGATTCCTCCCGGGGCTTTTTTGATAGTAATCGCGATCATACCAGTCCGCCACCCATTCTGCCGCGTTCCCCGCCATGTGGAAAACACCATATGGACTCTTCCCCCCCTCTTTAAGTCCATGTCGCACACTCATTCCCTCAAGGCCACTGGTGACCGCCACCAATGTGATGGCTTCGCTAACCCACATCCCTCGGTTATAGTTGGCAATATCGACGAATGGCTGCATATCTCCCCACGGATATCGTCGTCCATCGCCCCCTCGCGCCGCCTTTTCCCATTCAGCCTCCGTCGGAAGCCGTTTCCCTGCCCATCGGCAATAGGCGGCCGACGATTCCCAGCTCATCCCAACAGCAGGCCGATCTCCGACTGTCGTCGCCGCTTCATCATTCCATGTCGGAGGGGGTTCATGTTTCACCGCGTCCAAGAATTTCCTGTAAAGACTGAGAGTGACTTCGTATCGATCGATGTAATAGGCATCAAGTGTCACCGTATGCTCAGGCCGCTCGTTCGGGAAGCCATTGTTGCTGCCCATGGTGAATGGGCCGGCAGGAATGAGGACCATCGGAGCGCCATCCCACCCTGAACCCACCCCAGCCGACGAAACCGCTTGTCCGCTTATCACAGACTCCTGTCCTGCCGCTCCAAGATTGCCTACGCTGATCACAAGACTTAACCCTGCCCACAACATCGTCTGCCTTCTGCATATTGTCAACTCCGTCCCCATTTCGCCCACCCGCCTCTCTCGTACAAGTTCCTTGCCGGAAGAAGTCTGCCAGGCGCCGACCAGTGTATCCAGCAGCCACGACAAACTCAACGGAATGAAATAACTGAGTCAGTGAGGTAGATCTAGAGGAGCCTACATGTCTGGCCGGTCTGGGGCTTGCCCACGCCGTGCCTTGCGGTACACCCATGGCAGGGGGGAGCGGTATCGCCCTATAGACCCTTCTTTGCCTCTCAGGCATCCTTCTCAAGTCTCTCAAGCACAGTATCCGCCGGCGCGTACTTCCAATAACACCGCCCAGCCAACTTAGAAGAGCACCTTGTTGGCGTTTGTTCCATCGGGCAGGCCTCGTCAGTCCGACTTCGATATCACGCTACTTAGCCGAAGATCTGTCCGTCATGATGACGGAGACGTGCTAGACAGCCTTCTGTGCGGATCGGCTCTCACAGCTGACTCTAACCTTGTCACGGGAGGTGGATATGTAAGAGATCCCCCTACAGGTTGTTCATTATGGGACCAGTGCGCGTGTGAATCGAGGTAGAACAGATACGAGAAATCATTCGTAAGATCATTACAAACACACAGTTGTCGTAAGCCTTTCGCTTGGCATCCCATTTGCTGAACACAGAGATTGTGATTTCGGCCAGCGGGTTCAGCATCACCCGGCTACACCGAATTCCGATCATCCCAAAGCGGAACGTGAGCGATCACCATGGCGTTGACCACACTACTTTTTCGCCTTCAGCAGAACACTGCGTGCTCCACATATCCATCGTGTCTCGCCTGCTGGATCGCGCTCGGACTCATTGCGCTCTGTATTCCACCGCTCGTAGGCTGCAGCGCCGATGGACCTTCTGGGACGGACTTCGCCATTGCAAAACTTGATTCGGAAAAAGGTCGGGCGCAGGGTCGAACGTTTGCGAAACTGGGCAGGTCCGAAACAGTGGCCGCGACGATCAGCCTTGCCCCGACGGGCCTCGCCTTCTCAGCCATGCAAGGCGGCAACGATCCGTCACCCCAGACGGTGACCATCTCCAACTCAGGAACCGAAACGTTGAGCTGGAGTGTCAGTACGACGGCAGCGTGGCTCTCGCTTTCCGCTACCGCAGGGACTACCCCCGCGTCGTTCACCGTCACACCGATCATCCCAGGACTCGCAGCAGGCACATATTCAACCACCATCACCGTCACCGCAGTTGGCGCAACTAACTCACCGCATACCATTCCAGTGGACCTGACTATTTCGTCATCTGCATCCTCGACAGCTCCATCTCCAACTCCCCCTGTCTCCGTCTCGTTAATCTGGGAACCCGTCGCAGAGCCCGGTGTGGTGGGATACTACGTCCATTACGGGCTACAATCACCGAATTCGGCTGGCTCCTGTGCTTACACACAAAGTACCTATTACCCTCTTAATTCCCTCGATGCCTCGTCACCAGCAGTGACGGTGAGCGGTCTAGCCGCTGGCACGCCCTATTTTTTTGCCGTCAGCGCCTATAACGGCGTTGAAAGTGCGTGCTCGAATGAAGTATGGACTGTAGCCTATGCAACGTAGACAAGCGTGTACCCACCCCGTAATTTCTGGACCGTATGGTGAGATTACAAACTGAACTGCCCCGCGTCGTAACCCCTAGGATACCCTCCGGTAATAATTTCTCGTCGAACTAGGTCGTTTCCTGGTTCCTATACAGCCCATATCTATGCAGTACTAGGGGCCTACGAGCACCGCACTTCAACCAGAGGTTCAACGCCATGACGCCGATAGAAGCGGATATTATTGAACAACTGCGGAGTACTGGTCCCTGCTGCTTACACGATATCGTCTCGTCACATCCCAGGCTGACTTGGGGAGAGGTGTTCGGTGCGATTGATCAGATGTCGAGGGACGGACGGGTGCTGGTTCGCCAAATCGGTTACTCGACCTATCAGATCGAACTCCACTCGGTACCTCAAGCGGCTACATGATGGTGAAGCCATTACGGAAGGGGGTTAAGCTGCGAATTGAAAAGCAAATGCCCGGCGAAATAAGAATGTGGTGGCGCGTGTTGGCCTCGCTGCGGTGTCCTCTTTTTAGAGGCCGGCATACGTCATCGGCAATGTGAGGGACATGGGTGGCTCGTTTGCCATACACTCTTCGAAATCCTTTACCTCAGACGGAGTCATTATGGAAAGCCTGGCCATCGAAGAAGAAGAGGGCACCTCATCCGCACTAGACATTACGCTTGGTGATTTTCTCCTCTTCATCAATTGGATGAAGCAAACCGACAAATCTCTCGATCGCGGGGAAGCGTTACCGCCCCCTCCTGACTTGGATTCGGGCAGGGTCAAAGGCTGGATACAACTTATCCAGCGGCTCGAGGAACGTTTCCGCTGGAGTGAAGAAAGGAAACTGGCACTCGAAGCAAATGTGATCGCACAGGAAGCCCAACTAGGGCAACTCTTATCTCACTTGCACGCCAACATCGCCTCACTCTACGACATCCTTGGACAATCACAAAAGGCCGAAGAGGTCCGTCGTCGAGCTGAAGCATTCCGTGTCGGCCAGGGCCAAGTTGCCTGAGCGCCAGATGCTTCTCAAAGGGCGAGAGCTTGTAGTGCAACCTGGCAGTTGTTTGGACGCTCTGGCCGGTGGTAGATGTCACTCTTTCGAATGCCGATGACAGGGTACGGTGACATGGCGCTCGCGGGAGCAGCATCAGACTTTCCTGTGCCTGGCAGAGGAGGCCACGGATAGCCCCACTGCCTCCAGCTTGAGCATCCAACGGAACAAGGTCAGACAAAGCGTTTCAGGCTCAGTGTTTCCAGGAGCATATATGCGATACCACCAACACCAGCTTCCCTCGATGAACTGCCGAGTAAGATTCGAACCTTTGGAGTTCAGGCTATCAGATCAAGGATCACAATGATTCCTCCGATGCCCGAAGATATAGGCGTGATTAGCGACGGGCAGTCCAGTACACGGGAACGGTCAGGGAGAGCAGCGAAAGAAGGCACCTCTAATGGTCCACTTCATATCGCACGGCGTCCAACAACGGCGGTATGGTAAAAGGTTTCTGGATGGTTTGCCGTGCCCGGAGGAGTTTTGCGACACGCAAGGCACTCTCTTGCTCTCTTACACCTGACATAACGATCACCTTCACGTGAATGAATTCACGCGTCAAGGCCAAGAGCACTTCCAGCCCATCCAGTTCGGGCATGCAAATGTCCGTAATCACCAAATCCGTCGGTCTGTGGCGGTATAATTCAAGCCCCTGGCGACCGTTGGAAGCCTCCGTCACCTCATAGCCTGCCGCTTCCAACACGGAGCGGAGGAGTAGTCGAATACTTGCTTCGTCATCGATGATCAGAATCGTTGCCATGGCAAGCAATACCTCTGCTTGTTTGTGCCAGGACAGCATTCCCAAATTGAAGAAATGCTCCGGTCCTCTCTCTTTGAGATACCTTTGAGCAAAGTCGATACCATCTGCCAAAAATCTCATTTTAGACCCATCTTTCAAACAGATGTGAACCATACTAGAAACGGGATGGTTACCTTGCCGACGAACAGCTTGTCACAGGCTCCAAGGGAACGAGGTCAACTACCTGGTTTATGAAGCCTTTCAATCGGGACAAGTTGTCTGTCCACTGAACAGCTTGACTAAAACCAGCCTTACGTGACGAATGTGTGAATGACGTTGGTGTTATCAGGCAGGAGCACATCGGCAAGCGTCCGCCCCTACTAATCGAGGCCGTAGATCCGGACTGTCACGTCTTTTCCGAATAGGAGTTCCGACACAGCTTGCTTGGCCTTGTGGCCGTAGGCCTGATCCTGCTTCGGGCAATCGATCCTCCGCAGTCGAATCAGTTCAGCGTGGCTAGAGTACAAGACTTCGATCGTGTCGCCCTCGAGTCATCGCTTGGCCTTCCTGAGGGGGCACGCTATCGGCAGCTTTGCCACTCTTGCAGTCATCAGACGATCCACCCCGACGATCTGAAGCCCTTGTGACGCTCCGCCGATTTCCAGAGAAGGGCCAGCGGCACACTAGCGGCTCTCCACAAGATGATGGGAGCAGACTTTCTTCATGTGATCGCCCTACAGCACGCCTTCGATTATAGTATCCTTCTGATCTCTCACCGAATATTGGAAACGGGCGAACTCTTCGATAGACAGGCTCTAGCGTTCGGTGCGTTGTTCGCTCATTTCGCTTTCGGCTTCCACTCCCTCGCAAGGCGCTGCGCTTCGGCAATCTGAGCTGGGGTCATCTGTTTGGCGAGAGCATCACGAGCCTCTACTGCGCTCTGCTCTCCCTGTGCTGCCGAGAGGTTGTACCACTTGTGGGCCTGGACAAAGTCCTGGAGCACCCCTCGCCCCTGTACATACATCCACCCAAGTTTTGCAAAAACCATAGCATCTCCTTGCTCTGCCGCCCGCTCAAACCAGAACAACGCCATTCGGGAGCTTTGCGGAGCTCCCGTTCCCTGGAGATACAACATGCCGAGGTTGAATTGGGCTCCTGCGTGCCCCTGCGCCGCGGCCTTTTCAAACCATTCCTTCGCTTGCCTATAGTCCTGGGGCACACCCACGCCTTCGTCGTACAGCAGGCCGAGTCTGTTTTGAGCGGTTGCGTCTCCTGCCTCGGCTGACACCCGGAGCTCTTTCGCAGTTGCCACGTCTTCGGCACGATTTTTCTTGGACGTATCAACGGCCGGCTTAGTGTCGGCGCAAGCGGAACTGGCGAGGCACACGATCGATAGGGCGAGGGCAATATTGAATCGAGAGGATGCGGGCTGATCGCTACTCATAGAGCAATCCCCGTTGGTTCTTGCATTAGGCGGTTCAGATAATGCGTGAGCCCAGTCTGGTTAAACGCATCAACAGTCTCTCCTTCAAATCCTTATCTGCAAGATCATCGCACGACTGTGTGAGTGGCACCACCATCCGCTGCTCATTCGGCAACGCGATGGTCAACGAGACGCTTTTCCCTGGTCACATGGAACGGTCCTTGACAGCCGCCAACCGTGAGGTGCGCTGGTAGCCGGTCAGTCAATCAGGAACTCGTTGACCGACGAGTTGGCCAATGGCGATTGGCCCTGGGCCAGCTGTGGACGGGCTAGAACAAGGTCTTTGAAGGGATGGGATGGAACGATGTCCGATTCCATCGCTCGCACAAAGTTGACCACGGCGAGCTCTCGTTCTTCCTCGGTCAGTCCGTTCTGTTGTTGAGCGAATCTCGCGAGTCTGTCGCAGGCGTGGATGAACTCCTCGACTTCTTTGCGCAAGACTAATTCCACAGGTCCACCCTAACACCCTGGATAAGCGAACAAGGCACTCGTGTCCCCCCGGCAGGCCTGCACCAGCTCCCTGCGTTGAACGGACTCTTCGATGGCGCGGATAGCTTGGTGACCGTCGATTGGTAGAGGAGCCGTTACGTCGCGTGTCGGACGGATCGCAATATGGACGAGCCGCCCGAGCCCGCAGCTTCCGGACAGGCCTATGAGCCAGCCCTTCCCCGCCACGCGGAGCAACTCGTCACGCACGACATCAATCAAGAACCTCATGATATCCTCGCGTAGGTGCGTCGGCGGTCAAGGTCAGAGAAGATGATCGATCATCTCGATGATTCCCTGGTGGCCCGAATGGATGAGTCTGATGGGCTCCTTCTTGATCGGAAGGCGATCGCATGTGGCTCATCCGTCAGACAATCTGAGCAACAGCTATAGGCGAAGATGGTATTCAGCGGTTTTATCCCGCGGGAAACCGTGTAGATCTTCATATCCTGCCACAGAACCTCACCGGTCTCGGTCTCCTCGCCGTCATGGACTTTTTCGCAGAAGCAGCAAATCAGCGGTATCTGTTTCATCTATGGCTCCATCCAGCAGCTCATTGATTCATTGAATCTCACCATCTCTACCTGGGCCTCTGCGAAGGGTAGGCATTCGGACCGGAAGGATCGCTGCCCTGTGCTTGATCATTCGTGCCTGGTGCAAGATCTCCACGCATGACCGGTGCTATCACGGCAGCCTTCACTCTCATGAGTGCAAGTCCTACCCGACTGGCCAACGCTGTGCTATCGGTCATAGGCTGATTTTATTGTCATGGTTTCTACGACGCAAAAAAGAGAGAAAGAATACGGGTGGGGAGGGGACGCCGGGCCTATGTGTCCGTGAGCGAGCGGGCTGAGTTGTAGCCGACTTTGAACTGCCCACTTAATTTCTGACATGGCGAGCGATAGTCCACGTCTTGCCTTGCGGGAGACCCACAAACCCTTCCTGACCTCTCGTGCTTCCTTCTCTAGTTCTCTATCCTCTGGCGCATACTTCCTGTACCACCACTAGCCTTGCTTGACGAATGTGTGATTGACGTTGGTGTCATCAGGCAGGAGCACATCGGCATGCCTCCGCCCATACTGGTGGAGGCTGTGAGTCAAGCGAGTGACATCATTCCCGATGGTGGGGGCAGCGGTGGTAGGCCTGGCTTTGGCCTCTTATGAGACCCATTGGAGTTCGTGGTCATGCGAGGGGTCGCGCAATACCCTCAGGGTTATTCGGAGCCACGATCCGAGAGGATTGCAGCCATCAATCGATCGCCCCGCGGAACACATGTGACACGTAACGAGTTAGGTGGAGCCTCACGGCTTCATCCACCCTCCGGCGCGGACTACTGCGGAGGACGGGCAGCCGTGGCCTCCTGCGTAGGTGGGCGAATGGGGATACATTTGTCAGAGCGACCAGACTGTTCCAACGCCCGGACGGCAAGGGGGAGAATTGATACAGCGGTGAATGACCTTGCTCCGCTTGAACGAAAGGATGGGCACAAACGGGAAACGATCTGCCCATCAATTCTGCGGGGTTGTGCACTATCATCGCGCCAACCTGGGGGGCAGACCATTAGAACTGCTTGAATGGCATACCCTACTAAAGATGGCTTGTGTGTATTCCTGCCAGGAAGCAGAATCTCGCACTAGACGCTCTGGTGTTCACACCTCAAAGAAACCTGGACATAGAAATGCCACCTCGCCAGGAGCGAAGAGAGAGCAAGCGTGCGCCTTGCAGGCTCGTGTGCCCCTTCGAAGTGACGAAGTTTGGGGACAAGCGCACGGTGAACTTGACAAAGGGAATCGGCCACGCAATCAATACGAGTGTCCGAGGCATCTTGCTCTTGCTTCCTGTTACACTGAACAACGGGCAGGTGGTAGAGATTCAGGTCTCCCCAAAGGCGAGGACAAGGCCGCGCACTACACTGGTAGAAGTGTGTTGGACTCGCCCCATTTCAGTTGGTGCTCGCGTCACGATATACCTGGCGGGGACGCGGCGCTTCTTTGCCCTTCCTGTTCCGAGTTAACGGCCACAGACTCACTGGAATTCCACGACTCTCCTCTCTTGTTCGTTAACGCTCCCAACACTGTATCCCCTGACGCGTATTTCCGATACCACCAGCATCAGGCATTCTTGACGAGTTCGTGATTGACATGCGTTCCATCGGGCAGGAGCACAACAGCCAAAGTCCGCCCATATTTGTCGAGACCGTAGGTGTGGAGTGTGACTTCCTTCCCGAAGATTAGACAGACTCTGCGTCCCGCCTTCCCGTATTCAGCTGTCGAATTGGGGTCTTGCACTTCCGCGCGACAGTCTCTCCTTACCGGCTGAGTCGTTAACATAAGGCCCGATCATCTCAGATCGTTCATTCTCTGGCTCGCGGTCGGAGGCATCACGTAAAGGGTTGCTGCTCCGTACCGATGCGTGTAGAGGATCACGCCGGCTTGCAGTGGCGTCACTCGAAGCGAAGCCAGCATACGTCTCAACGTACCGTGGAACTGCAGCGCCTGTTCAAGCAGAGTCGGTGGAGGAATACGCGTCTCGTTGACGGTCCGGGGCTCGCGATCAAGGCGGTGTTACTTACTTCGTTGCCGGCTTCCACTCCCGCACCCGCTGTTGCGCTTGGAAGAGCTGGGCCGGGGTCATTCGTTTGGCAAGCGCATCACCAAGCTCGGCCCCTAAGGGATCGCCGTGTGCGGCCCCCAGCGTGTACCACTTATAGGCCAGGACAACATCCTGCCTCACGCCATGTCCGGATTCATAGAGCCGTCCGAGGTTGACATGCGCAGTCGCGGACCCTCGTGCAGCAGCTCTCTCATACCACTGACGCGCTTGGACATAGTCCTGTGGCACACCTTGCCCATGGTGAAACAACCCCCCGAGTCGGGCCTGTGCCATTGCATTTCCCTGCATGGCCAACGGCTGCCATTCACGCAAGGCTGTTGCGTAGTCTCCCCGCTGATAGGCCGCCTCACCCGTTTCAAAATCGGCCCGTGCAAGAGTGGTGAGACATGCAATCGACAGCACAAGGGCGCAGAGGAATAGAAACGACACGCTAGCCCGCACTTGGAGCCATGTTTCTGCACGATCCATCCGACAACTTCTTGAGCAATTCCCCAGCACTCGATCCTCCGCCGCTCTCCCTGCGGTCGCACTATTAAACGCTCCTCAATTCTTTGGCGCAAGCTGCGCTCTACTTCGTAGGGTGAGTTTGTTCAAATTCTCGCGTTCAGTGAGCCGGTTCATACTGGACGATCTTGAGGAGCGCATCCATGGCATTGGGCGCCTCTACTACCGCATGCCCTGCCGCTTCCAATGTGGTCTGAAGGAGTGCACGGACGGGCTCTTCGTCATCGATAATCAGAATGGTCGCTATGGAAGCCCTGCGTGTGATCACCTCGGTCACCTGGCCATTCCGCCAGTAGCCACACTCCAGTCAGTAGGCTACCTTCCAATAAGACACCCCTGCTGGCGACAGAAGAATGAAGAAGAAATGATGGACGCCCCAGTGGACCACCGGAAGCACCCCCGCTTTCCTGTCTATTTCAAAAGCATTTTTTCCACTGACGGCGTGCGTCTGGAGGACGGGGTCGTGCTGGACCTGTCCCTCGGAGGGTGTCGGTTGATGAGTGAGATTCACATTCCTTCCGGTATTTCGCTAGAAATTCATATCCGGCCTGATCAACACTCTGCCATTTATGTCCCTCGTGCCGTGGTTCGTTGGGTCGGGGCTACTGCGTTCGGAGTCCAGTTCAACCAGGTCCCGGAGCTCGAATTGGCCACGCTGACGCGCCTACTCTGGACGTTGCGCGCTTGAGAGCAGCAGGGTCAACGGGATTCCAGCAGCGAAGCTCAGCGGTAGGCCGAAAGCCAGGCATGCGTGAGTATACAGGGAGTCACGTCAAACAGACTGTGGCGCTCTCAGAGATGCTACGCGACTAGGGCGTCGTGTCGTTTTTGCCGGCCAATCCGACGCAAAAGATCGAAGGGTCCTGTCTGGGGCACGGATCCTGAGGACGTGGCCGGCGTGAGGGCGGGTGGCGGTCATTCGATGCTCTCACATGAATCTTCTTCGAGTTGTTTGATCACCTTCTCCAACCGACGATGTATCTCCTTGTCAATCGCCACGGTTTCAAGGCCATACTCCTGCCCTCGGGCCCACCGCACAGTTGCAGCCGTCACGACAATGCGTTCTTGGTTCGGCAAGGTGACGGTCAAGGGACACGTCTGCCCATATCGTAGAGGCACATCGCCTGAGAGTTTCCATCCGTTCACTGAGAAATCCCATATGGTGCCGGTGCCCTGGGAATGACCTGAGCTGTACGTGACGGAGCAGTGTATGGGGAAGCGGCGGTAGGTTCGAATGATGAAGGGCATACGCACCTCCCCTAGCGGCGCATTGTAGGGGGGAACTGAACGAAGGCGCAAGAGTTGTTCATGATTTCCTCGACAACTCCTCGAACATGTTCACGCCACTTGATAGCCCACTTCCGATCCTGCTGTCTCGGCCCCATCGGGTGGATGCTTTACACCTTGGAATAGGCTCGTTACCATTGATCTCATCAACGCTCATTCCCTCTAGAGTTTATCATCGTATGGACACACCGTCTCTGTTGGAACGCTATTTCACCATTCTTCTCCTACCGGTGATCGGGCTTGCGATTGTGCTTCTCCCGTTTATCGTGTTTGTGCTCTATACGTGGTGGTCAAATCGGCGGCGTTAGGTCCATAAGAATTTCGCTATACTGTCTGATTGGTGAAACATGTGGTGGGGGAAGGACAGTAAGCCTACGTGCTGATCAATAATCGGTACGAGAGGTCTGCACCCTTGACGGTGGTGGCGCTTGCCGACCAACTCAGAGCGACCTGACTGCTGGTGAGTCATCCCTCCGCCCTGCTGGAACGTGCAACGACCGTCCGGTCATTGCCCATTCACTGCTCTTTATGCCTATGCAGAGGTTGTAAACTCGGATTCTCAGGCAAGTGTTTGTCCAGATGGGAAAGGGCTCTGTTACGAAGGGAACGGTTGGAAACAGTCTGCTTCGAAACTATACTGGCAGCGCAGATCAAAGAGATGTGCTAGGCGCACGTTCAGGATGGAGAAGAAGGGATTGCTGCCGAAGGGGAAGTGATTGGTGATTAGTTCCATTGATGGGAAGGTGGGGAGTCGATCAGTTATGGACATGAAGATAGAGGATCGGCGCGCTACGCCTCGCTGCCGGGTGCAATTTCGCACCACGGCGTCAGACCCCACCCAGCCCGAGGGAACAGGCCTCATGCTCGATCTCTCAAGGGGCGGGTGCCGACTGGAAAGCCCGTTCCTCTTTTTGCCAGGCCTCTCGTTAGAACTGCGCATCTATGCGCCCGGCTTGGATTGGCCGCTGGTGATTGATGGAGCTGATGTGCAGTGGGTGAGTGAGCAAACCGCCGGGCTAGCTTTTGTTCGAATCAGAGCGACTGAGCAGCAGCGACTCGACGAAGTGCTTGCCACTCGGCTCGCCAGGACGTCCGAGGGCGCCGACGAAGAGCAGTTCGAAGCGGTGCCGTTTGAGTTCCAAGAACTTGAAAAGGTGCTCTCGAAAGACCCGCAACTTGCCATCAGCAAGGGACTGTTGTGGTTCGCTCAAAACCGGGAGCAATTCCGGTTTCGAGGAGGGAGCCTGCTCAGCAGAGCGCTTCCCAATTGCCCCCCGGAATTTGCCGCCGCGCTCGCCGAGTTAGTCAAAGCTGGCGGCGATGCGGAGGCAGATTTCTCCCTGGCGGTTCTCCAGAACTATCCTGGTGAGACATCCACCTACGTGGTCTTGAAAGAGATTGTGTCGCGATTTCCACATGACGATCGCAAAATGAGTGAAGTCCGGATCAGCATCGACAGCACCGGCGTGGTCTCGGGTGAATTTGGGCTTGCAGACGTATGGCGGGTCAAGAAGGAATCGCTAAGGTACTGGCTGACAGACGAACGGCAGGTGGTCAAAGCGTTCGCCGAGAAGCATATTGCAGAACTCGACCGAATGATCGCGGCAGAGTGGCGTCGTGTGGAGGCCGAACGGGAAATGCGAAACAGGAGTAATGACGAAACCGAGCCAGGTGGTTTCAGGGCGAAACCCTTCTGATTGAGGAGCGGATTCAGGAGCTGCCGAAGAAGGGGCTCCTGCCGAAGGGGAGGTCGCTGTTCCTCGGACACCGCGTGGATCACGTCGAGCGGTGGTTCCTTGTGAGTCGGAAGCCAGTCACATTTCATTTCTCGGTAGATCCAATACGCGTGCATGGTTCGTAACATCGTCTGGAAAACTCACAGAGGATCTTTCTGCAATACCAGTTCGTACTCCCGCGAGCATGACCAGGAGAGTGACGCCGAGATTTCATGTGCAATTCCACACGACGCTTTCGGCGTCCGCAAGGTGGAAGGGACCGCGTCACGCTGGATCTGTCGTTGGATGGAAGTCGCATCGAGAGTCGGACCACCGTAGAGCCGGGTGTGTCGTTAAAGTTCAGTGTCTCTGTCGCAGGCTTTAACTGGCCGCTCATGATTGAGGCAGCGAGCGTACAGTGGGTGAACGCCCCGATGTTCGGGTTGGCCTTCTTTCAGCTCAGAGAGACAGAGCGCCAGCGGCTGGAGCAGGTGATTAGAGATCTGAGAGACCCTCCCGGATCTTGAGGATCAGCTGTAGCAATTCTGCATGAGTCTGCTCAGAGTATTTCAACGGATTTCTTGACAACTTCGTCTTTCCAGGATTCCATACCCTCATGATTCCTCGCTCATGAGGGACAGGTTAACTCCAGAGATAAAGGAAAGGGAAAACATGCGACGCGCATATTCTGTGATCCGATGGTCTGCTGTGGCAGTAACGTTACTCTGCTGGACTGTATTGAGTCTCCCGGTCCAGGCGGAGATGTATGTGGCAGGACAACTGGGTGTGAGTCTTCCCCAAAAGCTGTTAGGCGTGCAGTGGCACGCAGGGGGGAGCACTCTCGGTGGGAATAACCTCTCCCTCGACAATTCCGTGATGTACGGTGCCAAAGTGGGATACTATTTTGACTCGCTGAAGTGGCTCGGAGTTGAAACCGAAGTATTCAATGCGACGCCTGATGTGAAGCAGCAAAACTTCACTATAGGAGGAGTCAATCTCGGAACCGCACCTGAAATGGACCTCAGGGTCTTGACCTGGGCTCCCGTGAACATCGTGGTCAGGCATCAAATGGGGGCCTTCGAACCCTACGCCGGAGTGGGGGCCGCGGTGTTCTTTTCCCACCTTTCGAATGGCTCGAATAGTTCGAGCACGGATGTAGGACTGAATACTCAACTCGGGTTGAGGTACCGGATGACGACACACCTAGCGTTCTTTGGAGAGTACAAGTTCAATCACGCCGACAATCTCAACTTCGATAATGTGGGAGGCGTTGGGCTCGGTCTCACAGCAGACTATAACGCGCATAATCTCCTCTTCGGCGTCGGCTACCATTTTTAATCGCTTGTTTCTCAGACGACGTGATATTGCCTAGAACCTACTCTCAAATTCGATTTTCGATGAGGAACTTGTTTTAAATCAGAAGCATCAACCTCAAACAGTATGCAAAATTCTTGAAAATGCCACAGTCCAGTCGCTACGTTGCGCCCAAGCAGAGCCGATAGGGTATCGCATTTCAATTCTGAGATAGGTTCTAGTCTTTCAACATCGCCGGCCGCCCACGAAGCCTGCAAATCCTAGCCGATCGCAGCCTCATTGGTTTTTCACAATTGGTTCGCGAAAAGCTATGGCACGAATCGTCGGCTTGAACTCACCAGGTGGAGTGATGCCTTGCCCCATATAATACCCTGGTGCTTCAATGCGGACTTCTGTGGAAACTTGTTGGTTTTCAGAAATAATCGTGATGGCTTCCTGCGAGCGTCCGCAATCACTCGGCACCTCCACGACAATACTCCCGGCTCCATCACTGAGGATAAATATGTATAGGCCCCAAAACACAGAACCCCAAACTTCATATTGTATATGGACGGTATGCGAAACCCCAATCGCAAATTGCCACAGCGAAAGTTCTTAGACCTTCAATCAACGTGGGGCGAGTCTATGGGTAGGGCTGGATGCGCCTGGGGGAGGCACAAACACTAGGTGGGGAAGAAACGGTTCGACGAGAATACCCCTGGTAAGACTTGATCCTCTAATAAGCCAAGAATGGCCCCGTGCCGAGCACCGATGTTTTTCCACTGAGCCCGACATAGACCGTCCTGCCAAAAAAGAATGGCAGCCCCCAGTCAAACGTCCCCGGAAAAACTGCTGGTCCGCCAACATTGTTTATGGCGGCCTGCCCTGAAGACAGCAAGGGCATGGGATTGGCGATTTGAAAGTTGACCGAGCTTGATGGAGAACCTGACGATCCTGTGTTGACCGCTGAGAAGTGTAAGGGAGAAGTAGGGCAATACAGAAAAGACAAGGCACCGGTGCACAATGGAATCGATATAGACGAGTCACTGAAAAAGAGGACATTGGAGCCAGAATCAATGATTCCCGGCTGCTGGATGCTGGTGCTCGGGCTGAGGTCAAAGTGTGTCACGATGCGACCCGATGAGTCGGTCGGCAACACCGTAACTCCCGAAGGTTGGTTATTCGATGCTGTTCCGATGCCGAGGATGAGCGAACCGGTGAGGGAAGGCAATCCGCTGGCCGGCACGGACGGCAGGGCGACGATGACCCCGTTGTTATCAACTGGCAGAAGTCCGACCGGATTTTGAACCTCTTGAGAAGGCGAGACTGCGACCGCCGTACAAGGCAGAGGCATGCAGTTGTAGTAAAACCCCCCATCGAACTGAAATACCCCAACGCCCAAGATACCATTGTGCCCGACTTGAGAAGGATCCGAAATGACCGCGGCAACGCCGCAGATGTTCGAAACGGGTTGCCCGGTGGAGGTGTATTGTCCTGCGAAGGTCGGATCGACCACTTGGATTGGCACGGACACAGCCGGTTCCTTGCCCAGAATAACATCCACGGTTTGAACGGATCCCCAGTCTGTGCCGCCTCCAAAGTACATGCATTCACCGATGTGGCTGGATGGGAGTGTGAGCGTTAGCGAAGAGGCAAAAATCCGGAGCCCGGACGATCCGGTATCTACCAAAATATCCGAGATAGTTTGGCAGGTTGAGGTGCCGGGGTGGCAAATGGTGATTTGGGTGCAGGGGGAATTAGCAAATGTGCAGACGGCAGCTGAAGAGGGGTTGACGGTGATGGTGAGAACATTGGAACCAGAAGGACTGGGAAGACCAGCGGGACTGGAGTCCCCTGAACTCCCACAGCCCAGCAGGCTGGTGACCACCATGACGACAAGAACCGCCGCGCATCGGTGGTGAATCATTGGATCATTTCCACCGTGACGCCGGGAGGGAGGAGTGAGGGAAGATAGGCTCTTCCCCGGACGTCTCCTGCATGACCTCCCGTTTCAACTACGAGATGGGGGGCTTGGATGCGGGTCCCTCCGCGCCGTACAGGTCCGGTTGAGGCAGCAGCCGCCGCGGCCTCCTGATACTCCTGAAAATAGGCGCCTAAGAGCGATGCCAAGTCTGGAGGTCTTCTCCCTCTCCAGGCCACCGCAAAGACCGTATTTCCAGACACATATTCCCTCACCACGAATTCCGATGTGGTGATTTCTTGTATGGTGTAGCGCTGTGCGGGGATCATCCGGATCTGTCCGGCAAGGGCAAGGCGATCCGCCTCGACAGAACTCGCAGGGTCCCCCAAGACGGCCCAGGTGCTTGGGAGATCGATGATTGCGATCAGACTGAATACCACCACCATCTCAAGAACTGGCCGATGCTTCATTACATGCCTCTGGTAGCAAAGATCTGGCACAAGGGCCTATCAATTACATTTGTTGTAGGACCGCGAAAGGATGGTCCATAAGCATAGGAGAATCCAGCAGAGGAGTACTTATAATAATGAAGCATTTTGGAACAGGGAATAACTCAGAAGTACTGGTTTTGACAATTACCGAAAAAACCCCCAAAGGTCTCCGTTAAAGCCTGGGAAGTCTAGTGTGCTCTTTCCCGCACCTAGCTCGTTCGAGCAGATTCACACCCTCATCCGAACTTGGCGCAGTGTTCCTGCTTGGGTCTCCGCTTGGGTGAGTCGTGCAACGCAGTACTGAAACAGTAAGGACGAATGGAGAAGGACAAGTTAGGCCTTGCGTGTGTCACGAGCCTCGATTAATTTGCGCGCACCCTCGGGTAGCTGTGAATAGAGCGCCTGAATCTTTTTGGGCCGTTCAATACGGTCTTCTACTATATAGTTCATCATCTCGAAAAGATTGTACGCGACTTCAGGCGTATCGTTAATATCAATCTCGCCAGGGTGAACTGCGTTGTTCCTTATCACCCGACAGAAGTCGAGGGCCTGTTGAATCTGAATTGGTAGCCCCTTAGCGACCAGGCTACCAATATCGTCGTTAATGTTGTCCCTTTCTCGCCAAGCTCAACCATGAGCTTCTGTAGTGCTAATCTGAGGAGTGCGCATGACGCTCGTGGAGATGCGGCCACAATGGTTCGAGCTTCATCTTAGTCGGTTACGCAGGCCTGTGGCATATCTGAATGGGCAGGAGGGATAGGTGTTTCTGAAGGAACGATCATGCGTCCTGAGAACCAGTTACTCCACTTGTGACAATGGACACAAATGCAGTAAGTGAGTGGTTCGTAAACAGCAATCCCAGTGCCAGGATTAAAGAAGAACTTGCCCCAGCATTGTGCGGAGTAGACCCCGCAATGTATGCAATGAAACTGCTTCTCATGGTGCTTTGGTGGATAGTATTTCTGCATAGCGGGCCAAACCTCGCGTAAAGGGGGGCGTATTGTACAAGGATTGCTAATTAGGGCGCCCTGGCCCGCTCCCTTGCGGTCGCTAGGCTCACCGTGGGGAATGTGTCAAGACTGTGCCTCGTGGAGGGTGTGAACGAAGGCGCAACGAGTCAACGGAGAGCGCTATTCTATCTGAGGAAGACTGTGACTGAGGAGCCGGTCTCAGTAATCTTAGATAGTTCCGCTGCGTAGTAGTCAACCACCTGACGTTCATCGACACTGAGCTTGGCGTTGCCAGGCATTCTTGCAGCTGAGATCAGGCGCTCGCAAGCTCTGATAAGGGAGAAGACTTCATCGCGGAATTGCAGTTGATTGGGCATGGGGCACCCGCCTTTCACTCACAGAGTCGGCGGTCAGGCCTTCCAGGGGGCCGTCGGCGGTGTGTGTTAGATATTCGGAACTGGAGCATGGACCTGAATAGCACCGGAAGTCAACAGGGTTGTGATGCAGTGCCTCTGTCGTCTTAACCATGACAGAGCAATCATCGGTGCGGCGATAGGACTTCACCCACCACTCGGTTATAAGAACCGCATTTCAACTCTCGAAGCGCGGTAAAGGGTTCTAATGGCCGAACAGAACTCTCCGGTGACCGACTTCGAGAAATGTACGCGACTCCTCGTGCAGTGGCTCGACGAGGGGCGACCGCTCAACACCATTGAACAAGTCTCGCTAGAGAATCATCTCGACATCATTAACTGGGCCTACGGGACCTGGAAGCGCCAGTAATCGGCGGATGATGACTTAGGACTTTCCTGGGAGCCGGTCGAGGTGACCTAGGTTGGACTGGCTGATCCACCTGGCGACTCCGCCAGTAGCCACACCTCCATCGGTACACTACAAGAGTACAGGATGCGCTTGTCGGCTCTGAGAGAAAGGAAAACCAATCCGATGGCGACAATCCTGCTTATTGATGACCAAGAGTCGATACGGTCGCTTTATACGGCTGGGCTTGAAGGGGCGGGCTACCGTGTCCTAACTGCCGAAGATGGAAAACACGGCCTGCGTCTCCTGGGGCATCAGCACGTGGATCTGATTCTGGTGGATCTCTTGATGCCGGAAATGGATGGCCTGGAACTGATCCCGCTGGTGCGTAAAATGCGATCAACCATCAAGATGATTGCGATCTGTGGGGACTCAAATTATCTCCACATGGCGAAGCATCTGGGGGCGAACGACATACTCCAAAAGCCATTTAGTGTGCAGGAGTTGCTGGCCGCGGTTTCATCTCATGTGAATTGAGAATCCCCTCTTAATGTGCTCGTCAACAATCGTGCAGAGGGCAATGCTCCGTTGACGGTGCAGGCGCTTGCGGAGATACTGCGCCTCTAAGTGTCTCGTCTCTTCCGGCGGTGTTGTCACCTGGCCGTCCGTCAGTCGCGGAAAAGACCCCTAGCTCTATCTTCCTAGGGCTGCTCCCAGTGCCATGTCCTCCACGTGTCACCGAGCATGAAGGCATGGTCATTCCGCGTCCCATGCCGCTTGTGGAACGAGCCCAGCCCTTCGACGATCTCCAGTGGACCTTCGAGTTCAAACACGAAAGATTCCGGGAAAGTGCACCGCAGACTGGCTGGCTCCAGTGCTTCGAACTATCCTCCATCTTTCTGCCTCTCTCGAACATCGTTCGATATGCGCGTTTTCTTGCCTTCGGCCCAGTGCCTGATAGAGTGGTTTTGTTGAACGGTCTTCGCTCGAACTGTAGAGCAGACACCCCCGCGTAACTGGGGCATTCCTCTAGGACTTAATATGGGGCCTCAAGGAGAACGAGCGACGTCGCTGGCTCTCGTCGTCGATGACGACAGGTTAATTAGGGCTGTTGTGCGTGATGCCTTGGAGCAGTCTGGCCTCGAGGTGTGTGAGGCAGACAGCGGAGACAAGGCGTTGGAGCTGTTTGCGACTGCTCATCCGGACATCGTGGTCCTGGACGTCCTAATGCCTGGTCTCGATGGGTTTGCCACCTGTGCGAAGTTGCGTGGTTCCGCCGGAGGCAGCCGCGTGCCCATTCTGATCATGACAGCCCTCGACGATACGGAGTCCATTGCCCATGCCTACGAACAGGGTGCGACGGATTTCATCACGAAGCCGCTCAATCCGATGATCTTGAGTTATCGTATGCGGTATATGCTGCGGAGTAGCCATACCTTGACTGCTCTACTCAGAAGCGAAGCGAGGCTGGGATTAGCCCAGCGGATCGCGAAGATCGGCAACTGGGAATGGCGTCCGGACACGAATCAGTTTACCGCGTCTGATGAGCTCTGTCGTCTGATGGGCATTCGATCGCAAGACTTTGCTGGAACCTTCGACGCGTTTCTCCAGCGCGTGCATGCAGAAGACCGCAATCGTGTTGATGAGGCACTGAAGCGCATCCTAAGCAAGCGAGTCCCGTGCGATATCGACCATCGTCTTGTCTTGCCGAACAGCATGGATGTTACGGTCAACCTTCAGGCCGAGGCGGTGTTCGATGACCAACTGAAGGCGCTCTCGATCGTCGGCATGGCTCAAGACATCACTGATCGGAAACAGTCTGAGCGAGAGATTCATCGCCTGGCCTACTTCGATAGCCTGACGGGACTGCCGAATCGCGTGTTGTTTAAAGATCGTCTCACGCAGGCCCTCTCGCATGCCCGCCGCTACCGCACCACGTTGGCCACGCTCTTTCTGGACCTGGATCGTTTCAAGGTCATTAATGACACATTGGGCCACAATATTGGCGACTTGCTGCTGAAGAGCGTAGCCGAGCGTCTGGCCGAATCCGTGCGGCACAGTGATTCCGTGTGTCGGTCTTTGGGAAAAGAGGAGAATCATTCACTCGCTCGATTGGGCGGCGATGAGTTTACCGTACTGCTCACGAATATACGCGAGGTGCAGGATGCCGGAAAAGTCGCACGCCGAATTCTAGAGTCGCTGGCGCAATCTTTCTCGATCGAAGGGCGAGAAATCTTCGTCACAGTCAGTGTGGGGATCGCGATCTTTCCGGATGATGGAGATTCGGTCGATGCCTTGCTGAAGAATGCGGATAGCGCGATGTATCACGCCAAGGAACATGGCCGGAATAACTTTCAGTTCTATTCCAACACCTTTAATGCCGCTGCGAATGAGCGGTTGAGCTTGGAAGGAGAGCTCCGTCATGCCATAGAGCGTGAGGAGTTCGCGGTGTATTACCAGCCGCAGATCGATTTGCGGACGGGAAGGATTATCGGTGCGGAAACGCTCGTGCGGTGGCAGCATCCCCAGCGAGGGCTTTTGCCTCCTGCGGAATTCCTACCGGTTGCCATGGATACGGGTCTGATTCGAACGATCGATGAGTGGGTGCTGCGAACAGCCTGTCGGCACAATCAAGCGTGGCAGCAACAAGGGAAGATGCCGGTGCGCATTTCCGTCAATGTCTCCCACTCACTGTTCCACGGCAATACGTTGCTGTCCGTCGTGGAAGAGAACCTCCGACAGACAGGGCTAACTCCCGCTTGCCTGGAGTTGGAATTGACAGAGTCGATCGCCATGCGCAACCTGGATGCGTCGATCGCCATGCTGACTACCTTGAAGGCAATGGGGGTCTTACTCTCGATCGACGACTTCGGGACTGGCTATTCGTCGCTCAGCTATCTGCAGCGTTTGCCAATCAACATGGTGAAGATCGATCAATCGTTTATTCAGGATATTCTCACGGACGCCCATCCAGCCCCGATTATACGGGCGATCATCGCGATGGCCCATAGCCTCAATCTCCTGGTGCTCGCCGAGGGGGTCGAGCAGGAGGCCCAACGGACGCTGCTGCTCGAACAGGGGTGCGACCAGGCTCAAGGCTATCTCTTCGGTCGGCCGATGCCGGCGGACGCATTTGCTACCTTGCTCCCCCCGCCCATCTGCGCCAAGCCGGTTGAATCACACCAGGGCTACAGCTCCTAGATGTTGTCAATAATCTGGTTGTCGGTCTCAGTGAGGACGTATGGCTCAGGAAAGACAGTCTCGGGAATGCTGGCTTGGGAATTCTTGCGGCGAAACTCGATGATATTGTCGTAGAGCTCTTGATTCGTGCAGGAGCCTTTCCGTTCCAGCGCTTCAACAATCGCCGCGATCTCCCACATGTTGGAGATCGTCGCTTCTTCGAGAGACATGGTCTCGCGTTTGGGGCGTTCAGTGCTCATCAGTCGGACACCATCGTGTCGTTTACATGCTGGGCTCGCCGCACAAGCCGTCGGGGCGCCACCGGCGTTCAGTCTTCCACACCCACGCCGATCACGATGAGAACCGCATAGTCCTGCTTCGTGCAGCCCTCGACCGGAGGCATCGCTCCCCCTGGCGCAACTGGAAACGCAGTCTTCTGCACGTTTGCCGGCGAGCACGA
>DATIAT010000084.1:0-7842 GCA_035457905.1 Nitrospiraceae bacterium
CAAGACGGTCTGGTGAAGAGAATGTCTTCCCGAATCGCCAACCATGTTCGAATGTCTTTTACGCACGACGGCATCCATGACACGGGATGTCCGCTCAAGATATTCCGGCGGCCTGTGCTGGAACGACTGCGCCTCTTCGAAGGCATGCACCGATTCTTTCCGGCACTCGCGCTGATGCACGGGTTCACCGTCACGGAGGTGCCGGTCAGGCACTATCCTCGTATTCACGGCATCTCCAAGTACGGCATGGGCAACCGATTGTTCACAACACTCTACGATTTGATCGCCGTGCGGTGGATGCAAAACCGAGTATTGCGATATACATTCCGGAACAGGTGACGAGCGGACCGGTGGGAACAGCGAGAGATGAGCGACAAACGACACTCTATCGTCCGAAAGAATCGGCTGTCTTGGGCTTCCTGTGCTCCACGTCCGCTCCGGCCATCGACATGACGGTCCCATCATGAGCATCGAAACAATCTGGCTCGGCATCGGATTTCTCGGTCAAGGGCTGTTTTTCGGCCGATGGGTGGTCCAATGGATCACCTCTGAAAAAAAAGCGGAGAGTCAGGTCCCGATCTCGTTTTGGTATATGAGCCTGATCGGCGGACTTATCACCCTCGCCTATGCGATCTACCGGAAAGATCCGGTCTTCATCGCGGGACAGGGGCTCGGAGCGATCGTCTATATTCGTAACCTTATGCTGATTTCTCGTGCAAACCAGCCGAACCGGCCGATCAGCCCCTCCAATCCACCAAGATAATTCATTGAGACCCGACACGCTCAACGTATGCCGTCATCACAGTATTCGAACGAGTCTATGACCACGACCGATCGCTCTCGCCACGCATGGCTTCTACTGGTCCTCCTCCTCCTTTCGGGCTTATTGTTCTGCCTGGGGCTCGGAGACCTGGGCTTGACCGACCGTGACGAGGGTCGTAAAGCTGAAGCCGGGCGCGAGATGTTCGAGTCCGGAGATCGCCTGACACCGACGTTCAACGGTGAACTGCGTGTCGCGAAACCGGTCTTTCTCTATTGGTTGATGGAGTTGTCGTATCACCTGTTCGGCGTCAACGAGTTCGCCGCCCGATTTCCTTCAGCTCTCTTCGGCATAGGCTTGATCCTCATCCATTACCTGTTTCTCGCACATCAGCGCGATCGAACCGTGGCGCTCTTCGGGGGCTTGATGCTCTTGTTGAACCTGGAAATCCTCGGACTCGGCCGCATGGCGCTGACCGACAGTGTCTTGATTTTTTTTACCACGGCATCGCTATACGGATTCTGGCTGGGCCTGCATGGAGCAGGCGGCCTACGCCGATGGATCTGGGCGTTCTATGTCTGTATGGCTCTCGCCACCCTGACGAAAGGGCCGGTCGGGTTCGCCGTGCCCCTCATCGTGGCAGCACTCTACCTTACATGGATGCGTCGATGGCAGGACTATTGGGAAAAGGGGGTTCCAATTGCAGGCATGTTGCTGTTTGTTCTACTCGCCGCGCCCTGGTACGCGGCCATGTTCCTCATCCACGGCGATGCCTACGCCACTGGCGCGAAGGCCCACACGATAGGCAGATTTCTCAGCCCTATGGAAGGACACGGGGGCACCATTTTTTTCTATTTCCCGGTCCTGTTGTTGGGCTTTTTCCCCTGGAGTGCGCTCCTTCCTGTCCCATTCTATCGTACCCTGAAGGATTGGTACCTAATACGCCGTGCGCGTTCTCATCCAGACCCAGATGAAACGGACGAACTCGATCTCTTTGCCGCTCTTTGGGTCGCGAGCATCTTCGTGTTCTTCACGATCTCTGCGACTCGCCTACCTCACTATATAGGCCCATTGTTTCCCGCAGCCGCCCTATTGGCAGCCTCATACTGGTCCCGGGGCCTGCAAGATCCGACGACGAGAGGGATTCGAGGCTCCGTCCATCTGATGATGGGGCTGGGGTTTCTTCTGGCGATCGGCTTTGCTTCCCTTCCCACGCTCTACACAACCTATGCATCCAAGATGGTGCGGGAGTTCCCCTTAGCCGGACAAGTGGGTCTCGGTAACGGCCCCTATCTGGTTGCGATGACATTGTTAATCGGGATGACGTTCGTGGGGTATCTTGGTTTAAACGACGAACGACGCGGAGGAGCGTTCTGGGCCGCCGGGGCGACATTAGCAGGTATCGTTCTGATCGTCATCGTGATCGTGATACCGCATGTTAATCGATATGTGATCGCGCCTCCGCAGGAACTTGCCTATGCCGCAGGACTGAACCTGGATCGGCAGGATCAATTTATCGCTTACGGTACCGTGAGGCCGTCCGCCGTGTTTTACGCGAAGCGCAAGACGCTCTTCGTCCCTCTTGGGGAGGAGGACAAGATACGGTCGGCCCTGAAAGAACCAACAAAGGTGATGATCCTACTGCCGGAAAGCACGCAATCGAAATTGCCGGCAGAAGCAATCGGGCTGGTCCCCATTCTCAAACGCTACGGCTACATACTGCTGGCCAATCAGTCAATGGTGAAGATTCCAGAAGGTGCACCCCCACCTCCCCCACCCCGTATCCTCGGCCACTGAGCGGCTAGCCGAGCGAGACGGGCGGGGACTCGCGGGACGAGGTGAGGATCTCATCTGTTCACGTCACGCATTTCTCGCCATCTCGCGTGTCGCCCTTACATCGGCACAATGCCCTTCAAGGCATAGCTCGCGCCCAATACCAACAGCATGGCCGCGACGAACAGACCTTCCGTCATGACCACCCGTGGTCCTACAGAAGCATCTGCCGCAGACTCGATCTCACCAGGAAGCCCATCCAGCCAATGTGCAGTACAGACGAACAGCACGATGGTCGTGACGAACAGAGAGCCAGTTGTCATCCCTAACCCCAATCCCACAAGACCGCGGGCCAACGATCCGGACAGCCACGCCGGCCACCACGACGGCCGCACCGACCACAAGATATGGGTCACAAGTCCCAACGCAGTTAGCAAGAGGCCTCCCTGCAAGAGTTGCTGAAACGGCCAGGCCTCCGACGGGAGGTGCGCAATCGTCCAAACAAGCGCGAGCGTTGCTACGAAGAAGGGGGTCATCCGGCGAATCGCCATTTCAGCCGATGCACGCCATCCGCGCAAGGGACGGGCGGCAATCATTCCTATGACACAACCCAGAGCAGCTCCCACAGTCACGTCCGTCAGATAATGAGACCCGCTGACTATCCGACTGACGGCTATGGCCGCTGTCGCAACGAAAATGGGCCATCGCGCTCGCGGAACTTTCGTGGCCAGCACAGTAGCGACCGCGAACGCTGCCGCCGCATGCCCTGACGGGAACGAGTCCCATCCACTCCCGCCGGCCGGGGTAAACTCAAAGTTTCCGGCATGCATGAACCTGGGACGAGGACGACCGATTGCATGCTTCAAAATAGTGGCGCTCAACGCAGCCAGACCGTGTGCAACGAGGCTCTGCCATCCTGCGTCTTTCCACGCCGGACGTTTCATGCCATATCCGATCGCCAGCAATGCGACGCTCAAAACCACCAAGCTCTCGCCACTGCCAAGACGGTCGCCGATATCGCTGAACCGAGCCAGCCAAGGATTGACAAGGTAGCTACCGCGAAAATCGTTGAAAGCACGGAAAAATCTGGCCAGCGGCGCATCCCACTCAAATAGACCTGCGAAGGCAAGGATGAGTGCACAAGCTGAAAGGAGAACGGCTGCAACAGCTGCCAGTCGTGAATCGTGAGTCGTGAGTCGAAGGGAGTGCATGAAAATCGATCTACACGTTTAACGACTCACGTTAAATGATTGACGATATCAAGGAACCCAGTCAGCGAGAAACACATTGAACTCTCCCGGCGTCTTCGCCTGGCGGTCTGATACCCAGACGAGACTGGCGCCATCAGGGGAGAACATGGGGAAACTGTTGAATTGTCCATCGAACGTGAGCCGCTCCAGGCCTTGTCCGTCCTCACCGATCGTATAGAGATGAAAACTTGGCCGGCCTCCTTCGCCTTTTGTCTCAATATTCGATGAAAAAATGATTCTCTTCCCGTCGGGAAAGTAGAATGGCGAAAAATTCGAGGCGCCGTTCGACGTGACCGGTCGTCTGCCGCTTCCATCGGCATTCATGACAAAAATCTCGAGTTGTCCCGGTTCTACTAGTCGCTGGCTGAGCAAGTACTTAAACTTGTCGATTTCCACCTGATCGGTGGGATGCGATGCTCGATAGACGATGTGCCGGCTGTCCGGCGAAAAAAATGCCCCGCCGTCGTAGCCGACCTCGTTTGTCAGCCGCCGGGGGTTCGAGCCATCGAGATTCATGGCATAGAGATCCAGATCACCATCTTTCACGGATGTCCAGACGATCGTCTTGCCGTCAGGCGAAATGGTCGCCTCGGCATCGTAGCCCGGCGTTGACGTCAACCGCTGCAGCTCTTGTCCATCGATGCCTACTGCATAGATATCGTAATCGTCCAAAGCCCAACGGTAGGCTCCATCTCTTTTGGGCTTCGGCGGACAGTTCGGTCCCGACGCATGGGTCGACGAGTAAAGCACACGCCGATCGCCAGGGAAAAAGTATCCGCATGTTGTGGCACCAGTGCCGGTGCTTACCAATCGAACGGTGTTGCTGTCCAGGTCCACCACGTACATCTGATAACACCCCAGCCCAGCGTCGGCCGTTGGGAACGTGGCTACGGAGGCGTTCTTGGTCCAGTCGTTCGTGGATTGGAAAATCAATTTAGTTCCGCTGAAGGAAAAGTAGGCTTCGGCATTTTGCCGCCCTACCGTCAGCTGGCGGATATTCCTCAAATGTCGCTCTGCATGGTGGGCCGAAACCATACGCGCCTTGAACGCAGGAGCCTCTGCCTGTCCCGTCTGCCCACACAGCAACAACGCAGCAATCCCGATCATGCACGACTTACCGAATGAAACTTTCGACATTGAGACGAACCTCCGTCCGATCGCTCTCAAGTGGCCACTCCCCTCGAGCGGCCACCGCTCCGTCCCTGAACAGCACGAAACTATTCCACCCATAAAAAAAGAGCAGCCGCGCCACTTTTGTCACAGCCTCTGGCGTCACTGCGTACAGCACCGTCACAACACTGCCCGGATGATCAATCCTGTGACAACTCACCAACAGAGCCAGTTCAGGCCCTTCGTGATCCACCCCCATCACAGCGACACCCCGGTCGCTCAGGGTCACACGGTTACCGCAGTGATTGGCCAGAATCGAACGAATCCCCGAACGCAATTCCGAGCTTCCCAATATTAACACCGAACCTTCCTGAGGCAAAAGCCCATCCAGGGCCATCGAGCCCACCACGGCTCGTTCGCCGATCGGCTTCTGTTGTTCCTGAGCTTCGATACGCGCGACCACATCCCGAAACGGCGAAGGATGACCCGGCTCATCCGTAAATGCCATCAGCACCGATCGCTGCCGATCTGTGACGAAGTGATTGAGCACCGGCGGCATCGATTGCCGCGCGATCCGCCGAAAGGTCATGAATTCGGGGTCGAGCTCGATCGTAACTGGACGGGCAGGTAGGGTAACGGAGATCGCTTCATGCAAGGAGCGCAGCGGCACAGTCAGCTTCTGCTCGCGGC
Source organism: Nitrospiraceae bacterium (assembly GCA_035457905.1). Taxonomy (GTDB): domain Bacteria; phylum Nitrospirota; class Nitrospiria; order Nitrospirales; family Nitrospiraceae; genus Palsa-1315. The sequence continues at coordinate 5,584 of DATIAT010000084.1, forward strand.
CATCCTCCATCCGAATCAGCAACTGAAGGGAAAGACGAAAGGGCCTGCTCGATTGGACAATCGTGGTCTTCAGCCGAAAGGTCTGCGTTGACCCCTCCACCACCTGACGGGCGACGGATTCAGACAAGGACAGCACCGGCGCCCCATCTTGTTCCACCCATTGCGCAAAAAACCATCGGAGATTCTGGCGGCTTTCTTCCGTAAAGACTCGTTCAAGATCGCGCCATTCCGCATGCTTGCCACGGTATCGCACCACCAGACTCATGAGTGCCCGCCAGAATGTTTCATCCCCCACTTCCTGACGCAGGAGATGAAACAGCATGGCGGATTTTTGATAGCCTATGGCATTGTCGTGCTCGTCCTGTTTCTGCGTGAATTGCGCGACGGGATAGTCCCGCTCCGGAGGCACGTGGAGATTGTAACCCTGCACCATCAAACGGCGTTGGTCCCGTGCCTGCGCACGATCACCGATCAATTCGTACCAGTAATAATTAGCCAGATACGTCGTCAGGCCTTCCACCCAGTTCCCGCGTTCGGCGCGATTAAACACACTATTACCGATCCACGAATGCACGATTTCGTGGCCGAGCGCGTAGGGTTGCACATAGTGGCGCTTGATAACGCCGCTGCCCAACAATGTGAATGATGGCATGCCAAGCCCGCTTGCGAAAAAATTCTCGACCACAGCGAACTTCTCGAACGGATAGGGGCCCAACAGAGGAATATAGGTGTCCAAGTAGCGCGCGGTGGCATCGAGATATTCCTCGGCCAAATGCGCATCATCGGGGAAAAGGTATGTCAGGAGCCGAATTTTCTGACCTGTCTTGGCCGTCCAGTCGCGAAACGATGTGACAAACGTATTCGCCACCAGCGTGAGCGCCTCGCTCTGTTGCGCCACAGTCCATTCTGTCGTCATCAATTTATTGTTGCGGCAGAGCCCGGCTGGGCAAGCGCGCGATTCACCAGCCGTTCCTTGAGTCACGGTGGTCCACCCCTCCGGCATGGCAACCAACAGCCTGTAGGTGCTCAGGGATTCGGGGACATCGGGGTACCAGTGACTCTCGCTGCTTACATAAACGCCTTCCGGGCCGATATGTCCGGCAGTCTCACTGGGTGTTACAAATCGAAGATGGCGTGGATCGCGCGGCGGATCGTTGATAGCGCCGTGATACTCAACATCCAGCGTCACTAGCCCGATATTCTCGGCCTGCGAGGGAATACTGACCTCCAGGGTCGATTCCGGCGAGGAACCGCGCCGGACTTCAAATGGCAGATCATGAATCAGTGAGTCCGCCCCGATGGCTTCCTGCACAAGTGTGATGCGGTCGATCTGGAGCGTGGAGGCAAGGGAGAAACGAATCGGAGTCTTCGGCTGGGACATCTCAACAGTCAGGCGGTCTTTTGCGATGAGCCCATGCTGCTCGGGAACGATCTGTACGAACAAATCGTGATGTCGAATGACGACTGGCGGAGGGGCCGGCTCGGTTGCGCAGGCAATACCGAGAGCCCCGTGGCTGAGGAACAGGACGAAAAAGAGACGGGAAAACCGGACGGTCCATCTTCCGATTGGCATTAGAAGACTTTTAGCATTCGCGACAGAGGAGCACAAGCTGGATGGCGGTTAGTAATTGCTCTAGGTCGATCGGCTTTCCGATCACTTCTTGTGGTCCCATAGCCCAGGCTTCATCAAGTCGTTCTTCGTCATGGCTCCCGGTGATAATGATCACCCCGCCGGCGTATTCACGTCGGCGGAGCTGTCTGAGCACCTCGACTCCGTCCATACCGGGCAAAAACAGATCGAGAAGGATCAAATCGGGAGGGTTGTGTTCCACCATCGAAAGGGCCTCGGACCCGTCTTTCACGCCGAGCGTCCGATAGCCCCGGAGGCTGAGAAACTGTACCAGCAAGTCGCGAACCAATGGCTCATCGTCTACGACGAGAATCGTTTCCCCCGTATCGGCCACAGCTGCACTGCCCGCCACCGGTAGAGCATGAACGGATTTAGTCGGAAGCTGTACAACTCGGTTGACGCATTCGACTAGTACATCGAGCGACAAACCTTTTCGGATAAAATCGGTCACGCGTAACCCCCGTGCTTGATTCTCCTGCCCTTCGTTCGCTCCACCGCCCAGGATGATCACCGGCGCATGGGGATCGTATGCACGGATCTCCTTAAGGACGGTCAATCCGTCCATTTCAGGCATACGAAGATCAAGAATGGTGACGCGCGGAGCCTGCTGGCGGAAGAGGGTCAGCCCT
>DATIAT010000085.1:0-8524 GCA_035457905.1 Nitrospiraceae bacterium
CTCACGTTGGGCCAGGTGCTTGAAGTCGTCTCGGATGACGAAGGCATTAAGAAAGACATGCCGGCCTGGTGCGATACGACAGGCCATCAGATGGTCGGTCTCGAAGAAGAACAGACGAAGTCGGGAACTGTCTATAAAGCGTTTGTGAAAAAGATGAAGTAATCGCGCCGATAGAGACTCGTAGAACAGAGAGAAGCCGGAGGGATGACGATCAGACCTCCGGCCTCGTTGTTTTTATTCGTGATAGGACGGGATGTGGATCGGATCGTCGAGTGTGTGCCGAATTTCAGTGAGGGACGGAACCAGGCGACGGTTCGTGCATTGGTGCAAGCCGTAGAGTCCGTGCCAGGGGTATGCCTGTTGGACCAGGCAAGGGATCAGGATCACCATCGTTCCGTCTTGAGCTTTGCCGGCGAACCGGATGCTGTCGCTGAAGCGGCCTTTCGTGCAATTCGCGTCGCGACTGATCTCATTGATCTTCGCAAGCACAGGGGCGTCCATCCTCGGGTGGGGGCGACGGACGTCGTACCCTTTGTACCGTTGAGGGGCGCGACAATGCAGGATTGCATCCATCTGGCAAAGCGGGTGGGTCAATTGGTAGGAACCGAGTTGGAGATCCCGGTATTTCTCTATGAGCAAGCAGCTCCGCACCGCGATCATGCTCCGCTGGAATCAGTCCGTCGAGGAGGGCTTGAAGGCCTGGCCTTCCGCATGGCCTCCGATCCTGATTGGACACCGGATTTTGGTCCCTCCCGCCTCCACAAAACGGCCGGCGCCCTGGTGATCGGTGCGCGACCTCCCTTGATCGCCTTTAACGTAAACCTCCGCTCGACAGATCTGTCGCTAGCCCGATCTATCGCGAAAGACATTCGCCAATCGAACGGAGGGTTGCCCCATCTCAAGGCGATCGGTGTTGAGTTGACCAGTCGACGGATGGTTCAGGTTGCCATGAATCTCACCGATTACACCGTCACACCACTCCATGTGGCATTTGAAGCAGTCCGAGTCCGCGCAGCCGCGCGAGGTGTTGAGGTGATGGGGAGCGAACTCGTTGGACTCGTACCCCAAGCAGCACTGATTCAGACTGCCGGGCATAGTTTGAGACTCGAACAGTTCGATTCAACGCAGGTGTTGGAGATGAGATTGCAAACCCGGCTATTCGGTGAGTCGGCGCGACAGGCTCCGTCTTGTGACCGGAAGCCGGTTGATCTTCCAGCACAATCGGTCGCGGACTTTTTGGACTCGGTCGCTGCAGCGACACCGAGTCCGGCGGGCGGCACGGTCTCAGCCCTGGTGGGCGCCCTTGCTGCCTCGCTGGGGATCATGGGAGCCCGCCTCAGCCGGCAACAAGGAGTGGAGCATCGGCTGAGTGAGATCAGCCGGAGGCTTCGCGAGCTGATGCAAGCGGATCGTGATGCGTATCAGCGGTTTATCCAGGCGACGAAGCTTGACAAGACAGACCGGACTCGTGCTGCCGCCTTGGCTTCTGCCCTCCACCTGGCGACCGAAATCCCTCTGGAAATCGCCGAACAGGCAACGGAGGCCGGAGCCCTCCTTCATGCCTGCTTGACAGAGGTGAAGCCACGTGTCCGGTCTGATCTGACTGTTGGACTGATGCTGGCAATCGCCGCAGCTGATGGGGGACGTCATACAGTCTCTGAAAACATAACTATTCAGCAGAATCGCGCACTTAAGTCATCACTGCTCGGTCGGATTCGTCAATTGACGGATCGCCTTGAGGATCTCAGGGGGCTATGTTACACTGCGCCACCTCGTCAGGGTCAAGTCGGCACAAGAAGAAATCTTATACAGCTATCGTCGCCAGGGAAGGCATATAGACAGGTAAAATGGAAATCAAAGTCTTCAATAATAACGTCGAGAAAGCGCTCAAAGTCGCCAAGAAGAAACTCGCAGGGGAGGGACTCTTCCGCGAACTGAAACGCAGGCGGTTTTACGAAAAGCCGAGTGTCAGGAAGAAAGCTAAGCAGCGCGAGGCACAGCGGAGACGTCAAAAGTGGCTGTCGAAGCGGAAACCGGAGTAAGAATCCTTCCACAAGTTCGTCTGTTTGGCTGATCGCACTCCTCCCAAGGCCTTCATATTCCTTCCTCGCCCATGCGCCAGGATCAGATCGCTTCCGCTCTCAGAATTGTGAAGCGCGAGATTCGGCAGTGGGAAGAGCCGGTTGTCGGAGTGGTGGCGCGCGAGTCGAATCGAGACCCCTTTCGCATCCTCATATCCTGCCTCCTCAGCCTTCGAACCAAAGACAAGACGACACGCGAAGCCAGCGCCCGATTGTTCGCGCTGGCGCATCAGCCGGCCACGATGCTGGCCCTCCCGCTTCAAAAAATCGAGCGCGCGATATATCCCGTCGGGTTCTACCGGACAAAAGCCAAGTCGATTCATGCAATCTGCCGGCGCTTACTGGAGGCCTATGGAGGAATAGTTCCCGAATCCATCGAGGAATTGGTCACTCTCTCGGGAGTCGGACGGAAAACGGCGAACCTGGTGGTGACGGTCGGCTACGGCAAACCAGGCATTTGTGTGGATATACATGTGCATCGAATCAGCAATCGTTGGGGTTACGTGAAGACAAAGACGCCGGAAGAAACCGAACAGGCGTTACGCCGGAAATTGCCGGTGCGGCATTGGATTACCCTCAACGATTTGCTTGTTCCCTATGGGCAGAACCTCTGCCAACCGGTCTCGCCCTTCTGCAGCCGATGCAAACTCATCGAATACTGTGATCGAGTCGGAGTAAAACGCTCGCGATGACCGAGCGCAAACGCGACGTGCGGGACAGGCGCGAAAAGCGAGACACGCAGAATCAGGGCTTGGGCATCTCGCTAGATGAAGAGCTTCGTTTCCGCATCAGAGGTAAGCGCAATAATCGCGGGGAGCCCCATAATTTCGTCAACATGCTTTTCAACAACGGCACAGTCCACGCCCATGTATTCCAGGCCGGCGCTGCAGGCGATCAGGCGAAACTTCCCGACGTGTTTTGCGTCCTGAAACATTTCAGAAATCCTCGGCACTTTTTTCTCTTTCAAGAGCCTCGTCACTTCGCCGGCTGAGTCGGCATGCTCAGGAGGAAAGTCCACTTGATCGATCTTTCCTTCAGCCAGCTTCTTGATCGTCCAGAACAATAAGATCACGATCACATCCTTTCCCATCGCCGCGGCAGTGAGGCCAAGGGTCGCGACCTGGTGCAGCGTATCGTAAGTGGCGTGATGGGCAAAGATGACGAACTTGGGTTGAGCCGGCATAGTCGCGAGCTACTTCTTTGCGGCGCGTGTCTTGACGCTGTTCACATAGTCGTTAATGGCAGCATCGACTTCGCTGGCGGTCATGGGGCGGTCATGCGTCTCACTTTCGTCCACGATGTATGCATTATGCTCTTTCTCCTGCCGCACGACCACGGAATTTTCCGGCGTCACCTCGATCAGCATGAACCACTCGCGCGCTCCCTGCGTAATGACGACCTCTTTGCCCAGGCTTTTCTTGGTGATCTCGATGTGAAGATCATCGGATGCGCTGACCAAGAAGGGACTTGCAAGGAGTCCCATGCCCAAGCCCGCCACCCCAAGCAAGATGCTGATTCGAAGTGTGAAAGGCGAAAGATGCGACATACACAAGAAGTATAGCCCGTTGAGAAACACGTCGTAAACACTCGTCACCTCCCGTTAGCTTGAGTGCCTTTAGGTCGCATGCTAGGATGCCTGGTGCATGGACGATTTACTTGAAACAGTCCAACAATGGGTTCCAGTCGATGTGCTTATCGGTCTCACCGTTGCTTCGATCGTCGGATTTGTCGGCACTTTGATTGCCATTCCGCTGATTCTGGTTCGCTTGCCAGCCGACTATTTTGATACGCGTACGCCCCGCCATTGGATGAAGGATCATCATCCGGTGCTGCGCCTGTCGGGCCTGATCATCAAGAACGTCGTCGGCATCGTGTTCCTGTTGGCCGGCTTTGCCATGCTGTTTTTGCCGGGGCAGGGCCTCTTGACCATGCTGATCGGGATTTCGCTCATGGATTTCCCGGGAAAACGTGCGCTGGAGGCCAAAATGGTCGGCCAGCCGACCCTGCTGAGTGCCATCAATGCCATGCGCCAAAAGTTCGATAAACCACCGCTGATACTGTCTCCCGATCCCTAACCGCATCATGCCGAGCACGGAACTCAGCCGCAAGACGCTCTATCTGATTGATGGGAGCGCCTACATCTATCGTGCTTTCTTTGCACTGCCGACCCTGAATAATTCTAAAGGCCTCCAGACCAACGCCATCCTCGGTTTCACGACGATGTTGCTGAAGATACTCCGTGAACGGAAGCCCGACGGTCTCGTCGTGGCGTTTGACGAAAAAGGTCCGACATTGCGCCACACGGAATTCAAGGCCTACAAGGCACAGCGGCCGCCTATGCCGGAAGGCATGAGCGCCCAGATTCCTTATATCCATCGTGTGGTTGAGGCCCTCAACATTCCCGCCGTCCGTCAAGCCGGATACGAGGCGGACGATTTGATCGGCGCACTCGCGCACCAGGCTGAACGGGCCGGTTTCGACGTCGTCATCGTCACAGGCGATAAGGACATGTTCCAACTTCTGACACCGCACGTGCAGATCTACGACCCGGTAAAAGACAAGTGGTTTGGGGAAGCGGAATGCCGTGAACGCTTCGGCGTGGAGCCTGCACGCGTCGTGGAGATCATGGGGCTCATGGGCGATGCGACCGATAACATTCCCGGCGTGAAGGGTATCGGCGAGAAGACGGCGATGAAGCTGATCGCCCAATTCGGCACGATTGAAGAACTCCTGCGTCGTGTGGAAGAGGTGACGCCGCCTCGGATCAAAGCGCTGCTGATCGATCAAGCCGAGAACGCCCGCCTCAGCCGGAGGCTAGCGACCATTCAAGTGGATAATCCCGTCACATGTGATGTCGCAACCTATCAGATAAAGCCGCCACATCAGGACCGGCTCATCGCGTTGTTACGCGAGTTGGAATTCACCACGCTCCTTAAATCATTCCAGCCGGCATCTACACCGGCCGAGTCGAACGCGCTTCGCACGGAGCTCATTCAGGATGAACCATCCGCCCAGCGATTTGCAGCGGGATTACCCAAGGGGGACGCCCTCGGCCTGCAGTGCCTGCTGTCCCGCGGACCTGGGGCGCAGGCGGAGGTGCAGGGTATAGGGCTGTCCACGGGAGACAGGACCGTGTTCATTCCGCTCGACGTCCGAACGTACATGCGTCCCATCACGGCGTTACTGCATGACCCCACGAGGACCAAAGTTGTCCACGACCTGAAATCGACCTTGCTGGTGTTTCACCGCATCGGGGTCACCCTCGAGGGCCCCTACCTGGATACCATGGTAGCGGACTATCTGCTCAATCCCAATCGGCGCGATCACCAGCTTGGAACCATTGCGATGGAAGTGCTGGGCCATCGGCTTGGGGCCGGACATCCATCGAACGCTGCGCCGCAATCCCTTTTCGACGAGGATACAGGGTCGCGAGAAGAGGCGGCAGAGGCCGCGTCGGTGTTGGCCAAACTCGCTCCGCTTATGACGGAACGACTGTCTGAACAGGGAAGCCTCGCGCTTTTCGTCGACGTAGAAATGCCGCTCGTGCCGGTATTGGCCGAGATCGAACGGACTGGGTTCTTGTTGGATGTTGAAGGCCTGCACGGGCTTAGTAAGGAGTTAGAGCGGGAGCTCGACAGGATGATCAAGGCGATCGGGGAATTAGCCGGCGGCGAGTTCAACATCAATTCGCCGAAGCAGCTGGCCGCGGTACTCTTCGAAAAGTTGGGGCTCAAACCGATCAGAAAAACCAAAACAGGGTATTCGACCGATGAAGACACCCTGACGCAGCTTGCCGCACAGCACGAATTGCCTGCGCAGATCGTGAACTATCGGAGTCTGAGTAAACTTAAGTCCACCTATGTGGATGCGTTACCGGAACTCGTGAATCCGGCGACCAAGCGACTCCATACGTCGCTCAATCAGACCGTCGCAGCGACCGGACGGCTCTCTTCCACCGATCCGAACCTGCAGAATATTCCGGTGAAGGGTGAGTACGGGTTACGAATCAGAGAAGCGTTTATCGCGCCGACGGGCCATACTCTGCTCTGCGCCGACTACAGCCAGATTGAGCCACGCATCCTCGCACATCTGTCGCAAGATCCGCGCTTGCTCGAGGTGTTTGCGAAGGGTGAGGACATCCACATGGCGACAGCCATGGAGATTTTCGGCCTGTCTTCCAGTCAGATCACCAGAGACATGCGACGCGTGGCCAAGACCGTCGTCTTCGGCATTGTGTACGGGATCAGTCCATTCGGCCTGGCTTCGAATATCGGCGTGTCGCAGGCGGACGCGAAGAAGTACATCGAAACGTTCTTCGAGAAGTTTTCGGCCGTGCGCGCTTTGATGGACCGGAATATCGAGGAAGGAAAAACGAAAGGCTACACGACGACGATCCTCGGCCGGAGGAGGCCGATTCCCGAGTTACAAAGCGGCGATCCTGTACAGCGCGGATTCGGCGAACGTATGGCCGTGAACAGCCCGATCCAGGGCTCGGCCGCGGATCTCATCAAAGTGGCGATGATCAACGTGAATCAGTTGCTGCATCACGAGTTGCCGCACACCAAGATGATTCTTCAAGTGCACGATGAGTTGATTTTCGAAGTGCCGGAGAAGGAATTGGAAGAGGCGAAGCAGCTCGTGAAGACGGAGATGGAAGCGACGGGGAAGAAGCTGGGGTTGTCGGTACCCTTAAAAGTCGATCTGGGGACAGGGCATAATTGGCGCGTGGCGCATCCATAATAATCGAGAACAATGCGAGGTGATCTATGCAGAGCATGCGATTTTCATGGGCGTGGTTGATGGCGGGTGTCAGTCTTTGCGCGTTGGGGTTCCTGTTGGTGACGGGGCAGCCGTTTGCAGTCAAGGCTGAAGAGCCGAAACGGTTCCAATACAAGATCGTTGAGGTGCTTCCTGATACCCAAAATATGCAAACCGTGCTGAACGAGTTCGGAGCGAACGGGTGGGAACTGGTGGCAGTTCCGATGGGGAGCATGACGGAGCCGAGGTTGATCTTTAAAAAATAAAGAAGTGCAGGTCAGTGAGGCGATTCCTTTGCTCCCGGAACCCCCACTTCAGAAAGTGGTCGTTCGACGGCCGCAGTCGGAATTCACCTCACTGCCCCGCACGAGATGGGATTAGGGGAGAGAAGGTGCTAGCTCGATGCGCGCAGTTGTCTGTAACAACTGATCCCGCTTGACGCGTCGGCTGAGCACCGCGCGCCCTCGCGCATCCACCCCGTGCAACTCAAACACAGACTTCGCCACATCGATCCCCAATGTCGTGATGTGCATGAGAGCCCCTCCCTTCGTTCTGACAATGAGTGTGCGTTGCGCCCTCGACAGCACCCATCTTGCCTCGTGTGAGGCATGTGTCGGAAGAAGGCTGGGTCCATTTCATTAGCACAATTGGGCTCCCGCTCGGCTACTTGTCACTGCTCACCACAACGCAGTATAGGCGTGCCAATAAGACCAGTATTAATCTGCAACAGTTGCTTAACTATAAAGGTTGAGGCCTACGTCCCTCCTGCACCGCTCTTACTTAACAGCATACTTAATCATCCCGTTCGTCGCGTCGAAGTACGCAATGTGGACCCGACCGATAGTATCTATTGCAATGGAGTTGTACCGCCCGACATTCCCTACCGCATCGACAAACTGGGTCTGCCAGGAGCCCGTCCGATTGGTGGCATACTTTAGATCAAGGTTGGCATCCTCGTACGCAATGTGTACGGCATCTACACTGTCGATCGCGATCGATGTATGAATGCCAAACCAATCGGGGCTGTCCACTATCTCCGTTGTCCAAATTCCCAGCGCGCTCGTCGCACGGCGGAGTTCGAACGGAGGACTGCGCCAGTAGCTGATGGACAGTCGATTAGCTGAATCGATTGCGATGGCGCTGGTACTCTGGAGAATGGCAGACACGTCAAGAACGGTATTGCTCCAGATTCCGGACAAGTTCGTCGCATAAAGCAAACCCGTATCCACCTTATACATCACGTGAATATTTTGTGTGGAGTCGAGGACGAGCGCCGTACCGGTTACATTGCCGCCCGAAAAACCAGCGAGGAAAGTCGACACCCAGGCACCCGACGTGTTCGTGGCATAAGAGATGGTGTTCCCTGCGGCGTAGCTGATATGCACGTTTCCAGTAGGATCAATGGCAAGATCCGTGTGAGTGCCACCGTTGTTGGCAACAGTCGAAATGACCCAGACGCCCGACGCGTTCGTGGCATACCGGAGCCGGTTGTTCGTGAGATCGTAATACGCGATATGCGTCTTGCCTGTTTGGTCCAGCGTAATAGAGGTGGACCGGCCGACATCTCCGAGGCTCTCGACCGTTTCAACCTGCCACGCTCCTGTGGCATTGGTGGCATACATCAGGTCGGCTGTCGCAGCGTTAAAGAAGCTGAGATGTGCCTTCTTTCCTGAATCAATGGCGAG